>CANQMW010000001.1 GCA_947625045.1 uncultured Oscillospiraceae bacterium
TCCCCCGTGTGGAAGGGCAACGACGCGGGGAAGTTCACCGTGGCCGGGGACACCAGCAAGACCAACGCGGGCACCTATTACGCCCAGTTCACCCCCACGGCCAACTACATGTGGAGCGACAACGACGGCAGCGAGATGCGCAAGGCCAAGTGGGTCATCGCCAAGCAGGGCGTCACCCTGCCCACCCAGAGCGGGACGCTGACCTACAACGAGGGGGCCCGGTCCCCCGTGTGGAAGGGCAACGACGCGGGGAAGTTCACCGTGGCCGGGGACACCAGCAAGACCAACGCGGGCACCTACTACGCCCAGTTCACCCCCACGGCCAACTATATGTGGAGCGACAACAGCGGCAGCGAGATGCGCAAAGCCTCCTGGGTCATCAACAAGGCCGCGGGGAGCCTGTCCATCTCTCCCAAGACCCTCTCCCTGAACGTCGGCACGAAGAGCGCCGTCATTACCGTCAACCGGGCGGGGAACGGCGCCATCTCCGCCGTGTCCAGCCAGACCGGCACCGCCTCCACGTCCATCAGCGGCAACAAGATCACGGTCACGGGCCTCAAGACCGGCAGCGCCGTCATCACCGTGAACGTGGCGGCGGGCACCAACCACACGGCGCCAACGGCGGTCACCTGCTCGGTGAGCGTGACGCTGCCCGTCAGCACCCTCAACTCCAACACCTGGGCCGTGATAAAACAGGCGTCCGACGCCAATCAGGGCGCCAACTACTGGAAGGTGGGCGACAAGAAGAACATCAAGATCAACGGCAAGGTAGGCAACACGACCTTCTCCAACCTCTCCATCGACGTGTTCATCCTGGGCTTCAACCACAATTCCGCCAAGGAGGGCGCCAACAAGATACACTTCGCCCTGGGCAAGATCAATGACAAGCTGGTGGGCCTGGTGGACAGCCAGTACAACAATACGACTTCCGACAACGGGTGCTTCACTATGAACACCAGCAGCACAAACACCGGCGGCTGGCAGAGCTCCCACATGCGGACGGTCATCCTTGGCGGCGACAAGGCCCCGGCCAGCGCGGCGGCGAACACCCTTCTGGCGGCGCTGCCGTCGGACCTGAAAGCCGTCATCAAGCCCGTTACCAAGTACACGGACAACAAGGGCGGCGGCAACAACAACGCGGGGAACGTGACCGCCACCACGGACTACCTGTGGCTGCTGGCAGAGTTCGAGATACAGGGCGCCCGGAGCTACGCCAACAGCACGGAACAGGCGAACCAGCTCCAGTACGACTACTTCAAGGCCAGCAACCCGAAGATCGTATACAAGCACAGTGCGACGAATGACGCCGCCTGTGCGTGGCTCCGCTCGCCGTATTACGACTACAGCCACACCTTCTGCATTGTCAACACGGACGGGTCTGCCACCAACACCCTCGCCTACTATTCCCTCGCGATGCTGGCCGGCTTTGCCGCCTAATCCAGCGAAGCGATCCAAAGAAATCCAGCCGCGAAAGCGGCGGGGAAGAGACTGCGAGCAAAAAAACAGCGCGGCCCCAGCTGAAAAGCCCCGGGCCGCGCGCCTGCCTGGCCCGGGCGGGAGCCCTGGCAACCTGCACAAAGACCCGCGGCGAAAAACGGCGGCGGTTTTCCGACCGAAGTTTTACGCGCGCGGGTAGGTTTTTCCTACCATGGTAGGTATCTCCCCCCTATAGTCCCCCCATTTTCCCACATTCGTCATTTTGCCGAAGGAGCCTGCAGCATGTCGGTCCTCAAAGAAAAGCGCACCACCAGCAAGGCGGAGTTCGTGAACGTGGCAAACCAGATATACGTGGAGACCGTCACATTCCTGACCCGGCTTTCCGCCCGGTATTCCCGGCTCATTGCAGAGCCGACGGCGGACCTGGCCGGGGACGTGATGGACTACGCGGAGAAGGCCAACGCCACCTTCCCGGACGACGAGCAGAAGCGGAGCAAGCGGCGGGATTACCTGCTGACCGCCAACGCCTCCCTCAGTGCTTTGGACGTGCGGCTCACCCACTGTTACATGATCCTTGCCATGAATCCCCAGGGCGCTTTTACCAACGGCAAGGGGGAGCACGTGGACAAGAGCGACGCCACGCGGAAGCTCGACAATATGGCCCAGTCCCTGGGGGAGCTCATAGACCAGGAGGAGAGGCTTTTGCGCGGCCAGATCAATAAGCTGACCGAAGAAAAGAAATAAGTTCAAAAGCGGTGTATCTCTGATAACGCCCGGCCGTGCTGGGCGGCGTGCGCGCCGCCAATGCGTGGCTCCGCTCGCCGAATTACAACAACAGCAACAACTTCTGCAATGTCAACACGGACGGGTCTGCCAACAACAACAACGCCAACAATTCCCTCGCGATGCTGGCCGGATTTTGCATTGCCGGGTCACACGGAGTAGCCGAAAGGTGAAAGACGACCCTTGCAAAAGGAGAGATACTTCCGGGGCGAGAGCCCGAAACTGACCGCTGATGCTCCTGCACGGACGCTGCTTGCATGGCGGGGGATGTGCCTTACCCCGTTTCATGTGCCGGAGCAAAGCAGTCTGGACGGCACCCTACAAGAGGCTGTACGGCGGTCGAATAACTCATTTTTTGGGGAGGCGGAAAGCATGACGAGCGAGGAGCGCCGGGAAGGGCGATACCAGCGCCGTCAGGCCGCCCGCCGGCGGCGGCGCGAGGCCCGGTGCGAGGCGCTGGGCTCCCTGGAGGACGTTTTCAGCTACAGGCGGATGTTCTTCTACGGGAAGAAGTGCTGCAACGGCGTCCGCTGGAAGCAGAGCACCCAAAACTTTGAGCTTCACCTTTTCTCGGGAACGGCTGTCCGGCGGAGGAAGATCCTGCGGCGGCAATACCGCGCCAAGCGCTGCATCCACTTCATCATTCAGGAGCGGGGCAAGACCCGCCCCATCGACGCGCCCCACATCACGGACCGGCAGATACACAAACTGTTCTGCAATGAGGTCCTTATCCCCCTGTACACCCCCGCCATGATCCATGACAACGGGGCCAGCCGCAAGGGAATGGGCCTGCACTACCAGTACAGGCGCCTGGCCGATCAACTGCGGTGGCATTACCGGCGGTACGGACGGACCGGCGGCGTGGCCACGCTGGATCTAAAGCAGTTCTTCCCGGGCGCGCCCCGGTGGGTCATCTTCCAGCGCCACGCCCGGTATATCACCAACGGGGACCTGCGCCAGCTCGCGGACCGGATCGTGGACCAGGCGCCGGCCACGGCCCCGGGCCGGGGTATGCCCCTTGGCCTGGAGCCCAGCCAGCAGGAGATGGTAAGCCTGCCGTCGTCGGTGGATAACTGGCTGAAATGCCAGGTAGGCGCTCACTGTGCAGGGCACTACATGGACGACTATGTGATAATCATGCCGGATGTGGAACGGCTGAAAGCCGTGGTCCGGGAGATGGTCCGCCGGTTCGAGGCTATGGGGATCCGGGTCAACAAGCGCAAGTGCAAGATCACGCCCCTGACGGAGCCGTTCCGGTTCTGCAAGGCACGGTTCACACTGACGGAGAGCGGGCGCGTCATCATCAACGGCAGCCGGGACGGGATAAAGCGGGCCCGCCGGAAGCTGAAAATGTTTCATCGGGAGGTGGAGGCCGGCCGGCGGAGCCTGGCGGGCGTCCACGACTTCATGAACAGCCACGAGGCTTACTACAGGAACTTCAACGACCACGGCCGTCTGCTGCGGCTGCGGCGGCTACATCATGCTATTTTTGGAGGTGCATCATGTACAGAGTTATCAAAGACGGCGTAAATATCGGGATGACGGAGAGCCCGACGTACATCACCCGGGCTGACAACGGCTGCTTCATCCTGTGCCAGGAGTTCGAGGCCAAGGGCATAGCCTTTGAGGGCACGCCCTATCACCTTTTGGGCCGGGAGCCCATGGAGGGGGCGGAGGACGTACTTCTGGAGGCCACGGACGCCGGGGCGGAGATCGTCAAGACCAACACCGCCGGCGGGATCGTGTTCGTCACCATGGCGGAGGCCGGGAACATCGACGCCACCACCGCCGCGGAGCACGCGGAGCTGTTCGCCGAGTGGGCTTACCCTGTGGCCTACAAGACCGGACAGATCAGGCGGTACAACGGGAAGCTGTACAAGTGCGTGCAGGATCACACTTCTCAGGCCGATTGGACGCCGGACGCCGCCGTGAGCCTGTGGAGCGTCACCGCGGACCCGGCGGAGGAGTGGCCGGAATGGTCCCAGCCCGTCGGCGCCCACGATGCCTACGCCAAGGGCGACAAGGTGAGCTGCGACGGGAAGCACTGGCAGAGCAACACGGACAACAACGTGTGGAAGCCCGGCGTCTACGGCTGGGACGACGTGACGGAGGAATAAGCCGTGGAGCACCGTTACATTGCCCGGAAGCGCGCCCGGTTCAACGCCATATGCGGCCCGGTCAACATCCCCTTCGGCACCGCCGTGGAGGAGTTGGCCGGCTTTCTCTCCCTGGGGCCGGACAGGCCGCTGTGCGACCCGGCCAGCCAGAACGGCGAATACTTCTGCGCCGACGACGACGGCCGGGGCCGGGAGCGGGCCAGTCTTATCAACGCCATCCTCGCCCGGCTGCAAAAGCGGGACAAGCAGTATCAGGCCCGGTGGGACAAGATATGGCGGTCCGCGCTGTGCGCCCGATACCGCCGGCCGGACATAGACGACAGGTGGCTTTGGGGCCACGCCTTCTTCTGCGCCCCGGTGGAGGACCTGGCGCAGATAGCGGGCCTTATCGGCGCGGCGCCCGGGAGGGGATGACGCCGTGGGAAACCTGCAAATGATCGAGGGGCTATGCTCTATATGCGAGGAGCTGGCCCGCCTGGTGCGGGTGATGGCGGAGCACCTGGCGCAGCTTGGGGACACTTCCATGTCTGACGAGATCGCCGCAGCGGACGCCCGGTACAGGGCGGTCCTGGGGTTAGACGACGCCCCGGGAAATTCTGAACAGGGGGATGGCAGGAGATGAAAAACGCGATCTGTACTGCCGCCGGCGTGATCGGCGGCGCCATAGCATCACTTTTTGGAGGATGGGACACCGCATTGACAACGCTTATCATCTGCATGGCGATAGACTACGTTTCCGGTCTGGTCGTCGCCGGGGTGTTCCACACATCCAAGAAAAGCGAGAACGGGGCCCTGGAGAGCCGGGCCGGATGGAAGGGGCTATGCCGTAAGGGTATGACCCTGTTGATCGTCCTCATTGCCTGCCGCCTGGACCTGCTGGCCGGGACCAACTACATACGGGACAGCGTGGTTATAGGCTTCGTAGCCAACGAGGTAATATCCATCGTGGAGAACGCCGGGCTTATGGGTCTGCCGCTCCCCGCGGCCATCACCAAAGCAATAGACATCCTTACAGCGAAAACGACCAAACACGACAACGGCGGCGACGAATGAGCGCCGTTGAAATTTTTTTAGGAGGAAAACCCAATGAAAAAGATTCTCTTCACCCTCTGCATCCTGGTCCTGGCCATGTGCATGTTCGCCTGCCTGTGCCTGCCGGCCTTTGCCGCTGAGGCATCCGAGCCGCCGGCCGACACCCCGGCGCCTGTCTACACCGCCGAGCCCAGCGCCACGCCCGAGGCCACCCCGGCTCCCGAACCTTCCGGCGGCGACACTCCCAGTCTGGACCCCGGCGACATCGGCACCTGCACCGCTATCACTATTATTTGTTTTTTGATCGGCATGGCGGTAAAGGCCAGTCCTCTGGATAACAAATGGGTGCCCATCATCGTGGGCGCGGCCGGCGGCATCATCGGCGCCCTGGCTCTCTGGTTTATGCCCGGCTTCCCGGCGAAGGACATTATATCTGCCATTGGCGTCGGCGTCCTCTCCGGCCTGGCTGCCGTAGGCGTTCACCAGATCGGCAAGCAGCTCTCCGGCAACACGTAATCAAACCTGCCCGCGTGGACATATCGCCCACGCGGGCGCATTTTTTGGGAGGTGACTCACATGGCGACGGCAAAACAGGTCCTTGCCGCAGGCGAGGCGCTGGCCGGCGAGAACGAAGCCATAACAGGGGCCAACAACACCACCGTCAATAAAGAGGCTGGTCTTGTCGGCACCGCCTACTGCGGCGGCTTTGTGAAGTACGCGCAGAAGCACGCCGGCTCCACGCTGCTGGACGGATGCAGTAACCCGTGGTATGTCCCGACGCTCCACAGCTTTATGAAGGCCATGGGGTGGCCCCAGGTCAAGACCCCGCAGCCCGGCGACATCTTCATCGAGGGCGACGACATGCACACCGGCTACTGCGACGAGTATATAGGCAACGGCTACATGCTGACGCTGGAGGGCAACTACGGCCACGTCAAAGCGTCGAAGGCCGACGCCAGAAACGGCACCGGCGCCTTCTATGAGGGCATCGGCTTCCGCAAGACATCCATATCCGGTTTTATCTTCTTCCGCCCGCCCTACGACGAGAACGGGAAGGAGCCGGGCCCCACCCCGGAACCGGTCAAGAGCCCCGCCGAGTATGTGAAGGACTGGCAGCGCTGGCTTGGCGTCACCGCCGACGGCGTGCCCGGGGCCAAGACGGCGGATGCGAACTTCGCAAAAATGTTCGTCGCCCTTGTAAAGGCGCACCCGGCGCAGATCCTCCAGACCGGCGACTTCATCATGTGCATACAGGGTATGCTTTACGCCGCCGGGTATGACGCGGGCGGGCTGGACGGGGAGTTCGGTTATAGCATGAAAACCGCGGTCAAGAAATTCCAGAAGGCCAAGGGCCTGGAGGACGACGGCGTTGTAGGCGCCGATACCATGGCCGCCCTGATCGACGGTGCTTTCAAATGAACAGGAACGACAAGGCGGTATTCATCCTTGCCACGCTGTTCATCCTGTCCCTGCTTTACCTGATGGCCGTGAACCCTCAGAACGCCCCGGACCCTACACCTGCCCCGGACCCTACCCCGGTGCAGGGGCGGGCCGCCTGGGACGACATGGACGCGGCACAGCTATCATGGGTGATCGAAGGAATACAGGAGCGTATGAGCGACCTTGCCGACGATCTCCACTACGCCCAGCACCTGCAACGTCAGAAATACCTTGAAGATTCTGGCGCCCAGTAAACCGGGCGCCATCATCGGTCAAGGTATTTCTTCCTTCTTCCCGCGCGACCCGCTGCGCTGGGCTCGCGTGGGAGCCCTGGCAAAGCGAACACTCTTGACGGAATGCCCATTGTTGGGAGGCAACCTTTTGTTGGGAGTTGAAAGCAAGAGCCCCGGTGTGATCCACCGGGGCTTACTTTTTGGCCCTTACTACTTGTCATAATATTAAGGAGTGAAAACACATGAAATTGGTACAGCCCATCCGGGATCTTGAAGTGCTCCAGCGGTGCTTCGAGATCGCCCGGGAACATGACCGCCACCGCAAGACCGGGGAAGTATGCTGGGAACTGATACTGCTGGTGGGGCTCAACACGTCGGTCCGGGTGTCGGATTTCCGGCGGTTCAAGGTGGGGGACCTGCGGGGCCGGGACTACGCTCAGATACAGGCGAAAAAGACCGGCAAAGAGGCCCGCATTCTTATAAACCCCACGGCGAGGAAGGAGATCAACCGGCTCTTGGCAGGCCGGCGGCCGGACGAGTATATATTCCAGAGCCGGGAAAAGGACAGCATAACCCATAAGCCCCGGCCCATCTCCCGGCAGCGCTGTTATCAGATCATCAACCGCATAGCCCGGCAGGCGGGCGTGGAGGAGCGGATCGGGTGCCATACCCTGCGTAAAACCTTCGGCTACCACTACTATCAGACCACCGGCGATGTCGTCAGCTTGCAAAGGATCCTGGGCCATTCCTTCCAGCGGGAGACCCTGGTGTACATCGGCGTGGTGCAGGAGAACATCGACGAGAGCATGATGAAGATGAACATGCTCACCGGCCGGCGGCTCCCCCGTGAGGCGCGCCAGGCGACACATATATAATATATAGGGGAGGACATACCATGAAGAAGAGAAAACTGAACGTGGAGGAGAATACCAAGCTGGCCCGGGCGGCCGGCAAGACCCGCCATCAGACCGGGTATCACAAGAAGATCAAGAACCCCTCGACCAACTACGTGGGGGACGTGCATAAGGCTTTCTGTAAGCGGTGCATGGCCTACAACAAGCGGTGCCCGCTGGGCCCCGGCAAAATGAGCACCTGTTCCCTGTAAAAGACGGCCCTCGGAACGCTCCGGGGGCCGCTATTTTTATGCCCATTTGTCCCAGTCTAGGGGCGTTTATTTTACATATTAAGGCATGGTAAAACACAGTTGGGGCGAAAACCGTCAAAGCCCTGATACGCTGGGAAAAACCGGGCCCATATGTGTTTAACACAACCTCCTATTATGAATAACTCAGGATAGGGGCGGCGGGAGCTCTGGTAAGGACATCCATGCCCCTGCCAAAATGGACCTGTCCGTATGTTTTCGCGGCGTCACGAAAACATGTTGGCGGCGCCACCAAATTGATCCGGCATAGAAAAACAGCCCGCAGGAAGGACCTGCAAGCTGTCTCAAATGATCCGGCGGCGTTGCCCGGAATGATCCGGCGGCGTCACCGGCGGCGGCCGACGCGCCACACCACGTCCACGCCGTGCCCCTCGTCACGCGGGGGCTTGGCAGCGCTGTCACCCCCGCGGCATATGCCGTAGACGATCAGCGCCACGCCAATGACGGCCAGTAGAATAAATATAATAAGCATGTTATCCTCCGTTCCGTGATATATCCTCTCGGATAAGGCGCTTGATATAGCTCTGAGCGTTTTTTTCTTTTCCGATCCGGTCCAATATATCAGCGTCGGTTTTTAGGTTGAACTTCAATCCTACGTGGCGTGTGTTTTCCACGTCGTACCGCGATTTTGAGGCATTGCGCGCCCGGCGGGCTTCCTCTTCGGTATTATAGATACGCATGGTGCTGGCTCCTTTCGGTATTACCCATAATATATAATATATTAAAACTTCCCCGCGCTGCTGTCAATCCGCGGCCGGCGGATTTTTGCGATTTTCCGCCCAGGGCGGCCCAGGCCGATGCCCCGGGCGTGGTGCCCGGGGCGGGGGGCGCGGGCCCAGGCCGGCCCAGGTCGGACCGGCCCGGGCGCCGTTACTGCTGGGCCGCCTGCTCGGCGAACTGTTCCGGCGTCATGGCGTCCGCCTCCTCCGGGTCCAGCTCGGCAGCGGGCTCCGCGGCGGGCTGCTCGGCGGCCTTCTCAGGGGATTTATACCAGGTCCCGTCGTTCCATTCGGTGACGCCGATATACCAATTACCGGACCAGGGGCGTTTTATCGGTTTCCTGACAAAGGGTTTTTCATCCCCGGTCTGGAGCGTGACGCTCTTTTCCGTGGCCCGGATGATCTTAAACGTGACCTCCTCAAAGACGCGCTTTTCCTTGTTCCAGCGGCGGCATGTGAAGGATTCCCCCACTTTGAAGGGGTGAGTCTCCGGCGCTCTCTCGCAGGGCGTCACGCTCTTGATCTCGGCATAGGCGCAGGCGAACACGGATCCCCCTATAAACTTGACCATGACGTTTTTAGGGCCGCAGGAGATGACCTCGCCGGGGCCGTACTTCTGAATATCCACGCGGTAGCCGGGCTTTACGTTCTCGGCGGAAAATTGGACGCCTCCCAGGTTATCAAGAGCCTCTTGATAATATCCCAGCTCGTCTAACAGGACCTCCAGGCGCTCCGTATCGGCGTCGATCTGCTTTTGCAGGTCCTCCGGGGACAGGGTGACGGCCCAGCCGTATTTATCGCGGGGCTCCCCGCCGGCGGCGATGGTCTCAAGATAGCTTTCATACTCCTTGATCCGGCCGCCCACCTTGCGGATGCCGCTTTCTCTCTCTTTGATACGGCGCATGATAAATCCCTTGTCCTGCAGCTCCTTGGCCGCGGCGGTGGTCCGGGCGGTGGCGGCGCGCTCTTTCCAGTATTCGGACCGGCGCAGCTCGTCAAAGCCTTTTTCATAGGCCGCAAACATCTTCTCGCGGCGGCGGGTAAAGGCCCGGCCGGCGGCGCTGTCAATGTTCGGTTGGGTGAAAAATGCCGTGTCGCCCTTTTCGTGCATGGCGTTTATAGGCGCCTGCAGCCTTTCGCCTTTCCTCTCGGCGGCCTCGGCCCGGCCCTCGTACCGGTCCGCGCGGCGCTCAGCGCGCTCTTGCTTCCGGGCTTGCTGCTCGGCAAAAGACAGCCTCTCGCCCTCCGTCCCGGCGTCCTCCAGGCCGATGCTCTCCGCAACCTTCCGGGCATAGTACAGGTTCGGTTCCTTGGCGCGGCTGATCCAGCAGCCGGACCGGCGCCCCCACAAGAAATTGCTTTTGATCTCGGATTTCTGCGCGTCGGTCAGGGCGGCATAGGTGGATTTTTCAAAGTGCAGCTCCAGTTTGCCCGTTTCCTTGTTCAGGATGAAATAATTTTCGCTCATGGTGTTGGCTCCTTTTCAGAATGATTTTGCGGCGTTGGTCTCCCGCGACGGCCCGGGGCCGTTTCGGGCCGTGACCGGCGGCCCATCGTCAGGCGGGCAGGTTATTTATAAATTCCTCCGGGTTCATCACCGGGCTCACGGCGGGCAGCGCGGCGGGCTTTGCCGGCGCCGGCTTGGTCTGCTCCGGCTTGGCCGCGGCGGCCGGGGTGGGATTTTTCCGGGGCCTTCCCCGGGGCCGCTTTGGGGCGGCCGGGTCCGGGGCGGGATTTTTCCGGGGCCGCCCGGGCCCGCGCTTGGGCTCAGCCGGTGTGGCAGCTTTGGCCGGCGGGGCGGGCTTGGATGATGCGGCGGGCTCCCGGCGGGGCGGCGTCTGCTTCTTTGGCGCTTCGTTTTCGCCGCCGGCAACAAGCGCCAGGATGAAACAGGCCGCCAGGAACAGGACCGCAACAAGGGGATTTGAATATATCAAGAATAAAAGCTCTGTCATGTTGATACCTCCCATTCAGGCCGCCAGCGCGGCGGCAAATTCCTCCGGGGTCATGGCGTCCCGGGCCGCCAGTTCCTCAAACTGCTCGGGGGTCAGCTCGGCGGCGGCCTCCGCCTCGGCCGGCGCGGGGTCCGGGGCATATACTCCGGGCGCAATGTCCGCTTCCTTACGGACAGGCAGTAACAGGGCGTCCCCGGCGGCGTCAATGACGTAGATGCGGCGGCCGGCCGGGCTGGGGCTCGCGTTGTAATACCATTTCCCGGCGGGGAAAAGCTGGAGAAGATCACGCAGGCAGGACACCTCCGCGGCGGGCTTTCCGGGGCCGAAGTCATACGGGCGGTTTTCCCGGCATTGCCTGTTCAGCGCGGCGCGAATCTTTAAATCTGCTTCGGTGGGCGGCGTCAGCGGCTCCAGGCCGTTCATGTCTCCCATGGCGGCGGCCACGTTCAGGGGGTCAAGCGGTTTCCCAACTTCCACGCCAGATATAACACGGTTAAACCGGTAAAGGCGGTAGCCGTCCGTGGCGCACATCTTCCCCGTGGGGGCGTCGATCCATGCGGATCGATAGTCCGGGCGGTTTCTCAGGTGCTTTTCCTTGAAGAGCCGATTGATAACAAGAGCTGCTTTCCGGTCCTCTTTGCTTTCCGGGGTGTTCTTCCTGTTGTACTTGGCCCATGCTGCCTGTATGGATTTCACGCGCTTATGCTCGGCGGCGTTCTTCGCGTACCTTCCCAGCGTCGGCATTGCCTCGGATATGCGCTTTACGGTCTCGGCGTTGCCGGGGCGGTGCTCGTTCTCCTGCAATAGTTTAAACATCGCCTTCACGTTGGCGGCCGGGGCAATAGCAAGCCACTCCGGCGTAAAGCTGAGATATCCTGTGCCGTGCTCCACGGTGATAAGGTCAGAGTTGCACAGAGTGTTGGCTCCTCTCAAAATGATTTGGCGGCGTTGGTTTTCCGCGATGATCCCCGGCCGGGGATCGTTTCGGGCCGTGACCGGCGGCCCATCGTCAGGCGGAATAATTCGGCGGCGTTACTCGTTCTTGCAGCCGGTCAGCTCGTGCCACTGGACAAGGGCGGTTTTTATATTCCCGTGGATCCCTTGCAGGGCCTTCCATTCGTCCCCGGCGGGGTCTTTGAGAAGTTGCCGGTAGAAAAAATATTTTTCCAGCTCGGACAGGCTGTTAAATACTTCTTGTTCGCTCATGGTTCCGGCCTCCTCTCAGGCGTACAGGGCGCGCAGCTCGCCGGACAGGGCCACGGCGGCCCGGTGCGCCTTGCAGGTCAGTTTCTTGTTGTAGCTGTTCATGGCCTTGGAGAAGTAAAAGCCGGCCTTCTCCAGGGCCGCGGCCGCGGCGGCCGTGGGGGCGGCGTCAAAGATGACGCGGGTCCGGCTCGTTTCGGCGTCGAAGAAGATCCGCCAGCCGTTGCCGGTGATCGTCTGGCCAATGAAATCTTTGGCCGGCGCGGGCGCGGTCTGGGTGGTGGTCTCCTGGACCGTTTCGGCAGCGGGCTCCGCCTCGGCGGCGTATTCGTTGCGCTGTACGGCGATGATGTGCCCGGCGGCCGTGGTGGTGGCGGTGTAGCCTTCCGGGATCGTCTCGCGCTCCTCGGCCGGCGCGGGGGCGGTCTCCTGGGCGGGCGCCTCGGTGGTGGTCTCCTGAACCGTTTCGGCGGCGGGCTCGGCCTCGGTGGCCACTTCGGCGGCCTGGGCGGCCTCAGCCTCGTGGGCGGCCTTCTCAGCCTGGGCGGCCGCCAGTGCGGCGGCGTGGTCGGCGTGGTCCTGGGGGAATCTGACGCGCTGCACTTCCTTGGATCCGGGGACGGTCACGAAGGCCATAACAGCGCCCGTCTTGGTGATGCTGTATGCGGCCGGGTAGGTCTTGCCGGCGACGGTGATAGAATCGGCGGTAAAAGTGAAGTTAGACATGTTATTCTCCTTGCCCTTTACCCTGGGCGGCGGGTATATATTCGTTTTGCCCTGCTGGGCTGGGGCTGGGCCGCTTTGACCGGTGCGGCCCGGCTTGGGTGTCCGGCGGGAATGGTCCCGGGGCGTCATGCCTCAGCGGGTTTATCATCCCGAATATCAAGTATCATCTTTACGGCCTTTTCCGCCCGGGCGGCGGCGCTGATTATCATGCGTTTATCATTCTTCAACGCCTGCAGCCAGCTTTGAACATAGGCGGCGGAATTGGTAAAGCTTTGGGGGGTCTCCAGGCCCAGCGCGTGCAGGATGGACGCGCTGCCGATCTCGGCTGTCAGTTCCTCTTTGCTGTAGCTCTCGGAGCCGAATGCCGCCAGTCCGCCGGCCGTGTTCAACCGGTTCAGGCGCGTTTTGTGGCCGGTGCTGTGTGTGGCCTCGTGAAACGCTGTCCCGTAATACTCGGCCGTATCGGTGAACTGCTCCCGCAAGGGGAGATGGATTAAATCCCGGGCGGGGCTGTAGTAGGCCTCGTCAGATATGACCTGCTCAAAAGTGATGCCCTCGCGCTTGATGTAGCCGGTAAACGCTGCCTCGGCGGCGTCGTCGGTGGCGGGGCCGGCTGCCTCGGGCGCCTTGTCCCACTTCGGCGCTATGCCTTCGGTGTCGTCGATATGAAACACCTGGAAATAACGCAGGACCGGCAAATTGATGTAGACCGGATCCCCGCCGGCGTCAATGACCGGCTGCCCGGCGTCGTCGGTCTCGGGCTTGCGGTAGACCTTCCAGAATACCACAAACCGGGCCTTGGCGCCCTTCTTCACCTTCCCGCCGGCGTCCTTCACCTGATTGAACGTCAGATATTCGCCCGGGCGGTCAAGGATCATTTGGTTAAGCAGGGAATAGGGCCGGCCGGTGCTGTGAGATATTGCCCCGTCGGGGCGGCCGCTCCAGGGCTTGCGCCAAGGGATAATGCCGGTCTCCAGTTGGGATATAATGCGGTTGGCTATTTCGGTATACAGGTCCTTCATGGTGTTGGCTCCTGCCCTTTACCCTGGGCGCCGGGTCAATATTTGTGGTGCGGTCTCCCGCGACGCCTTGCGGCGTTTCGGCCCGTGACCGGCGGGCCATCGTCAGGCGGGGAATTAAAGCGGCGTTTCAAGGTCCTCGATCATTTGTTCAGTGCCTCCCAGATTATCAAGTATTCCGCGTAGCTGTCCGCGCAGATGTTCGCGGCGTCGTTCTTTGCTTCCTCGGTCTGTCCGTTGCGCTTGGCATATTCCCGGGCGGCGGTGATTTTCTCGGAGATGTTCAGTTCCTTCATTTGTTCGATCCTTTCCGGCCTGGCGGCCTGTTTTGCTGGGCGGTCTCCCGCGACGATCCCGGCGGGGATCGTTTCGGCCCGTGACCGGCGGGCCATCATCAGGCGGGGCGCTGGGGATCAGTTTTCGATGTCATAGCACCTGCGAATAACGCTGTTAGACAGAATATACATGATGTTCGCGACCGTCTGTCCCTCGCTGTGGCGGTTGATGTCGTCGGCTACGCGGTAGATTATTTCCGGCGTGGGGGCTGGATGGTCTCTAACGATGTCAAACATCTTGCCGTAGTCCTCGTCGTCACCCTCTGTGTAGAGATTCTCACGGATGCACATCTTCCGCACGTCTATAGTGCTCCAGTGGGTTTTTTCTATGATTTTCATGCCGTTTCCTTTCTGCCCTTTTACCCTGGGCGCCGGGCTTGTTTTCGGTTTTACCGACTATCGTCATTATAGCGACGGTAAAACCGAATTTCAAGCCCCTTTTGTGAAAAAATTTTGCCGGCCGCTGTTACCCCCTACGGGGGTAAAATTTTTTGATTTTTCCGATAATAGCCCCCTGCGCCGGCTGTGCCTGGGCCCCGGCTGCGCCAGCGTTGCCAATGCTACCGGCCCGGCCGATGGTCCCGGGCGGCCGCTCTCAGTCCGCGCACGTATACGCACGCGCCCGGGCATGGTCCCGGCCAGCCTGGACGCGCTGCCGATCTGCAGCGGCCCGGCCGAAGGGCCCGCGCCTGAGTCCGATGATCCCGGGCCCGGGCAGGGCCGCGCCAGTGTGGCCAATGCTGCCGGCCCGGCCGATGATCCCGGGCGGCCGCTCCCGGTCCGCGCACGCATACGCACGCGCCCGGGCATGGTCCCGGCCCGGCCCGGTGCGGACGCTTGGCATCTTGCATAAAAGGCGATGGCCGGCCGGGCGGGGGAAATTTTTGCCGAGGATTTACGCGCCCGGTCTAGTCTTTCTTACCACGTAGGTTTCTCCCCCCTATAGTCCCCCCATTTTTCGGCATTCGTCACTTTGCCGAATGATCCCCGCTGACTAATCCGGGCCCAGGTCCCGCCGTCCGTCGGTGGTCTTTCGTCATTTTGCCGAAGGGGCAAAAGTGGGGGGACTATAGGGGGGATTATAGCTACATCCCCCGTATACCTGTACCGCGCAAAAAACTTCGGTCCGACGGCCGGCCCTCGTCGGCGCTGTCGCTCTTTGTGCAGCTTGCCACCACGGCAGGCGGCCTGCGTCACGGCCTGCGCCGGGCTGCAGCTGGAGCGCGGCGGCGGGCCGCGTTCCGGCCCGGTCCGGTCCGCTGGGAAGTATTGCTCTTGATCGGCGGCGGCTGCTCCGCCCCGGGCGGGCGGATGCGGGCGGCGCCCAGGTGGGCCAGGCCGGGCAGACCTGGAGCGGCTTGCATGAGGGGCGGCCCAAGTCCAGCGCCGGCGGCGGTCTCGGCGGCTGCTGCTGGCGCTGCTATCCATCAGCGGCACCACCACGGCAGCCACGGCACACGCGCGTCATCCCATCACGCGCCCCCGCGCGCTCCGTGGATGCGCCGCCTTATGGCGGCGCGGATCCGCGCGCACCACGCGCGCCCGTTTTCTTGAACGCCCGCGCGCGTAGGTACTGTGCGCGCGTAGCGCGAACTTCGCGGGCGCTGGGAGCCCGGGAATTGCCTAGTTTTTATATTTTTTTATTTAATTTCATTCATCTTCCCAGACCCGGCTCTCGCGCCCGCGCGCCCGCGCGCGAACAAATAAAGCGGCCGGTGCTGTTCGTGTCTTTCGACGGAGGACGGGTGGTGAAATTTCGGCCTCCAGCTTTTTCATCTTCGGGTGTTCTGAGGGGGCTGAAATTTATCACACTTTTTAGCACACTTGAACGGCAACAAACGGCAACATACGGCAAGATGGTATTGGAGAAAAAGAAGGCGGCGGCCCGTCGATCATCACGATCTCCGGGCCGCCGTCAGCGTTCCTCTCTATGAAATTCTTGAAAAATAAAAAGTGCCGGAAAGCCCGTAATTTCGGGACTTTCCGGCTGGTGACCTAGCGGGGACTCGAACCCCGGACCCACTGCTTAAAAGGCAGTTGCTCTACCGCCTGAGCTACTAAGTCATACTGGCAGGGACGGCGGGATTCGAACCCACTATATCAGAGTCAAAGTCTGGTGTGTTACCTTTACACTACATCCCTATGGATGCCGCCATCCGTGATAAAAGAAAATAGGCTGTCCGGCTGGACCGGGCAGCCTATTGAAAAATGGGGTGGGAGATGGGACTCGAACCCACGACACCCGGAACCACAATCCGGTACTCTAACCAACTGAGCTACACCCACCACATAATTACCATGGCACGCCAGAAGGGATTCGAACCCCTGGCCTACTGCTTAGAAGGCAGTTGCTCTATCCACCTGAGCTACTGGCGCATATTTTCCAGCCCCGGCTGGAGCGGGCGATGGGAATCGAACCCACGTCCCCAGCTTGGAAGGCTGGTGCACTAGCCGTTGTGCTACGCCCGCAAGCCAGGAGATTTTACCATCTCGCGGGGAAAAAGTCAATAGCGCCGGGGGCAAAAGCTAAAATTTTTCCTCGCCGGCGGGGACCGGGGCGTCGTCCTCCTTGCGCAGGATGTGGATGACGCCGGTGTCGTCCAGGCTCTTCATGATGGCGCAGGCCAGGGGCAGGCCAAGAAGGCCGATGCCGCCGAAGAGCTTCGTGCCAACCAGCATGGCCATCAGCGTCACCAGCGGGTGCAGGCCCACCTGGTGGCCCACCACACGGGGCTCGATGAACTGGCGCAGGACGGTGATGACGATGTACATGGCGATGAGGCCCAGGCCTTTGGCGATGGAGCCGGACAGCAGATTGATTACCGCCCAGGGCATCAGGAAAAAGCCGGCGCCTATGATGGGGAAGATGTCGAATATGGCGATGATGGCCGCCACCAGTACGGCGTTTTCCTGCCGGAGGATGAGAAAGCCAACCAGCAGCTCGCAGAAGGTGATGCACATGATGATGCCATAGCTGCGGCCGTACTTTTTTAGCACTTGGATGAAGGTCTCCTTCGTCTTCACCACCACGTGGCGGGTCCGGTCGGGCATCTGCCGCAGGAGGAAAGCGGTCATCCGGCTGAAGTCCACGGTCATGAACACCGTGGCGATGATACAGATGAGGATGGACAAAAGCCTGCCCGGCACCTGGGTGACCCAGCCGGAGACCAGGCCCACGGCCTGAAGGGAGAAATTGCTCACGGCGGAGCTTAAAGAGTTGATGACGTTGTCGAAAGCGGACTGGACCACCGAGATGGCGTCCGGGTCCAGCCGGGCCACAAAGTCCTGGGCCCGGGTGGTGGCGGTCTGCAGGGCGGGGAGGATGGTGTCCCTGTAGAGGGTGGGCAGCCACACAACCAGGTCCTGGACCCAGGAGACGATGTTCACCGTCACAACCACCAGCAGGCCCCCCACGATGCCGAAGAACAGCAGCAGGCACAGAAATACGGAGAAGGAGTGCTTTATATGGCACTTCACCGTCATCCAGCGGATGATGGGCGTCATGGCCCAGGAGAACAGGAACGCCAGGAAGAACGGCCATATGAGCCCCAGCAGGTAGCGGGTGACGAAGACCACGATGCCCAGCACGATGGCCCAATAGACGGCGTTGATGATGAATTTTTTCCGGCGGTCCATATCGGCCACAGCCTTCGCCCCCTTTCCCATCTCCCCGTGAGCTTACCCGCGAAACGTAAAGAAAGCGGTCAGGGAAACGGTAAAATTCTCCTTATTCAGCATAGCACCGGGCGGGGGGAATGTCAATGAAAAAGGCCGGCCAGGGCGTCCCACCACTCCAGCACCCGGAAGCGGATGAGGTACCCGGGCCCGTCCCGGGTGATGAGCCCGGCGGCGTCCTCGGGAAGCAGCGCGAAGGCGTCCGTCACCGGCTCCGCCAGCGCCTCGGTGCATAGGGGCGGGAACACCACACACCACCAGTTGCGGCCTTCGCCCGCGCCCAGAATGATGCGCAGGGACAGATATTCCCCCGCGGGCAGGGAGAAAGACCCATAATCCCGGGTGGGGTAGTGCTCCGGGCCCAGCTCCATGGTTATATCGTCTCCCAGGGCCTCGATGTCGGTTTGATGAGATAGTATTATGTTAACTGCTTCCTCCCGGCTCTCACATCCCGCGAGAGCGGGGGAGAGGATGGCCAGCACCTCATCCCGCACGGCCAGCTTTTCCGCCTGGTCGGCGTCCGCGTCGGACCGGGCGATCACATGCAGACGCACCAGGTCCGAGGCCAGCTCCTTCTGGGCATCCGACGCCCACGCCCCGGCGGCGAACAGCACGCACAGGGCGATGAGCCCCGCCAGCTCCCAGTGCTTCAATTTCGTTTTTTGCATAAAAATATCACCGACCATATTCTGGTCGGTGACGGGGATTTTTAAACGGCTCAGGGCGTATAGGGGCGTGTCAGCCAGCACTCCTTATAGCGCTGGGAGAGGGTGTCATAGGCGGCGTTTGCCGCACTGTCATCGTCAAAAAGGCCGAACACGGCGCTGCCGCTGCCGGTCATGGCCGCGCCCAGGGCGCCCATGTCGGTAAGGGCCCGCTTGATGGCGAACACCTCCTGCTGCCGGCGGTCCAGCACGTCCTCAAACACGTTGTAGACCCGCCGGGCCGCGCCGGGCAGGTCCCCGGATGCCAGGGCCGAGAGCATCCCGGCGGTGTCGGGCCGCAGGCGGCTTTTTCGGCTGTCGATGCGGCCGAAGAGCTCCGGGGTGGCGATGGAGAAGGCGGGCTTGCAGATGACGACGGCGCAGTCGGGGAGCGGGGCAATGGGCGTGAGCTTTTCCCCCCGGCCCTCGGCGAGGGCCGCCCCCTCCATCACGCAAAAGGGCACGTCGCTGCCCACCCGCAGGCCGAAGGCGCAGAGGTCGGGAACGCTCATGCCCCGGCCGGTGAGCTCATTCAGCGCCCGCAGGACCGCCGCCGCGTCGGCGGAGCCGCCCCCCAGCCCGGCGCATACGGGGGTGCGCTTGGTGACGGCGATATCGGCTCCCAGGCCGGTGCCGTCCAGAAAGAGCAGGGCGGCCTTCAAAGCCAGGTTCCGCCCGTCGGCGGGCAGATAGCTCTGGCCCGGGTCCAGGGAGAAGGCGCCATTCCGGGTGAGCTCCACGGTGAGGTCGTCGCCGAACTCCACCGTCTGCATGACCATGCGCAGGTCATGGTAGCCGTCGGGGGTCTTTCCCAGCACGTCCAGAGTCAGATTCAGTTTTGCATGGGCTTTTACGTTCATTTTTCAAAAAGCATGTCCAGCAGCGCGGTGCCCTCGGGAACGAACAGGCCCGTCTTCAGGCCGTTGGCCTCGGTGTAGCTTAGGCCGGAGCAGGTCTGCTCCCGGCTGTCGTAGAGAAGGAAGGGGACCGGATCGCCGTCATGGGCCCGGTTGGAGGTGAGGGTCTTGTGGTCTGAGAGCATCAGAATGCGGAAGGGCTCGCCGGTGGAGCGGAGGTATTCCACGATGGGGGCTGTCTCCCGGCTATCCAGCCACTGGATGGACTGTATCTTCCCCGGGGTGTCCCCGTTATGGGTGCACTCGTCGGGGGCCTCGATGTGCAGCGCGGCGAAGTCGCAGCGGGAGAGGATCTCGATGGTTTTTTGGCATTTCCCGTCCCAGTTGGTGTCGATCTCCCCGGTGGCGCCCTCCACCCAAGGGGTGGGCAGACCGCTGAGGCGCGCGATGCCCCGGACCAGGGGCACGGCGGACACCACCTCGCCGGTGTGGCCGTATTTTTCGGCAAAGTCCGGCAGTATGGCGGCGGTGCCCTCCGCCCAGAACCATATGCCGTTGGCCGGCATTTTCCCGGCGGCCCGCCGGGCCTCGTTGAGGGGGTGGCGGTCCAAAAACCGGAAGGCGGCCTCCTGGAGCTTTTCCAGCTTCTCCGCCACCGGGCAGCCGGAGGGGGCCAGGGGCCCGATGACCTCGCCCAGGTGGTCGTGGGGCGGGATGAGGCTGATGCCCGCTATGTCCGCGTGGTGCATGACGGCGAAGTGGCGGAAGGAGGAACCGGGGTTTATTTCGATGTCGTACTCCTTCGCCAGGGCGGCGAACTCCGGGCTTTCCCACAGGTCCGTTACCAGCTTATCGGAGGTCTCTCCGTCGATGGACCCGGCGCTGTGGGAGAGGATGCGCCGCTCGGCATAGGGCTTGTCGCGGTCCTCCAGGGTCACCATATTGCACCGGCAGGCCATGTCCCCATCGGAGAGGGCTATGCCCTGAGCCGCGGCCTCCAGGGGTCCCCGGCCGTGGTAGTATTCCAGGGGGGAGGCGCCGAAGATGGACATGATGGCGGTGGCGCTGCCCGGCTCGAATTCCTTGGGGCAGTTGACGGTGCTGCCCAGAATGCCCTTGCGGGCAAGGTCGTCGATGACGGGCTTGTCCGCGACCTCCAAAGGGGTCTTGTCGCCCAGGGCGGGCACGGGGTTATCCGCCATGCCGTCGCCTATGATCAAAAGGTACTTCATTCCCATGCTCCTTGAAAAAGTTTTTCCCTATTGTAGCATGATTTATCCGCCGGGGCAACGGCAAAAATCCCGCCGTCACTGGACGGCGGGATATGTGTACTGTATTTTTATGTATCGGTGACGGTCTCGGCCTCTTTTGCGGTCTCATCGTCTTTTTTATGGTGCCGCTCCGGCATCTTGCCGCCATTGTACATGGCCTCGATCTTGGCCTCCTTGGTGATCTCCCAGTAGATCATGGCGGCCACGAGGCCCCGCAGGAGGATGATGGCGAAGATGCTGACCAGCTCCCGGGTCTCGGTGGCAATGACCGTGCGCAGGACCTCACCGCCCATCTTGAAGGCCAGGGCCAGCAGAATGCCCTGGGAGATGGTAGTGCGCACGTCCGGCCGCCTGCGCAGCCATTTATACATGCTGACGATGGCGGTGACCAGCAGGACCACTGTACCGAAAAACTCCAGCACAAGGATGCCCCACTCCACCAGCAGGTGGAACTTGCCGTCAGCCAATGCCAGAAGATTCGCCATGGGCCGTCCCTCGTTTCATGGTATTTTTATTTATTATAACGTATCGTCAGGGTCCTGTCAATCGCCCAGGGCCGCCGCGGCGGCGGAGAGGATGCGTTTGTCGTCGGGATAGGTGAGGGCGGCCAGAGCCTCGTCCTGGGGCAGCCACCGGATGGACTCTACCTCCTCCGGCTGGGGCAAGGTGTCCATGCCTGCCGCCTCCGCCAGGAAGAAGATGACCTCCTTCACGCAGCCCTCGTAGGGGCTGTATTCGATACGCTCCCGGAAGCCGTTCCGGAACGTGACCGCCAGGCCCGTCTCCTCCCGTATCTCCCGGCGGGCGGTGTCATGCTCCGCCTCTCCGGGCTCCACATGGCCCTTGCACAGGCTGGTGTGGCCCTTTCGCATGTGTTCGATGAGCCAGAGTTCCTCGCCGTTTTGCCGGACGAATATCGCCGCCCCGCAGCTTTTTTCGTGTATCATGGCGCCTCCAGATTTATGTAAATAATGTTATGTAGCCTAAATTATGTTAATTTAACGGAAGGTACATGTATATCAGCTTGCACATGGTCCCGTCGCTCTGGCGGATGCCGTCGGGCAGTTCGCCCCAGGGGCGGAAGCCCATCTTCTCGTAGAGGCCCCGGCCCCTATCGTTGCCCTCGACGTAGTCCAGCTCCAGCTGGGTCACGCCCCGCGCCCGGGCCGCGGCGATGAGCTCGGTGAACATAGCGGTGCCGATGCCCCGGTCCCAGTATTTCTGCCGCAGGGCAATGGCCAGGGAGGCGCGGTGGCGGTTCTTGGCATGGGGCTTAAAGGTGATCTGGCAGTTGCCGGCGATCAGGCCGTCCATCTCGCAGGCGATCATCAGCTGGTCGGGGGAGGCGAGGGCGTTTTCTATCCACGCCCGCTCCCCGTCCAGGGTGGGCTCGGGGTCCATGGGGCCGGACAGGAGAAACTCCGTCTCGGTACGGACGGCGTTGAAAAAGTCCAGCACGGCGGCCGCATCCTCCGGCATAGGGGAGCGGAACAGGGCGGCGGAGCCGTCCTTCAGCGTCACGGTCTTTGATTCGTATTGCATAGCGGGTACCTCCCACGGGATTCGGGATAAAGCCTCCCCTGTGCAAGGGGAGGTGCCGAGCGAAGAAAACTTCCCAAGCCTCCCCTGTGCAAGGGGAGGGGGACCGCACGAAGTGCGGTGGAGGGGTTGTAACCGTCCGTAACGCGACAATCCCTCAGTCAGCGCTTCGCGCTGCCAGCCCCCTTTGCACAAGGGGGCCTCTATAAGGAAAGGGGCGCGGTGGTGACCACCGCGCCCCTTGGCATGTGAAGAAAAACTCTTACTTGAGTTCCACTTTCGCGCCCACGTCCTCGAGACGCTTCTTCAGCTCCTCGGCCTCTTCCTTGGAGACCTGCTCCTTGATGACGGCGGGGATGCCCTCCACCTTCGCCTTGGCCTCGGCCAGGCCCAGGTTGGTGATAGCGCGGACTTCCTTGATGACCTTGATCTTCTCAGCGCCGAAGTCGGTCATAACGACATCGAACTCGGTCTTCTCTTCCACGGCGGGGCCGGCGGCGGCAGCGGCGGGAGCGGCCACGGCAGCGGCGGCGGAGACGCCGAACACGTCTTCGATCTCATGTACGAGCTCGGCCAGGTCCAGAACGGACATAGCCTTGATCTCTTCGATCAGAGCAGTAACTTTTTCGCTAGCCATTTTTATTTTCCTCCAAATTATTTTTGTAAGTGGTGTGCCGTCTTACTCGGCGGCGGGAGCCTCGGCAGGGGCCTCGGCTGCGGGTGCGCTCGCGGCTTCCTCAGCGGGAGCCTCGGCGGCGGGAGCGGCCTCCTCGGCGGGGGCGGCTTCAGCAGCGGCGGGAGCGCCGCCGCCCTGCTCGACGACCTGTCCCAGGGCCACGGCCAGGGACGTGATGGGCGCCAGCATGGTGCCAAGGACCTTGGAATACAGCGCGTCGCGGTTGGGGATGGGGGCGAGCTCCGCCACCTCGGCGTCGGTCAGGACCTTTCCGTCCACGAACACGCCCTTGATGGTGAAGAAGTCGTTCATCTTCCCGGCGAACTCGGTCACATCATGGATGGCGACCAGGGGATCCTCGGCGCTGGTGGCCAGGCTGGTGGTGCCGTTCAGGTGCTCGTCCAGGCCGGACAGGCCCGCGTTATCCAGGGCCAGGCGGGTCAGGGTGTTCTTCACCACGGTGTACTCTACGCCCTTCGAGCGAAGGTCGCGGCGAAGCTCCGTGTCCTGCGCCACGTTGATGCCCTTGTAGTCCACCAGAAGACCGCCCTTGGCCTCCTGGAGGCGCTTGGTCAGCTCCGCCACGATGGCCTGCTTCTCGGTCAATACTGCTTTGCTGGGCATTGGTTGGTTTTCACCTCCTGAAAAAGAAAAATGTCCTTGTCCAAAGAGACAACGACACATAGCATCACATGATCCTATTTGACGTTCTCGGCGGGACTTGCGCCCACGAGGGGCCGCCTGCTGTCTTTGAACGGCTGTTATATTACCAGAACATGCCGCCAAAGTCAAGTATTAATTTATTTTTAAGAGGCCCGTCTCCGCTTGCCTTTGAAACTTATCACCGCTATAATGGAGGCGGGAACTTTTCGCCCGGCGGAACGTCGGATAGGCAAGAGCGATACGCGAAAGGAGCTGTTTCTATGAAGCGTTTACTATCCATCCTCCTGGCCCTGTGCCTTGTATTGAGCCTTGGCGTATCCGCCCTGGGGGCGGAGGGCATTGACACCGGCATGCTCACCCCCGGCGTGGACGCGCCGGAGGTGGCCCAGGTATCGGACGTGACCGCGGACGCGGCCCTGGCGGAGCTCACCGCCCAGGTCAAAAAGACCCTGGGCGTGGACGACGATTACACCGGCTTTTACAGCGACTATAACGACAGCCTGACGCCCCGGTGGAGCCTGAACTGGACGGACGACGCCCGGCAGCTCACCTGCGAGGTCACCCCTGAGGGGAAGATCGTCAGCGTCTCCTACTGGGCGGACGGCGCCCAGCGGCGGGACTTCTTCAACGGCTTCGACCCGGCCTTCCCGGCTCTGAGCGCCGATGAGGCGGCGGAGCAGGCGGAGGCCTGGTATGAAAAGCTCTTCACCGGCAAAGAGACCGGCCGGACCCTGTCCAGCCGCATGTACCTGGGCGCCGACGGCACCCACCGGTTCTACGGCGGGGTGGACCTGAACGGCCTGCCCAGCCCCATCAGCTTCTCCCTGTCCCTGGGCGGAGAGGGGCTTGAGTCCTTCTACCGGTCCGACAGCTATATGGGCTATGTGGGCATCGTGCCGGACCCCACGCCCGCCGCGGCGGAAGCTGACGCGGCGAAGGCCCTGGCGGACGCCTTGGCATTGGAGGCCTGGTATGTCTCCGACGGGGAGGGCGGCGCCATGCTGCGGTATATGCCCGTGGGGCCCCGGACCGTGGCGGACGCTCAGACCGGCGAGGCGGTGGATATGGACGCGCTCTATGCCGCTGTGGGCGGCACCGCTGGGGAGAACGGCATGGCCATGGACGGCGCCGCGGCGCTGGCGGAGCCAGCAGCCGGGGGCCTTGGCCTGACCCAGGTGGAGCTCTCCTCCATCGAGAATTACGCCGACGTGCTGGACCAGGCGGCCCTGGACGAGGCGCTGCGGGCCCTGCCCGGCCTGGGGCTGGAGGGCTTCATGGCGGAGCGGTGCTCCTATTCCATGAGCGGGGACGAGGACGGAGAAGTCACCGCCGACCTGCGCTATACCGCCCCCATGACGGCGGACCGGCTCTACGGCTATGATCAGGCGGCCTATGACCAGGCTGTGGCCGCGGGGCAGGACCTGACCATCTACAAATATGTCACCATGGACGCAAAGACGGGAAAGCTTTTGAGCCTCTACACCAACTATCCCCTGTGGCAGGAGGACAGCACCGTGACTGCCGACCGGGAGGCCCAGACCGCCGCTGCGGAGGCATTTCTGGCGGCTGCCGCGCCGGAGGAGGCGCCGGAGACAGCCTTGTGCACCCTCCGGGGCTATGAGGAGAAGGAGGAGATCGTCTTCGCCCAGGTCCATGAGGGCTACTTCTATCCGGCCAACTGCCTGCGGGTGACGGTGGATCCCGCCGGCGGCACGGTGGAGGGCTTCAGCCGGGCGTGGGAGGACGTGACCTTCGGCTCAGCGGACGCCGTCAGCGCCGAGGAGGCCCTGGAGGCCTATGAAGACGCCCTGGACGTAACATTGGGCTACGTGGCCTGGCCCCTGGACTTGGCCAGGGAGGAGAACAGCCTGTACGCCAGCTATCAGATGTGGGGCTACACCTACGTGGAGGAGCTGCGCCTGGCCTACTACTATGGAAACCTCTCCGACGTGGAGGCGGTGGACGCCGTCACCGGCGAGGCCATCGTGAACGAGGAGCCCGAGGGCGTATATGCCTATGACGACCTGGAAGGCGTGCCCCAGGCGGATATGATCGCCGCCCTGGGCGAGGCCGGCGTGGGCTTCGACGGGGAGAGTTTCCAGCCGGATCAGGCCCTCACATACAGGGACGCTGTGGTGCTCCTCCTGCGGGCCGGGGGCAGCCATATCTCCGCCCGGGACGACGGCGCGCTCCTGGACCAGGCCTGGTATCAGGGCCTGGTGGCAGAGAAGAACTGGGACCCCGACGGGGAGATGACCGGAGAAGACTTTATAAAAATGCTCCTGGGCGCCAGCCGGTACGGCGACGGGGCGGCGCTCTTGGAGGAGAGCGGCCAGGACGGCTTCGCCCTGGTGGCCGGGGCCCTGGGCATGGCGCCGGATGCGCCGGAGGATACGCTCACCCGGGCGGAGGCGGCGGAGATGCTGTACGCCTTCATGAGCCGGTGACGGCAGGAATTGTAACTTTTCAGATGACAAGTTGTGTGCTATACTGTGGCAGAAATCCCGCAGGAGAGCAAAAGAAAGGCATGATATGAAAAAGACAGTGAGCATCGTTTTGGCGCTTGTTATGGCGTTTGCCCTTTGCGTTCCCGCCCTGGCGGCGGGGGAGAGCCCCGTGCGGCTGGTCCGGGCGGAGATATACGACTCCGGCAAGCTCTTCCAGACCGTGGAGATGACCTATGACGACGCCGGCCGGCTGCGCCAGCGGCACCAGGTGACCTATCCCGACGAGCAGATGAGCGTCGACAATGTCACCGACTACGACGAGGAGGGCCACGTGACCGTGGACACCAACGTCTACTATGCGGACGGCGCCGCGGCCCAGCAGTCCACGGTGACCTCCACCTATAACGAGGAGGGCTACATCGCCCAGGACGTCACCGAGGCGCTGGTCAACGGCGAGACCATGACCAGCACGGTGACCTATGAATATGAATACGCCCCCAACGGCTATCCCGCGTCCATATTGCAGAAGCAGGACGGGGAGGAATTCCAGCGCCGGGTCTATACCTACGACGAGAAGGACAGGGTCACCACCATCGACAACCAGATGCTCCAGTACGGCTGGTCCTATGTGAACGAGTATACTTATGACGACCAGGACCGGCTCATCGCCAACCTGGTCACCTTCTCCAACGGCGCCCCCTCCAACTACTGGGAGTACAGCTATGACGAGGACCAGTACTTCCAGCTGCGCTACAGCATGTTCTATCAGGACGGGGCCCTGAAGCCCGACGGCATCAACTTCTATGCCGAGATCCCCGCAAGTGACGGCCAGCCGGGCCTTTCCTTCGGTCTGACCGGCGCGCCCGCCTTTACCTATGACGAGGCCGGATACATGATCATGGCCGACGCCGGAAACGGCAGCTATATCCAGTTCACCTACGAGCCCGCCGCCTGACACAAAGCAAGATGAGACCGCCCCGGAAAGGGGCGGTCTTTTACTAAAATTCCGGCAATATTATGTAAATTGTAACCGCTTTTTGATGAATGGCCCGGCGGGGCATGCTATAATAGACATAATTCAGTGATAAACAATGGATAGACAGAACGTTCCGGCGGGGCCGGAGGGGAGTGGGTGACCGATGAAGAGAAAAGCCATATGCTTTCTTCTGGCGGCGCTGATGACGCTGGGCGCGGCAGGACCGGCCTATGCCGTCGGGGTGCCGGAGGAGACAGTGCCCCCTGTGGAAACAGAGATGCCCGCGGAGACGGAGGCACCGGCAGAGACGGAGGCGCCCGTCGAAACAGAAGTGCCTGCAGAGACAGAGGAGCCTGTCGAAACAGAAGTGCCTGTGGAGACGGAGCCGCCCGCTGAAACGGAGGCGCCCGTCGAAACGGAAACACCCCTGGGGACAGAAGCGCCCGTGGAGACGGAGGTGCCTGCCGCAACGGAAGCGCCCGCCATGACGGATGCGCCGGAACCGGCGGCGGCTCGGGACATCCCCCTGTGGGTGGAGGACCCGGATTGGTCCATCCAGGACTGGACGGCCGGCGGGAAGAAGTACGCCATGGTGATGTACGATAACCAGACCGTGCCCTCCGGGTCGGTGATCACCATGAAGGTCCGGACCGGCCACGAGGTGACGGTGGATGGCGGCACCCTGCGGTATATCACCCAGACCCCCGATGAGAAGGGCTGCCGGATGGCGCAGATCCTTGTGGATGCCGAGGCCACACACCTGTATGTGCACGTCTACGAAGAGGACAAGGACGTGATGCGCCCGACTATCCAGTATGAGAACAATGAGGCCAAGGACCTGATCCTCTACACCGGCAAGATACGCAATCTCCCCGAGGACGGGCAGTTCCCCGTCTATGTGAAGCAGGGGGCCCGCTTGAAAGTGGAGGGGGGCTCTGTGCAGTATCTGGGCCCGTCCGACGCCCAGACCGGCTACTCCCTCTATCTGGCTACGGTGGATCCGGACGCGGAGACCGTCACCGTCACCGCTGACACGGAGGGGGCCGTGACCCTGCATATCTCCGACGCCTCCGGCAAGGCTGTGGTCCGCCTGGACGCGGATACTCCGGGCGCCGGCCAAAAGCTGGCCGACGGGTATACCTTCACCGACCGTATCCTCGTGGAGGTGCGGCGGCCGGCGGGGTACCTGACCGTGGCTACGGCGGACTGTGAGACCTATGACCACGTTACCGTTATCCCTGACCAGCAGACCGAGATGTACGACCTGATGTACCTGTCGGATACGGACTGGGACGGCGAGGTGACTGTTTCCGTCGTGCCCACCGTGAAGGTCTCCCTGGAGATACCCGAAGGGTACCCCGGGGAAGAGGCGTACCCAGTCGTAAAATACAATATGGACGGCAGTACATGGGATAACGCTTATAACAGCGAGGTCCCGGCGGGAAGCCAGGTGCAGATCTCCGTCCATAAGGACTATGTCCTGACAGCGGAGGACGGTGGTCTGGACGGGGCATCCGACTGGTATGAGGGCAAATATCACTTATATGAGCTGACTGCCCCGGAGAGCGGCGAGCTTGCGGCAAGAATAACCGAGGATACGGACAGTCCCTTCACGGACGTGTCCTCCGCCGACTGGTTTTATAAGAGCGTGGTCGAGGCCCATCAGGCGGGCATCGTCACCGGCATGACCGAGGACACCTTCGAGCCCATGGGTACAGCCAGCCGGGCCCAGACCGTCACCATGCTCCATCGCATGGCGGGCACGCCCGCCCCGGCGGGGAGTGCCTCCTTCGGGGACCTGACCCAGGAGTACTACAAAAAAGCGGTGGCCTGGGCGGCCAGTGAGGGTGTGGTCACCGGCGTGAGCTCCACGGCCTTTGACCCGGACAGCAATGTGACCCGGGAGCAGCTGGCGGTGATGCTCTACCGGATGACGGGCTCCCCGACGGTCTCCAGCGACAGACTGGGGGAGTACAAGGACGGCGGGGACGTGGACGGCTACGCCCGCCAGGGCATGCGCTGGGCGCTGGAAAGAGGCATCATGGAGGGTGACACCGACGGCACTCTGCGTCCCACAGGATCTGCCACAAGAGCGGAGGTATGCACCATGCTCATGCGATATATAGACGCCGGGCTCACCTGGCAGCCCAGGCCCGAGAGCGGCTGGGTGAAGGAGCTGAAGGCCGCGGCGGAGACCGACCAGCTGCTGATCGTGGCGGCGGAGGGCACGACCTGCTCTGTCACGGCCTATGAAAGGAGCGGCGACGTCTGGTCCCGGGCGCTGGAGACGGAGGGTTACGTGGGCGCCAGCGGTGTTGGAAAGGCCTCCGAGGGGGACGACAAGACCCCCGTCGGAAAGTACAGGTTCATCAAGGCCTTCGGCATCCTGGACGACCCGGGCTGCGCCATCCCCTACACGAAGGTGGACGACAGTCACTACTGGGTGGACGACAGTGCCTCCAGGTACTACAACCAGTTCGTGTCCGCCGACGAGGTGGAGCCGGACTGGACCCACGCGGAGCATCTGGCGGCCGTGGGCGCGCCCTACAACTATGTGCTTGCCCTGGACTACAACAGCGCTCGCGTCCCCGGCGAGGGCTCGGCCATCTTCCTGCACTGTTCCAGCGGCGAGCCCACACTGGGCTGCGTGGCCATTCCGGAGGAGGACATGGCGAAAGTGATGCAGTGGGTGAAAGCCAGCTGCATCGTGATCGTCGACAGCCCCGAGGGCGTGAAGAACTACTGACACAACGCGGCACCTAAGGCGGGACGGAAACGCCCCGCCTTTTTGCCTCTTTTCAAGGGGTAAAGCTTGTGTTATAATACAGTGTTGTGTATATGGCCGCCCTGGCGGCCTTCAAAAAACGATATCCGGCGGCGGGCCCGGCCCGCTGCTTTGAGAAAGGCGCTATCCATGATCCTGGACAAGATTTTCGGCAGCCACTCGGCCCGCGAGGTGAAAAAGCTCCGTCCCCTGGCGGACAAGATCGTGGCCCTGGAGGACGAATATAAGGCCCTGACCGATGAACAGCTCAAGGCCAAGACAGCCCAATTCAAGGCCCGCCTCGCGGCGGGGGAGACCACCGACGACATCCTTCCCGAGGCCTTCGCCACCGTGCGGGAGGCGGCGGACCGGGTGCTGGGCATGCGGCCGTTCTACGTGCAGCTTCTGGGCGGCATCGTCCTGCATCAGGGGCGCATCGCCGAGATGAAGACCGGCGAGGGCAAGACCCTTGTGGCCGTGCTGCCCAGCTACCTGAACGCCCTGGAGGGCAAGGGCGTGCACATCGTCACCGTGAACGACTACCTGGCCCGGCGCGACTCGGAGTGGATGGGCAAGGTCCATCGTTTCCTGGGCCTGGAGGTGGGCCTCATCGTCCACGGCCTCACCCGGGAGGAGCGGCAGAAGGCCTATAACGCCGACATCACCTACGGCACCAACAACGAGCTGGGCTTCGACTACCTGCGGGACAACATGGCCCTCTACAAGCGGGACATGGTCCAGCGGGGCCATTTCTTCGCCATCGTGGACGAGGTGGACTCCATCCTCATCGACGAGGCCCGCACCCCCCTCATCATCTCCGGCCAGGGGGATGAGAGCACCGACATGTACCGCCAGGTGGACGACTTCGTCTGCCGCCTGCGCAAGGGCACGGTGGTGGCCGTGGAGGAGAAGGAGGAGTTCGAGGAGGCGGATGAAAACGCCGACTACCTGGTGGACGAGAAAGCCCGCACCGCCACCCTGACCGCCAACGGCATCGCCAAGGCGGAGCAGTACTTCGGCGTGGAGAACCTGTCCGACCTGGAGAACACCACCCTGACCCACCACATCAACCAGGCCATCAAGGCCCACGGCGTCATGAAGCGGGATATCGACTACGTTGTGAAGGACAACGAGGTCATCATCGTGGACGAGTTCACCGGCCGGCTCATGCTGGGCCGCCGGTATTCCGAGGGCCTGCATCAGGCTATCGAGGCCAAGGAGCGGGTGGAGGTCCAGCGGGAGAACAAGACCCTGGCCACCATCACCTTCCAGAACTATTTCCGCCTTTATGAAAAGCTCTCCGGCATGACGGGCACCGCCCTCACCGAGGAGGAGGAATTCACCTCCATCTACAACCTGGACATCATCGAGGTGCCTACCAACAAGCCGGTCATCCGCATTGACAGCCCCGACGTAGTGTACAAAAACGAGGCGGGGAAGAACCGGGCCATCATCCGCCAGATCATCGAGTGCCATGAAAAGGGCCAGCCGGTGCTGGTGGGCACGGTGAGCATCGAGAAAAGCGAATACCTCTCCGGCCTCCTGAAGCGCCAGGGCGTGCCCCACAACGTGCTGAACGCCAAGCACCATGAAAAGGAAGCGGAGATCGTGGCCCAGGCAGGCAAGCTGGGGGCGGTCACCATCGCCACCAACATGGCCGGCCGCGGCACGGATATCATGCTGGGCGGCAACGCCGAGTACCTGGCCCGGCAGGACCTGAAAAAGGCCGGGTTCGACGAGGAGGTCATCGCCGAGGCCACGGGCTTTGCCGACACCGACGACGAGACCATCCTGGAAGCCCGGAAGATGTTCGCCGAGCGCCAGGCAGAGCACAAGAAGGTCACCTCCGCCGAGGCCGAGCAGGTCCGGGCGGCGGGCGGCCTGTTCATCCTGGGCACCGAGCGCCATGAGGCCCGGCGCATCGACAACCAGCTCCGGGGCCGTTCCGGCCGCCAGGGCGACCCGGGCCAGAGCCGGTTCTTCATTGCCATGACCGACGACGTGATGCGCCTGTTCGGCTCCCAGCGGATCATGGGCATGATGGAGACACTGGGCCTGGACGAGGACACCCCCATCGACCAGAAGATGCTCTCCAACGCCATCGAGCAGGCCCAGAAGACCGTGGAGAGCCGGAACTTCCAGGCCCGGAAGAACACCCTGGAATACGACGACGTGATGAACGTGCAGCGGAACATCATCTACGAACAGCGCCGGAAGGTGCTGGACGGGGAGGATATCCGCGGGTATGTGCACAATATGATCGAGGACGTGATACGCTCCGATGTGTCCGACGGCCTGGGCCACACCGGCCATCCCGAGAGCGCCGAGCAGCTGGAGGAGATGCTGGAGCCCTTCTACCAGACCTTCCTGACCCGGGGCCAGATCGCTGTGCCCGAGCAGGGCCTGTCCGCCCTGACCGTGGACGCCCTCAGCGAAAAGCTCCTGGCCATCGCCGACCAGGTCTACGCCCGCCGGGAGCAGGAGTTCGGCCTCATGCCCGACGGCACGCCCCTCATGCGGGAGCTGGAGCGGGTGGTCATGCTCCGGGTGGTGGACGAGTACTGGATGGACCACATCGATGCCATGGACGACCTGCGCCAGGGCATCGGCCTGCGGGCCTATGGGAACGTGAAGCCCGTGGACGCCTACAAGCAGGAGGGCTTCGAGATGTTCGAGGCCATGATCAACGGCATCAAGGCCGAGGTGGTCCGGCGCATCTTCACCGTCCGGGTCCGCAAGGAGCAGACCATCGAGCGCAAGGCCGCCGCCAAGGCCAACGTCAACAACGTGGGCGGCGACAGCTCCGCCAAGCGCCAGCCCATCAAAAAGATCAAAAAGCCCGGCCGCAACGACCCCTGCCCCTGCGGCAAGTGGAAGGCCGACGGCAGCCGACCGCTCAAATATAAAGAGTGCTGCGGCCGCAATGAGTGATATGGCCGCGGAGATACTGCAAAGCAAGCTCCTGACCTGCCCCCATGGGTTTTCCACCCGGCGGGGTGGGGTGAGTAAGGGCATATTTGAGAGCCTCAATCTGAGCGCTACCCGGGGCGACGCGTTTGAAAACGTCCGGGAGAACTGGCGGCGCTTCGGCGCCGCGGCAGGCATCGGCACCGCCCGGTTCGTCCATGGCCGCCAGGTCCACGGCGTCACCGTGCGCATCGCCCACAGGGAGGACGCCCATTCCATCGGCGAGCCGGCCCCGTGGGATGGGGCGGACGGGTACGTGACGGCGGAGAAGGGCCTGCCTCTTGCGGTGTTCACCGCCGACTGCACGCCCCTTCTCATGCTGGACCCCGCTGCCGGGGTCATCGCCGCGGTCCACTGCGGCTGGCGCAGCACGGTGGCGGACATTGAGAAAAATGCCGTGGAGGCCATGGTCTCCCTGGGGGCGGACCCCTGGCATATCCGCGCCGCCATCGGCCCCGGCATCCGGCGGTGCTGTTTTCAGACCGGGCCGGAGGTGCCCCAGGCCATAGAGAAGCTTCTGAATGGAGAAACCGAGGGCCTTTATGGCCCCGACGAGCGGGAAGCGGGCAAATACCGGGTGGACCTGCCCGGCGCCGTGCACAGAAGGCTCCTGCAGCTGGGCCTTTCGGAGGAGAATATCGACGAGCTGGGGGTGTGCACTATGTGCCATCCCGACCGGTTCTGGTCCCACCGCTCCATGGGGGCGGACCGGGGCTCCCAGGCCAATCTGATCATGCTATGAGACCTTTTTTGAAGAAAACCATATGCCTGCTGCTGGCCGGGGCGCTTGCCCTGAGCGTCGCCGGGTGCGACCTGCACATGGAGATGCCGGTGGAGGTATCCGAATCGGCCGAGGCCTCGCCCACCCCCGCCCCGGCGGAGGGCCAGAGCATCGGCCAGGCCCTGGCGGACACCTATAAGGCGGACCATATCTTCTCCCTCAACTGCGTGGACGGAGAGTCCTTCAACCCCTATACCACCAACAGCCACTGGAACAAGGTGGTGAGCATGCTCATGTATGAGACGCTGGTGAACGCGGACAGCTCCTTCGAGGCGCAGCCCAACCTGGTGACCAGCTGGCAGACCGAGGACGGCATGCACTGGACGTTTTACGTGGACACCTCCCGGAAGTTCCACTCCGGCGGCCATATGACCGGCTCCGACGCCGTGGCCACCATCGACCAGGCCCGGTACAGCGACCGGTACGCCAAGCGCTTCGCCAACGTCACCAGCGTCGGCTACCTGGACGAGGAGAGCTTCACCGTCACCCTCAGCCAGCCCAACTGGCGGTTTTATGAGCTTCTCACCATCCCCTGCGTGGAGAGCGGCAGCGGCTACTCCAGCCTCCCCTCCGGCACGGGGCCCTATAAGCTCAACAGCCGGGGCAACGCCCTGGACCTGGACCCCAACTACCCCGGCGCCGGGGCCATGAGCCTGAAGACCATACATCTAAAAAAATATGTGGCCTCGGAGGATATCCTCCAGGCCTTTGAGGACTCCTACCTGGACCTGGTGACCAACAATCCCATGGACATGTCCAGCCTGGGCTACTCCACGTCCAACATCATAAAATATGTGGACACCACCAACCTGCACTATGTGGGCTACAACGCCATGAGCCCTATCTTCGGCCAGGGCATATACCGCTCCATCGTCACCTACGCCATCGACCGGGCCACTATCGTCTCCGGCGCCATGCAGGGCTCGGCGGAGGTGGCAGAGCTGCCCATCCACCCCAGCAGCGCCCTGTACCCCAAGTCCATCGCCCGGACCCTGGGGTATTCCCGGGACAGCCTGGACATCGCCCTGCAGAACCTGGGAGCCACGGATGTGGACTACGACGGGGTCATCGAGCTGGGAGGCATCCCCGCCAACGTGATATTCCTGGTCTGCTCCGACAGCCCGGCCAAGCTGGCCGCCGCCCGGCAGATCGCCGGTGTGCTCCGGGACATCGGCTTCAACGTGACCATGCGGGAGCTCAATTCCGCCGACTTCGACGCGGCGCTGAAGGACGGGGGCTACGACCTATATTACGCCGAGGTGAAGATATGCAACGACTGGGACCTGTCCCAGCTGGTTACCCCCGGCGGCAGCCTCAATTTCGGCGGCATCTCCGATCCCAACCTGACCGGATACATCCAGGCCTTCCTGGGCTCCACCGGGGACAACCTGGCGATCAGCACGGAAAATCTCTACCAGTACATCGCCCAGACCGCCCCCATCACCGCCGTGTGCTTCGAGAAGACCCAGGTGCTCTACCACCGGGGCGTATTGAGCACCATCAGCCCCAACCAGGACAACTTCTTCGTGGACATCCGGGATTGGAAAGTGGACTTGGACTAAGGGATACTACATATTATAAATATGAGCCGCCCCAGGGCGGAGAGATATAGAAAACGGGGGATAGACCTATGACTGACCGGGAGCTTCTCAACAAGGCGCGGGAGGCCGCGCAGAACGCCTATGTGCCCTATTCCCACTTTCCCGTGGGGGCCGCGCTGGAGTGCGCCGACGGGACGGTGTACACCGGCTGCAACGTGGAGAACGGCGCCTTGGGCTCCACCATATGCGCCGAACGCACCGCCGTGGTGAAGGCCGTCAGCGAGGGCCGGCGCAAGTTCGTCCGCATCGCCATTTATGGAGAAGGGGAGAACTACTGCATGCCCTGCGGCGCCTGCCGGCAGGTGCTCAGCGAATTCGTGGGCCAGGGGGATATGGAGGTACTTTGCACCCGCTCCGGCGGCCGGTATGTGTCCTATAGGCTGAGCCAGCTCATGCCCCATCCCTTCGAGCTCTGAATATTCAAAAATTTTTTCATAAATTGGAAAATCCCCCTTGACGTAAAGGGGGATTTTTGTTATAGTACAAAAGCGCGCTGCTCCGGCGGGAGCATTGCGCCATGCGATGAACCGGGAGATTGCGCCGACGGGCGGGAACTTCCGGGGAGCAGTCCGGGGGCCGGAAGGCCCTGGAATCGGACGGAACGGTCAAGCTGTACCGCGTATATCGCCTGAGAGAAAAACACCGGCGGAGCCGGTATGTTTTTTGGGGCAGGGTCTGATACGCACGGAACAGTGTACAGATTTGACCGGCAGCCGTGCGGGAATACGTAAAACTCGTACAAAACAATGGAGGAAAACAATGGCAACCAACAAGAAAATGATCCGCATCCGCCTGAAGGCCTATGACCACCAGCTGATCGACAAGGCCGCCGAGACCATCGTGGAGACCGCCAAGCGCACTGAGGCCCGGGTTTCCGGCCCCATCCCCCTGCCCACGAGGAAGGAGGTCGTCACCATCCTGCGCGCCGTCCACAAAGATAAGGACAGCCGTGAGCAGTTCGAGCGCCGCACCCACAAGCGCCTCATCGACATCATGAACCCCACCCAGAAGACGGTGGAGGCCCTGATGAGCCTGGAGCTGCCCGCCGGTGTGGAGATCGAGATCAAGCTGTAAGGCACACATTTTAATTTAGTAAGCAAACCCGCAAGTCTGCATGAGCAGACGGGTCATGTTGCGCGGCCGCCGTTACCGGCCGAACAACCAATAACCGAAGGAGGAAAGCAATGAATAAAGCCATCATTGGCAAGAAGGTCGGGATGACCCAGATCTTCGACGAGACGGGCAAGGTCGTTCCCGTCACGGTCATCGAGGCCGGCCCCTGCGTGGTCGCCCAGAAGAAGACCGTGGAGAAGGAAGGCTACGACGCCGTCCAGCTGGGCTTTGAGGACATCGCCCAGAAGAAGCTCACCAAGCCCGAGAAGGGCCACCTGGAGAAAGCCGGCGTGGAGCCGAAGAAGCACCTGCACGAGTTCAAGCTGGACAACGCCGCCGAGATGAACGTGGGTGACGTGCTGAAGGCGGACGTGTTCGCCGAGGGCGACCACGTGGACGTCACCGGCGTCAGCAAGGGCAAGGGTTACGCCGGCGTCATCAAGCGCTGGGGCGCCCAGCGCACCCCCACCAGCCACGGCGGCGGCCCGGTCCACCGGCACGCCGGCTCCATGGGCTCGTCCACCGATCCCTCCCGCATCTTCAAGGGCAAGATCGGCGCCGGCCACATGGGCGTGGAGCAGGTCACCGTCCAGAACCTGGACGTGGTGAAGGTGGATCCCGAGATGAACATGATCGTCCTGCGGGGCGCGGTCCCCGGGCCCAAGGGCGGCATCGTCTACATCAAGTCCACTGTCAAGAAGATCGTTGAGAAGCACGCGGCGGCCGGCGTCAGCGTCAACCCCCAGAAGCAGTCCGGGCGCAACCCCCAGAAGGCCTCTGCGCGTAGCCATTAATGGAAAGGAGAGATCGAAATGCCTAAAGCGAAATTGGTCGATATGGCCGGCAAGCAGATCGGCGAGTACGAGCTCTCCGAGGCCGTGTTCGGTCTGGAACCCAACGCATCCGTTCTGCATGACAGCGTAGTGAACTACCTCGCCAACCAGCGGCAGGGCACCCAGAGCGCCCTGACCAAGGGTGAGGTCTCCTACACAACCAAGAAGCCCTGGCGGCAGAAGGGCACCGGCCGTGCCCGCGCCGGCTATGCCGGCTCCCCCGTGTGGCGTCACGGCGGCGTGGCCTTTGCGCCCAAGCCCCGGGATTACAGCTACCGCCTGAACAAGAAGGCCAAGCGCCTGGCCCTCAAGAGCGCTCTGTCCAGCAAGGCGGCCGACGACGCCATCATCGTGGTGGACGGCCTGCACATGGACGAGATCAAGACCAAGACCTTCCAGAAGTTCCTGGGCGCCGCCGGTGTGGCCGGCAAGGCCCTGGTCATCACGGAGAACGTGGATGAGAACGTGCTGAAGTCCGCCCGCAACATCGCCGGCGTCAACGTCACCACCGCCACCATCCTCTCCCCGTACACGGTCCTCTGCGGCGGCACCCTTGTGGTGGACAAAGCGGCGGTCCAGAAAATCGAGGAGGTGTTTGCCTGATGAAGTCCGCTTATGACGTGATCATCAGCCCGGTCATCACCGAGCAGTCCATGGAGGACCAGGACATCAAGAAGTATGCCTTCAAGGTCGCCAGGGACGCCAACAAGATCGAGATCAAGAAGGCCATCGAGGAGATCTTCGGCGTGACCGTCATCAAGGTCACCACCACCCACATGCGCGGCAAGAACCGCCAGCAGGGCCGCTTCCCCGCGGGGAAGAGCGCCAGCTGGAAGAAGGCCGTCGTGAAGCTCTCCGCCGACTCGAAGAACATTGAGATCTTCGACAGCATGGCGTAAGGGAGGAAGAAGACATGGCTATCAAAACTTATAAGCCCGTTACGCCGTCCCGCCGGCATATGACCGTCTCCGGGTTCGAGGGCGTGGAGAAGCACGTTCGCTCCGAGCGCAGCCTCACCGAGACCGTCAAGAAGCACGCCGGCCGCAACAGCTACGGCCGCATCACCGTCCGCCACCACGGCGGCGGCAACAAGCAGAAGTACCGCGTCATCGACTGGAAGCGCTCCCGGGAGGGCGAGGCCGCTACCGTCCAGCGCCTGGAGTACGACCCCAACCGCTCCGCGTTCATCGCGCTGCTCCAGTATCCTGACGGCGAGAAGGCCTATATCCTGGCTCCCGCCGGTCTGGCCGCGGGCGACACCGTGGAGGCCGGCCCCGCCGCCGACATCAAGCCCGGCAACTGCCTGCCTCTGGCCAACATCCCCGTGGGTACTGTCATCCACAACATCGAGATGTACCCCGGCAAGGGCGCCCAGCTGGTCCGTGCGGCCGGCAACGCCGCCCAGCTGATGGCGAAGGAAGGCAACATGGCCACCATCCGCATGCCCTCCGGCGAGATGCGCAAGATCCGCCTGGAGTGCAAGGCCACCGTGGGTCAGGTCGGCAACCCCGACCACGCCAATGTGGCCATCGGCAAGGCCGGCCGCAAGCGCCACATGGGCTGGCGGCCCACCGTCCGCGGTTCCGTCATGAACCCGGTGGACCACCCCCACGGCGGCGGCGAGGGCAAGGCGCCCGTCGGCCGTCCCGGTCCTGTGACCCCCTGGGGCAAGCCCACTCTCGGCTACAAGACGCGCAAGAAGAAGAACGCTTCCGACAAGTTCATCGTCAAGCGCCGCAACGCCAAATAAGGAGGGAAGAACATGTCAAGAAGCATCAAGAAAGGTCCGTTCGCCGCTCCCGAGCTGTTGAAGCGCGTGGACGAGCTGAACAAGACGGGCGAAAAGAAGGTCCTGAAGACCTGGAGCCGCGCTTCCACCATTTTCCCGTCCTTCGTCGGTCACACCATCGCCGTCCACGACGGCCGCCGGCATGTCCCCGTGTATGTCACCGAGGATATGGTTGGCCACAAGCTGGGCGAGTTTGCTCCCACGCGTACCTTCCGGGGCCACGCGGGCAGCAAGACGACCAAGTAAGGGGGAACTGACATGGAAGCAACTGCGAAAGCGAAATATGTCCGCATTTCTCCCCGCAAGGCGCAGATCGTGTGCGAGCTCATCAAGGGCAAGGACACCAAGTACGCCGAGGCGATCCTCCGGAACACCCCGAAGGCCGCCAGCGAGCCGCTGCTGAAGCTCCTCAAGAGCGCCTGCGCCAACGCGGAGAACAATAACGAGATGGACCCCGACAACCTGGTGATCACCGAGTGCATCGCCACGGCGGGCCCCATCCTCAAGCGCGGCCAGCCCCGTGCCCACGGCCGCATGTTCCGCATCAACAAGCGCACCAGCCACCTCACCATGACCGTGGCTGAGAAAGAGTAAGGGAGGAGGCAGAATATGGGACAGAAAGTTCATCCCCACGGTATGCGCGTGGGCGTCATCAAGGATTGGGATTCCCGCTGGTATGCCCGTGCCGATAAGGTGGGCGACCTGTTGGTGGAAGACTACAAGATCCGCAACTACCTGAAGAAGACCCTCTATTCCGCCGGCGTTCCCACCATCGAGATAGAGCGCGACAGCACCAAGGTCCGCATCTTCATCCACTGCTCCCGTCCCGGCGTCGTGATCGGCAAGGGCGGCGCGGAGATCGAGCGCATCCGCCTCGAGGTGGAGAAGATGATCGGCAAGCCCGTGGCCCTGTCCATCGTGGAGGTCCGCACTCCCGACACCAACGCCCAGCTGGTGGCCGAGAACATCGCTGCCCAGCTTGAGAAGCGCATCGGCTTCCGCCGGGCCATGAAGAACGCCATCGGCCGCGCCATGCGCATGGGCGCCAAGGGCATCAAGGTCATGTGCGCCGGCCGTCTGGGCGGTGCCGAGATCGCCCGCTCCGAGAGCTATCACGAGGGCACTATCCCCCTGCAGACCATCCGTGCCGACATCGACTACGGCTTCGCTGAGGCGGCCACCACCTACGGCCGCATCGGCGTGAAGGTCTGGATCTACAAGGGCGAGGTCCTCACCACCACCCTGCGCACCACCCCCCGGGTCATGGATATGAACCGTCGGGACGACCGCCGGCGTGACCGCCGGGACGGCCGGGGCCGCGACCGCCGGGATGGCCGGCCGGGCGGCTATAACCGCGACAACCGCGGCGGCCAGGGCGGTTACAACCGGGGCGGTCAGGGCGGCTATAACCGCGACAACCGCCAGGGCGGCTACAACCGTGACGGCGCCCGTCCCGCGGGTCCCCGTCCCGCCGCTCCCCGTGCGGCAGCTCCTGCCGCTCCCAAGGAAGGAGGCAACGCATAATGCTGATGCCTAAACGTGTGAAATACCGCCGCGTCCAGCGCGGCCGTATGCGGGGCAAGGCCTCCCGCGGCAATTTCGTCGCCTACGGCGATTACGGCATGGTGGCTACCGAGCCCTGCTGGATCACCGCCAACCAGATCGAGGCCGCCCGTGTGGCCATCAACCGTTACCTGAAGCGCGGCGGACAGGTCTGGATCAAGATCTTCCCCGATAAGCCTGTTACGAAGAAGCCGGCTGAGACCCGTATGGGTTCCGGTAAGGGCGCTCCGGAGTTCTGGGTCGCTGTGGTCAAACCTGGCCGCGTGCTGTTCGAGATCGCCGGTGTGGACGAGGCCACGGCCCGCGAGGCCATCCGCCTTGCCAGCCACAAGCTGCCCTGCAAGACCAAATTCATCGCCCGCGAGGGTGTCGCGGCCGAGGAGACTGGAGGCGAAGCAGATGAAGGCTGAAGAGATACGCTCCCTGTCTGTGTCCGAGCTGGAGGGTAAGCTCGCTGAGCTCAAGAAAGACCTTTTCATGCTCCGCATGCAGCATGCCACCAATCATCTTGACAACCCCCTGAAGATCCCCGCTGTCCGCCGGGACATCGCCCGGGTGAAGACAGTCATCCGCGAGAAGAAGGAGGCCTGAAGATGAGCGAAGTAAGGACCAGCAGCCGCAAGACCCGCGTTGGCAAGGTCGTGTCCGACAAGATGGACAAGACCGTTGTCGTCATCGTGGAGGACCGCGTGGCACATAAGCAGTATAACAAGATCATCGGACGCACCTACCGCCTGAAGGCCCACGACGAGAATAACGAGTGCGGCATCGGCGACCGCGTGCGCGTGATGGAGACCCGCCCCCTCAGCCGTGACAAGCGCTGGCGCGTGGTGGAGATCATCGAAAAAGCGAAGTAAGGAGGCGTCGAAATGATACAGGCTGAATCTTATTTGAAAGTAGCCGACAACACCGGCGCCAAGGAGATCAAGACCATCCGCGTGCTGGGCGGCTCCCGCCGCAAGTACGGCAACATCGGCGACGTCATCGTGGCCTCCGTGCGGAAGGCCGCCCCCGGCGGCACCGTGAAGAAGGGCGACGTGGTCAAGGCCGTCATCGTGCGCACCGCCTCCGGCGTGCGCCGCGCCGACGGCACCTACGTCCGCTTCGATGAGAATGCCGCCGTGCTGATCCGCGAGGATGGCAACCCCACCGGCACCCGTATCTTTGGGCCGGTCGCCCGTGAGCTGCGCGACAAGGATTACATGAAGATCCTGTCCCTGGCTCCGGAAGTGATTTAAGGAGGCGGTCGGAATGGAAATTCGCAAAGACGATACCGTCATCGTCCTGTCCGGCAAGGACAAGGGCAAGAAGGGCAAGGTCCTGCGTGCCGACCCCAAGGACGGCAAGGTGATCGTGGCCGGCGTCAACGTGGCCAGCCGTCACCGCAAGCCCCGTTCCCAGCAGGAAGAGGGCGGCATCATCAAGATGGAGACCCCCATCTACGCCTGCAAGGTGCAGGTCGTCTGCCCCAAGTGCGGCAAGGCCACCCGCGTGGCCCACGCCGAGAAATCCGGCAAGAGCGTCCGCGTCTGCAAGAAGTGCGGCGCCGAGCTGTAAGGAGGGTGAGGAAATGGCCAGATTGAAAGAAATGTATGTCAAAGAGGTCGCTCCCGCCCTCATGCAGAAGTTCCAGTACAAATCCTCCATGCAGATCCCCCGCCTGGACAAGATCGTTGTGTCCGTGGGCTGCGGCGACTGCAAGGACAACGCCAAGGCCCTTGACAACGTCATCAAGGAGATCACCGCTCTGACCGGCCAGAAGGCCGTGGCCACCACCGCCCGCAAGTCCATCGCCAACTTCAAGCTGCGCGAGGGCATGAAGGTGGGCGTGAAGGTCACCCTCCGCCAGGAGCGCATGTGGGAGTTTCTGGACCGCCTGTTCAACGTGGCCCTGCCCCGTGTCCGTGACTTCCGGGGCATCAGCCCCGACGCCTTCGACGGCCGCGGCAACTACTCCCTGGGCCTGAAGGAGCAGATCATCTTCCCGGAGATCGACTACGACAAGATCGAGAAGCTCCGCGGCATGAACATCGCCATCTGCACCACGGCCAAGACCGACGAAGAGGCCCGCGAGTTCCTGCGCCTCATGGGCGCGCCGTTCGCCGGCTAAGGAGGAGAAACGTAATGGCTAAACTTTCTATGAAGCTCAAGCAGCAGGCTCCGGCGAAGTATTCCACCCGGAAGTACAACCGCTGCAAGATCTGCGGCCGTCCCCACGCCTATCTGCGCAACTACGGCATCTGCCGTATCTGCTTCCGCAACCTGGCCTACAAGGGCCAGATCCCCGGCGTGCGCAAGGCTTCCTGGTAAAGGGAGAGGGACCCGCGCCCCGTCCCCAGGGCCGGAATTTTCCGGCCCTGGGAACAGACATGTTTTACGGTATCACGCCCCGGAGGGGTCCGGGGCAGGATATAACCCCGTGAAAGGCCGAGCTTCAATCGCGTATTGACCCGGGACCTCACGGGCGCCACCGCGAAAGCGGTAACTCTTCAATGAAGGAGGATCATCCATGCAGATCACTGACCCCATCGCAGATATGCTGACCCGCATCCGCAACGCCGGAACGGCCAAGCATGAGACCGTGGACGTGCCCGCGTCCAAAATGAAGAAGGCCATCGCCGATATACTCCTCAACGAGGGCTATATCAAGGGCTATCAGCTCGTTGACGACGGCACCCAGGGCGTCATCCGCATCACCCTCAAGTACCTTCCCGGCAAGGAGAAGGCCATCACCGGCCTGCGCCGCGTGTCCAAGCCCGGTCTCCGGGTCTATGCCGGGGCCGACGAGCTCCCTCGCGTGCTGCGGGGCCTGGGCATCGCCATCATCTCCACCTCCAAGGGCATCATGACCGACAAGGAAGCCCGCAAGCTCCATGTCGGCGGCGAAGTCCTGGCGTTTGTATGGTAAGGAGGTAGTTGGAATGTCTAGAATCGGCAGAGCTCCCATTACCGTTCCCGCCGGCGTTGAGATCAAGGTCGGCCAGGGCAACGAAGTCACCGTGAAGGGCCCCAAGGGCACCCTCACCCAGACGCTGGACCCCAACATGACCATCGAGGTCGAGGGCAGCGTCGTTCATGTCAAGCGTCCCGACGACGAGGCTATGAGCCGCTCCATCCACGGCCTGACCCGCACCCTGCTCAACAACATGGTGGTGGGCGTGACCGAGGGCTTCTCCAAGACTCTGGAGATCAACGGCGTGGGCTACCGTGCCGCCAAGGAGGGCAAGAACCTGGTCATGAACCTGGGCTACAGCCATCAGGTCACCGTCCCCGATACCGAGGACATCACCACTGAGGTGCCCAACCCCAACCAGGTCATCGTCAAGGGTATCGACAAACAGAAGGTCGGCCAGTTTGCGGCCGATGTCCGCGGCAAGCGTCCTCCCGAGCCTTACAAGGGCAAGGGCATCAAGTACGCCGACGAGGTCATCATCCGCAAGGAAGGCAAGACCGGCGCGAAATAAGGGAGGTGTGCTTTAATGGTTTCAAGACCCGATACGAAGGCAAAGCGTGACAGACGTCACTATCGGCTGCGCTTCAAGATCAAAGGCACGCCCGAGCGTCCCCGTCTGTGCGTGTTCCGTAGCGAGAAACACATTTATGCCCAGGTCATCGACGACGTGGCCGGCAAGACTCTTGCCGCCGCGGGCAGCAATGAGAAGGGCTTCGAGGGCGTCGGCTCCAACCAGGAGGCCGCCAAGAAGGTGGGCCAGATGGTGGCCGAGCGTGCCATTAGCAACGGCATCGAGACCGTGGTCTTCGACCGCGGAGGCTATGTTTACCACGGCCGCGTCCAGGCCCTGGCCGAGGGCGCCCGTGAGGGCGGCCTGAAATTCTGAGGGAGGAGGAAACGAAATGGCATATCAGAACGATCGGCGGCCCCGCCGCAGAGAGGAGCAGGAAGCTCCCGAATTCGTGGAAAAAGTAGTTTCCCTCAACCGTGTCGCCAAGACCGTCAAGGGCGGCCGCATCATGCGCTTCGCGGCGCTGTGCGTCGTCGGCGACGGCAAGGGCCGCGTGGGTTATGGCACCGGCAAGGCGAACGAGGTGTCCGAGGCCATCCGCAAGGGCCTGGAGGACGCCAAGAAGAACCTGACCAACATCACCCTGTCCGGCACCACCATCCCCCATGAGGTCATCGGTGAGTTCGGCGCCGGCCGCGTCATCCTGAAGCCCGCCGCCCCCGGTACCGGCATCATCGCCGGCTCTGCGGTCCGCGCGGTCATGGAGGCCGCCGGTATCTCCGACATCCGTGCCAAGTGCCTGCGCAGCAACAACCCCGGCAACGTGGTGGCAGCCACCATGACCGGCCTGATGAGCCTGCGCGACGCCCAGCAGGTGGGTGCCGTCCGCGGCAAGACCCCCGCCGAGATCCTGGGTTAAGGAGGCGCGCATCATGGAAAAGAAACTGAAGATCGAGCTCGTAAAGAGCCTGAACGGCCGTCACGACAAGCACATCGCGACCGCCGCATCCCTGGGCCTGCACAAGATCGGCCAGTCCACCGTGCAGCCCGATAACCCCCAGACCCGCGGCAAGATCGCCCAGATCGGCTATCTTGTGAAGGTCACGGAAGAATAAGGAGGGGCAAAAATGGAAATTCATGAACTTTCCCCCGCTCCCGGCAGCCGCAAGGCGGCCTGGCGCAAGGGTCGGGGCCATTCCTCCGGCAACGGCAAGACCGCCGGCCGGGGCCACAAGGGACAGAACGCCCGCTCCGGCGGCGGCGTCCGTGTGGGCTTCGAGGGCGGCCAGATGCCTCTGGCCCGCCGCATCCCCAAGCGTGGCTTCAACAACATCTTTGCCAAGCCTTTGGAATCCGTCAATGTGAGCGTGCTGAACGACCGCTTCCCCGACGGCGCGGAGATCGACGCCCAGGCTCTTCTGGACGCCGGCGTACTCTCCAAGTGCCAGTACGGTGTCAAGATCCTCGGCAACGGGGACCTGACCAAGAAGCTCACCGTCCGTGCCACGGCCTTCTCCGCGTCTGCCAAAGAAAAGATAGAGGCCGCCGGCGGAAAGGCTGAGGTGGTGTGAAGTGTTTAAGACGTTTGCAAACGCCTGGAGGATAGTTGAGATCCGCAAGAAGATCCTCTTCACGCTGTTCATCATCCTCCTGTACCGGGTGGGCAACGCCGTGCCCGTGCCCTTCGTCAACGTGGCATACCTGCAGGAGTATTTCCGCTCCCTGGAGAACACGGTCCTGGGCCTGTATAACGTCATGAGCGGCGGCGCCTTCTCCCAGGCGACCATCTTTGCCCTGAGCATCCAGCCCTATATCAACAGCTCCATCATCATCCAGCTGCTCTGCGTGGCCATCCCGGCCCTGGAGCGGCTGAGCAAAGAGGGCGGCGAAGAGGGCCGGAAGAAGATCGCCTCCATCACCCGTTACGCCACCGTGGGCATCGCTCTTCTGCAGGGCTTCGCCTACTATATGCTGATCAAGACCAACAATCTGCTGACTGCCGACGGCACCGGCATCTGGGCGGCCATCGTCATCATCGCCACCTTCTGCGCCGGCTCCGCCCTGATCATGTGGCTGGGCGAGCAGATCACCGAGTTCGGCATCGGCAACGGCATCTCCATCATCCTGTTCGCCAGCATCGTCAGCCGTTTCCCCTCCAGCATCATCGCCACCATCTCCGGCGTGTCCGGCGGTTCTGTGGCCTGGTGGGCGGCCGCGCTGACCTTCCTGGGCGCCATCGCGATCATCATCCTGATCGTGTTCGTGAATGATGCAGAGCGCCGCATACCGGTGCAGTACTCCAAGCGCGTCGTGGGCCGGAAGATGTACGGCGGCCAGAGCACCCACCTTCCCATGAAGGTGAACATGTCCGGCGTCATGCCCATCATCTTCGCCCAGTCCATCGCCACGCTGCCCGGCACGCTGGTGCAGCTGTTCGGCTGGAACGGCAGCTTTGCCCGGTATATCTCCAGCCAGAAGACCTGGACGTTCGTCATCGTCTACGCGCTGCTGATCGTCTTCTTCGGCTACTTCTATTCCACTATCCAGTTCAACCCCATCGAGATCAGCAACAACCTGCGCAAGAACGGCGGCTTCATCCCCGGCTACCGCCCGGGCAAGCCTACCAGCGAGTTCATCCAGAAGGTGCTCAATAAGATCACCCTGTTTGGCTCTCTGTACCTGTGCATCATCGCCGCCGTGCCCTATATCGTGAGCATGTATTCTAACACCGCCTCCAACCTGGGCATCTCCCTGGGCGGCACCTCCATCATCATCGTGGTGGGCGTCGCGCTGGAGACCGTGCAGGCGCTGGAGAGCCAGATGCTCATGCGCCACTACAAGGGCTTCCTTGAGTAAGAGGGAGGGCGCTCGAATATGAAGATCATCATGCTCGGCGCCCCCGGCGCGGGGAAGGGGACCCAGGCGGAGATACTGTCCAAAAAGCTTGGCATCCCCACCATCTCCACCGGCAACATCCTCCGGGCGGCCGTGAAGGCCGGCACCCCCGTGGGCCTGAAGGCCAAGTCCTTCATGGACGCGGGCAAGCTCGTCCCGGACGACGTCATCATCGGCATCCTGGCCGAGGCCCTGCAGGGGCCGGAGTGCGCCAAGGGCTATATCCTGGACGGCGTGCCCCGCACCATCCCCCAGGCCGAGGCCATGGAGGCCCAGGGCGTGGACATCGACGTCGCCCTGGACCTGGCCGTGGAGGACAGCGCCATCGTGGAGCGGATGGGCGGCCGGCGGGTATGCCCCGCCTGCGGCGCCACCTACCACATCGTGAACAATCCACCCAAGACCGAGGGCGTGTGCGACAAGTGCGGCGCGGACCTTATCATCCGCGCGGACGACGCCCCCGAGACCGTGCTCGACCGGCTGCGCACCTATCATGAGCAGACGGAACCCCTGCTGGCCTTCTACCGTGAGAGAGGAAAGCTCAAAACCGTGGAAAACAAGCCCTCCATTGAGGAGAACACGGCGGAGATCATGAAGGCACTGGGTATATGAGCAATATCATCATCAAATCTCCACGGGAGATCGAGATCATGCGTCAGGCGGGGAGAATTACCGCGGCTGCCCGGACTTTGGCCCGGGAAATGGTGATCCCCGGCATGACCACGGCCGAGATCGACCGGGAGGTGAAGCACTTTATCGTCAAGAGCGGCGCCAAGCCCACGTTCCTGGGCTACGGCGGGTTTCCCGCCAGCGTGTGCCTCTCCGTGAACGATGAGGTGATCCACGGCATCCCCGGCCACCGCGTCATACACGAGGGCGACATCGTCTCCGTGGACGTGGGGGCCACCTGGAAGGGCTATGTGGGCGACTGTGCCGGCACCTACGTTGCAGGCAAGGGCACAGAGGCGGCGAAAAACCTCATCGCCGTCACGCGCCAGAGCTTTTTCGAGGGGATCAAACAGGCCCGTGCGGGAAGCCGCGTAGGCGACATATCCCACGCTGTTCAGACATATGTTGAACAAAATGGCTGTTCGGTGGTAAGGGAGTATGTGGGCCACGGCGTGGGCAGCCAGATGCACGAGGCTCCGGAGGTACCGAACTTCGGCAGAGCCGGACATGGTCCCACCCTGGTAAAGGGCATGACCATCGCGGTGGAGCCGATGGTGAACGCGGGCACATGGCAGGTGAAGGTCCTGGACGACGGCTGGACCGTCAAGACCCTGGACGGGAGCCTGTCCGCCCACTACGAGAACACCATCCTCATCACCGACGGCGAGCCAGAGATCCTCACATGGGTGGAGGACCTCTGAAATGAGAACGCCCGCGCCTTACGACGTGGTCGTGTCCCTGGCGGGACACGACAGGGGAAAGCTCTTTCAGGTCATTGCCGCCCAGGACGGAAGGCTCCTGGTCTGCGACGGTCGGAACCGCAAACTGGAAGACCCAAAACTCAAAAGCCCCAAGCATGTGCGCATCGTGGCCACAGGCGGCAGCGCCCCGGCCACGGACAAGGACATCCGGCAGACATTGGCACAGACGGCCCAAGCGGCCGCAGCGAAGGAGGGAAAGCTTCTTGGCGAAGGATGACGTTATCGAACTGGAAGGCACGGTAGTCGAGGCCCTGCCCAACACCATGTTCCAGGTGGACATCGGCGGCGGGCACACGATCCTGGCCCACATCTCCGGCAAGCTGCGGATGAACTTCATCCGCATCCTCCCCGGCGATAAAGTCACGGTGCAGATGTCGCCCTACGACCTCACCCGGGGCCGTATCACCTGGCGCACCAAGTAAACTGATCGCGTACTTTTTAAGGAGGCTTATAACATGAAAGTCAGACCCAGCGTCAAGCCCATGTGCGAGAAATGCAAGATCATCAAGCGCCATGGCCGGGTCATGGTGATCTGCTCCAACCCGAAGCACAAGCAGAGACAGGGTTGAGAACCTATCTTTGAAGAAAGGACTGATCGAGAAAAATGGCACGAATCGCCGGCGTTGACCTGCCGAAGGACAAGCGTGTGGAGATAGGTCTGACCTATGTCTACGGCATTGGCAGGACATCCGCAAAGAAAATACTGGAAGAGACCGGGATCGACCCCGACACCCGCGTGAAGGACCTCACCGAGGCGGACGAGGCCAAGCTCCGTGAGTGCATCGACAAGGAATTCGTGGTGGAGGGCGACCTTCGCCGTCAGAACGCCCTTGACATCAAGCGGCTGATGGAGATCGGCTCCTACCGGGGCACCCGTCACCGCAAGGGCCTGCCCGTGCGCGGCCAGCGGACCAAGACCAACGCCCGCACCCGCAAGGGCCCCAAGCGCACCATCGCCAATAAGAAGAAGTAAGGAGGGAAGAGATCAATGGCAGCAGCTACTCAAAAAGGCAAGAAAGCCGTTCGCACCCGCCGCAGAGAGCGGAAGAACATCGAGAAGGGCCAGGTCCATATCAGCTCTTCCTTCAACAACACCATGGTCACCGTGACCGATACCAACGGCAACGCCCTCAGCTGGGCCAGCGCCGGCGGCATGGGTTTCCGGGGCAGCCGGAAGTCCACTCCCTTCGCGGCCTCTACCGCCGCGGAGACCGCGGCCCGCGCCGCCATGGAGCACGGCCTGAAGACCGTGGAAGTGTTCGTCAAGGGCCCCGGCAGCGGCCGTGAAGCCGCCATCCGCGCCCTGCAGACCGCCGGCCTGGAGGTCACCATGATCAAGGACGTCACCCCCATCGCTCACAATGGCTGCCGTCCGCCCAAGCGCCGCCGCGTCTGATGTAAGGGAGGAACGAATAATATGGCAAGATATACGAATGCGGTGTGCCGCCTGTGCCGCCGCGAGAACCAGAAGCTCTTTCTGAAGGGCGACCGGTGCTACACGGACAAGTGCTCCATCGCCGTTCGCTCCTATCCCCCCGGGATGCATGGCCAGGGCCGGAGCAAGACCTCTGAGTACGGCATGCAGCTGCGTGAGAAGCAGAAGGCCAAGCGTTACTACGGCGTGCTGGAAGCCCAGTTCCGCAAGTATTTCGACATGGCCGAGCGCCGTCCCGGCCAGGCCGGCGAGAACCTGCTCAGCATCCTGGAGTCCCGGCTGGACAACGTGGTCTACCGGCTCGGCTTCGCCATGAGCCGTCCCGAGGCCCGTCAGCTGGTGACCCACGGCCACTTCACTGTCAACGGCCGCAAGGTGGACATCCCCAGCTTCCTGGTAAAACCCGGTATGGTGATCTCTGTCAAACCCTCCAGCCGCGACCTGGATAAGATCAAGGCCAACATCGAGGCCAACGCGTCCCGTCAGCCGCCCAAGTGGCTGGACTATGACGCCGGCAACATGCTCGCAAAAGTCACCGGCGTCCCCGCCAAGGAGGACATCGACCTGCCCATCGAGGAGCACCTGATCGTCGAGCTGTATTCCAAGTAAGCCCTCACAAGTTGGTAAGCTGAAAACCGCGTGACGCTTTTAGCGTACATTTTAAGGAGGGTATCGAACGCATGATAGAGATCGAGAAGCCGCGCATCGAATGTGTGGAAAGTCCGACCGACGAGAGCTACGGGAAGTTCGTCGTGGAGCCGCTGGAGCGGGGCTACGGCACGACCCTTGGCAACTCCCTGCGGCGGGTGCTCCTGAGCTCCCTGCCCGGCACGGCGGTCACCACCATCAAGATCGCCGGCGTCCAGCATGAGTTCTCCACGATCCCCGGCGTCAAGGAAGACGTCACCGAGATCGTCCTGAACATCAAAAACCTCATTGCCAGTCTCCATCGCGACGGCCCCAAGACCGTTTATATCGAGGCGGACGGCGAGTGCGAGGTGACGGCGGCCGACATCAAAGCGGACGGCGAGGTGGAGATCCTGAACCCGGAGCTGCACATCGCCACCCTGGGCCCCGACGCCAGCCTCAACATGGAGCTGACCATCTCCCACGGCCGCGGCTATGTGCCCGCGGAGAAGAATAAGCCCGCCCAGGCCGTGGCGGGGACCATCCCCGTCGACTCCATATATACCCCGGTCCTGAAGGTGAACTACGCTGTGGAGAACACCCGCGTGGGCAACCAGACGGACTACGACAAGCTGACGCTGGAGGTCTGGACCGACCGCACCATCAGCCCCCGGGACGCCGTGAGCCTGGGCGCGAAGATCCTTTGCGACCACTTCACGCTGTTCACCGACCTGAGCCAGAGCCTGAGCATGGGCTCCACTGTGGTGGAGAAGACCGAGGCCGTGAAGGACAAGGTCATGGAGATGACCATCGAGGAGCTGGACCTGAGCGTGCGCAGCTTCAACTGCCTGAAACGCGCAAACATCAACACGGTGGAGGACCTGGTATCCAGGACCCAGGACGAGATGATCAAGGTGCGCAACCTTGGCCGCAAGAGCCTGGAGGAGGTCATCCAGAAGCTGGCTATGATGGGCCTGAGCCTGGCCAGCGACGATGACAGTAAGTGATATCCACCGACACTCACTTTTGGAGGTAAACGAAAATGCCCGGAACCCGCAAGCTGGGTAAGCCGACAGCTGCCCGTATGGCTATGCTCCGCCAGCAGGTCACCGACCTTCTGGCCACCGGCCGCATGGAGACCACCGTCACCCGCGCCAAGGAGATCCGTCCCCTGGCCGAGCGCATGATCACCCTGGGAAAGAAGAAGGGCCTGGCCAACTACCGCCTGGCGCTGAAGTTCCTCACCCGGGAGGACGTGGCGAAGAAGGTCTTCGACGATCTGGCCGTGAAGTATGCCGACCGCAACGGCGGCTATACCCGCATCACCCGCACCGGCACCCGCCGGGGCGACGCCGCCGAGATGGCCGTCATCGAGCTGGTGTGACGCCGTAAAGCGCAAATGCCCCCTGCCTTTCTAGGCAGGGGGCATTAATTATACCTTTATATAGCGTCTACTTCATGTAGTAGGCAGCAACGATGCTGGAGGCCAGCACGCCGTCCACCTCACCCTTCATCAGCGCCTGGAACAGGCCCTCCGTGTTGGTCTGGTAGATGACGGAGCCCAGGCTCTGGACGAATTTCTCGTTCTGATAGAGGACCCGCTCGTCCGCCACGGTGACGCCCAGATCCTTGCCCTTCAGGCCGGAGCGGCGGCGGATATGGCTGCCGTAGCGGGCCACCAGTACGTACCGGCTGGAGAGATAGGCCGGGGACACGTCCATGTTGTCGGTGATAGCGGCGCTGGACACGGCCATGGCGATGTCGATGTTGCCCGCGTTCAGCTCGATCTCCGCGTTGGCGATGCTGATGGGGTAGAAGGTGATGTTCCAGCTGAGGTAGTTGCAGATCTGGCCGATCAGGTCCACGTCGAAGCCCTCGTAGCCCAGGTTGGACTGGTAGCTCATGGGCATGTTGTCCAGGTCGATTCCCACGATGACCTCCCGGGCGGGCACATTGTCCCAGTAGGGCTCCATGGCGTCCTGGTCCCCGTCCACGGCAATCAGGTTTTCCCCGAACCACTGTACCGACGCGGCCCGGAGAGTGCTGCTGGCGGCCAGGACCTTCATGGCCGCGGACACGTAGTCCTTCAGCTTGTCCCCCTTGCGGAAGGCGATATAGTAGTTGCTCTCGCCGCTGTAATCATCGATGACGCGAAAACCACCGCTGCTGCCGCAGGCGCACACGGGGATGAGCATTACCACACACAGCGCCAGACACAGTGCCGCGCGGAGCTTTTGCCGCATAAGGGAGACCTCCTTCCAGAAAAAAAGCCGCACATTTTCATGTGCGGCTATTATAATACCCGATACACGGGGGAAAATCAAGGGGAGAAACGTCAACTTAAGACTGATTATAGCCCTCCAGGAACCGGCGGGTCCGCTCCTGGGCGGGGGCGTCGATGACCTGACGGGGGTCGCCCTGCTCCACCACTACGCCGCCGTCCATGAAGATGACCTGGGTGGACACGTCCCGGGCGAAGGCCATCTCGTGGGTGACGATGATCATGGTGGTCTGCCGCTCGGCCAGGCCCCGTATGACCCGCAGCACCTCCTGGGTGAGTTCCGGGTCCAGGGCGGAGGTGGGCTCGTCGAAGCACAGGATGTCCGGCTGCAGGGCCAGGGCCCGGGCGATGGCCACCCGCTGCTGCTGGCCGCCGGAGAGCTGATGGGGGTAGTTGTCCATTCTATCGGAAAGACCCATCTGCACCAACAGTTGCCGGGCCCTGTCGTCGATCTGGGCATAGAGCTCTTTTTTCTTAGACTTGAAGTCCGGGTCCTCCTTGGCCAGGAGCTGCCCTGCCAGGGTCGCGTTCTGCAGGGCGGTGTACTGGGGGAACAGGTTGAAGGACTGGAACACCAGCCCGAAGTGGAGGCGCTTGCGCCGGATCTCCGACTCCCGCTGGGTGGCGGGGTCGGCGGCGTCGAAGATGGTCTCGCCGTTCACGGCGATAGAACCCCCGTCCGGGACCTCCAGGAAGTTCAGACACCGCAGCAGGGTGGTCTTGCCGGAGCCGGAGGAGCCGATGACGGACACCACCTGCCCCTTCTCCAGGGAGAAGCTGATGCCCTTCAGGACCTCGGTGCTGCCGAAGCTCTTTCGTATGTCCTTTACGTCCAGAATAGCCATGGCGCCGCCCTCCTCAGCGGAAATAGTCCAGCCGCTTTTCCAGCCGGCTCAGCAGCACCGTGACGATGCCGTTGAAGACGAGGTAATACACGGCGGTGAAGAACATAGGCCATATGGCCCCGGCGATGCCGTGGGAGCCCTTGAGGAAGGCCTGGCCGGCCCAGATGATCTCCTGCAGGGCGATGATACGGGCCAGGGCGGTGTCCTTTACCAGGGTGATGATCTCGTTGGACATAGGCGGCACGATGCGCTTGATGACCTGCAAGAGGGTCACCTTAAAGAATATCTGGGACTTCGTCATGCCCAGCACCAGCCCGGCCTCCTGCTGGCCCACGGGGACGGACTGGATGCCGCCCCGGTAGATCTCGGAGAAGTAGCAGGCGTAGTTGAAGATGAACGCGATGGCGGAGGCCAAAAACCGGCCCGCCTCGCCGCTGCCCCATATGTTCTTGCCCAGCACCATGCCGGGGAAGTAGAAGATGATGAGCAGCTGGATCATCAGCGGCGTGCCCCGGACGATCCATACGATCAGACGGGTCAGCCAGCTCAGGGGCTTGAAGCGGCTCATGGAGCCGAAGGCGATCACCAGCCCCAGGGGGATGGCGCCCAGGCCTGTGACGAAGAAGAGCTTCAGGGTCTGCAGAAAACCCACGTTCAGCGCTTTGAGCACTACGGGCATCTGCTGGAGGATAAGTTCCATGAAAGAGACCTCGAATTAATGTTATCATCGCCGTCAGGCGATACAAAGAAAAGGCTCCCTTGTGCAAAGGGAGCTGTCATGCGGAGCATGACTGAGGGATTGTACCTGTAAGCACAAATACAACCCCTCCGCCTCGCTTCGCTCGGCACCTCCCCTTGCACAGGGGAGGCTTTGGGAGCGTCTTATTTTACTCCGCGGCGGCCTCGGCCTCAGCTGCCAGAGCGGTCTGGTCCACCAGAGCGGCCTGCACGCCATAGGTCTCGGCGATCTCCTCCATAGTGCCGTCCTCATAGCAGGCCAGGAAGAACTCGTTCAGAGCCTGGGCCAGGTCGGAGCCCTTGCGGAAGCCTACGCCGTACTCCTCGCTGTTCAGGTTCACGGTGTTCACCAGATCCTCATAGCTGGTGCCCTCGCCAACCATGGCGGCGGCCATCAGCAGGTCGATGACGGCTGCGTCGGAGGTACCGGCGCTGACCTCCAGCAGGGCGTCAGCCTGAGCAAGCACGGGGGTGCAGGTATAGCCAAGGGCCTCCACCTCAGCCTCGCCGGCGCTGCCGGCCTCCACCGCGAAGACCAGGTCCGCCATGTCCTCGGCGGTCTCATAGTCGGCGGCCTTGTCGGCGGGCAGGACCACGGTCTGGGCATTGTTGCAGTAGGCGTTGGAGCACTCCATGGCCGCCATGACCTCGTCGTTGAGGGTCATGCCGTTCCAGACCACGTCGATGGTCTTGGCGTCCAGCTCCAGGACCTTGTTGTCCCACTCGATCTCGATGAACTCCACGTCCACGCCCAGGCTCTCAGCAAAGGCCTTGGCCAGGTCGGCGTCAAAGCCGATCCACTCGCCGTTCTCATCCCGGTAGTCCATGGGGTCGAACTCGGTCACGCCTACCACCAGGGTGCCCTTGTCCTGAACATAGGCCATGTCGCTCTCCTCCTCGGCGGCGAAGACGGGGGTAGTCAGCAGCATCATGAAAGCCAGGGTAAAAGCAAGAAACTTTTTCATTTTAAATGTCCTCCTGAGAAGTTGTTTTCTTGACTGTTCAATATACTACCATATTAGCGAGATGAAGTAAAGAGCTTTTTTGCGGTTTCCCGGATATTTTTACATTTTGTTCACCCATGGAGGGGGAACTGGTATATAATTGAGCTACATTGAACAAGTCTGCGCCGGAGTCTGCGGCGCGAGGAGGCTGTCATGGCGAAAAAAGCGCTGATCGTCGAGGACGACGAGAATATATCGGAGCTGCTGAGGCTGTATCTGGAGCGGGACGGCTTTGAGGTGCTCCAGGCGATGGACGGCGGCCGGGGCGTGGACCTGGCCCGCAGCTCCGAGCCGGACATCGTGCTGCTGGACATCATGCTGCCGGTAAAGGACGGCTGGCAGGTGTGCCGGGAGATCCGGGGCTTTTCCAAGGCGCCCATCGTGATGCTCACCGCCAAAGGGGAGACCCGGGACAAGGTGGCGGGCCTGGAGATGGGGGCGGACGACTATATCACAAAGCCCTTTGAGATAAAGGAACTGCTGGCGAGGGTGCACGCGGTGCTGCGCCGGACGGACGGCCCGGCGGAGGAAAAGCCCCGGCGGCTGGAATTCGACAAGCTCATCATCAACCTGGACTCCTATGAGCTGGTGGTGAACGGCAACAAGATCGACACGCCGCCCAAGGAGATGGAGCTGCTGTTTCATCTGGCCAGCGCGCCCAACCGGGTCTACACCCGCAACCAGCTCCTGGACGAGGTGTGGGGCTTCGACTACTTCGGCGACTCCCGGACCGTGGACGTGCACATCAAGCGCCTGCGGGAAAAATTGGAGGGCGTCTCCGACCAGTGGCGCTTAAAAACGGTCTGGGGCGTGGGTTATAAATTTGAAGTCGGGGAAGCATAAAAGGTGAGACGGAGCGTATTTTTCCGAAGCTTCCTGGTGACCACCACCATGTTCGCGGTGTGCTTCATCCTCTTCGGCGCCACTATGTTCTTCATGGGCCGGGCCTTTTTAATAAGGGAGAAGCAGGCCAGCCTCTCCGCCACGGCGGCGGAGGTAGGGCGCTACGCCGAGGCCATGCATACGGAGGAGGAGCTGTCCAGCTGGGAGCTCAGGATGAACCTGGCGGCCATTGCCCAGAGCACAGGAGATCATATCTTTCTGTGCGACCCCTCCGGCACGGTGGTGTCCAGCTCCGACAGGGACCTGACGGCCGACTATATTGGCCGTCAGGTCCCCCAGACGGTGGTGGATACCCTGGCCCGGGAGGGGACCTATAAGGGCCTGACGGACCTGGGCGGGTTTTACGAGGGGCGGTATTACGTGGTGGCTCAGCCCCTGGCGGACGAAGACGGGGCCGTCATCGGCTATGTGTTCGTCAACTACGCCGACTCCGGCTTCTACGGCGCGTGGGGCGGATTCATGCTGCTGTTCGTGGTCATCGCGGCGGGGATGCTGGCGGTGGCGGTGGCCTTTGAGTATGCCAATACCCGCAGGCTCGCCCGGCCCCTCAACGAGATGGCGGAGGCCGCCCGGCGCTTCGGCCGGGGCGATTACAGCGCCCGCGTGAGCCCCTACGAGGACGACGACGAGATCGGCACCCTCATTGACGCCTTCAATACCATGGCCGACGGCCTGGAGCGGAACGAGTCCCGCCGCCGGGAGTTCATCGCCAACGTCTCCCATGAGCTGCGCACCCCCATGACCAGCATCTCCGGCTTTGCCGACGGGCTGCTGGACGGGACCATCCCTCCCTCTGAGGAGCGAAAATACCTGCAGACCATCTCCTCCGAGTCCAAGCGGCTGGGCCGCCTTGTGCGGAGCATGCTGGACATGTCCCGGCTCCAGGACGGGGACCCGGCCCGGATGGAGCGGACCTTCGATCTGGGGGAGATGGTGGTCCAGACCCTGCTCAGCTTTGAGGAGCGGGTGGACGCCAAAAAGCTCAACGTGGAGCTGGATATGCCCGAGGACGCGCTGCGGGTCAAAGGAGATGTGGACTCTTTGACCCGGGTGGTGTATAATCTTCTGGACAACGCGATAAAATTCGCCTGGGAGGGCACGGACCTCTCTGTCAGCGTGTGGAAGGAAAACGGCAAGGCCTATACCGCCGTGCAGGATGTGGGGCCAACTATCCCCGAGGAGGAGCTGGCCCTCATCTTCGACCGGTTCCACAAGGCCGACAAGTCCCGCAGTCGGGATAAGGACGGCGTGGGCCTGGGATTATATATGGTACGGCAGATCCTGTCCAGCCACGGCCAGGATATATTCGTCACCAGCAGGGAGGGCGTGACCGTGTTCACGTTCACCCTGGCCCTGGCCGACACGGGCCGGGCCAACAAGGAAGACGCAGACCCGGCGGGAGCCCGCCGGCCCCGATAAGGAGGAGCCCCTGATGGACTATAAGAACAACGCCAACGGCTGGTACACCCCCGCCCCCACCGTGCCCCCGGCCCCGGTCCGGGACCCGGCGGAGGAGGCCCGGGCCGCCCGGCGCACCCGCCGGACAAAGGTGGCGGCGCTGTGCGTGTGCGCGGTGCTGGTATGCGCGGCGGCGGCCTTGGCGGCGCTGCACACCGTGACCCGGGCGCGCCAGTGGGGCGCGGCGGAGACGGTCCCCTTTGGGGAGGGCCTTTTCGACTTCGGCGGCTCCGACGCGGAGCAGTACGATGACTTCCGGGACTATTTTGAAAACTACTTCACCCCCGCCGAGGAGATTGGCATGCCTACAGTATCCGCGGCGGAGGGCATGACCCTGAAGCTCTGGCCCAGTCAGGGGGAGGAGCTGTCCCTGCAGGAGATATACGAGCAGGTGAGCCCCGCCGTGGTAGGCATCACCGCCCGCATGGACGACTTTGGCTACAGCTGGGGCACCGGCGTGGTGTTCGACCCGGAGGGGTATATCATCACCAACACCCATATCCTCCAGGGCTGCTCGGGCGCCACGGTGGAGTTCGCCGACGGCAGGTCGTATGAGGCGAAGCTGGTGGGCGCGGACGAGGCCAGCGACATCGCCGTGATCGTGATAGACGCGGAGGAGGAGCTTCCCTATGCCCGGTTCGGCCGGTCCGGCAGCCTGCGGGTGGGGGACGAGGTGGTGGCCATCGGCAACCCCTTGAGCTCCAACTATTCCGGCACCATGACCAACGGCATCATCTCCGCCATCGACAGGAACATCTATAACCAGGGCCACACTATGACCATGCTCCAGACCAACGCGGCCCTGAACGAGGGCAATTCCGGCGGACCCCTTATCAACGCTCGGGGCCAGATCGTGGGCATCACCAACATGAAGATCATGTACGCCTACATGGCCAACGTGGAGGGCATCGGCTTCGCCGTCCCCTCGTCGGTGGTCAAGGAGGTGGCCGACCAGCTCATGGCCAAGGGCTATGTCTCCGGCGAGCCAACCATCGGCATCATAGCGGGCTCGGTGAGCGGGGAGGCCATGGACCTGTACGGCCTGCCCGAAGGGGTATATGTGTCCCAGGTCAACGAGGGCTCCGACGCCCTGGAAAAGGGCCTGCAGGAGGGGGATGTGATCACCGCCGTCAACGGCACCCACGTCAGCTCCGTGGCGGAGGTGAACTTCATCAAGGACGGCTTCGCCGTGGGCGACAGCCTGACCCTCACCGTCTACCGGGAGGGGGAGACCTTCGACCTGGAAGTCGAACTGGTAGATAATGGCGCCGTCCGGTGAGGCGGAAAGACGTTGATTTTGTTCCAGCGGTATGGTATAGTAAAAACAGGTTAAGGCGGGCAGAATAAATTTTTCAGAATTTTTGAAATTTCTTTAGCCCTTTTGGGCCGCCCGGCCGTATAAAGAAGTGAAAAACATCCAGCCACTGGAAATTTGAAAGGAGATACTCCCATGAAGCCCGAAGATAAAAACCAGGACAAAGCTCTGAACGAAGACGAACTGGACGCCGTTGCCGGCGGCCTGTATGGGTCGGCCAAGCCCGATCCCGCCTCCACCTCGCCTCTGGCCGCATCCGCCGCATCTGTCGCGTCCGCCGCGTCCGCCGCATCCGTCAGCGCCTGCTCCCTGCAGAACGGCAACAACGGCGCCGACGTCTGGGCCCAGAACTACAAGTAAACATCCGCGCAAAACAGGGCGGGGCCGTGTGGCCCCGCCTTTTTGCCGCTTGTTAAGTTTACATAATGTGTTCTTCCGGGAAATCGTCCCGGACCCGCATGCCCATATCCTCCCGGGTGCCGGTGGGATACTTGGCGATACCGGTGCTGTCGTATTTGCTGACCAGCCGGCTCTCCGGGTCCAGCCGCGGGTTCGCCCCTGTGACGTCAGGGCCGTGCCTTCAATCCTGAGAGCTGTTCTGGCTGTTGGAGCCGTTCTTTTTGCTCTGATCCTGGCTGTTCTGGTTTTTATCCTTGCTGCTGCCGCCGGCGTTTTTCTTGCTGTTCTTGGACATGAATCATCACCTCCCGGATAGTATGGCCCGGCCGGCGCCGGTCCATGCGCGGGGCGGGAAAATTTTTCTTTCCGGCGGCGGCGAAAAAAATGGGGAGAGAGGGGGATTTTTCCTTGACAATTCGCCCCTGTTGACGTTTAATAATATTGTATTTCTCATAATGGGCGCAGGATGGGCATAGTCCCACCCGCCCCCTGCGAAAGTCAATAAAATACCATAGGTATAAAAGGAGGAAATCCCAGCATGAAGTATGTCTATCTGTTCTCGGAAGGCAACGCCAATATGCGTGAGCTTCTGGGCGGCAAGGGCGCGAACCTGGCCGAGATGACCAACATCGGCATGCCCGTTCCCCAGGGCTTCACCATCACCACCGAGGCCTGCACCCGTTACTATGACGACGGCAAGCAGATCGGCGAGGATATCCAGGCGCAGATCATGGAGTATATCGCCAAGCTGGAGGAGATCACCGGCAAGAAGTTCGGCGACGCCGAGAACCCCCTGCTGGTCTCCGTCCGTTCCGGCGCCCGCGCCTCCATGCCCGGCATGATGGACACCATCCTGAACCTGGGCCTGAACGAGACCGTGGTGGACGTGCTTGCCCGCAAGTCCGGCAACCCCCGCTGGGCCTGGGACTGCTATCGCCGGTTCATCCAGATGTATTCCGACGTGGTCATGGAAGTGGGCAAGAAGTACTTCGAGCAGCTCATCGACCAGATGAAGGAAAAGCGCGGCGTCACCCAGGACGTGGAGCTGACCGCCGACGACCTGAAGGAGCTGGCCGAGCAGTTCAAGGGCGAGTATAAGGACAAGGTCGGCACCGAGTTCCCCACCGATCCCGTGGAGCAGCTGATGGGCGCCATCAAGGCCGTGTTCCGTTCCTGGGACAACCCCCGCGCCAACGTCTACCGCCGCGACAACGATATCCCCTATTCCTGGGGCACCGCCGTCAACGTCCAGTCCATGGCCTTCGGCAACATGGGCGACGACTGCGGCACCGGCGTGGCGTTCACCCGTGACCCCGCCACCGGCGAGAAGCACCTGATGGGCGAGTTCCTTACCAACGCCCAGGGCGAGGACGTGGTGGCCGGCGTGCGCACCCCCATGCCCATCAGCCAAATGGCTGAGAAGTTCCCCGAGGCGTTCGCCCAGTTCCAGAAGGTCTGCGCCACCCTGGAGGACCACTATCACGACATGCAGGACATGGAGTTCACCGTCGAGCACGGCAAGCTCTACATGCTCCAGACCCGTAACGGCAAGCGCACCCCCGCCGCCGCCCTGAAGATCGCCTGCGATCTGGTGGACGAGGGCCGCATCGACGAGAAGCAGGCCGTGGCCATGATCGAGCCCCGGTCCCTGGACACCATGCTCCATCCCCAGTTCGACGCCGAGGCCCTGAAGAAGGCCCCCGTGCTGGCCACCGCTCTGGCCGCCTCTCCCGGCGCCGCCTCCGGCAAGATCGTCTTCTCCGCTGAGGACGCCAAGGAGTGGGCCGGCCGCAAGGAGAAGGTCGTCCTGGTCCGCCTGGAGACCTCCCCCGAGGACATCGAAGGCATGAAGGCTGCCCAGGGCATCCTGACCGTCCGCGGCGGCATGACCTCCCACGCGGCCGTCGTGGCTCGCGGCATGGGCAAGTGCTGCGTCTCCGGCTGCGGCGAGATCAAGATGGACGAGGAGAACAAGAAGTTCGAGCTGCACGGAAAGACCTTCCATGAGGGCGACTGGATCAGCCTTGACGGCTCCACCGGCAAGATCTACGACGGCCCCGTGGCCACCATGCCCGCCTCCATCAGCGGCGAGTTCGCCCGCGTCATGGGCTGGGCCGACAAGTATCGCCGTCTGGGCGTGCGCACCAACGCCGATACGCCTCACGACGCCGCTCAGGCCGTGAAGTTCGGCGCCCAGGGCATCGGCCTGTGCCGCACCGAGCACATGTTCTTCAACGAGGACCGTATCCCCGCCATCCGTGAGATGATCTGCTCCGACACCGTGGAGCAGCGCGAGAAGGCCCTGGCCAAGCTGGAGCCCATGCAGCAGAGCGACTTCGAGGGCATGTACGAGGCCCTGGAGGGCCGGCCCATGACCGTCCGCTTCCTGGATCCCCCTCTGCACGAGTTCGTGCCCACCGAGGAGGCCGACATCGAGAAGCTGGCCCAGGATATGGGCAAGTCCGTCGCCGACATCAAGGCCATCATCGCCGGGCTCCATGAGTTCAACCCCATGATGGGCCACCGCGGCTGCCGTCTGGCCGTCACCTATCCCGAGATCGCCGTGATGCAGACCCGCGCCGTCATCAAGGCCGCCCTGAATGTCCAGGCCCGCCACGCCGACTGGAAAGTGGTCCCCGAGATCATGATCCCCCTGGTTGGCGAGGTCAAGGAGCTGAAGTACGTCAAGGACGTGGTCGTGAAGACCGCCGACGAGCTCATCAAGGCTGCCGGCTCCGACATGAAGTACCTGGTGGGCACCATGATCGAGATTCCGCGCGCCGCTCTGACCGCGGACGACATCGCCAAGGAAGCCGCCTTCTTCTCCTTCGGCACCAACGACCTGACCCAGATGACCTTCGGCTTCTCCCGTGACGACGCCGGCAAGTTCCTGGGCGCTTACTACGACAAGAAGATCTACGAGAACGACCCGTTCGCCAAGCTGGACCAGACCGGCGTGGGCAAGCTGGTGGATATGGCCTGCAAGCTGGGCCGGTCCGTCAACCCCGACCTGCACCTGGGCATCTGCGGCGAGCACGGCGGCGACCCCTCCTCCGTGGAGTTCTGCCACAAGGTGGGCCTGGACTACGTGTCCTGCTCTCCCTTCCGTGTTCCCATCGCCCGCCTCGCCGCCGCCCAGGCCGCGATCAAGAACGGCTGAGTTACGCGAGCGCACAGCGAATAAACAAAACAGCATCCCCGGTCAGCGAAAGCTGGCTGGGGATGTTTTATATCCGTCTTGCCGTGACCCGCCCGGTGTGATACAATGTCCCGGCAGAAAGAGAGATGGTATATGTGATCGGACTGGGAACTGTCCTCAACGCCGCCGGGATCATTGTGGGCGGCCTCATGGGGATGGCGTTCGGAAAGTTCCTGTCGGAGCGGGTCCAGCAGACTTTGAACATGGCCTGCGGCGTGAGCGTGCTGTTTCTGGGCATCGCCGGGGCCATGGAGGGGATGCTGTCCATTCAGGACGGGGCCCTCTCCAGCGGCGGGACCATGATGATCGTGGGAAGCCTGGCCCTGGGCGGTCTGGCGGGAGAGCTCATAAATTTGGAGCGCCTTTTTGAGCGGTTCGGCGAGTGGCTGAAGGTCAGGACCGGCAACGCCAAGGAGCAGCGGTTCGTGGAGGGGTTCGTCACCGCCTCCCTTACCGTGTGCGTGGGGGCCATGGCCATCGTGGGCGCCATCGAGGACGGCATGTTCGGCGACTGGTCCATCCTGGCCGCCAAGGCGGTGCTGGACCTGATCATCGTGCTGGTGATGACCTGCTCGCTGGGGAAGGGGTGCATCTTCTCCGCCGTCCCCGTGGCGCTGTGGCAGGGGGCGGTGACGGCCCTGGCCCGGTTCATCCGGCCCGTCATGACCGACGCAGCGCTTTCCAACCTCTCCACGGTGGGGTCCATCCTCATCTTCTGCGTGGGCCTCAATCTCGTGTGGGGGAAGAAGATACGGGTGGCGAACCTGCTGCCCGCCGTGGTGTTCGCGGTGGTATTCGCGTTCCTGCCCCTGTGAGGCGGAAGACCGGAGGGGTGTGTCCTGCGCAGAAGAACTGACAGATCAAGGAGGAAAATATAATGGTATTTCCCGCGTATTTCTGGGTGCTGTTCGCGGCCGCCATGCTCATAAGCGCACTCGGGTTCAAAAAGTTCATCTGGTTCATCTCCCTGGGCTACGGCCTCTCCATTGCCGGGGAGGGGCTGGTGATGTCGGCTCTGTTCGGAAAGAGCCTGGACGCCGGGACGGCACTGGCCTGCGCCGTCTTCGTCCTGTACGGCTGCCGTCTGGGCGGGTACCTGGCCTGCCGGGAGGCGCTGAGCGCGTCTTATAATGAGCATATGGCCGGAGAGGTCAAACAGAACGTCCCCCTTGGCGTGAAGCTCGTCCTATGGGTCGTCTGCGCGATGCTGTATGTGCTGCAGGTGACGCCGGTGTTCTACCGGCTGCTGGGCGGCGCCGGTTCCAATGCCTGGACCTATGTCGGCGTCGCGGTGATGCTGGCCGGCGTCGCCCTGGAATCCGCCGCCGACCTGCAGAAGAGCGTGGCCAAGAAGGCGGACCCCTGGCGGTTCGTGGACAAGGGGCTGTACCGCCTGGTCCGCTGCCCTAACTATCTGGGGGAGCTTCTGTTCTGGACGGGTGTGGTCCTGTCCGGCATCGGCGGAGTGCACGGCTGGCAGTGGCTGCCGGCTCTTATTGGCTACGCGGGCATCGTCTTCGTCATGTTCTGCGGCGCCCGCCGGCTGGAGATACGCCAGAACAAGAATTACGGCAGGGACCCGGAGTATCAGAAGTACGTGAAGAGCGTGCCCATCCTGCTGCCCTTCGTGCCGCTGTACAGCGTGGAGAAGTATAAATGGCTGGCGGGCTAGTGCATCAGGCCTGCGGGATCGTCAATGACCACGTGAAGGAGCGCTTCCGGTACCGGGAACTGGTGGATGGCACAGATGTGGAGAGGTTGAAAGATTGAGCATGATATAGCGCGGTGCCAAAAGAATATACATGAACCGCTTTATTAAATCGAAGTAAAGATGGTTTTATAAAGTCAGGCTATATATCATGAGGGAGGCACTTACGGTGCCTCCCATTCTGTCGAAATCAGATTGATTTTTAATACTGCCTTTGTTATAATGTGAAAGATGGAGGATAGCATGGAACGATATACAGAGACAGAATTACGGAAATGGTATCGAAATAATGTTGGAGATGAATTCGCAGGGTATGAAGATGAATTCATCTTATCAGCAAAGCGATTTTGTGATACCGATGCGGACGAATTGCCGGCGATCCTATCGGATGCTGAGAGTCCTGACTATGAAGATGAATTTCCTCGTGCAGAAGCGGTGATCGGTGATCGTTATATCCCTGTTGAGCAGATATCTTTAGATTTTCTCCGAGGAATTTTTTGTGGCGTTGTGGCAGGAAGTGTTCTTCCCGGGGAGGCCAGCCTGCGTAAGGCGGCAATATCAGGTATAATCGAGGTGGCCTTTTCTGTCGGAAAAGAATCCCGTAGGCTGCCTTCGAAATGCTTGCCATTTTATAATTATCTTGTGACGGCTCAATATACATATTTTGACCGTATAAAATTCTTGTTTCATCATGACAAGGGGTTTCCAATGCAGGCAGCAATCGAGTCGTTTTGCCAATTGGAGATGGAAAAGGATTCCGATTTGGACGGTACGAAACTCAGAGAGACGGTTCAGAACATTGCTATGCAGTTGAAAGATGCAGGTGTTATTTCCAATGTTTCTGAAGATCGTTATATAATAACATTTTGAATTTTTGTCTGGCATTGATTTGAGGAGGATGCGTAGGAATGAGTGGTGAAATGACCCAAAGGGAGACAAAACCATTCTATTTAATAAGAAATGCTGAAGAGGTCGATGTTGTCGTTCAAGCTTTTTTCCCTTCCAGGTTGCCCGATGGGGATCCTCATCAGAGTTCAGAGATGGTAGAGCCGCTGTCTGAAGGCGCCGACTGTCTGGGATATCAGGCAAATAAACGTATGTTCAGCGATATACTTGCTGCTATTTTGAGGTCTGCCGGGGATTTCTCGCTGGTAAAAGAAGAGTATCATGTAGATCCGTTTTTTCGCGACAGCTATTACCATTATTTTTCAAACCAGCATTTTTCAGTGTCCCGATTTTGCCAGAGGATCTCATTTTTCTCTGGAGCGATTACTTCGCTCAATGATTTTCGCTCCGATAAAGAGCAAGACTTGAATGATGCGTTTATTGGAAGCTGTGTGCTGTATCCGACAGAGGCCCATACGATGGGGCGCGTTTTGCTGGATCCTAAATACCTTATTGAAGATCCCCCGTGCTATGTGAGGCTGACAAAGTATTCGTTTACCGTTTTTGGGATCCGTTTGAATACAAGAGCGTTTTTGTTTCAGATGCAGGATCGGGAAACAACTCGCTGCGCTGAGGTCACATTGCTCAACCTTCTCGACTATTATGGGAATACATATAGTGATTATAGGACATGGAGACCGAATGAAATAATACAGTTGGAAAAGGATTTTTCTCCGGACCGGACCTTGCCATCTCGGGGCATTAATTATTATACGATGTCGCGTTTGCTGACAAAATGCGGATTCTCTCCAAGATTATATGGAGCGGAAGCGATAAATGAAACGCGGGGGGAAGGGAACAAAAAGATCCAACACGTATTGCATTATTATATTGAATCCGGTATACCTGTTGCGGTGAATATTTCCCATCCTGCCAACAAGACGATCCCTGGTCATTCTTTGGTCTGTATTGGCTATTCCGGCAGAATGCAGCCGTCTGAAGAAGTTTTGGCTTCGTGTGATAGCGGGACCGATTTAAAACTGATCGATGCGGCGGATTACTTTTGGAATTATGTTGTGATTGATGACAACCAAAAACCATATTCGATCAGACCTTTTGACAAACTGTCCGCATCACATGAGGAATTCAGGGTCAGCTTTGTGTTGGTTCCCCTGTATAAAAGAATGTTTCTTGAGGCATCAGAAGCATACTGCCTGGCAACAACGGTCCTCAGAGATTCGGCATACGGATTGCTCAAACGTATTCCCGGCTTTGACCAGTCTAGGGCGGTCGTTGTCCGTCTTTTCCTGGCATCCGGCCGCTCCTTTAAGCGCTTTAGGCTTTCCCATAGTGCTGATCAGGGCGAGGGTGAAAGCTCCTACCGAAGTCTGTATGCGTCTGTTCCGTTTCCCCGTTTTGTGTGGGTGGCCGAGCTGTATTGGGAGCCTGAATTCACTTCGGGAGATAAACATGCCTTTGGCGAGATCGTCATGGATGCTACGTCAACTACGAAAAATGATGTGAAGAGCATCATCATGCTGAATTACCCAAGTTCAATATCGATTCGGTCGCCGGAGGATTCGATCGCCGCCCTTAATAAGCGGGTCTCCATAGGGAAAGAGCCATTGGTCTTGCAGCCGTTCCATGGATATACGGCCAATTTGGAGAAAGTTGATAGATAAGGAAAACTACATTTTCCGAAATTGAGTTGACAATTGGCGAGGAAATAGATATAATAATAGAGCTTCTTGTGAACCCTCTCAGGGAGAAATATCGTTTTTACTCCTTTTGCTGGCTTACCTGAAGCGTATAAGGATCGCGGCATAATGAAGCCGCCAATGAATTTGCCGAAAAATGGCAATAACGCTTTTATATGGGCGTTCATAAGATGTTGATTGAAATGAATTTTGTTAACTATTTGAATTCTTTTGCGGCCGATGCTGCCAAGACAATGTCTTTGGAAGATTTGCCTGAGGAACAGCAGGCAACGGAAAAAACGCTGATCCAAATCGAAAGCGTCGTTGCCGAATATGCACGGAAGAATGAAGCGGTCTTTTCTCAGAGTGACTATTTGGCTGCGAGCACTGCTCTTGGCTGATGTGACAGTGGGCAGCGATGAGATATAGGGAAATGTCCTGTTGAGCCCCATATTGCTGAGAGACATAGCGCGAAAAATGATCAATCTATATCCCCGGCAGCTCTGGCGGCCGGGGATATCTCTTACCTGTGGAGGGCTTTTGAGATAAAACATCCCAAAAGAAGGGGAAACTATGACGGAACGAGAATATGCCACCCCTTGCGGCACCATCCATTACTGGGCCGGGAGCGGAGACCTGCCCGGGCCGCCGCTGGTGTTCCTGCCGGGGCTGACCGCCGACCACAGGCTCTTCGATAAGCAGATAGGATATTTCGAGGGAAAGTATCCGCTCTTCGTCTGGGATGCGCCGGGGCATGCCGCGTCCTGGCCTTTTGAGATGACGTTCAGTCTTGCGGACAAGGCCCGGTGGCTGGATGAGATACTGGCCCGGGAGGGGCTGTCCGGCCCGGTCATCATAGGCCAGTCCATGGGCGGCTATGTGGGGCAGATGTATGCCCAGCTATTCCCGGAGAAGCTGCGGGGATTCATCTCCGTGGACTCGGCGCCCCTGCAGCGGTCCTATCTCACGGGATTGGAGCTGTGGCTATTGAAGCGGATGGAGCCCGTCTACCGGTATTACCCCTGGAAATGGCTGCTGCGCCAGGGGACCAACGGCGTCGCCATGTCCGAATATGGCCGGGCGCTGATGGGGGAGATGATGATGACCTACGACGGGGACAAGGCACGATACGCGAAGCTTGCCGGCCACGGGTTCCGGATATTGGCGGAGGCCATCGAGGCGGATCTGCCCTATGAGATAAAGTGCCCGGCAATGCTCATATGCGGGGAAAAGGACCACGCCGGGTCCTGCATCCGCTACAACAAGGCCTGGCACAAGAAGACCGGCATCCCCCTCCACTGGATCAAGGGCGCCGGGCACAACGCCAACACCGACGCGCCGGAGGAAGTCAATGAGCTCATCGAGGACTTTGTGAAGGGCCTGTAAAATACAGAAAACCGGGGGAGACGTGAGAACGTCTCCCCCGGTTCTGTGTGTTTTCAAATGGACGCTTTGGACGCCTCCAGGGCGGCGATGACCCGGTCGCACCAGGCGTCGAACTCCGGGTCGGGTATCTGGCACTCCTCCGGGTGGGACAGCACGTAGTCCAGTGCGATGCGCACGCCCACATGGAAGGGGACGGTGGTCTTCATATCCGGCGCGAGACGCTTGAGCTTTGCGTTATCGAAGCACACGCACACGGCCTTGTCGCCCAGGAGATTGCCCTCCAGCTCGTAGCCGTACTTGTCGCCCACGGCGGCGAGATACTCGCTGGCCACGTGGCAGGCGTGCAGCTCCACCCCCAAGGCGTCGGCGATGGTGGCGTATATCTGGTCCCAGGTCAGGATCTCGTCGCCGGTGATCTGGAAGGCCTCGCCGATGGCGTGGCGATTGCCCATGAGGGCGGTGTAGCCCACGGCGAAGTCCTTGTTGAACGTCACATGCCACAGGCTGGAGCCGTCGCCTTGGATGATGACGGGCTTGCCCTGCCGCATGCGCTCTATGACCTGCCAGAAGCCGTTCTTCCCGTGCACGCCCAGGGGGATGTGCCGCTCGTCATAGGTGTGGCTGGGCCGGACGATGGTGACGGGGAAGCCCTCCTCCTGGTACTTGCCCATGAGGAATTCCTCGCAGGCGATCTTGTTCCGGGAATACTCCCAGTGGGGGTTGGCCAGAGCCGTGCCCTCGGTGATGATGTGGCTGGCGGCGGGCTTGTGGTAGGCCGAGGCGGAGCTGATGTAGATATACTGCCGGGTCCGGCCCCGGAAGAGACGCCAGTCCCGCTCCACCTGGTCCGGGGTGAAGCCGATGAACTCTCCAACCACGTCGAAGGTCATGTTGCCCAGCTTTGCCAATACATCCGCCTCGTCATTGATGTCCGCGGTGATCTGGTGCACCCCCTGGGGCACGGCATGGGACCGGTTGCCCCGGTTGATGAGCCATACCTCCCAGCCCAGCTCGTTTATGAGCCGCCTCACGATGGCGGCGCTGATGGTGCCGGTGCCGCCGATGAACAGTGCTCTCATAGTCGCTCCTCCTGTATTTATTTTCCCACGCAGAAGCGGGAGAAGATGCCGTTGGTCACGTCCTCCCGGACCGTGCGGCCGGAAAGCTCCCCCAACGCCCCCAGTGCGCCCTCGATCTCCGTGAGCACCGCGTCGGGGGCGAAGCCCTGGGCCATGGCATCTTTCGCGGCCCGCACATAGTCCAGCGCCCGGCCCACGGCGTCCGCCTGACGGGGGTTGGTGAGCATCTCCCCGGCGGGGAGGGGCTCGCTCTCTTTAAACATGGCGGCTACCGCCGCCTCCAGCTTATCCAGCCCCGCGCCGGTGAGGGCGCTGAGGGCGATGGTCCCGTCCATATCCCAGGCAGAGGGCAGGTCAGACTTGTTTTTGATGATGATATATTTTGGCGCGGCCTTGGCGGCGGTGAGCACCGCCTCGTCCTCCGCCGTGAGGGGCACGGAGCCGTCCAGCACCGCCAACACCAGCCCGGCCCCCTCCGCGGCGGCGTGGGCCCGCAAAACGCCCTCTTTCTCCACCGGGTCCGCGGTGTCCCGGAGGCCCGCGGTGTCCGAAAGGCGCAGAAGGGTGCCCCCCAGCACGGCCTTTTCCTCGATGGTGTCCCGGGTGGTGCCGGGGATGTCGGTGACGATGGCCCGGTCGTAGCCTAAGAGGGCGTTCAAAAGGGAGCTCTTGCCCGCGTTGGGCCGGCCCAGGATGGCGCAGGGCACGCCATTTTTCAAAACATTGCCCCGCCGGAAGGTGGCCAGCAGCCGGGCCAAAGCGTCCTCCGCGCCGGAGAGGGTCTCCTCATACCGGGCCATGGCGAAGGGCTCGATGTCCTCGTCCGGGTAGTCGATGACCGCGTGGTAGTGGGAACAGATAGCGGTGAGGTCGTCATACACGGCGTCGGTCTTTCTGCGGATGGCCCCGTCCAGCTGGGAGGCGGCGAGGGCGGCGATCTGGGGCGTCTCGGCGTCGATGAGGTCGATGACCGCCTCCGCCTGGGTGAGGTCCATCCGCCCGTTCAGAAAGGCCCGGCGGGTGAACTCCCCGGCCTTGGCCTGCCGGGCCCCGGCGGCGAAGAGGCTGTCCAAGGCAGCCCGCAGAACCACGGGGGAGCCGTGGCACTGCAGCTCCGCCGTGTCCTCGCCGGTGTAGCTGTTGGGGCCCCGGGACACGGTGGCGAGGCATATGTCCAAGAGCGCCCCATCCGCGGCGGTGAGCTTTCCCAGAATGAGCCGCCGGTCGGCCCGGCCGCTCATGGGCCCGCCATAGAGGGGCGTGAACACGCGGTCCAGCACGGCCAGAGTGTCCGGTCCGCTTATGCGCACGATGCCGATGGCGGCCAGGACCTGACCGGTGGATATGGCGGCGATGGTGTCAAATACGCCGCCCTCCCGGGCGGCGTGGGGGTGTGTTGTGGCGGTATCGTTCATTTTTTCTCTCCGTCGTCCAGCTGGGCCAGGTGATAGGTGAGGACAAGAAGGCTGTCGGAGAAGTGGATGCTCTCCACCAGGGGGCCGTCCTCGCCCACCTCCAGCTCAGTGTTGGTAAAGTTCCAGATGGCGCGGATGCCCGCCGCCACCAGGGTGTCGGTCAGCTCCTGGGCCACGTGCCGGGGCACGGTGAGGATGGCGATGTCCACCTTATGCTCCCGCACGAAGGCGCCCAGGTCCTTCACGTCGTAGATGGGGAAACCATCGATGTCCGTGCCGATGACGGCCGGGTCCACGTCGAAGGCGCCCAGGAAGGAGTAACCCTCGATGATGAAGTCGAAGTTCTGCACCAGGGCGGTGCCCAGGTTGCCGGCGCCCACCAAAATGGCGGAGTAGCCTCGGTAGGTGCCCAATATCTGGCCTATCTCCTTGCGCAGGGAGTCGATGTTGTAGCCGTAGCCCTGCTGCCCGAACTCGCCGAAGCAGGAGAAGTCCTGCCGTATCTGGGAGGGGGTGAGCCCCATCTGGCGGCCCAGTTTGTCCGAGGATATGCGCTCCTCGCCCTTGCTGGCCAGGTCGTCCAGCTTTCGCAGATACCGAGGGAGCCGGCGGATCACGTTGTTGGAAACATTGGTCCTTTTCACGTCCTGCCTCCTTGTAACATTCACAGCCGTATAATGGTACAAAATGCAATCCTGTTATACCGAATTTACCACATTTTTGGTAAAGTTGCAAATGTTATTGTAAGCTGGCGCGAAAATATGCTATAATGCCTATATTACAGCCGGGCGGGGTAAGCATAATAGACAAAACCCCGGGGCGGAAACGGACGATGATGGCGGAAAGACGACTCTCCCACGCGTATATGCTGCTGGGGCCCGCGGGCGAGGCCCGGGACAGCGCGGCCCGGCGCCTGGCGGCTGCCCTTTTGTGCGGCCAGGCGGAGCCCCCCTGCGGGGTATGCCGGGACTGCCGCAAGGTCCTCTCCGGCGTCCACCCGGACGTGGCCCTGGTGACCCGGGAGCAGGGGGAGAAGGGCCCAAAGCAGGATATCACCGTGGGCCAGATACGGGCCATGACGGCGGACGCCGTGCTGGCCCCCAACGAGGCGGCCCGGAAGGTGTACGTCATCTCCCCGGCGGACAGGATGAACCAACAGGCCCAGAACGCCCTTTTGAAGGCCCTGGAGGACCCTCCCGGCCACGCCTGCTTCATCCTCTGCGCCGCGGCGCCCGACGCGCTGCTGTCCACGGTCCGGTCCCGGTGCGTCCGGGCGGAGATGGAGGCGGAGCGGGATGCGCGGCAGGAGGGCATATCGGAACTGGCCCGGGCCTATCTGCAGGCCGCGGCCGGCGGCGACCCCTGCCAGGTGGCGCTGGCCTGCATGAGCCGGGCGGGGCTTAACCGGGAGGACACGGAGGCCTTCGCCGACCAGGTGAAGAGCGCCATATGCGACATTCTCTGCGGCCGGGCGGGGGACATGGGCCTGGACAGGGCGCGGCTCATGAAGCTGGACGCGCTCATGGACAAGACGACGGACTACCTGCGGCACAATGTGCAGCCGAAGCAGATCTTCGGCATGCTGGCCGCGGAGACATTGAGGTAAGGATACAATGACAGAAGTTGTGAGCATCAAATTCCGCAACCGGGGCAAGAGCTATTACTTTGACCCCGCGGGCATGGAATTCAAGATCGGCGACAAGGCCGTGGTGGAGACCAGCAAGGGCCTGGAGATCGGCACGGTGGTCCAGGCCAACCGCCAGATCGAGGACGAGCAGGTGGTCGCTCCCCTGCGCCCGGTGGCCCGGGCCGCCACGGAGGACGACCTGCGCATCGAGGAGCTGTGCAGGACCCGGGAGCGGGAGGCCTACGTCATCGGCAAGGAGAAGATCGCCGCTCACGGCCTGGATATGAAGCTGGTAGACGTGGAGTGCTCCTTCGAGGGCAACAAGATCATCTTCTTCTTTTCCAGCGACGGCCGGGTGGACTTCCGGGAGCTGGTAAAGGACCTGGCGGGGGTGTTCCGCACCCGCATCGAACTCAGACAGATCGGCGTCCGGGACGAGGCCCGGATGCTGGGGGGCTTGGGCATATGCGGCCAGCCCTTCTGCTGCGGCACCTTCATGGACGAGTTCAAGCCCGTGTCCACCAAGATGGCGAAGGTGCAGAACCTGAGCCTGAACCCCGCCAAGATATCCGGCTGCTGCGGCCGGCTCATGTGCTGCCTGCGCTATGAGCAGCCGGCCTATGAGGAACTGGTGAAGAACGTGCCCAAGACCGGCGCCTTCGTGGAGACGCCGGACGGTTACGGCAACGTGAACCAGGTGAACATCCTGCGCCAGACGGTGCGGGTGAAGCTGGATGGGGAGGGGGACGACGCCTACCGCCAGTATGACGCCGAGGACGTGGCCGTGGTGCCCGGGGGCCGGCCCCGGGACGGCAGCCAGCCGCCCCATGTGCTGGTGGTCCGGCCCAAGAAGGTCCAGGAGCCGGAGGAGGAGACGGACCCCTGGGAGATCCCGGAGCTTCTCATCACCACCCCGGCCGAGGAGGCGGCCAAGCCCGCCATCCAGAGCGAGCAGCCCGACAAGCCCCGGCCCATCCGGCGGGAGGACAAGCCGGCGGAGCAGGGCAAGGGCCGTCAGGGCCGCCGTCAGCGCTATGGCAACAGGCAAAAAGGCGAGCGGTCCTCCGCCGAGGCCCGGTCTGAGGCCCAGCAGGCCCGGAAGGGGAACCGCCCCAAGGGACCCCGGCCCAAGGCCGACGGTCAGACCCCCCAGGAGCAGTCCCAGAAGGCCCGCAGCAAGAACTACTACGGCCGCCGCCGGCCCTATAACCGCCGCCCCAGGAACGAGGGCGGCAGCCAGCCCAAGGGCGAGGGCTGAATTTTGACACAAAAAACACCGCCGCGGATGGCCGCGGCGGTGTTTTTTATTTACATAATTATTTCAGTTTGAACGCGGCGCGCATGAAGGCGTCCATGTCCTTCTTGGCGTCAAAGCAGGCGATGGTCACCTGGTTGCCCATGACCCCCGCCAGGGCGTCGGGCATGCGGGTAAAGAGCCGCACGTTGTCCGCGTACTTTTCCCCCAGCTCCTCGTGGGTCAGGGCGTATTCGCACTCGTCCCGGCGGCCGGTGTAGACGCAGTAGCTCTTGGGCCCGTCGTAGCTGTGGCGGCACTCATCGAAGGCCACCATGTCGGCCCATATCTGATATACGTCGGCGCTTTGGGAGAAGTTCAGCATGTCGGGGGTGTAGCCCCCGGCGGGGCGCATGTTCACCTCCAGGGCCACGATGTCGCCCTTTTTGCCCAGCCCCGCCTTATCGGCGGTGAGGCGGAAGAACTCCAGGTGGAAGAACCGGCTGGAGGCGCCGAAGGCTTTGAGTGTCGCCTTCCCGGCGGCCTCCACCTCGGGGGGCACCTTCTTGTTTACATAATACGAGCAGGGCGTGTGCTCGTTGGCCATGTCCATGATAGAATCGGGGGAGATGTGGCTGGCGGCGAAGAGGACCTGGCCCTTGGAGTCGCACACCCCGTCGTAGGTAGTGACCTCGCCGGGGACGAACTCCTCCATGAGGTAGGCCACGTTCGGCTTTTCGGCGAAGAAGGCCTTTACATCGTCGTCGCTCTTCAGCTTATAGGTGGCGGCGGCGCCCACGCCGTTGTCCGGCTTCACCACCACGGGGTAGCCCACCTTCTTGGTAAACTTCAGCGCCTTCGCAAGGTCCGTCACCGGCAGATACCGGGCGGCGGGGACCCCGGCCTTTTTGTAATACTCCTTCATGAGGGTCTTGCTCTTGAACTTGGCGATCTGGTCGGCTTTAAGGCCCGTGGTCACGTTGAACTCGGTGCGCAGGCGGGCGTCCTGCTCCAGCCAGTACTCGTTGTTGGACTCGATCCAGTCGATCTTCCCGTGGCGGTAGGAGAAGTAGGCCACGGCCTTGAACACTTGGTCGTAGTTCTCCAGGGTGTCCACCTTGTAGTACTCGGTGAGGGAGCCCTGCAGCTCCGGGTGCAGGTCCTCGTAGGGGCAGTCGCCGATGCCCAGCACGTTGACGCCGTTGTCCGCCAAGCGCATGCAGAAGTACCGGTAGGCCACCGGGAAGTTGGGAGAGATGAAGACAAAATTCATAGCGGTTCTCTTTTCTTTATTGATTTAAGGTTTTAACATTATACAGCATACCGCTCCGGAATGCAAGAGCATTGACAGCGGCCGCCCAAACGGCTACAATGGCCCAAAGGAGATGAGCCTATGCGTAAGATACTGCTTGTCATCGACATGCAAAACGATTTCATCAACGGCTCCCTGGGCACACAGGAGGCGGAGGCCATCGTGGACAAGGTGGTCGGGGAGATAGAGAAATACCCCCGTGAAGATGTGTTCGCTACCCGGGACACCCATCCTGAGAACTACCTGGATACCCAGGAGGGGCGGAACCTGCCCGTGGTCCACTGCGTGAAGGGCACCTACGGCTGGCAGCTGAACGAGAAGATCGCCGCGGCCCTGGGGGACGCGGAGGTCATCGACAAGCCCACCTTCGGCTCCGTTGTGCTGGCGGAGAAGCTGGCGGACATGGCGAAGGCCGAGCCCCTGGAGATCACCCTGGTGGGACTTTGCACCGACATATGTGTGGCGTCCAACGCCCTGCTCATCAAGGCGTATCTGCCGGAGACGCCGTTGAAGGTCATCGCGGACTGCTGCGCCGGCGTGACGCCCCAGAGCCACTCCGCCGCCCTGCAGACCATGCGGATGTGCCAGGTGGCGGTGCTGTAAGGGAAGAGGTACATATGGAACGGGACGCGCTGTCTGCGCGTCCCGGTTTCGTTATAAAAGGAGAGAGCTTACCTCGTGGTGTTCACGACGATCTCGCCGTCGATGATGGCCTCGGCCACCTGGGCCACCTCTTCCTTCAGCTCGTCGGTGATCTGCTGGGGGGCATCCTCGTCGCCATAGCCGATGCCAACGTAGCCGGTGGACATGTCCGCCACCCAGGTGGTGCCCCAGCGGGAGTCGTCCCCGTCCAGAAGCTCGGTGACGGCGGCGTAGATGGAGTCGCCTATCTCCTTTTTCATGGAGCAGATGATCACGTCGGGGTCTATGTACTTCTGGTCGGAGTCCACGCCGATGGCGTAGAAGTGGTGCTCCGCGGCGGCTTTGAACACCCCCTGGCCGGTGGTGGAGGCGACCTGGAAGATCACGTCCGCGCCCTTGTCCAGCAGGGCCAGGGCGCATTTTTCGCCCACGGCGGGGTCGGTGTAGGTGTTGGCGTAGTTCTTCACCACCTCGGTGGTGGTCTCGTAGGTGTCGGCGAAGTACTGGGCGCCCTGCTCATAGCCCACGATGAAGTCGTTGACGGTGTCGTCGTTGTCACCGCCAACCACGCCGATGATGCCGCTCTCGCTCATGTAGGCGGCGATGTACCCGGCCAGGAAGGAGCCCTCGTTCTGGGCGTAGGTGATATTCAGCACGTTCTCCACGGGCTCAGAAGTGGCGCTGTCCACCCATATCCACTTCACGTCGGGATAGGTGGGGGCGATGGACTCGATGTCGTAAAACTCCCAGCCCACGCATATGACCACGTCCGCCTGATCGGCGGCGTTGCGCATCTGGATGGCGTGGCCCTCGCCGTTGCACTCGATGGTGATGGGCTCCACGCCGCCGCCGTCAGCCAGGCGGTCCAGGCCCTCCCTGGCGGAGTCATAGAAGCCGCGGTCGCCGAAACTGTCCGCCACCACCAGCGCCACCTTCAGGGGCTTGTCGGCGGCCAGGGCGGGCGCGCTCATAAGGCCGCAGAACATCAGCGCGGCCAGCAGAAAGCATATGATACGTCTATTCATGGGGCATTACCTCTCGTTCAATGATATGGCAAACGGCCAAAAACCACGCCTATTATAATGACAGTTGCCCCGGATTGCAAGTGTTGGGAATTTTTGTCAGAAACTTTAGAAAATTTTTCATATTTTTTGTTGAAATTATCCAGCTCGTTGTTGTATAATCAAACTATCAAAGAAAAGGAGGGGTCACCGTATGAGACAGATCCTTTTGGTGGACTGCTGTGTGCGGCGGGAGGAATCCCGCACGGCGCGGCTGGCGCGGGCCTTCGTGGAGGGCCTGGACCAGGAGCGGTTCTCCGTCAGCGTGGTAAGGCCGGACGAGGAGCGGATGCGGCCCATGGACGGCGCGCTCCTCCGGGAGCGGGACAGGCTGCTGGCTGAGGGGGCCTTGGACAGGCCCCGGTTCGACTATGCCCACCAGTTCGCCGCGGCGGAATACGTTGTGTTCGCCGCGCCCTTCTGGGATATGAGCTTTCCCGCGTTTTTGAAGGTCTACATCGAGAACATCAGCGTGGAGGGCATAACCTTCCGCTCTACCGAGACAGGCCTGGAGGGCCTGTGCAAGGGGAAGAAGCTGATCCTGCTGACAACCCGGGGCGGCTTTTACGGCGGCACGGACATGGACCAGGGCAGCGCTTATCTGAAGGCCCTGAAGGAATTTTACGGCTTCGGCGAGTTCCTATGCGTGGCCGCCGAGGGCCTGGACACGGGCGTGGACCCGGAGCCCCTGGTGGCGAAGGCGGAGGCGGAGGCGAGAGCCCTGGCGGAGAGCCTCTGAGAACGGAATAAGGCGAATGGCCCTGGAAACGCGGTTTCCGGGGCTATTTTTTGTCAAAAAGGGGTCACTATGGAGATTGTCAAAAAAATGGGGGCCGGCGGTTTCTCCCTTTTGTGATAAAGTGACATTGACAATCACTAATGTAACGAATTAAAATATTGTATAATTAGCGGATGAAAGCCCGCTGCATATTTCAATTGGAGGAAAGACAATGAAGAAGTTTATCGCGCTCGTTATGGCTCTGGCGATGGCCCTGTCCATGGGCATCCCGGCCATGGCTGCTGAGGGTGCGGAGCTGAGCGTCATGGTGGAGACCCCCGTGATGAGCCTGGACCCCCAGATCGCCACCGACGGCACCTCCTTCGAGGTCATCGCCGACTACACCGACGGCCTGACCCAGATGGACGCCGAGGGCGGCGCTATCCCCGCTATCGCTGAGAGCTGGGATATCTCCGACGACGGCACCGTTTACACCTTCCATCTGCGTGACGACGCCGTTTGGAGCAACGGCGAGCCCGTCACCGCCGCCGACTTCGTGTTCGGCTGGCAGCGCGCCGTGGACCCCGCCAACGCCTCTGAGTACTCCTACATGCTCAGCGACATCGGCCAGGTCGTCAACGCCGCCGAGATCATCGCCGGCGAAAAGGACGTGTCCGAGCTGGGCGCCAAGGCCATCGACGACAAGACCCTGGAAGTGACCCTGAACGTTCCCGTCAGCTACTTCCTGAGCCTGATGTACTTCCCCACCTACTATCCCGTGAACCAGGCCTTCTATGAGTCCGTGGGCGACACCTTCGGCACCAGCCCCGAGACCGTGCTGTCCAACGGCGCGTTCATCATGGACACCTATGAGCCCGCCGCCACCGCGTTCCATCTGACCAAGAACCCCGACTACTACGACGCCGACAAGATCCAGCTGGCCGGCCTGAGCTATCAGGTCATCCAGGACTCCCAGCAGGCGCTCATGAGCTTCCAGACCGGCGCTCTTGACACCGTCCTGGTGGGCGGCGAGCAGGTGGAGCAGGTCAAGGACGACCCCCAGTTCCTGACTGTGGGCGCCGGCTACCTGTGGTATGTCAGCCCCAACATCAAGGACGTGCCTGAGCTGGCCAACCTGAACATCCGCATGGCCCTTACTTACGCCATCAACCGCGCCGACATCGCCGAGAGCGTGCTGATGGACGGCTCCATCCCCACCTACACCGCCGTGCCTCTGCAGTTCGCCACCGGCCCCGACGGCTCCGACTTCTCCGCTGACCAGACCATGTTCGCCGACTACTGCGCCGACGACGCCGCCAAGGCTGCCGAGTACTGGGCTGCCGGCCTGGAGGAACTGGGCATCGACTCCCTGGAGCTGGATATGATCGTGGACGCGGACGATGAGCCTCAGAAGGTCGCCCCCGTGCTGAAGGAGCAGTGGGAGACCACCCTGCCCGGCCTGACCGTGAACCTGACCATCGAGCCCAAGAAGCAGCGTGTTGAGGACATGCAGAACGGCGACTTTGAGCTTGGTCTGACCCGCTGGGGCCCCGACTATGCCGACCCCATGACCTATCTGGGCATGTGGATCACCGACAACGCCAACAACTACGGCTTCTGGAGCAGCGAAGAGTATGACGCCATCATCGCCGACTGCACCACCGGTGACCTCTGCACCGACCCCGAGGGCCGGTGGGCCGCCCTGTATGACGCCGAGGAGCTGGTCATGGCCGATGCCGTGATCTTCCCCCTGTACACCAAGGCCAACGCCGAGATGATCTCCTCCGCCGTCACCGGCATCGAGCATCACCCCTGCGCTCTGAACCGCGTGTTCAAGAACGTGGTCAAGGGCTGAGACCTGACCTAAAGCATTGACTCTGGCCGCGCCGAAGCGCAAAACTTTGGCGCGGCCTTTCCATTATCGAGGAGGCTACCGTGAAGAAGTACACGCTCAAACGGCTGCTGACGAGCCTGTTCACCCTGCTGGCCATATTGCTGGTGCTGTTCATCCTGATGCAGCTCATGCCCGGCTCTCCCTTCAACGACGAGAAGCTGAACGACGACCAGCGGGCGGTGCTGTACGCCAAGTACGGCCTGGACCAGCCGGTGCTGGTGCAGTTTTTCCGTTACGTGGGCAATATGCTCAAGGGCGATTACGGCGTCAGCTATAACATATCCAAGAACACCCCTATCTCCCAGCTCATCCAGACCCGCCTGCCCATCTCCATCGGCATCGGCGGCGCGGCGGTGGCCCTGGGGGCGCTGATGGGGCTGATACTGGGCCTCATCGCCGCGCTGAAGCACGGCACGTTCTGGGATACCATCGCCACCATCATCTCTGTCATCGGCGTGTCCGTGCCCTCCTATGTGTTCGCCCTGGGGCTCAGCTATACCCTGGGTTTCCGCATGCAGTGGTTCCCCATGCTCTATAACGCCCAGCTGGCCACCCAGTCCAGCGTGCTGCCCAGCATAGCGCTGTCCATGTTCACCATGGCCTCCATCGCCCGGTTCACAAGGACCGAGATGCTGGAGGTGCTGGACAGCGATTATATGCTCCTGGCCGAGAGCAAGGGCATCTCCGGCCCGGCGCTCATCTTCCGCCATGCCCTGCGCAACGCGCTCATCCCCATCATCACCGTGCTGGCCCCTCTGATCGTGGACCTGATGACCGGCTCGCTGGTGGTGGAAAAGATCTTCGCCATCCCCGGCGTCGGCAGCCTTCTTGTCAACGCCATCCAATCCAACGACTATAACGTTGTCATCTCTCTGAGTTTCATCTACTCAGCTATGTATATCGCCATCATGCTGGTGGTGGACATCCTCTATGGCGTCATCGACCCCCGCATCCGGCTGGCAAAGGAGGGCGACTGAAATGGCAAAGACAAAGGCCCCGGCCATGGCTGCCGTGCCCTATGTGCCCGTGGCGGAGGATTTCGTCCTCAAGAACGCCTCCGGGGAGCTGGCCCTGGACGCCAACTTTGCTTCCCAGAGCTTCTGGAAGGACGTCATCATCCGCTTCTTCCGCAAGAAGAGCGCCGTCATCGGCATGATACTTATTATCATCATCACGCTGATGGCCATCGTGGGCCCGGGCATGAATGCCTATACCTACTCCGGCCAGACCCTGACCCAGAAGAACCTGGCCCCCCGCGTGGCGGCGCTGGAGAAGTTCGGCATCTTCGACGGCAGCGAGACCATGCGCACCACCACCGGGTCCAAGACCGTGAACAACTACATCGAAAAGGGCCTGGAGGACGTCTATTACTGGTTCGGCAGCGACAACTTCGGCCGGGACATTTGGACCCGTACCTGGTCCGGCACCCGGGTCAGCCTCATCATCGCCGCCGCCGCCACCCTCATCGACATGATCATCGGCATGAGCTACGGCCTCATCTCCGGCTACTTCGGCGGCAAGGTGGATATGCTCATGCAGCGGTTTTTGGAGATCATGAATGGCATTCCCCGGCTGGTCATCGTGACGCTGCTGCTACTTGTGCTGGAGCCCGGCATGATCACCATCATCTTCGCCCTGATGCTCACCGAGTGGGTGGGCATGAGCCGCATCGCCCGGGCGGAGATGCTGAAGCTGAAGGAACAGGAGTTCGTCCTGGCCTCCCGGACCCTGGGCGCGGGCAAGTTCTTCATCATCTTCAAGGAGATACTGCCCAACATCATCGGGCCCATCATCACCCAGGTCATGTTCTCCATCCCCACCGCCATCTTCACGGAGGCCTTTTTGAGCTTCGTGGGCCTGGGCATCCCCGTGCCCCGGTGCTCTCTGGGCTCGCTGATCTCCGAGGGCTACAACAGCTTCACCACCCACCCCTTCCAGATCATCCCGCCGGTGGTGGTCATGGCCCTTTTGATGTTCAGCTTCAACCTTGTGGCCGACGGCCTGCGGGAGGCCCTGGACCCCAAGATGAAGGAAATGTGAGGGAGAGTATATGGACGAAAAAGAAAAGATCATCGATATACGGGATCTGGACATCTCCTTCAAGACCACGGCGGGCGTGGTCCACGCCATCCGTGGCGTGGACATAGACCTCTATAAGGGCGAGACCGTGGCCATCGTGGGCGAGTCCGGCTCGGGCAAGTCCGTGACCATGAAGGCGGCCATGGGGATCCTGGCCAGCAACGCCACGGTGAACAGCGGCACCATCCAGTTCAACTACCACCATCTGGCGGACGGCTCGCCCGCCAGCGTGGATATCCTGAAGCAGGATAAAAAGTGGATACGCAGTCACATCAACGGCCGGCGCATCGCCATGGTGTTCCAGGACCCCATGACCAGTCTGGACCCAACCATGCCCATCGGCAAGCAGATCATGGAGGGCATGATCTGGCACTACAAGACCCCCAAGGCGGAGGCCAGGGCCAAGGCTATCGACCTGCTGCGGGAGGTGGGCATCGACGACCCGGAGAAGCGGATGAAGAACTACCCCCATCAGCTCTCCGGCGGCATGCGCCAGCGGGTGGTCATCGCCATCGCGCTATCCTGTGACCCGGATCTTCTCATCTGCGACGAGCCAACCACGGCCCTGGACGTGACCATCCAGGCCAAGATCATCGAGCTCATCCGCAGGCTCCAGAAGGAGCGGGGCATCTCCGTCATCTACATTACCCATGACTTGGGCGTGGTGGCGAAGGTGGCGGACTACGTCAACGTGATGTACGCGGGCAAGATCGTGGAGAAGGGCACCATCAACGAGATATTCTACGATCCCCGCCACCCCTATACCTGGGGATTGCTCTCCGCTATGCCGGACCTGGAGACGGCGGACGAGCGGCTCTATACCATCCCCGGCTCCCCGCCGAACCTCTTGTATGAAAAGACCGGCGACGCCTTCTCTCCCCGGAACCGGTATGCCCTGGCCGTGGACGACAAGGCAGAGCCGCCTATGTTCAAGATCACCGATACCCACTACGCGGCCACGTGGCTTTTGGACCCCCGGGCGCCCAAGGTGGAGATGCCCGAGGAGCTGAAGGCCCGCATCAGGCGGATGAAGGAGGAGGCGAACAAGCATGGCGGCGAACTATAACGGCGAACCCCTTCTGCAGGTGGAGGGCCTGAAGCAGTACTTCCATGTGAGCCGCACCTTCACCGTGAAGGCCGTGGAGAACGTGGACTTCGTCATATACCCCGGCGAGACCTACGGTCTGGTTGGAGAGTCCGGCTCGGGCAAATCCACCATCGGCCGCAGCGTCATACGCCTTTACGACCCCACCGCCGGTACCATCCGCTTCAACGGCATGGACATCTCCGGGAAGATGAAGGCGGCGGACCAAAAGGCCCTGCGCACCCAGATGCAGATGATATTCCAGGACCCCATGGCCTCCCTGAACCCCCGGAAGAAGGTGGAGGACATCATCGCCGAGGGCTTGGATATCCACCATGTGTGCAAAAGCGGCGCGGAGCGCTCTGAGATGGTCCGGGCCATCCTGGCCAAGGTGGGCCTGGCCCCCGAGCACGCGGGCCGGTACCCCCATCAGTTCTCCGGCGGCCAGCGCCAGCGGGTGGGCATCGCCCGGGCGCTGGTGATGAACCCCAAGCTCATCATCGCCGACGAGTGCATCTCGGCCCTGGACGTGTCCATCCAGGCCCAGGTGGTGAACCTGATGAAGGACATCCAGGAGGAGACGGGCACGGCCTATCTCTTCATCGCCCATGACCTATCCATGGTCAAGTACATCTCCGACCGCATCGGCGTGCTCCACCTGGGGCACCTTCTGGAGACGGGCACCACGGACGAGATATTCGCCCACCCGGTCCACCCCTATACCAAAAGCCTGCTGTCCGCCATACCTGCCCCCAATCCGGTGGTGGAGAAGCAGCGGGTGGCGGAGGGCTACGACTACAAGACCTCCGGCATCGACTATGACAAGGGTACCAACCACCTGGTGGAGGGCACCCACTATGTCAAGTGTACCGACGAGGAATTTGCCGCCTGGGTCTGAGAAAAATGCATAAGAAACGCCCCCGGTCCATCGGACCGGGGGCGAATGCCGTTTATAGGTTTTGCGTCAGGAGTCCATCACTTGATGGTGATGCGGCCGGCGCCCTCCAGCTCGTCATAGCCGGTGACATTGGGCAGGCCGTCGCCGTCGGTGTCCTCAAAGGCCTGGACGTAGTTGGCCAGGACCATGTAGTCCTCCATCACGTAGTCCAGGATGTTGGTCGCGCCCTGGAACATGGAGAAGCCGTCGCCCAGGTCGCGCAGGGTGTAGTTGTAGCCCGCCAGGTTGTAGGTGGCGTCCACGTCCAGCGGCGTGCTCTCGCCGGTGACGGGATCCACGATCATGACGTCCTTCACCCGGTACTCGCCGTCCACGCCGGTGAACACGCCCTTGTCATCCATGGTGCAGGAGGAGGGGATGGAGGTGTCGATGGTGTAGGTGGCGCCGGAGACATGCAGGAAGCCGCCGATCTCCTCGCCGGTGCCGACGCCGCGGGCGCCGAACTCCAGGGCGTCAAGGATCTGCTGGCCGGTGACCTGGATGAGGCACGCCACGTTGCCGAAGGTGTGCATGTTCTTGCAGGTCAGGTAGCTGATCTCGCCGGTGATGGCCTCGTTGCGGATGCCGCCGCCGTTCATGATGGCCATGTTCACGGGATAGCCGTCCACGGCGCTGGTCTTGGAGAACAGATAATACAGAGCGTCAGCCGCGAAGTCGCCGGAGTTGGTCTCCTGGCTGCGGACCAGACGGGTGCCGTCCTCGGTGTAGTTGTTCAGCACGCACTCGGTGGTGCCGATGACCTGGCCCAGCTCGTCGTTGACCTGGCCGATCCAGGCGGACTGGATCTCATAAACGCCGTCCTCGGAGTTGGCTTCCTCGCCGGCGCGGTGGGCGGCGTCAACAGCGTCGAACAGGTCGGCCTTGACGGCCTCCATGTTCAGCAGCTCGGTGGAGATGGTGCCGTCGGGGGCGATGGTCATGTGGCCCAGGTTATTGAAGTAGGAGCCGGTCTGGGTGAGGATGACGGTGTTGCCGTCCTTGTCCGCGACCTCCTCCATGGGGACCTCGGTGTGGGAGTGGCCGTCGATGAAGGCGTCAAAGCCGGTGGTGTTGGCGATGACTTCCTCGCTGGTCCAGGGCTTGGACGCGGGGTCCACGCCCAGGTGGCCCAGGCCGATGATCACGTCGGCCTCTTCAGAGGCGGCGTCGATGGCCTCCTGCACGGTGGCGTACAGGTCGGAACCGTCCTCGCCGCCGGCGATGCCGTAGATGTAGTTGCCCTCTTCATCCTGGAAGTAGGCGGGGGTGGACTTGGTGAAGGACTCGGGGGTGGTCACGCCGATGAAGGCGATCTTCTGCCCGCCGATCTCAAAGACCTTGTAGGCGTCCAGGACGTTCTCGCCCTTCACGCCGTTCTCCTCATGGTAGAAGTTGCAGGACACATAGGGGAACTCGGCCCACTCGATGGCGTTCATGCAGCCTTCCATGCCGTAGTCGAACTCGTGGTTGCCCAGGGTGGCCAGGTCATAGCCAACGGCGTTCATCAGCTTGATGATGGTCTCGCCCTTGTCCATGGAGCCGTAGGCGGTGCCCTGGATGGCGTCGCCGGCGTCCACCATCAGGACGTTGTCCAGGGTGTCGCGGTACATGGCGGCCAGGGTGTAGTTCAGGTCCTTGTCGATGTAGGTGTGCACATCGTTGGTGTAGAGCACGTTGACGGTCTCGGCCTCCGCCTCAGCGGCGAGGGCGGGCGCGCACAGGCTCAGAACCATGGCAAGGGCCAGAAGCAGGGTAAAGAGCTTCTTCATGTGATGTCCTCCTTAAAATAAATAGGTGTTGGGGCTCTCATGCACCCATTATAAACAAGCTGTTGTCCTTAGTCAAAAGGAAATCCAGATAAAGGAAGGGATTCGTCTTTTTGTCGAAATTATATGGTGTTATGGAAATCGGGGAAGTATTTTTCCACAAAGGGCACTTTGGGCACGGTGAAGACTTTTCCCCGCAGGTAGTCAAGTGTCTCCGCCGGGGAGACAAAGTCGAAGCCCAGCCGCCAGGACCATAAGAGCTGCCGGTCCTCCCCATAGCGGCGGTTCATCTTCTCCCGGCCATACTTGCCGTCTCCCAGCAGCGGCCAGCCTGCATGGGCCATCTGGACCCGTATCTGGTGGGTCCGGCCGGTGTGGAGCCGGCAGGTCACCAAGCTCAGGCCCTCCCGGCTCGCCAAGACCTTATAATCCGTGGCGGCGAAGCTGGCGCCCGGCTCCTGGCGGGGCTTGACATAGACCTGATTTTTCACCGCGTCTTTAAAAAGCCATCCCTCCAAACGGCCTTCGGCAGGCTTTGGCGTGCCCAGGCACACGCAGAGATACTCCTTCGTGACCTCCCGGGCCCTGATCTTCTCATCCATGTCCCGCAGGGCGGGGGCGGTCTTGGCGGCGATGACGATGCCGCCGGTGCCCCGGTCGATGCGGTTGCAAAGGGCGGGGGCGAAGCCGTTCTCATCCGCCGGGTCCCACTGGCCCGCCTGGTAGACGTGGGCCTGGATGCGGGCGATGAGGGTGTCGGCGCTCCAGCCGTCCGCCCCGTGGCACAGCACCCCGGGCCGCTTATTCACCAGCAGGATGTTCTCATCCTCGTAAAGTATCTCCAGGTTGGGCTTCACGGATGCCAGCCAGGCGTTGGCATCCTTTTTCTGCTCTCCGAAGAACTCCTCTGGGATAAAAAGGCGCACGATATCCCCCTCCGCCAGGCGGGCGTCGGGCCGGGCCCAGCGGCCGTTTATCTTTATCTCCTTCCGGCGGAAGTATTTTTGCAGCAGGGAGGAGGGCATAGACGGGACAGCCCTGGCCGCGAAGCGGTCCAGGCGCTGGCCGGCGTCGTTTTTCGTGACGGTATATTCTCTCATAGCGCTTTTAAGTGTACCATGAAAATTTTTGGTTGACAATGGCGGACGCATAATTTATAATACTTTGGCGACTGTATGAGGTTTGTCCGATGATCTTAGACCTGCACGAGATAATCGAGATGCCGGGAAAGAGCGTCCCCTTCCAGTGCGAGCTGGATGAGGAGCGGCTTTCTTTCCCCCAGCTGGAGGCCTTTGAAGGGCCGGTGACGGCCCGGGGCCGGGTGCGGAACGAGGCCGGGGTGCTCCACCTGGAGGCGGACGTGGCGGCGGATATGACCGTCCGGTGCGACCGGTGCGGAAAGCCCTTCCGGCGGAAGCTTTCTCCCCGGTACACGGCGGTGCTCCAGGCCGACGCCGAGGACGCCGACAGCGAGAACGTGTTCCCGCTCATAGGCGACGGCGCGGACGTGTCCGACGTGGCGGAGACCCTGCTCATCCTGGACATGGACGGAAAATTTCTCTGCCGGCCGGACTGCAAAGGGCTGTGCCCCACCTGCGGGAAGGACCTGAACGACGGACCCTGCGATTGCAAAAAAGAGATCGATCCGAGAATGGCGGCCCTCGGGCAGCTTTTGGATGATATACAGGAGGTGTGACCCATGGCAGTCCCTAAGAGAAAACAGTCCCATGCCCGGAAGAGCATGCGGCGCTCCAGCGTCTGGAAGCTGCGCCTTCCCAAGCTGGTCGCCTGCCCCAACTGCGGCGAGTACCACATGCCTCACCGCGCCTGTCCGGCCTGCGGCCAGTATGACGGACGCACTGTCGTCACGGTAGGCGAGGAGAAGTAATCACCGGCAAGATAAGGGGGGCGTACGCCTCCCTTTTTTGCGCCGGACATATCCCATCCGGGGCGGCATAGGCCGTCCCTTGCGTGCTATACTAAAAGAAAGGAGGCGGTCGTAAATGGCGAGGCCCCTGGTGGCCATCGTGGGCCGGCCCAACGTGGGCAAGAGCATGCTCTTCAACCGGCTGGCGGGGCAGAGGCTCTCTATCGTCGAGGATACCCCCGGCGTGACCCGGGACAGGCTCTACGCCCCCTGCGAGTGGACCGGGCGGAGCTTTGACATCGTGGACACCGGCGGCATCGAACCCAATACGGCCAACGAGATCCTCCTTTTCATGCGGGAGCAGGCCATGATGGCCATCGACAGCGCCGACGTGATCGTCATGGTCACGGAGATCGGCACCGGCATCACCGCCGCCGACCAGGAGGTGGCCGGCATGCTCCAGCGCAGCGGCAAGCCCGTGGTGCTGGCGGTGAACAAGATGGACGCCATCGGTCCTGACGATCCCGGCATATACGAGTTTTATAACCTGGGCCTGGGGGACCCCATCGCCGTCTCCGCTGTCCACGGCCACGGCACCGGGGACCTGCTGGACGCCTGTGTGGCCCACTTCCCGCCTCCCGAAGAGGACGAGCGGGACGACGGGCGCGTGCGCGTGGCCGTCATCGGCAAGCCCAACGTGGGTAAGTCCTCGCTTATCAATTATATATTGGGGGAGAAGCGGGTCATCGTGGCGGACATGCCCGGCACCACCCGGGACGCGGTGGACACCCCCGTGGACAACGCCTCGGGCAGCTACCTCTTCATCGACACGGCGGGCATCCGCCGCAAATCCAAGGTCAACGACCGGGTGGAGAAGTTCTCCGTCATGCGGGCGAAGCTGGCGGTGGAGCGGGCCGACGTGTGCCTCATCATGCTGGACGCCCGGGACGGGGTCACCGAGCAGGACACAAAGATCGCGGGCCTGGCCCACGAGGCGGGCAAGGCCAGCATCATCGTGGTGAACAAGTGGGACCTGGTGGAAAAAGAGACGGGCACCATGGAGGATATGCGCAAGCGCGTCAAACAGGACCTCGCTTTTATGGATTATGCGCCGGTGGTATTCATCTCCTGCTTGACGGGACAGCGAACGGGGCGTATATTTGATATGATAAACGCCGCCAACGAGCAGGCGTCCCTGCGCATCTCCACAGGAAAGCTCAATGACATCCTGGCCGACGCCCAGGCTCGGCAGCAGCCCCCCACCGACAAGGGCCGCCGCCTGAAGGTATATTATATGACCCAGACCGGGGTGAAGCCGCCCCACTTCGTCATCTTCTGCAACAGCAAGGAGTTGTTCCACTTCTCTTATCAGCGATATATAGAGAACCGCATCCGGGCCGCCTTCGGACTGGAGGGGACCCCCGTCAGGATCACGATCCGACAGAAAGGAGAAAACGAATGATCCCTGTTCTTCTCATCCTCACCGCCGTGCTGGGCTATGGCCTGGGCGCGCTGAACGGGCCCGTGCTCCTCAGCCGCTTCGTCTTCCACAAGGAGCTGACGAAGCAGGGCAATAAGCGGCCGGACTACAATAACTTCGTCCGCGTCTATGGCAGCAAGTGGGGCGCCGCGGTCATCGCCGCGGACGTGCTCAAGTGCGCCATCGCGGTGCTGGCCGGCGGGCTTCTGATGCTGATCGTGGACCGGAACGGCACCTACGTGACCGTGGGCAAGCTGTTCGCCGGCTTCTGCGCCATGCTGGGTGGCATGTACCCGGTCCATCACCAGTTCCGGGGCAACAAGGGCGTGGTCAGCTGCCTTGTCACCTTCTGGCTGGCGGACTGGCGCATCGGCCTGGTGGCCACGGGCGTGTTCGTCATCGTGGTGGCCTTCGCCCAGTATATCTCCCTGGCTAGCATGGCCGCCGCCGTGGCGGGCCCCATCGCCGCGTGGATATTCGTGGCGCCGGAGAACCTGAAGGGCCTGTGCGGGACGCTGGCGCTGTTCATGGCACTGGTGCTGCTGTGGCGGCACCGCGGTCACATCTTCAAGCTCCTCAATAAGAAGGAGCCCAAGGTGAAGTGGGGCCGGCCCCAGAACACCCGGAAGACGGACGACGATCTCTGATTTGTGACGATATGCGAAAGCCCCCTTGAAAAAGGGGGCTTTTTCCCGCTTTTTTGGTGGTTTGTACACGGATTTATCCTTGACAGGCCAGGGAGAATCTGTTAAAATCCTAATTTGCGTGATAGCGTGCCTTGGCATCATTGCGCGCATTTTTGAGGAAAGGAGGAAAATAAATGCCTACTTTTAACCAGCTGGTCCGCAAGGGCAGACAGCAGGTGACCTACAAGTCCACCTCTCCCGCTATGCAGAAGGGCCTCAACACCCTGAAGAACCAGGAGACCGATCTGTCTTCCCCCCAGAAGCGCGGCGTCTGCACCGCTGTTCGTACTTCCACCCCTAAGAAGCCGAACTCCGCGCTGCGGAAGATCGCCCGTGTGCGTCTCACCAACGGCTACGAGGTGACGGCCTATATCCCCGGCATCGGCCACAACCTGCAGGAGCACTCCGTGGTGATGATCCGCGGCGGCCGTGTGAAGGACCTGCCCGGCGTGCGTTACCACATCATCCGCGGCTCCCTGGATACCCAGGGCGTGGACGGCCGCCGTCAGGCTCGCTCCAAGTACGGTGCGAAGCGTCCCAAGAAGTAAAGCGTATCCCCAACAGCGTCCCTGTTGGTTCCTATATAATATAGCGGGAACGTCAGGGCGCGAACGGAAGTCGAAAGACACTTTCGAGTACCGGTGAATTCATCTTTATGAAGGAGGGAAGATAAAGTGCCCAGAAGAGGTAACGTTCCCAAAAGAGAGATCTTGCCGGATCCTGTTTATCATTCCGTTCTGGTGACGAAGCTCGTCAACCAGATCATGCTGGACGGCAAGAAGGGCGTCGCTCAGAAGGTCGTGTACTCCGCCTTTGATATCATCAAGGAGAAGACCGGAAAGGACCCCATGGAGGCCTACACCGAGGCCCTCAACAACATCATGCCCAGCCTGGAAGTGAAGGCCCGCCGCGTGGGCGGCGCCACCTACCAGGTGCCCATCGAAGTGCGCCCTGTCCGGCGTCAGACCCTGGGTCTGCGCTGGCTCGTCGGCTACGCCCGCAAGCGCGGCGAGAAGACGATGAAGGAGCGCCTGGCCGGAGAGATCATGGACGCCAGCAACAACACCGGCGCCGCCGTGAAAAAGCGCGAGGATACCCACAAGATGGCCGAGTCCAACAAGGCCTTCGCGCACTTCCGGTATTAATCATCCCAGAAGGAATTTGAACGAATGCCGAGAGAGTATTCCCTTGAAAAAACCCGTAATATCGGCATAATGGCCCACATTGACGCCGGCAAGACCACCACCACCGAGCGGATATTGTTCTACACCGGCGTCAACTACAAGCTCGGCGAGGTCCATGAGGGCAACGCCACCATGGACTGGATGGTCCAGGAGCAGGAGCGGGGCATCACCATCACCAGCGCTGCCACCACCTGCCACTGGCGTGATCACCGCATCAACATCATCGACACACCGGGCCACGTGGACTTCACGGTAGAGGTGGAGCGCTCCCTGCGGGTGCTGGACGGTTCCGTTACCGTCCTGTGCGCCAAGGGCGGCGTGGAGCCCCAGACCGAGACCGTGTGGCGCCAGGCCGACAATTACAATGTCCCCCGTCTCATCTATATCAACAAGATGGACATCATGGGCGCCGACTTCTTCAACGTGGTGGACATGGTACGGGACCGGCTCAAGTGCAACGCCGTGCCCATCCAGCTGCCCATCGGCAGAGAGGCCGACTTCCGCGGTATCATCGACCTGGTGGAGATGAAGGCGGACGTGTACTACGACGACCTGGGCAAGGACATGAAGGTGGAGGACATCCCCGCCGATATGATAGACCTGGCCCAGGAATACCGGGAAAAGCTGATCGACGCCGTCTCCATGTTTTCCGACGACATCGCCATGCTCTACCTGGAGGGCAAGCCCATCCCCGCCGATATGATCCGCACCGCCCTGCGGGCCGGCACCATCAGCAACGAGCTGGTGTGCGTCACCTGCGGTACCAGCTACCGCAACAAGGGCGTGCAGAAGCTCTTGGACGCCATCGTGGACTTCCTGCCGTCTCCTCTGGATGTGCCTCCCGTGAAGGGGACCGACCCCAAGACCGGCAGGGACGTGGAGCGGCGCTCCAGCGACGACGAGCCCTTCTCCGCCCTGGCCTTCAAGATCATGGCCGACCCCCATGTGGGCAAGCTCACCTTCGCCCGTGTCTATTCCGGCACGGCCACCGCGGGCTCCACGGTCATGAACTCCACCAAGGGCAAGCGGGAGCGGCTGGCCCGCATCCTCCTGATGCACGCCAACCACCGCCAGGAGCTGGATACGGTCTATTCCGGCGACATCATCGCCCTGGTGGGCCTTAAAAACACCACCACCGGCGACACCCTGTCCGACGACAAGCACCAGATCGTGCTGGAGAGCATGGAATTCCCCGAACCGGTCATCCGCGTGGCCATCGAGCCCAAGACCAAGGCCGGCGAGGAGAAGCTGAACATCGCCCTGGCACGGCTGGCGGAGGAGGACCCCACCTTCAAGGCTTACACCGACGAGGAGACAGGCCAGACCATCATCGCCGGCATGGGCGAGCTCCACCTGGAGATCATCGTCGACAGGCTTTTGCGCGAGTTCCGCGTGGAGGCCAACGTGGGCAAGCCCCAGGTGTCCTACAAGGAGACCATCACCCGCCCCGCCACCGTGGACGTGCGCTACGCCCGTCAGACCGGCGGCAAGGGCCAGTTCGCCCAAGTGAAGCTGATGATCGAACCCAACGAGTCCGGCAAGGGCTACGAGTTCATCGACGCGGTCACCGGCGGCGCCATCCCCAAGGAATTCATCCCCGCCATCGACGCGGGCATCCAGGGCGCCATGCTTTCCGGCACTGTCGCGGGCTATCCCGTAGTGGACGTGAAGGCCACGGTCCTGGACGGCCAGTTCCACGAGGTGGACTCCTCCGAGATGGCCTTCAAGATCTGCGGCAGCATGGCCTTCAAGGAGGCCTGCGAGAAGGCCGGGCCCACCCTGCTGGAGCCCATCATGAAAGTGGTGGTCACCACCCCCGAGGAGTATATGGGCGACGTCATAGGCGACATCAACTCCCGCCGGGGCCAGGTCCAGGGCCAGGAATTCCGCAACGGCGCCGTCATCATCGAGTGCAGCGTGCCCCTGTCCAGCATGTTCGGCTACGCCACGGACCTGCGCAGCAGGACCCAGGGCCGCGCCAACTACTCCATGGAGCCCAGCCACTATATCGAGCTGCCCCAGAGCCTCCGGGAGAAGCTGATAGGCACAAGGCGCTGAGCGCAAAAACTTATTGCAAAATATCCCTGCATATTGTATAATCTCAATCGCGAGTAAAGTATCTTAATTTTTTCTACTTTTTAGGAGGACAATGCAATGGCAAAGCAAATGTTCAACCGCACCAAGCCCCATGTGAACATCGGCACCATCGGCCACATCGACCACGGCAAGACCACCCTGACGGCGGCCATCACCAAGGTCCTGAACATGGCTGACCCCACCGCTGCCGAATATACCGCTTATGATCAGATCGACAAGGCCCCCGAAGAGAAGGCCCGCGGCATCACGATCAACACCGCGCACGTCGAGTATCAGACTGAGGCCCGTCACTACGCCCACGTGGACTGCCCGGGCCACGCCGACTATATCAAAAACATGATCACCGGCGCCGCGCAGATGGACGGCGCTATCCTGGTCATCGCCGCCTCCGACGGCCCCATGGCTCAGACCCGTGAGCACCTGCTGCTGGCTCGCCAGGTGAACGTGCCCTACGTTCTGGTGTTCCTGAACAAGTGCGACCAGGTGGACGACCCCGAGCTCCTCGAGCTCGTCGAGATGGAAGTCCGCGAGCTGCTCAACGAGTACGGCTTCCCCGGCGACGACACCCCCATCATCAAGGGCTCCGCTCTGGAGTGCCTGGTGAGCACCGAGACCGATCCTCACGCCCCCGTTTACAACTGCATCTGGGAGCTGATGAACGCCGTCGATACCTGGATCAAAACCCCCGAGCGCGCTGCCGATAAGCCCTTCCTGATGCCCATCGAGGACGTGTTCACCATCTCCGGCCGCGGCACCGTCGTTACCGGCCGTGTGGAGCGTGGTCAGGTCAAGGTCGGCGACAAGGTCGAGATCGTTGGCATCAAGGAGACCCAGGAGACCGTCGTGACCGGCACCGAGATGTTCCACAAGACCCTGGAGTACGCCGAGGCCGGCGACAACGTGGGCTGCCTGCTGCGCGGCATCGACAAGAAGGCCGTCGTCCGCGGCCAGGTGCTGGCTGCTCCCAAGAGCATCCATCCCCACACCAAGTTCGTGGGCCAGGTCTACGTCCTCAGCAAGGACGAAGGCGGCCGTCACACCCCGTTCTTCAACAACTATCGTCCTCAGTTCTACTTCCGTACCACCGATGTGACCGGCGTCATCTCCCTGCCTGACGGCGTCGAGATGTGCATGCCCGGCGATAACGTGGACATGAACGTGGAGCTGATCACCCCCATCGCCATCGAGGTGGGCCTGCGCTTCGCTATCCGCGAGGGCGGCCGTACCGTCGGTTCCGGCGTTGTCATCGAGGTCAAGGAGTAAAAACATCAAAGCAAAATCCCCCGGCTGTCGCCGGGGGATTTTGCTTTGGTCAGGCTGCGGTCTGCTGCAGCGCACGCGCAAGCGCGCACGTTTGCAGGCCGAGAAGAGATTTTTCCGAGGTACACGCCCCCGGAAAAATCATCCCATTTTTTTCGCCGCTCCGGCGGCGAACTCTGCGAGGCTACTTGAGGCCGATCATAAATCCATTGAGGTTGGTGGAGTGGACGTCCCCGGCGATGACCTTGTTTTTGAATACGTACAGGTCCGCGATGACGGTCTGCTCCGGGTCCGGGTAGTTGGTGACCGTGTAGCTGTAGAGGGTACAGCCGCGGCCGGCGAATTTGCTCAGGTCCCAGCCCTGCTGCTTTTGCAGCTGGTTGTAGGTCTCATATACGGCGGAGAACCGCTCCGGGATCAGGATCTGCTGGACCTGCTCGGAGGCGGCGTCCACCTCCCAGCCAAACTCGGCGAGATACGCCGCCCGCTTCTCGGCGGTAGAGACGGCGTCCCCGCCCAGGAGCTTCACGCCCCCGGCGGCGCTGCCCACCGCCAGCAGCAGCGCCAGCAGCACAAGCGCCCCCAGGACCAGCAGAAAGGTCCGTGTCTTTGGTTGTATCATCCTTTTCATAGTACAGCATATTCGCCCCAAAGGAGTTCTATGAATGGAGCAGGAGAGATTGGATAAGCTCCTGGCCGGCTCCGGCCATTATACCCGAACGGAGGCCAAAAGCCTCATTCTGGCCGGGTCCGTCACCGTGGACGGCGTCCCGGTGCGCCGGCCGGAGACGAAGGTGTCCCGCACCGCCCGCATCGTGGCCGGGGGACAGGAGATCGACACGGCGGAGCACGTTTATTATATGATGAACAAGCCCGCCGGAACCATATGCGCCACGGAGGACGGGGCGTATCCCGCGGTCACAAGCTTATTGCCCCGGCACCTGCGGGCCCGGGGCCTGTTCCCCGTGGGGCGGCTGGACGCGGACGTCACCGGCCTCGTCATCCTGACGGACGACGGGGCATACGCCCACCGGGTCACGGCGCCCCGGTCGGAGATAGAGAAAGTATATGAGATAGAGACGGACCTGCCCCTCACGGAGGCCGACGCCGCCCGCCTGGCGGCGGGGGTCACCATGCCCGACGGCACGGCCTACCGGCCCGCGGGGCTCGCCATCGGCCCGGACAGCCCCTGCCGGGGGACGGTGACCGTCACGGAGGGGAAATTCCACGAGGTGAAGAACCTCATTTCCGCCTGCGGCAAGCGCGTCGCGGCCATGCGCCGGGTGTCCATCGGCGGGCTGCATTTGGATGGAAATTTGCAAATTGGCGAATACCGGCGGATGGAAAAAGAGGAAGCCCTTGCTGTTTTTATATAAATATATTTAATAATCAACAATATTTTTGTGCAAAACAGCGGAAAGAGGGCGGAGCGAATTAAAAAGTTTACAAATTTTTGCCCTGTTTCTATTGCAAAATGACGACGGATGATTTACAATAGGCGCATGTATATGTTGGGGGTAAGATAGTTATGTCGAGCCGTATTTTCCAAAGCGTCATCCTGCAGATGAAGGACGCCAGCAAGCGCTGCTTCGGCGTCGTGGACGAGCAGGGCAATGTGATCGCCAGCAGCGATCTGAGTCTGATGGGCTTTTCCATCGGAGACATCCATCTGGCCGCCCAGGAGGCGGGCACCGACCTGTTCGTGATGGCGGGCCGGACCTGCCGCGTCATCGGCGCCGGCGGCCGTGGATCCTATGTGGCTTTCGTGGACGGCCAGGACGAGGCCGCCCGCAGCATCTGCATCCTGATCTCCGTCGCCCTGGCGGAGGCCAAGAGCAGTTATGACGACAAGCACGACACCACCACCTTCGTAAAGAACATCATCTCCGACAACATCCTGCCCGGAGACGTATATGTGCGGGCAAAGGAGCTGGGCTTCAACGCCGAGACGCCTCGCGGCGTGTTCGTGGTACGGCAGAATGCCGGCGCGGAGATGGCGGTGCTGGAGTACCTGCAGGGGCTCTACCCCTCCCGGGAGAAGGACTTTGTCCTGTCCATGAGCGAGACGGACATCGTCATCATCCGGGAGCTGCAGCCGGGCTTCGACTCCACGGAGCTGGAGCGCACCGCCCAGCAGATCCAGCGCAGCCTGGAGCAGGACATGGGCATCCACTGCGTGGTTGGCATCGGCTCGCCTGTGCTGCACCTCAGAGAGCTGGCCGACCGCTACAAGGAAGCGGAGACCGCCATCGACGTGGGCAAGATCTTCGAGAACGACCAGACGGTCATCAGCTACGAGAGCCTGGGCATCGCCCGCATCATCTACCAGCTGCCCACGACGCTGTGCGAGATGTTCCTGAATGAAGTCTTCAAGAAGAACCCCATCGAGAGCCTGGACCAGGAGACCCTCTACACCATCAACAAGTTCTTCGAGAACAACCTGAACGTGTCCGAGACCAGCCGGAAGCTGTTCGTGCACCGCAACACCCTTGTCTACCGGCTGGAGAAGATCAAGAAGCTCACAGGTCTTGACCTGCGGGAGTTCGACCACGCCATCGTGTTCAAGGTCGCCCTCATGGTCAAGCAGTATCTCGAGAGCCAGAACACACGCTACTGATCCCCCGGAGGCCCGGCATTTATGGTCTTATTCGATAACGTATCCATGACATACCCCGGCGGGGACGTGCGCGCCATCGACGACATGTCCTTTGCCATCGACGACGGTGAATTCGTGTTTCTGGTGGGGCCCTCCGGCAGCGGCAAGACCTCCATCATCAAGCTCATCACCGGCGAGGTGCGGGCGGACGAGGGCGAGCTGAACGTGAACGGCTTCGACCTGCGCCGCATCCGGCGGGGCCGGCTCCCCGCCCTGCGCCGCACCATCGGCGTCATCTTCCAGGACTTCCGTCTGATCGATGATATGACGGTCTATGACAATGTGGCCTTTGCCATGCACGTAGTGGGCGCCACCAACCGGGAGATCCGGCGGCGGGTGCCCTATGTGCTGGACCTGGTGGGCCTTTCCGGGCGGGAAAAGCGCTTCCCCCGGGAGGTCTCCGGCGGCGAGCAGCAGCGCGTCGCCGTGGCCCGGGCCATCGTGAACAGCCCCCAGCTTCTCATCGCGGACGAGCCCACGGGCAACCTGGACCCGGCCCGCAGCCTGGAGCTCATGCTGCTCATGGACCGCATCAACGACAACGAGATGGGCACCACCGTTCTGGTGGTGACCCACGAGAAGGAGCTGGTCAACTCCTTCTCCAAGCGGGTCGTCGCCATCGAGGACGGCCGCGTGATCTCCGACGGAATGGACGGGTATTACAGCTATGAGATCCAGTAAGATCGGCTATCTTATCAAAGAGGGCTTCAGGTCCATCGCCACCCACGGGTTCATGTCCTTCGCCTCGGTGACCATCATTGTGGCGTGTCTGGTCATCATGGGCAGCTTCACCCTCATCGCGGTGAACATCGGCTCCATGCTGGACGGCCTGGAGGCGGAGAACCAGGTGGTGGCCTACGTGGAGGAGACCTTCACGGAGGAGGAGGCCCGGGCCCTGCAGCCTGAGATCGAGTACATATCCAACGTCCGGCTGTGCCGGTTCGTGCCCCGGCAGCAGGCCATGGAGGAATTCGCCACCCAGTTCGAGGACCAGACCCTGTTCCAGGACGTGGACGCCTCCATCCTGCGGGACCGGTACATCATCTACCTGAACGACATCTCCCTCATGGAGCAGACCCAGGCCGATCTCTATAACATCATCGGCATCGCCAACGTGCAGGCCCATCTGGGCGTGGCCCAGGGCTTCGTGGCCGTGCGCAACGTGGTCAGCGCCGTGAGTCTGATACTGGTGGTGGTGCTGGTTGTGGTGAGCGTGTTCATCATGTCCAACACCGTGAAACTGGCCACTTTGAGCCGGCGGGAGGAGATCGCCATCATGAAGATGGTGGGCGCCTCCAACTGGTTCATCCGCTTCCCCTTCGTGGTGGAGGGGCTGGTGCTGGGGCTTCTGGGCGCCATCATCGCCTTTTTGCTGGAATGGGGCGTGTACGACATCGTGGCGGACCGCATCATGTCCGGCCTCATCGGCCGGCTGGTGACGGTGATCCCCTTCGCTCACCTGAGCCCCATCGTGCTGCCGGTGTATCTGGGCGTGGGCCTGGCCGTGGGCGTGTTCGGCAGTACCATCGCCATCCGCAACTATCTGCAGGTGTGAGGCATATGCCTCACACCTCGCTTGTGAGGACCTGACCCTATGAAAAAGCGTTTCCGCCCGCTGCTGGCGGGTCTTTTGGCGGCCCTGTGCCTGATGAGCGCTGTGCCCGCCTATGCCGCTTCCAGCGACGACATCCAGGACGAGATAGACGACCTGAACGGCCAAAAGACCGACATCCAGAGCCGTATCGACGAATTGCAGGAGAGGATAGAGAGCCTGGAATTCAGCGAGGCCACGGCCCTGGAGAAGAAAGACGTGCTGGACCGGAAAAACGACCTGGCCGCCCAGGAGCTGGACGTGCTGGCTGAGCAGATCGCCATCGTGGACGGCATGATCGCTTCGGTCCAGGAGGACCTGGACCAGGCCCGGGACAGGGAAGCCGGCCAGCGGCAGCGGTGGCTGGGCCGCCTGCGGGCCATGGAGGAGACCAGCGACGTCAACTACATAGAGGTGCTCTTCGACGCCAACAGCTTTTCGGACCTTCTGACCCGGCTGGACATGGTTGGCCAGGTCATGGAGTACGACGAGGACCTGGAGGCGGCGTATATCGCCGCCCGCGAGGACGTGGAGGCCCTGGAGGCCCGGGCCGAGACGCTGAAAGCGGAGAACGAGCTGCGTAAGGCGGAGCTTCAGCAGAAACAGGAGCAGCTGGTGACGGACATCAACGCCGCCTGCGAAGTGATAGCCTCCATGCAGACGAACCTGGCGGACGTGAAGGCAGCGTTGGAGGCGGAGGAGGCCACCAAAGCGGAGCTGGCCGCCATCATTGAGGAAAAACAGCAGGAGCTTGAAAAGGCCAAGGCCGCCGAGGGCATGGCAAAGCCCGGCACGGTCACCGGTTCGGGCTTCATCTGGCCCAGTTACACCAAGTGGCTGACCAGCTACTACGGCCCCCGGTATCTGGAGCTCTACGGCTACTGGCGCAAGCACGCCGGCGTGGACATCGGCGCCCGGTACGGCTCGGAGATATGGGCTGCCCAGGCGGGAACGGTCATCACCGCCAACTGGTACGGCGGCTACGGCAAATGCGTCATGGTGATGCACGACAACGGCTACACTACCGTCTACGGCCACATGTCCTCCATCGCCGTGTACAGCGGCCAGACCGTGGCCCAGGGCCAGGTGCTGGGCTACGTGGGCTCCACCGGCAACTCCACGGGGCCCCACCTGCACTTCGAGATACGCTCCAACGCCGACCCTGATACCACCTACGACCCCGAGAGCTTCGTTTATTACGGCTGATGAGCCGCTATGGCACACCTCACCCCGGCAGATAAAGGAGAACCTATGAAGAGACGCAAGACATTCATATCCGTCGTGTGCATCATCCTGGTGGTGCTGATGGTCCTGTCCATCACGGTCATGGTCATCGCCCCCACCGCCCATGCCCAGACCAGCGCCGAGATCCAGGACGAGATCGACGAGCTGAACGGACAGAGAAGCGCCATCCAGGGGCGGATGGACGACATCCAGGCGGAGATAGACAGCCTGGACTATGAAAAGGCCAACGCCCTGGAAAAGAAGCTGATGCTGGACCAGAAAAACCAGCTGGCCCAGGAGGAGATCCAGGTCATCGACGAGCAGATCGCCATCATCGACGGCCTCGTCGCCAACATGCAGCAGGACCTGGAGAAGGCGCGGAAGGAAGAGGAATACCAGCGCCAGCGCTGGGTCACCCGCCTGCGTGCCATGGAGGAGACCTCGGATGTGAACTACATCGAGGTCCTCTTCGAGGCCAGCAGCTTTTCCGACCTTCTGACCCGGCTGGACCTGGTGGGCGAGGTCATGGAATATGACGAGGACCTGGAGGCCGAATATGTGGCCGCCCGGGAGAACGTGGAGGCCCTGGAGGCCGAAGCGGAGGTCATGTTCGCCCAGAACGAGGCCCGCCGCCAGGAGCAGGAGCAGAAGAAGGCCCAGCTGGAGGCGGATATCGCGTCGGCCTGTCAGATCATCGCCCAGATGGAGACGAACATCGACGAGTACAACGAGGTCATGGACCAGGAAGAGGCCACCATGGCCGAGGTCACAGCCCTGGTGGTCCAGAAGGAGAAGGAACTCAAAGAGGCCAAGGCGGCGGAGGAGGCCGAGCGGCTGCGGAAGCTGGCCGAGCAGCAGGCCGCCATGGGCGGCGGGTCCTCGCCTCCCGCGGCCGTCCTGGGGGGCGGCGGCAGCGCCTGGATGATGTGGCCCAGCTACACCACCGTCATCACCTCCCATTACGGCATGCGTACCGACCCGGTCAGCGGCAAGATATACCGCCTGCACGCCGGGTGCGACATCGGCGCCAGCTACGGCAGCTCCATCTACGCCGCGGCGGCCGGCACGGTCATCCTGGCCGGCTGGAACGGCGGCTATGGCAACTGCGTGATGGTAAACCACGGAAACGGGTATACTACCCTGTACGGCCACATGTCCCGCATCGCCGTGTCCAACGGCCAGGCGGTGGCCCAGGGCCAGGTGCTGGGCTATGTGGGCTCCACCGGCAACTCCACCGGGCCGCATCTGCACTTCGAGGTCCGGGTCAGCTCTACCGGCGCCACCATCAACCCCCTGAGCTTCACTTATTATTGATACAAACACGTACTTTTCGGACGGGGCGGCCTGGGGCCGCCCGTCTTTTATGAGGCGCTATGAAGAATGACCGGTTTAAAATCGAATTGGGCTTTCTGGCCGGCGTCATCGCGGTGGCCGCGGTGGCGGTCATCCTCTGCGGCGGGTTCAAAAATCTCTGGCAGACGGCCCGGTTCGCCCAGTTTTTGCGCGTTGTGGACAGCCGGTACGTGTGGGACTATGACGCCGACGAGCTTACCGACACGGCCCTGGCCGCGGCGGCCTACAGTCTGGACGACTGGAGCTACTACATGAACGACGAGGACTATGCCGCCTACGGGGACTACCAGGCTAACCAGTATCAGGGCATCGGCGTCACCGTCGCCAGGGATACGGAGGCTGGCGGCATCCGCATCGTCCAGACGGAGAAGGACGGCCCCGCTCAGCTTGCGGGTCTGACAGCGGGGGACCTCATCCTGGCCGCCGACGGCCAGAGCACCGCGGACATGGATACCGACGGCCTGCGGGCCATCATCCAGGCGGACTTCGGCGGTATGGTGCGCCTCACGGTGCGCCATGAAGACGGCACGGAGGAGGACGTGGACGTGTCCTGCCAGGTGGTCTATGATGACCCGGTGAGCGGGGAGATCTTACGGGGCCACGTGGGCTATATCGTCATCGAGAACTTCCACGCCGGCGCAGGGCAGGAGGTCCTGGACATGATAGATGCGCTCCTGGACCAGGGGGCGGACTGCTTCGTCTTCGACGTGCGGGATGACCCCGGCGGGCAGGTGACGGAGCTGACCAAGGTGCTGGACAGACTCCTGCCGGAGGGGACCATCTTCCGCCAGACGGATAAAAGCGGCCGGGAGACTTTGGTTACCTCAGATGCCCAGAGCCTGGATATGCCCATGGCGGTGATCGTGAATGGGGAGAGCTACAGCGCCGCGGAGCTCCTCGCCGCCACCCTGCGGGAGTACGATAAGGCCGTGGTGGTGGGTGAGCATACCACCGGCAAATCCCGCAGTCAGGTGACCTATGAGCTCTGGGGCGGCGGCGCGCTGCACCTGTCCCATAATAACTACCTTACGCCGAACGGCGTGGACCTGTACGCCCAGGGCGGCCTTGTGCCGGACGTGGAGGTGGAACTCAGCGAGGAACAGACCAGGCTCTACGCCACGGGGTGGCTGGAGCCGGAGGAGGACCCCCAGGTGCTGGCGGCTTTGGAGGCGCTGGGCGCTTGACAGGACCGGGCTTGATAACTATAATATTCGCGGATAAAAAATCACGAGAGCGGAGGTATCGGAAATGGCTGACGCGAAATACAAAATGAGCCGGGAGCGGTATGAGGAGATCGCCAAGGAACTGGAATATCTTCAGACCGTCCGGGAAAAAGAGGTCTCTGAACTGATCAAAGAGGCCAGAAGCTACGGCGACCTGTCGGAGAACAGCGAGTACGACGAGGCCAAGACCGAGCAGGGCAAGCTCTATTCCAAGATCGCCGAGTATAAGAACCTCTTGGAGAACGCCGAGATCGTGGAGCACAGCACCCGCAGCGGCGTCATCAGCATCGGCAGTAAGGTCACCGTCCGGGACGTGGGCTTGGGCAAAGAGGCGGAGTACCAGATCGTGGGCAGCCAGGAGGCCAACCCCATGGCCGGGCGCATCTCCGACGACTCCCCCTTCGGCAAGGGCCTCATCGGCCATAAGATCGGCGAGACCGTCACCGTGGAGGCCCCCGCCGGGGAGCTCCAGTTCGAGATCCTGAACGTCACCTACTAATACCACTACACAAAAGAGAGGGAAGCATATGTTCCAGTACGCGCCGGGGTATCGGACCGCCCCCGAGGGCCTGTCCGACGAGATGCTCGTGCGCCGGGAGAAGCTCTTTAAGCTCCAGGACGCCCAGCAGGACCCCTACCAGATCACCAAATTCACCCGCAGCCATTTCTCCCGGGAGATAAAAGACGGTTATGACGCCCTGGAGGGGAAACAGGTGCAGGTGGCCGGGCGCATCATGGCAAAGCGCGTCCAGGGCAAGGCCGGCTTCATGGACCTGCAGGACGACAAGGGCCGCATCCAGCTCTACGTCAGCGTGAACGAGCTGGGCCCCGAGGGCCTGGCCAAGGTGAAGAGCTGGGACGTGGGGGACATCGTGGGCGCCTCCGGCGAGGTGTTCAAGACCCGCACGGAGGCCATTTCCGTCCATGTCCATGCCATAGAGCTGCTGGCCAAGAGCCTGCGGCCCCTGCCGGAGAAGTTCCACGGCCTCACGGATACCGACCAGCGCTACCGCCGCCGGTATGTGGACCTCATCATGAACGCCGAATCCCGCCGGGTCTTCGAGCTGCGCACCCGGTTCATCAGCCATGTGCGCCGGTACCTGGACAGCCGGGGCTATCTGGAGGTGGAGACCCCCGTGCTGGGCACCATCCAGGGCGGCGCCGCCGCCAGGCCCTTCGTCACCCACCACAACACCTTGGACCTGGATATGTACATGCGCATCGCCACGGAGCTGAACCTGAAGCGGCTCATCGTGGGGGGCATGGAGCGGGTCTATGAGATCGGCCGCATCTTCCGAAACGAGGGCATGGACACCAAGCACAACCCCGAGTTCACCACCCTGGAGATGTACGAGAGCTACGCCAACTTCGAGACCATGATGGACTATGTGGAGGGCATACTCTCCTCCGCTGCCATGGAGCTGCGGGGCACCTACGAACTGGAGTGGGGCGGCAACACTATCAACATGGCCCCCGGCTGGCGGAGACTGCCCATGATCGACGCGGTGAAGGAGTACGCAGGCCTCGACTTCGGCGCTATCTCCGATGACGCCGCCGCCGTGGCCGCCGCCAAGGCCGCTGGGGTGGATATGGACGGGAAGGACCCCACCTGGGGCAACGCCCTCTATGAGACCTTCGACCAGAAGGTGGAGGAGAAGCTTATCCAGCCCACCTTCATCACTATGTACCCGGTGGAGGTGTCGCCCCTTGCCAAGCGCAGCCCCGCCGACAGCCGCCTCACCGAGCGGTTCGAGGCGTTCGTGGGCGCCTGCGAGATGGGCAACGCTTTCTCCGAGCTCAACGACCCCCTGGACCAGCGGCTCCGCTTCGAGGCCCAGATGGCCCTGAAGGCCAAGGGCGACGAGGAGGCCAACGATATGGATACGGACTTCTGCGAGGCCCTGGAATACGGCATGCCGCCCACCGGCGGCCTGGGCATGGGCATCGACCGGGCAGTCATGCTCCTGGCCGGCGTGGACACCATCCGGGACGTGATCCTCTTCCCGACGATGAAGCCCACGGATTGACACATATACGAAAAAGCCTTGATGATGCAAGGCTTTTTCTTTTTTGCCCAACAGGGCGGCGTTGACTTCGGAGGCTGGCCGTGCTACGATTAAGGAAAGACGACCCGGGATTTACAGGAGGAAAACAGTATGAATGTTTTAGAGGCTATTTTCAACCGACACAGTTATAGAGGCGAATATAAGTCCGACCCTGTTCCAAGAGAAGATTTGATAGCTATTTTGAATGCAGGGTTAAGCGCCCCATCAGGCTGCAATAAGCAGACGACAAGTTTGATAGCCGTAGACGATAAGGAAACACTTCATAAACTGCGCGAAGTCATAGATCCGCCCGCCGGAGCGACGGCGCCTTGCATGATCTGTGTTCTTACGCAAAGGGTCAATGCTTATCGGGACAGATGCTTTGCGGTGCAGGATTATTCTGCTGCGATAGAAAATATGCTACTGGCGATCGTTGAACTCGGATACCAGAGCTGTTGGTACGAAGGTCATGTTACAGATGACGATAAGATCGGTCATAAAATGGCAAAGATATTAAATGTGCCCGATGATTATGATTTGATATGCTTTTTACCTGTGGGAATCGCTAAAACCGAGCCGACACCTCCTAAGAAAAAGAGCTTTGAGGATAGGGCGTGGTTTAACTCTTTTCAAAACATATGATTTCATTCCCATTTATCGCTCTGACGGCCGTTAAGCGTCAGCTTTGAAACACCTTATTTTGACCTTAAGAACAGCAGACGACTAACAGAGAAAAACCTCCCCGAATTCGGCAGGATCGATCCTATTTTTCTTCTGTTGCTGGTCGGACGCTGGGCGAAGATAAAAACGATCCTGCGGAAATTCGTATAAATTCGTATAATAACAAGATGGCGAGGGCGGGGAAATGCTGATATATAAGGGGAAATTGGTATTGATGAATTTCCCGACCATGAAACCACAGGACTGAGAAAACCGCATGTCTGCGGGGATTTTAGGGTATATACCAAGGCGTTTTACCCACGTTTTACCCATTTTGGATCAATAGGAGCCATGACAGCACGGCACAAGGCCTGTCCGACAAGTTCGGACAGGCCTTGTGTTTTTGTATCAGGAGGTGATTTTATGAAGTGTCTGATGAAGTACCAGTGGGTCAAGCTGCCCCGGGCGCTTGTACCAACTGGGAAGGGCGTTATGGGCGCCTGGGCCCGCCTGGCAGCCCGGGCAGCGTTCCGCAAAGTGAGGCATCATACTGCGGCCATATCAACGCTGTGACGCCAGGAACGTGGGCGGGAGGCATCGTGGGCCTGAAGAGTATCCTGGGGACTCCGCAGCAGGGAGAAAGCGCTCAGAACGCTTGCAGTGCTCTCAAATCTGGGGTATCTCCGCTATGACCTGGATCGCCAGACCAGGAAACTGACCTATGAGATCAGCGACTGGGTGGTGCAGTATCGGTTCACCGGCGCTGTGATGTCTTTGGAGACCCTGGGGCAGCGCTGGGGCTGGGAGAAGACGAAGGTATGGAGATTCTTTCAGAAGCATGGGGATGTTTTCGCTCTGTACCGTCTCCCGAGCTCCTATGGCTGCCTCATTTTCAATAGGCAGTACCCGATGGGCACTGCGGGTCCTGTTCTGGAGGAAGAGGATATCGTGCAGCTGTTTCAGCGATTCCGTGCCTATGCGGCTGGGGCCAACTGCACCCGCAGCGGTCTTAACAAGCTCATCCGCCTTTACAGCCATGCTGTCGTAGCCCAGACGGGTCTGGAAGGGCAGGAGGAGCCTGCGAAAAGTCGCGTTGCAGTTTTTGCCCCTATATATCGCGCGTGTATTTCTCTCTGTAGGAACTGTAAGAATTGCAGGAGTTACATATATGACTGCAGGGGTATGAACTATAGAGAGACAGGCAAGAGAGGCAGGGGACGGGACCCGGATGGGCCGGTGGATTTGAACAAGCCGTGGTATGAGATGTTTTCCTTTGGGTGAGAAACTGACAATGCCGGTCTCAGCAAGGCAAGGAAGGAGACAATTGCTTTCCCGAACGGAACGTGTTATTCTGAAACATATACGGAGATGAGGTGGTGCTGATGAGTTCCGGGATCACGGAGCTGTCCCTTTTCCCGTAGAGATCAAGCCGGGGGCAAACACTGTCAGACGGAGCCTATGGAAGTTCAAAGGATTATTCCCAGAAGGGGCAAAACTGCGCATTCGCTTCTCACTGGACAACCTGAAGCTGGACACGATGCACTGAATATCCTTCTGCTTATGGCTGACTATAGGAGGTCAACCCGATGAAACACGAATGCAGGATCACCGTACTGGAAACGAAGTGTTTTCCGGAGCTTCAGGAGAAGTACCTGGCTGATCCAAAGTCAGGTCCGTGTCCCTTTTTCAAGGTAGGCGACACGTTTTTGCTCAAGCGCACGCCGCAGCAGGATGATTTTTACCACCTGATGAACGGGAAGCTTTGCGGCGAGGCGTGGGACGCTGTGAGCCGGTATGTCTATACGGCCCTCCAGGGCGGCTCGATCATGAAGGGCTGGACAAATGACGACCGGATGATGATCGCCTGCTGTAACGACGGAACGAGGCCCGTGGTATTCAAGATCGAGAGGATCGACATCCCGGAGACCGAGGAAGAGCAGGCATGGCTGGAAAAACAGGATTTCAGCAATTCCGCCGGGGACGCTTATACGGGCTGATACCAAATTACACGGTTGGCCATATCGGGCCAGCCGTGTAATACTGTGAGTTGAAAATGGATTTACTCTGCTTCCGTCACGCGCTTTTTGCGCTGGCCGGTATTGTCTGAGCCCCGGATCTCCTCGTGGTAGAAATAGTCCACGATGACGGGGTGGCCCTGGGGGACGCGGCCATAGGGCATCTCATTGTCCACAAAGGGGCAGTCGTATTTCTTTGCCATTTCTTCCGCCCTCTTTTCCAGCGCCTCAAAATAACGGCGGTCGTGCTTGTTATATATTTCGTCATACAGCAGCATGAGCTCCGGGCGCTTCCCGGCGATATAGTCCATGATGGTTTTCTTGAACCCGCCCCGCAGGTTCAGGTTCTCCAGCCAAAAGAGGTCGCACTGGTCTTTGACCCGCTCAAAGATGGCCTCAAAGTCCGTGATCCCCGGAAAGACAGGGGACACAAAGCACACGGTGCGGATACCGGCGTCGTAGACCTTTTTCATGGCGGCGATGCGCCGTTCGATGCTGACGGCGCTGTCCATGTCATTTTTGAAATCCTCGTCCAGCGTGTTGACAGACCAAGACACCGTCACCTGTCCCAGCTCTTTTAGAAGGTCTATATCCCGCAGGACCAGGTCGGACTTGGTGCAGATGAGGATGTCCGCGCCGCTGCCGCGAAGCTGCTCCAGCAGTTTGCGGGTGGCCCCGAATATCTCCTCCTGGGGGTTGTAGCCGTCGGTGACGGAACCGATGACCACCCGCTGTCCAGAATACTTCTGCGGATTTTTGATCTCCGGCCAGTGCTTTACGTCCAGGAACGTGCCCCATTCCTCCGTGTGGCCGGTGAAGCGCTTCATGAAGGAGGCGTAGCAGTATTTGCAGGCGTGGGTGCAGCCCACGTAGGGATTGACGGAGAAGCCGCCCACCGGGAGGCTGGACTTCGTCATGATGTTTTTCGTCTCCACGTCGGCGATGAGCACGCCGTTATCCGTCAACTGGGCCATGTTCGCTGCTCCTCCAAAACCTTGTTAAATGCGTCCGGCAGTTTCTGCACAGGCGTGTCCCCGCCCATGATGGGGGCCAGGTCCTCCTTCCAGAAAACCGGGATGTGAAGCGCGTGGGCCTGCTCCGTCAGGGAATACACCCATTCGGGCGTGGTTCGGACCTTCCGGCTCTGCGGACCGGTCATGGTGCCGATGACCACCCAGTCTATGCCGTGAAGATCGACCTCGCCCGGATCGTCGAACAGCGGCTCGAAAGTCACGTGATAATGCCGGGCCCGCACGTTTTGTCGCAGCGCGTCGATCCGCCAAAGCTCCGATTGCCGTGTGACCGTCACGCCGAACCACGCATTGTCAAGGTCAGTATCAATGTTAAGCAGGTCGGGGCGTTTTGACAGGAACAGAAACTGGTGCTGGGGATTCTCCGCCATCCTGGCGAATACCTGCTCCCGCCAAGCCGGTTCCCATCCCGCCAGGTCGCTCATGCCGGTCAGCAGAAAATTCTGCGGTTTTTCCTTCTCCATCAGCCGCAGCTTATTGGGAAAGAACTCCGGCGTGGAAAAGTCGTCGATCATGTGATAACGCTTGACGTTGTTCCTGGCGTAGCAGTAGGGACAGCCCACGGTGCAGCCGATCACCAGATTCATATTCTGTATCTGGTCCTTGATGCAGATGTACATATTATTCGTGGCAGGAATGGCCGCCGCAGCCATGTCCGCCGCAGTTATGGGCGCCTGTGCCGTGCTCGTGGTCATGGTGGTCGCAGTGTACGGCCGGGTCATAGCCCAGCGTGCCGGCCAGCAGCGCGGCCACGGCCTCGTCTGCGGCGCCCTGGACGCCGCCGTAAAGCCGGATGCCCGCCTCGGCCAGCGCCATCTGCGCGCCGCCGCCGATGCCGCCGCAGTCATGGGCGTCCACGCCGTTGGCGGCGAGAAACGCGGCCAGCGCCCCATGGCCCTGACCGGCAGTGGGAACGATCCGGGAGGAGACGACCTGCCCGTTCTCTGCCTCATAGATCTTGAACTGCTCTGTATGGCCGAAATGCTGAAAGACCATCCCGTTTTCATACGTGACCGCGATCTTCATGTTCATACCTCCGTATCGCTATCCATGCCAGCCTCTTGGCGGTAGGTGTCGATGATGTCCTGCAGGGTGATGGCGCTCATGCGGTCCTCCGCGGCCCGCTGCACCTCGTCGTAATAGTCCCGCAGAGCCAGCTGGATGTTCACGCCTACGCCGCAGTTGGGATTGGTGTGGGTATCCTGGTGCAGGATGGGCTTGTCCCCCTCGATGGCCCGGTAAACGTCCAGCAGGGAGATGCCGCCGGGCTCCCTGGCAAGGGCGGCCCGGGGATGGCCCTTCACGCTGGCCAGCAGGCCGGCCTTTCGCAGGGCGCTCATCAGCTGCCGGATGTAGGCGGGGTTGGTCTGCACGCTCTCGGCGATCCGCTCACTGGTGAGGGCCGCGCCCGGATGGAGGGCGAGAAAGGCCAGCACATGCACTGCGTCGCTGAGTTTGGTGGAGTATTTCAAAGCCGTCACCCTTTTCTCTGGATGTTATTTTTATTATAACAGCAGATTGACAGAAACACAAGAGCGTGCTATGCTTTTGCTGTAAAATAAAAAATAACAGCAGACGAAAGGCGTGAATGCTGTGAGCTACTATGATAATATGGTCATGCAGGCCCAGATGAAGTATTCCATGTATTACGACACCTACGCCGCCGGGCGCACCCCCTACCAGCTCTCCACCCGGCCGCCGCTGCCCTACGAGGAGCAGATCGGGCGGCTTGTTGATGAGATCGCCGCGGCGGACTGCGTGCTGGTGGGCGGGGGCTCCGGCCTGTCCGCCGCCGGGGGCGGGGATTTCTATTACGAGGACAACGAGTCCTATCGGAAGTGTTTTGGGAAGTATGCGGAGAAGTATCACTTTAAGGGCGCCTTCGCCGGCATGATGCATCCCTGGGCCAGCCGGGAGGAGTTCTGGGGGTATCTTGCCACGTTCCTGCACACCACCCAGACCGCGCCCGTCCGCAGGCCCTATCTGGACCTGGATACGCTCCTGCGGGGCAAGGACTTTTTCGTCCTCACCACCAACCAGGACACCCAGTTCGTCAAGCTCTATCCGGAGGACAAGGTAGCGGAGATCCAGGGCGACCACCGCTTCTTCCAGTGCGCGGCCTGCTGTACGGACGACACATGGGACGCGGTGGAGCCGGTGCGGCAGATGATCGCCGCCATGGGAGAGAGCACCGCCGTGCCCCGGGACATGGTGCCCCGCTGCCCCCACTGCGGCGGCGAGGCGTTCCCCTGGGTGCGGGGCTACGGCAATTTCCTGCAGGGGAAGAAGTATGACGAGCAATATGAAAAGGTCTCCCGGTATATCCTGGCCCACAAGGACCAGCGCATCCTGTTCCTGGAGCTGGGGGTGGGCCGCCTCACGCCCATGTTCATCCAGGAGCCCTTTTGGAACCTGACGCTGGCGTTCCCCAAGGCCCGGTACATTGCCGTCAACAACAAGTATAACTATCTGCCGGCGCAGATCGAGGACAAGGGCATGGTGATCGTGGCCGACATCGCCGACGTGCTGCGTGACGCGGTATCGGCAAAGGAGAAGGAGTGAGCATTATGGACCTGGCGCCTGTCGCGGAAAAGATAAAAGGAGCGGACGCCATCCTGATCGGGGCCAGCAACGGCCTGTCCATCACGGAGGGGCTGCACCTGTTTGCGGACAACGGGGCGTTTGAATATCTGTTCGGGGACTTTAAGCAAAAGTACGGCCTGCGGTGCATCCTGCAGGGAGCCGGGGCCCGCTGGCCCTTCGAGGAGGAGAAGTGGGCCTTCTGGAGCCGCCTCATCCATCACTACTGCGGGCAGTATGAGCCCACGCAGGTCATGGAGGACCTGAAGGCCATCGTGGGTAGGAAGGACTATTTCATTGTGACCTCCAACGGGGAGGGCCATTTCGAGATGAGCGGCTTTGCCCCGGAGAGGATCTATGAGATCGAGGGGAACTGGCTGACCATGCAGTGCGCCGCCGCCTGTCACGACACGCTCTATCCCACCCTGGAGCTGGCGGAAACGCTGGCGGCGACAGAGCGGGACGGCAGGGTCCCCACAGAGCTGGTGCCCCACTGTCCCCGCTGCGGCGGGCCCATGCGCGTGCATATGGTGGGAGAGAACTACATCCCGGACGATGCCGCACGGGAGAGGTTTGGCTCGTTTCTGGAAGAATACCACGGAAAGAAGCTGCTGGTGCTGGAGCTGGGGATCGGCTGGCGCAATCAGCTCATCAAGGCGCCGCTCATGCGTTTGGTGGCCCGGGAGCCGGAGGCGGCCTACGTGACCGTCAACCTGGGCGAGGTCTATATCGCCGAAGACATCCGGGACAAATCCTTTGGCCTGGACGGGCCGCTGAGCGATATGCTGTCGGCCCTGCGGGAGGCGTGCGGAGCATGAATCTGCCGGAAACTGTCCGCGGGGACTATGAGAAGTGGCGCGCCTTCCTGCGGGAACAGGTGACGTTTTCCCTGAAAGATTCGGAGAAGCACACGAAGGACCACTGTGCCCGGGTGCTGCTGTACGCGCTGCTGATCGCGGAGAAGAGGGGCCTGCCCCGGAGCGAGCGGGAGGTGCTGTGCGCCGCGGCGGTGTTCCACGACTCCCGCCGGCAGGACGACTGGCTGGATGTGGGCCACGGCCGGCGGGCGGCGGACTATTACCGGGACTTTTGCCGGACGGGCGGGCTTGCCTTTGACGAGCGGGTATATCAGATCATGGCCTGGCACGACCGGCCCAGCGCCGAAGGCGAGGCGGCCATGGACGAGCTGGAAAACGGCGTGCTGCTCTACCGCATATTCAAGGACGCGGACGGGCTGGACCGGTACCGGCTGGGTCCCAACGCGCTGGATGTGGACAGGTTGAGGACGGCGGAGGCCCGCAGTTTGACCGGCCTCGCCCGGCAGCTCGTGCGTAAGGCAGAAGAATAACGGCCCCGGTTTGGCTCTCCTGACATGACCAATAGCGTGAGGGCGGGAGCATCTTATTCGATGCTCCCGCTTTGCTCATCTCCCCGATAAATAGGAATTTAGTTTTCTGCTGATAACCGACAATTCAGTTCATAAAGCGCCGTTCTATTAGAATCCCATTTCAAACGTGACATAGCATCACAGTAATCCAACCATTCGCAATCAAGGTGTTCTTTGGATAGTTTTATATCGGAAATACATTCAAACGCAAAATGATACTCCGGCAAAACAAAAGTGTCCTTTGACCAGTGCTTTCGATGGCGTTCTGAAATAACATTTGCGGGGATATATGCCATTGAGACGAGTTTGGTTATGTTGTCCACTTTTATCCCTGCTTCTTCTGCAATCTCGCGGGTTGCAGATTCTACTGGCGTCTCAACATCTTCACCGCCGCCTGCTACGAATTGCCACTGATCTATATCTGCGCGGTGAAGAACGCAGAACTGTAGATTCGGATTTCGTCTATAAGGAATCGCCAATATCTGAAACGGTGCTCTCATGCTAATTAACCTCCACAACTCCCGATCTGTCGCTCCGATTAACTTCTCGGCAAACAGGAATTTGTCAAACTGTATGTGCTGTTATAATTGTATAACTGTATGAATTGATAGTTATTCTTATATTATCTATTTCACAGTACCAATTCTTGCCTTGCTTATAAATATTGCAATTTTTATCTGAAACTTTGTTTTTGCAATATTCAACAGCATCACATTCGTCTAATTGTAAATTTTTCTTGATTCTTTTGACACCCATTTCTGTGGTATGGATCTTATCAATATTATCCAACAGTATTTTAGCTTCCATTATCCATTCCCCCTACATATCCCGATTTGCCGCGCTCACCCGGCTGCCATGCCATGTCGTGCGGTTCCGGCATCAGCCGGGAGCACGACCGGCGCGGGGGTATAATGACGATTAGGCGTCATTATACCCCCGCGCCGCCCAAACCGCAAGCATGGGCCATGTCACACAGTCATGAACTCGTTTTCCCGCTCCAGGTAGCGGCAGAACACGAACAGGCCGCACAGGTCCTCCGGAGGCAGGCCCGTCTCGTCCTCTATGGTCCATCCGCCCATGATCCCCCGGTGAAGGATATGCACCACCTCCCGGCGGCCCCGGTCATACAGGGAGTAGTCCTGGCCGCTGTGCATGACCATGTCGTATTCCTGCCCCTCCAGTGTCACGTCGGCATGGTCCGCCCGGGGCATGTGGCACAACGGCCAGCCCGTGTCAACGGGGTCGCTCCCGGCGGCATAGTGGGGCGTGGCCGCGGCGTGCTCCCGGCCCCCGCCGTCGGTGAGTACATATGTGTGCCTGTCCACCCGGTCCTCCCCATGGCAGGCGGCCTCATGGTGTATATCCGTTATCGCTACCAGCTCTCCCGCCGGGGAGAGCAGTTTCTTTTCCTGGCCCGACACGGTCCCTCTTATGCTCATAAGCGTGCTTTTCTCTCCCACCCGATGGAGCGCGCCCGCCGCGATGATGTATTTATCCATGATCTTCCGCCTCCCTCAAATGATAAGACTTGCCAAGGTCCCCAGCGCGCCGGCGCCCATCATCACATAGATGGGCTTCACCCGGAAGCGCCGCAGCACGAAAAGGCTGACACAGAAAAGAGCCAAAGAGATATAGTTTATCCCGCCCAGGTCCTCCGGCAGCGTCCGCTGGCCGTAGAAGGTCATGATCTGAAGCGATATGCCCGCCGACGCGATCATGGCAACCACAGCTGGGCGGAGGGCCGCCAGTATCCCCTTCACCGTATCCAGGCCCCGGAAACGGTAATAGACGTAGGCCAGCGCCATCACGATGCAGCAGGAAGGCAGAACGCACCCCGCCGTGGCTACCACGGCGCCGGGGATGCCGGCCACTCGGATGCCCACGAAGGTGGCGGCGTTGATGGCGATGGGGCCGGGCGTCATCTCGGCGATGGTCATGATGTCCGCGAACTGGGTCATGGTCAGCCAGGGGTGGACATCCATGACCTGGTGCTGGATGAGGGGCATGGCCGCGTAGCCGCCGCCAATGCTGAATAGGCCGATCTGGAAAAAGCTCCAGAGAAGCTGCCCATAGATCACGGCCGCCTCACCGCCTTTCGATGGAGATGTCCGCCATGTTTGCGGAAGACCGTATCCGCCGCGCCAATGGCGGCGCAGACCAGGATCACGGCGATGATGTTCACGCCCAGAAACCGCACGGCGATGAACGACAGGACCATGATGGCCGGATACAGCAGCCGCTTTTGGCGCAGCACCCCCGCGCCCATGGTGAGCACCACGTCGCATATCACCGCCGCCACCCCGGCCAGCATGCCGGCCATGGCTGTGTTCACGATGGCGTTGTCCCGCACCGCGCCGTAAAACCCGGATATGGCGGAGATGATGACCAGCGGCGGCAGCACCGTGCCAAGCACCGCCAGCAGCGCCCCCAGACACCCGGCCACATGATAGCCCACCAGGATGGAGGCGTTCACCGCGATAGCTCCCGGCGAGGACTCCGCGATGGCGACCAGGTCCAGCATCTCCTGCTCGTCGATCCAGTGCAGCTCATTTACGAACTTCTCCCGCATCAGCGGCACGATGACAAAACCGCCCCCGAAGGTCCCCGCGCTCAGCTTCAGCGTGGAGATGAAAAGCTTTCCGTAGACGCCCTTCTCTCTTTTCAAGCCCTCGCCTCCTTGTCGGGGCCATTATATATCTTGCATTTTTATATTGGAAATACTATAATCAAATCATAACGATAAGCAAAACAATATAAAAGGTGATGCCATGACCATACGCCACATCAAAATATTCCTGGCCATCTGCGAGGCTGGGTGCAACACCACCAAGGCCGCCGAGGCCCTGCACATGTCCCAGCCGGCGGTGAGCCTGGCCCTCCGGGAGCTGGAGCAGTATTACGGCGTGGCTCTGTTCGATAGGATGGGGCGGCGGCTGAAGATCACGGACGCGGGAACACGCTTCCGGGACTACGCCCTGCATATCGCCCGGCTTTTCGACGACATGGAGAAGGGGATGAAGGACTGGGACGCCTTCGGCCTCATCCGGGTGGGGGCCAGCGTCACCATCGGGGCCCAGTTTCTGCCCAGCTATGTGAAGGCGTTTTATGACCGCTATCCTGGCACAGAGGTGCACGCTCTGGTGGCCCCCTCCGAACAGTTAGAGGCGGAGATCATGGCCAACACCCTGGACCTGGCCCTCATCGAGGGCGTGCCCCACAGCTCGGACCTGGTGAGCGAGAGCTATATGGAGGACGAGCTGGCGGTCATATGCGCCCCGGACCTGTTTCCCTCCGGCGCACGGCTCACTCTGGAGCAGTTCAGGGCGCAGAGATTCCTCCTGCGGGAGCAGGGCAGCGGCACCCGTGAGGTGTTCGACCGGACGACGGCTTCCGCCGGGTTCCATGTGGAGCCTATATGGGAGGCCATGAGCACCACCGCCCTGGTGAACGCGGTCATCCGCGGCCTGGGCGTGGCGGTGCTGCCCCATCGGATGGTGATGGGGCCTATTGAGCGGGGGCTGGTGAACACGGTGACGGTGGAGGGCCTGACCTTCCGGCGGGAGTTTCGCATGATCTGGCACCGGGAGAAATACCTGACAGCGGCGGCCCGTGCCTTTCTGGACCTGTGCCGGAACTACGAGATGGATTACCCCTTGCCGAAGTATAATGGCCTGTTTTAGGAGAGTTGTTTTGCTGACAAAAAAGCGACGGGAGACATCATGGTCTCCCGTCGCTTCAAAATACTATGCCTTGTTTGGATGCTCCATCAAATGAGAAATTCACTGAAATATATAATTTTCATATAAATATAATTATACGAAATACGGTCGTGCTGACCGGCGCCCGCCGCGTGGGGAAGACCACCATCGAGTATCAGATGATCGATACCCTTATAAAGCGCGGCGTCTCACCGCAGCAGATCGTCTTCATCTCCCTGGACCACCCCATGCTCAAGCTCAGCGGATGATATCCTGGAGTGTTACCATGAGAACGTCTGGCCTACGCAGGATGTCTACTATTTCTTCGATGAGGTCCAGTATGCCGCCGGCTGGGACAAGTGGCTCAAGACGATATACGACACCCAGCCGGAGACAAAGTGCGTCGCCACCGGCTCCGCCAGTCCGGCGCTGGTCCGGGGGAGCGCCGAAAGCGGAGCGGGGCGCTGGAGCGTCATCCAGGTGCCGACCCTGTCCTTCTTTGAATACTGCTCCCTGATCGGTGTGGATGTACCGGAGCTGGGCGCTGATGTCCGGCCGACGGCCTTTGTGCACATGACCCAGCCGGAGCGCACACAGGTCATGATGAGCCTGGCGCCGGTCCAAAACCATTTTTCCCGCTATCTGCGGGTGGGGGGCTTCCCGGAGCTTGCTCTGGCCAGCAATGAGCTATTGGCCCGGCAGGTCATGCGCGAGGACGTGGTGGACAAGGTCCTGAAACGGGACCTGCCCTCGCTTTATAGTATCCGCAGTCCGCTGGAACTGGAGCGCATTTTCCTCTATCTGTGCAACGTCTCCTCCAACATCGTCTCTTTCTCGGCGATCGCGCGGGAGCTGGACGGCGTCTCCCGGGCGACCGTGGAAAACTACGTGAAGTACCTGGAGAGCGCGAACCTCATCTTCCAGAGCTGGCCGGTAGATATGGGTGGCCGGAAGGCACTGAAGATGCAGCCGAAGATATATATCGCGGATGCGGCCATCAGAAACGCGGTCCTGATGGATAACGATATGCTGACGGACCCTGTCGAACTGGGCAGGATCGTGGAGACAGCGGTATACAAGCATGTGGCCAGCTTTACTTATCAGCAGGCCGCGAAGGTCGGGTATTCCCGCGGCGGTCCGAAGGATCAGGAGATCGATATAGTGGTGGAGTACGCAAATACTCGCAGGATCCTCATCGAGGTCAAGTACCGGGAGCAGGCGCCCATCTCCGACGATGACGCGATCGTTGAACTGAGCAAGGAGGCGGAAGCGGCCATCATCGTCACCAAACGGGCCGATGACTATGGAACGCACCACGCGCCGGACGGGAGAGAGCTGATCCGCATCCCTGCGTTCGCGTTCCTGTACCTGCTCGGCAATGCGGAGAAACATGGGTATAAGGGACGTGAATAAAACACATTTGACAGTCTGAGCATACCTAAGAAAAAGAGCTTTGAGGATAGGGCGTGGTTTAACTCTTTTCAAAACATATAACGGTATCCTACCTTGCCAGACGCGGCTTTATCGTGTTATACTGATGCCCGAAAGGGCGGTGAGCGGTTTGTATAATCCCCAGCTGGAGACTTTTGTCCGGGTGGCGGATGCGGGCAGCTTCAACAAGGCGGCGGACGACGCTTTCATCACGCCCACGGCGGTCATCAAGCAGATCAACCTGCTGGAATCGGAGCTGGACCTGAAGCTCTTTGTCCGCAGCCACCGGGGGCTCACGCTCACCAAGGCGGGCGAATCCCTCTACCGGGACGCCAAGTACATGATGGACTACTCCCGCCGGGCCATCGCCCGCGCCCACGCCGCCATGCAGGAGGAGTACGGCGTGGTGCGCATCGGCACCTCGCCCATGACCCCGGCCCAGCTTCTCACCGACCTGTGGCCCCAGATCCACGAGCGGTGCGGGGACGTGAGCTTTCAGCTGGTCCCCTTTGAGAACACCCCGGAGAACGCCCGGGAGATACTACGCAACCTGGGAGAGAACATCGACGTGGTGACGGGCATCTTCGACGAGACGCTGCTGGCCCTGCGCCAATGCGCGGGCTTTGAAATATCCCGCGAGCCCATCTGCTGCGCCGTGAGCATCTATCACCCCCTGGCGGCCAAAGATGTTTTGACGCCGGAGGACCTGGCCGGGGAGGAACTGCTGCTGATCCACCGGGGATGGAGCAGGTACATGGACGAGCTGCGGGATGACCTTACGCAGAACCACCCGGACGTGCAGATCACGGATTTCGATTTCTATGATATGAGCATCTTCAACCGCTGCGAGCAGAGCCGGAACATGCTCGCGGTGATTGGCAAGTGGTCATGCGTCCATCCCATGCTGAAGGTGCTGCCGGTAGCGTGGGACCACGCCATCCCCTTTGGCATCCTTCACCCGCCTGAGCCGTCGCCTATGCTGGCCCGGTTCCTGGACGCGGTGCGGGCCGTGGTGCAGGAAAATGGAAGATAAGGTACGTCTTTCGGATATCGCCTCGGAGCTGGGACTCAGCACGGCCACGGTCTCCTATGTGCTCCACGGCAAGACCGGCATGGTGTCGGAGCGGACGGCGAACCGGGTGCGGCAGGCGCTGGAGGAGCGGGGGTATCTGCCCCGGGCGGCGGAGGTGCTGCTGGCAGAAAACCCGGCGAAGATCGTGGGCGTGGTCATAAATGACCACGAGAAGTATGAGGCCCACATCCTGGAGGACGCCTTCATCGCCTCGGCCCTCAACGCCTTGAGCGCCGAGACGGCACGCCGCGGATTGCAGATGATGGTGAAGGCTGTGCGTGACCTGGACGAGATCGTGTCCTTCGCCACTATGTGGAACCTGGAAGGGCTGGTGCTCATCGGCTTTTGCAGCGCGGATTACAAACGCCTCCGGGAGAATATGCGCATCCCCTTTGTGGTCTATGACGCCTGCGGCGCCCGGACGGAGCGGACCTTTGCCGTCAACATCGACGACCGGGGCGGCGGCCGGCAGGTGGGGGAGTATTTCCGCCGCTGCGGCCATCGGCGTGCCCTGTGCCTTGCGGACAACGACGAGGACATGGACCATGCCCGCTGGGAGGGATTTCGCGAGGGCTTCGGTGACGGCGCGGAGTTTTGGATGATCCCCATGGCAAAGCAAGAGCGTCTGGCGTTTTATGAAGCGCGGCTCCCGGCACTTTCTCCGTTCACGGCCATATTTGCTGTGTCGGACTACTACGCGGTGGAGCTGTGCCATTTCCTGACGGGCCACGGCGTCGCGGTGCCGGAGGAGATATCGGTGTGCGGCTTTGACGACGCGCCCCTGTGCGCCATGGTGTACCCCGCCCTCACCTCCGTCCGGCAGGACACGGCGGCCCGGGCCAAATGCGCCCTGGACGCCCTGCGGCGTCTGCGGGCCGGGGAGGCGGTGGAGATGTCCGTTACCCTCCCCACGGAACTAGTCGTGCGGGGGAGCACAAGGAACTGCGATATGACGCTGACAACGGAAGAGGCGGACTGATCGGTATTTAACAGGTACTCGACAGGTACTCGACCTGCGGTAGAGCCAGCAAGAATCAACTGCCGGTTCATGTTCATTCACATCGGTTTCAGATATGCTCGGGCCATGAAAGGAGGTGCCCGATGTGGACCAGATCAAAATCGGAAAATTCATAGCGTCATGCAGAAAGGAACAGGGCATGACCCAGGCAGTCCTTGCCGAGAAACTCGGTATCAGCGACCGGGCCGTATCAAAGTGGGAAACGGGAAAATCCATGCCTGATTCCGGGATCATGCTGGAGCTGTGCGGTCTTCTGAAAATCAATGTCAACGAACTCCTGTCGGGCGAAAAGATCATGGCAGAATCCTATGACAAACGGGCAGAGGAAAATCTTCTGGCTATGAAGCGCCAGATCGAGGAAAAGAACCGGCAGATGCTGAGGACGGAATACTGGATCATCATTCCGGCTGTCCTTGCCGGGCTGGTCATGGTGTTTGTGGCATCGTTCGTAGAAATGCCCGCATGGTTAAGGGGCTTGCTGATCGCGTTTGCCCTTGTGATGATCTTCACGGTCGCTTTTATCGCGGTGGGCATTGAACAGAAGGCCGGATACTACGAGTGTCAAAAATGCGGCCACAGATATGTACCGACTTACTGGCAGACCAATCTCGCGCAGCACGCAGGCAGGACAAGATATATGAAATGCCCTGAATGCGGTAAACGAAGCTGGCAGAAGAAAGTGTTGACAAAGGAAGATCAGGCCCCCGTTTGTTGAAATATTTCGTTGTCGTCTTTAACAAAATAACATTCTGATTTTTGTCACACCTTACATATTTAAGTTTTGCAATCACGCCTCCTGACGGGGTATCATCGACCTGTCAGGAGGTGCTTTTATGGAAAAACAGTCTTTTTTCCGTTCCGTCTGTGCCCTTGCCATTCCCGTGGCGCTGCAGTCCATGCTCCAGGCGTCCTTCGGCGTGGTGGACCAGGTCATGATCGGCCAGCTGGGCGCCGTGGAAGTGGCGGCGGTGGGACTGGCCGGGAAATTCACAGGGATATTCAACGTGGTCATATCCGCCGTGGGCGCGGTGGCCGGGATCATGCTCTCCCAGTACATAGGACAGAAAAACGCCGCCGAGACGCGGCGGAGCCTGGCGGTCAATCTGCGGGTATGCTTCTGCCTCGCCGCGCTGTTCATGCTGGCCGGCGCCGCCGTCCCGGAGCGGATCATGGGCCTCTACATCAACGATAGCGCGACAGCGGAAACGGCGGGGCGGTATCTGGCCATCGTGTCCGGCACCTTCCTCCCTGCGGCGGGGATCACCATACTGTCCACCCATTTGCGGTGTATGGAAAAGGCGTCTCTGCCGCTCTACGCCGGGCTCGCGTCGGCGGCGGTCAACACCGGCCTCAACTGGATATTGATCTTCGGAAAGCTGGGCGTGCCGGCCCTCGGCGTCACGGGAGCGGCGCTGGCGACGCTGATCTCCCAGCTCGTCTATTTCCTGGTCATCCTTGGGATGTATGCCAAATATCGGGAGCAAGCGGAGAGAGCCCCGGCCGGCCCCTTTGCATGGGGCCAGTACCTTTCCATGCTGTTGCCGCTGCTGGTCAGCGAATCCATGTGGGTCCTGGGCGAAAACGTGTACGCGGGCATTTACGGCCACTTGGGCACCGACGCCACCGCCGCCATGACGCTGACGAACCCCGTCCAGTCCCTGGCCATCGGAGCGTTGTGCGGCCTGAGCCAGGCGGCGGCGATCCTCATCGGCAAGCGCCTTGGGGACGGGGACCGGGACATGGCCTACCGGGAGGCGAGAAAGCTCCTGTTCTACGGCTGGGTGGGCTCCATGCTGCTGTCCGCGGTGATCGCCTGCACCGGGCATTGGTATGTTCGTATCTTCAACGTGGAGGCGCCCATCCGGGAGCTGATACGCCAGATCCTCACCGCCTACGCTGTGGTGCTGCCCTTTAAGGTGCTGAATATGATCGTCGGCAGCGGCATATTGCGCAGCGGCGGGAAGACGAAATACGTCATGGTCATCGACCTTGTGGGCACCTGGGTATTCGGCGTTCCCATGGGGCTTTTCGCCGCGTTCGTGTACCACTGGACCATCCCTTGGGTCTACCTCACCCTGTCCCTGGAGGAGTGCGTGCGGCTGGCCATCTCCCTTGTGGTATTCGAGCGGCGCGGCTGGATGAACCAGCTGAAAGCGTGAGGGCAAAGAGCTATAACCTTTGGGTTTATACTTATGAACTGATCGGGACTTCTCAAGAGGTCCCGGTCTTTTTATAATATGACCATGGAATATACTCCAGACAGGGGGGCGCGAAACGCTTCGCCCTTTATATCGCCTTCGTGATGGCCTTATCCCTGGTCACGGGACTTATCGTGAATCTGGTCGTATGAACCCGCATCCCTGGCGGATTCTCCGCCAGGGGGCAGTTCTTGTGAAGTCCGGGCTGGTGTGGTATATTTCTTGTTAGAACGACAAATCGGGGTCATAAGGATGAGTATGTATGCATAAAAAGAAAGGCAAAATGATCATAGCTCTGCTGGTAGCTGCATTTGTTGTGGTTACTGCGGTTGTTTGGATTTTTACACCTGAGCAACGGGTCGCTTTTTTTGTCCGAACGCATAGTGAAAATCTGTTTGAAATCGTTTCTGCTTGTTTAGCTGGGGAACATTTTGCCGAAAGTTATCGTGGGGTAAGCGTCAACGGTCTATATGATGGGGAGCATCCTATCGTCCAATTCTATACGTTTGGCTGGGGATTGATCCCATATATGGGATTCTATTATTCACCTGATGACAAACCCGCTGCCTTTCAGAATGTAAATGTAGAGTTAACGCCTGTGAGTGATAATAGATGGGAATGGACAGACGGAACGGACAATCGCGGTATGACAAAGAAAATTGATGACTGTTGGTATTACTATGAAGCCTGGCTTTGAAAGAATGAGAAATGACGTGGGTTCCTATTTTCCGTGCTAAAAAACCAGATGTGACAAACAGAATACAAATGATCATAACTGCGGCAGGGTATGACCCGACCGCAGTTATAACTTTTTGTGTGGACTGATGGACCAAAAGAGACTTCTCTTGTAGGCGTTCATGGGGTAGAATAAACTCATTAAACATAGAAGGAGGAACGTCATGCTCTGGAGACTGATGCCTGTGCTGGCCGCCGCGAAGCGGACCATGAACGTGCTCTCCCGGAGGTCGCGCAGCGTGGCCCGCAGGGCGCCGGAGACGGTGTTCTCCACACCCCGGGTCATATAGGTTTGTATGTCAAATCTCTCGTCCATTGCTCTCACTCCCTCGCCGTCAGCTTCCCGATGATCTCGTAAAGCGTCCCGTAGAGCGCCGCCGCTTTCTTCGGCTCCAGCTGGACACAGGCGGCCAGCCGGCCGGGGACGGTGACGGCCCGCTCCCGCAGCGCCGCGTATTTGTCTTCCATTTGCTCCTCCTCTCTCAACTACAGACGATGCCCACGACTGCCTGTCAGCCGTGGGCATATCGTTTTTTCAGGCGTTCTGCTCCGCCCACGCGACCCAGAGCGCCTCGTCTTTTTTACTGTTTTGCGTTATGCTGTCAGCTCGGCCTGCTCCGCTTCATAGGCGGCGCGGACGGCCCGAGCAAGCTGGCCGGCGCAGAAGGAGTGTATCTCCTCGTCGGTGCCGGGGGCCTGGTCCATGAACTGGTTGCAGGGGAAGTCCAGTATTTCCAGACCGTCCTTCTGATGCAGCTCATACAGGTCCTGCAGTTCGTCATACTGGGGCGTGAAGCCGCAGCCGGTAGCGGTATTGACGATGAGAAGCACCTTGCCCTTATACTGCGCCAGGGATACCTCGCTTCCGTCCTGCGCTTTTACCGTGAAGTCATAAATGTTCATTGTACGTTCTCCTTTGACACTCATTTATTCAATATCGCGAGATTAACTTAAGCATAATACAAAATTGTTTACGTGTCAATAGGATGCAATACAAAAATGAGCGCGGTCCCGGGGATAGCGGGTGAACGTCAGCTCTCCGCCGGCAAGCTCCTCCAGCATGGCCCGGACGGCGCGGGATAGACAATGTATCCCTATCTTGCCAGGCTGGGTTTTATCGTGTTATACTGATAAAGAAAGGAAACGGAACGATGCTTAAAATATCTGTTTGTGACGATGAGGCCGAAGAGAGGAAAAGGATCACGGACAATCTCCGGGTCTACACAGCGGCACATTATGAGCATGGTGTCGAATTTGACGTATATTCGTCTGCGCTGGAAATGCTGGAAGCATTTGACAGATCAGGCGCTCCTGATATCGCACTTCTGGATATTTGTATGCCCGGTATGCTGGGAACGGAATTGGCGCGGGATATTCTCCGCTTCAGTAAAAATACCGACATCATCTTTCTGACGACCAGCTCGGATTATGCGGTCGACGCCTTTTCCATACATGCCGCGGACTATATCTGCAAGCCCTATACGCAGGAACAGTTCGACGCGGCCCTGGAACGGGTCATTGTCAGGCGGGAGCAAAAAACATGGATCCTTCTCCGCTGCGAGGGGGAATTGCACCGCGTCGCGCTGGAAGATATTCTGTACATAGAGACCAGAGACAAACGTCATGAGGTCTCCCTTGCCTCCGGGAGAAAGCTTTCCGTGTGGTCATTGCCAGCGCAGGTTCAGGAATCGATCATGGGCAAAAAAGGCATGACCATGTGCGGCAGCTCTTATATCGTCAACCTGAATCATGTCCGCTGCTTTTCCGGCACGGATCTCGTGATGGATGACGGGACCCTCATCCCTGTTCCAAGGCGGTGCCGCGCGGAGCTGAAGCAGGCGTATTTTGATTTTTACCTGAAGGAGGCGGTGAACTGATGCCGGCGATCCAGATCATCATAATCGCCTTTTTTGTCAGCTTGTTGTTTTTCGCAACGCATCTGACGGCGGGGCTTTTGCTGCAGGAGAGAAAGTACCCGGTAAAAAAGACGGCGCTGCTGTGGGGGTCAACAGGCGTATTCCTTTTTCTGGAGGCGTGTTTCAGCTTTTTTTATCTGTCAAAGCCATGGAGGATGCCCATTGCTTTGATGCTTTCGTATCTGTACTTTTGGGGAATTTACATATATGTGTCGGCAGACGGATTCTGGAAGAAATGCTATCTTTGGATCACCTATGGCTGCGTCTTCTGCGTTTCCCTGTCCATTTCATTTTTGGGATGCTATTTGCTTGTGCCGAACGGGTCGGAAACGCATGTGTATTTTGTGCGGGGCGTGATCTATGGCGTTATCAGTTTTGCGATCTTGCTTGCGTATTATAAATACGGCCGGCCGGTCATCCGGGAGATCAGCGGGTTTCGCACAAAAAACTGGATATCGCTGAGTATCGTCTCCCTGATATATTTTTTCGCCTTCGTGCTGGTTTTATCAAGGATCAGTGCAGATAACGGGATCAATTCAAACACTGTGCTTCTTTTCTCCCTGCTCGTGTGCTCTTTTGCCATGGCCAGCATCCTGATCATCAGCAACATCCATCAGATGCGAAAGGAAGCAAGGGACGAATTGGTAAAGCAAAACGTTGAGTACCTGACGTCCTATGTGGAGAATGCGCGGAAGACAGAGCAGGAGAACCGGCGCATCCGCCACGACCTGCGCCATCACGACGAGCGGATCGCGGCCATGGCCCGGGAGGGCGATACGGAGGGGATATTGGCGTATCTGGGGCAGACCAAAGAGGCGTCGGAGCGTTTTCCCGCCTGGTGTCCCAACGTCACGGTCAACGGCATCCTGGGCTCTTACGCGGGGAAGGCTAAAGAGGCGGGCGTGGGATTTACTGCGCAGGCGGACACCCCGGCGCAGTCGCCGGTCGCCGACATGGATCTCGTGGCGATCCTTGCCAACCTTCTGGAAAATGCGCTGAACGCCTGCGTCGCACGGAAAAGCTCCGGTCCTATCCAGGTCCACATCAGGAATGTGGGGAATAAAACGGTGATCGCCGTCAGTAATCCCTGCAGCACAGACTTGAAGCTGGAAAACGGACTGCCGGCTGCGCGGGGCGTCGGGATCGACAGTATCATATCCTCCTCTGTCAAGTATCATGGGGAGATCAACTATACGATCCAGGAAGGCATTTGTACCGCCTGTGTGATCCTGAATCCATGACCGCGTCAGAAGAGCTTTGAAGATGTCAGATCCCCGCAAGCGGGGCTCCTCCATCGGTCAAAGCCCTTCTTCCTTTTCCCCACGCGACCCGTTTCACTGGGCTCGCGTGGGGGCCCCGATAAGATGCTGGTGACCAATTTCGGGATAAAAACGACCAATTTCGATATTTTTCCCTATTCTTTAAATCGCTGTGGTATATATACTAACTTAATTAAGGTATCGTAAGTTATTCTATAGGGAGGCAGAACCATGAATATTCAAAAGACAGTGACCGGAACGACTTTGACCGTGAATCTGGAGGGGAGATTGGATACCACGACCGCCCCGCAGCTGGAGGGAGAACTCAGAAGCAGCATCGATGGCCTGACGGGCCTCGTGATCGATCTTGAGAAGCTGGATTACATCTCGTCCGCTGGCCTGCGGGTGCTTTTGGCCATGCAGAAGATCATGAACAGGCAGGGCGAGATGATCATCAAAAACGCCAACGAAACGGTCATGGAAGTGTTTGAGGTCACGGGTTTTTCAGATATTTTGACGATCGAGTGATCGGAGAGAGGTAAACCATGAACATGCAGAGGACAACGATCGGAACGATCAGACCCGCGGGGGGGGGGTTAAAGGTGAACAGCCGCAGTGAAAACTATCCCCTGTCCGCGAGGACGATCGACATAGTATCCGAGATATGCGTACAGGTGCTTACGGAGGCGGGGGCGGATAAAAAGGATATCATCCGCGTCCGTCTGTCGTTGGAGGAGATCCTGGGCGTCTGGCTGGAGCCTTTGGCGGGCGCTATGGTCCACGTGGACTGCGGACAGAGATTTGGACGGGCTTATTTGAAAGTAAGCGTGGACGGTCCGACCATAGATCCGTGGGAAGACGAGGCGTTGGTACTCAGCAGCCGTATGCTCTCCCAGGCAGGGCTTTCGTTTACATACGCTTATAAGGACGGGAAAAACTGCCTGGTCTGCAATCCCAAGAAAAAGAAGTCGTCCATGGGACAGGCGGCGGTGCTTTTGTGCGCGGTCTTTCTGGCGGCGTTCCTGGGTCTTGCCATGAGGCGGGCCCCGGCCATGCAGGCAGCGGCTCTCTCGGTCACAGAGCCCCTGTTCAACATGATCCTGGGAGCGCTCCGGGCGGTCTCGTCCCCGCTGGTGTTCCTGGCCGTCTGCTGCGGGATCGTGAGCATCGGCGATCTGACGATGGTAGGCAGAGTGGGCAAAAAACTGATCTTCAGAATGGTCGCGGGAACATTTGTTCTGGCGGTGGTCATGGCATTGGCGGGCTGCCTGCTGTTCCCCATCGCTTCGGAAGCGGGGGGTGGGATCAAAGGCAATTATTCGGCGATCTATCAGATGGTGCTGGATATCGTGCCCTCGGATATCATCTCGCCGTTCCTGAACGGGAACGCGCTGCAGCTCGTTTTCCTGGGCATCTGCGTGGGCGCCGCCCTTTTGATCCTGGGCGAGCGGGTATCGGCGGCCCAAAACACCCTGCTGCAGGTGAACGAGGCCGTAGGGTTCCTGATGAGCGTACTGGGAAGGATCATCCCGCTATTCGTGTTTTTGAGCCTGTTCAACCTTATCCTGTCCGATTTTGGAAGCGGGTTTTCCAGCCTGTTCAAGGTGTTTGCGATCACGATACCGGTGTGCTTTATCCTGACGCTGTTTTATGTCTTTGTGGCGGCGGTGAAGCTGAAGGTCAGCCCTGCCGTTCTGATGAGGAAAATGCTGCCGACGTTTCTGATCGCGCTGACGACGGCTTCTTCGGCCGCCGCCCTGGCGACGAACCTGGAGACGTGCGTAAAGGAACTGGGCATTCCCAAAAAGGTGGCGGATTTTGGCATCCCGCTGGGACAGGTCCTTTACAAGCCGGGCTTTGTGGTGGGCCTTTTTGCCCTGGCCCTGTGCATGGCGGAGTCCTATGGCATCCCCATCACGCCGCTGCTCCTTTTCATGTCGATCCTGACGGTAGGGCTTCTCTCTATGGCGCTGCCGCCTATCCCCGGCGGGGCCCTTTCCGTATTTACCGTTATGTTTGCACAGCTCGGCATTCCCAGTGAGGCGCTGGCCCTGGCGGTCGCAGGCAACGCGATCCTGGACTTCTTTATGACGGCCGCCGGCGTTGCCTGCCTGCAGGTCCAGGTAGCGCTCGCGGCGGAAAGCGTCGGGATGCTTGATGAAAATAAGCTGAAAAGGAGCATGTCATGATGGAAAACAAAACAAAAATGGCGATACGGCCGAATAAGAGATGGCTTTGCCTGTCCCTGGCGATCGTTCTCATATGCCTGCTCCTTGGGGGTTGCGCGAAGAGCGGCGGCGGGGAAAGCGAGCAGATAACCGACGTCCGTCAGCTGGACGGACAGGCCATCGGCGTGCTGACCGGCTCCAGCTTCGACGTCCATACCGATAATCTGATCGAGGACGCGGACAAGCAGTATTACGACAAGGTCCCGGATCTGGCCTTGGCGGTGGAGCAGGGGAAGATCGCCGGATTTTTGATGGACGAGCCCGTCGCCCGTATCCTGTGCCTGGAAAACCCGGCGGTGACCTATCTGCCCGATGTGCTGGTGGAGGAGAGCTACGCCGCCGCTTTTTCAAAGACCGAGCGGGGCGCGGCGCTGCGGGACGAGTATAACGAATTTTTGGCGCAGATCAAGGCGGACGGTACCCTGGAGGAGATCGACGGCATCTGGCTGGGCGCCGACGAGAGCAAAAAGGTGGTAGAGGACTGGACGGCCTTCCCGGCGGACAACGGCGTCATCCGCATGGCGGAAAAAACGGACATTGCGCCATTCTGCTATATCAAGGACGGCCAGATCGTCGGATACGACGTCGATATCATGGTCCGCTTCTGCAAGGCCTATGGCTACGGGCTGGAAATGAGCAGCGTGGAGATATCGTCTATTTTCGCGGGCCTTGCCACCGGTATGTACGACGTGTCGGCCACCGGCCTGACCGTGACGGAGGAACGGGCGGAGAGCGTGAACTTCGCTGACCCGGATTACACCGGCGGCGTGGTGGCGGTGGTAGCGAACCGTGGACAGAACGCCGTCCGCTTCCGGACGCTCCAGGATTTTTCCGGTGCGACCGTGGGCGTCATGGCGGGCAGCATCTCCGATCAGCTTGTGAGCGCGGTGGTCAGCGGCTGTGAATTTCAGTATTACGACGACGCCTCCGCGCTGCTTCTGGCGCTGCAGTCAGGCCAGCTGGACGCCGTGGCCCACGATATGCCCGTGGCCCAGCTGGCGGTGGCCAGGCAGCCGGATCTGGCCATGTTCCCCGAGACGGTGACGCCGGACACCTACGGCCTGGGCCTTCAGAAGGACAGCCCCCTGACGGATAAGATAAGCGCCATCATTGAAAGGTATACAGAGGATGGCACGCTGGACGCCCTGCGGGAGAAATGGCTGGGCGCTGACGACAGTAAAAAGACCATCGATGTGGGGGAGTATGACGCGCCCAACGGCGTCCTGCGGTATGCCCATGACTCCACGCTGGAGCCCATGAGCTATGTGGGCGGGAACGGCCAGTCCCTTGGCTATGAGGTGGAGCTGGTCTCGCTCATCGCCAAAGAGCTGGGGATGGAGCTGGAGATCACCCAGAGCACTTTCGGTTCGCTGATCCAGATGCTGAACAGCGGCCGGGCGGATATCGTGTCCGGCGCCATGAGCATCACCGATGAGCGGAAGCAGAGCATCGATTTCCCCACCACCCACTATGTGGGTGGCTTGACGCTCGTCGTCCGGGCCGAAGATATGGGCGTGGCCGTTCAGGAGGAAGAAACGGGCTTCTGGGCCGGGCTCAAAGACAGCTTTTATAAGAATTTCATCCAGGAAGACCGGTGGGAGATGATCCTCTCCGGCCTGGGCGTCACATTCATCATATCGATCTTCGCGGCTCTGTTCGGCACGGTGCTGGGCTTTGGCCTGTGCCTGCTGCGCCGCAGCCACAATAAGATCGCCTCCGGCATCACGGCGGCCTTTATCCGGCTTATACAGGGCGTCCCTGTGCTGGTGCTGCTGATGGTGCTGTTCTACGTGGTATTCGCCAGGGCGAGGCTGGACGGGATCGCCGTGGCCATCATCGGCTTCACCGTCAACTTCGGCGTCTATGTCTCCGAGATGATACGCACCGGCATCGACGCCGTGGATGTGGGCCAGTGGGAGGCGGCGTCCGCCATGGGCTTCGGCCGGGTCAAGACCTTCACGAAGATCATCGCGCCCCAGGCGGCGCGGCATATCCTGCCGGTGTACAGGGGCGAGTTCATCTCCATGGTGAAAATGACCTCTGTGGTGGGGTATATCGCGGTGCAGGACCTGACCAAGGTCACCGACCTTATCCGCAGCCGTACCTTTGAGGCGTTCTTCCCGCTGATACTGACGGCGGTGCTGTATTTCCTGCTGGCGTGGTGCCTGACCTCTCTGCTGGGCCTGGTGGAGAGGAAGATCGACCCCCGCCGCCGTCGCCGTGAGCCCAAGGGCGTGGACCGGAGCGCCGCCATTGCGGAGGCCCCGGAAGAGGCGAAGACCGCCCGGGACGGGGGCCCGGTCATCACCGTTTCCCATCTGAAGAAGGTATATCCCAACGCCACGCCCCTGAAGGACGTGAACGCCGTCATTGACCAGGGGGACGTCATCTCCATCATCGGCCCCTCCGGCACGGGCAAGAGCACCTTCCTGCGCTGCATCAACCGCCTTGAGACGCCCACGGAGGGCGAGATCAAGGTGTTCGGCCAGCCGGTGACCGGCGTGAAGCCTGCGCAGCTTAGCGCCGTGCGCCGCCGCATGGGCATGGTGTTCCAGAGCTTCAACCTGTTCCCCCACCTGACCGTGATCGAGAATATCATGCTGGGGCCGGTGGAGCTGCTGGGCTGCACCCGGCAGGAGGCCTATGAGCGGGGCATGCGCCTGCTGGCCAAGGTGGGACTGGCGGAGAAGGGGCTCAACTACCCCGATGAGCTCTCCGGCGGCCAGAAGCAGCGTGTCGCCATTGCCCGTACCCTGGGCATGCAGCCGGAGATCATCCTCTTTGACGAGCCCACCAGCGCGCTGGACCCCACCATGGTGGGAGAGGTGCTGGCGGTCATCCGCAGCCTGGCCGAGCAGGGCCTGACCATGCTCATCGTTACCCATGAGATGAAGTTTGCCCGGGATGTATCCACGCGGGTGTTTTATATGGATGAAGGCGTCGTTTACGAGGAGGGGACGCCGGAGCAGGTGTACGATCATCCGAAGACAGACCGCTGCCGGGCATTCGTCAATCGCCTGAAGACCTTCCATCTGGATATCGCCTCCAAGGAATTTGACTTCATCGGCGCGGCGGGCGACATCGACCGCTTTGCCCGCAAGCAGCTGCTGGGCGCGCCCCAGTCCCTCAAGTATCAGCAGATATTTGAGGAGCTGTGCGTGACGAGCATCCTGCCGGCCCTGCCGGACGAGGGGTGCAGCCTGAGCTTCGACGCCCTCTGCAGTGAGGACGGGAGCGAGTGCGAAGCCGTCATCCGCTGGAGCGGGGAGGAGTTCGACCCGCTGACCCAGGGAGATGAGCTGAGCAGGGCGCTGGCTCTCAGCAAGACCAAGAGCAGCGCTCACGCCTATGCCGACGGGGTCAATACGGTGACCGTTGTATTCTGATACGAATTCCTGGCAAGAAACATCTGTTCTTTTCAGACTGTTCTGCGCATGGCATTTTGTTCTCCTTGGTGAGCGGCAAAAATCCTGCGGGGGGGGGGGTCTTATAAGATAATACTCACACAAGGAGAAACACCCCATGGAAAACGCAGAAGAGAAGTATGCCCTGACAGGTCCCGGCATCGACGCCGCCGGGGAGGCCGCCTATGAGTTCCTCACGGCGGACAAGGTGGAGCGAAAAGATGCCCTCCGGGTCCGGCTGGCTTTGGAGGAGGCGCTGCTGCGCTACCGGGACGAGGGGACGGCAGAGGGGTTCACCCTCCGCTGCCGCCGGCGCTTTCGCGCCCCGCGGGTGGAGCTTAATGTGCCCGGCCCGTCCCTGGACCCTCTGGCGGAACCCGACCGGCCTGACAGCGGCGCGCTGACGGGCATGATGGCCCAGATGGGTCTCGCGCCCCTGTGGCAGTACAAGGACGGGGTCAACCGTGTTCTCTTTACCCCCAAGCGGAAAAAACACTCCCTCATGGTCTCTTTGGCCATCGCCCTGGTAGTAGCGGTGGCGCTGGGCTATCTGTGCAGGCTCATGCCGGAGGCGGTGCGTCTCTTGTTGTCGGATAAGGTGGTCACGCCCCTTTTCGACACGTTCATGGGTCTTCTCACCGCCATATCCGGCCCCATGATATTCCTGTCGGTGACATGGGGCATCTGCTGCATGGGGGACGTGGCCTCCTTTGGCCGCATCGGCAAACGGCTGATCGCCAAGCTCATTCTTCTCACCGTCGTATTGGGGATCATCGCGGGGGCGGTCGTGCTGCCTTTCTTCCCCATAGCCGCGGGGGGCGGTCAGGCCTTCGACCCATCGGAGCTGATGGACATGGTGCTGGACATCGTGCCGGCCAACTTCTTCACCCCCTTCACGGAGGGCAACCCCCTGCAGATCATATTCGTGGCGGTGCTCATCGGCATAGCGCTGCTGCTTCTGGGGGAGAAGGTCTCCGTGGCGGCCACCTTCGTGGAGCAGTCCAACTACGTGGTCCAGCTCATCATGGAGGCGGTCAGTTCCCTGGTCCCGGTGTTTGTGTTCGGCAGTGTCTTCAGGATGTTCCTGGAAGGCGGGTTACAGCTCCTGGCCAAGTCCTATAAGCTCCTCCCCGTCATAATACTGGGCACGGCGGTAATGATGGCGTGCAGCCTGGCCCCGGTGTGCCTGCGGTGGAAGGTCGGGCCTATGACGATGCTGAAAAAGACCATGCCCACCTTCCTCATTGGCCTGACCACCGCATCCTCTGTGGCAGCCTTTCCCACCAACCAGGAGTGCTGCGAAAGGCAGCTGGGCATACATGAGAAGATCACCCGCTTCGGCATCCCCCTGGGGCAGGTCATCTATATGCCCGGCGGGGTGGTGATGTTCCTGGTGGCAGCCCTTTGTATGGCGGAGGTATACGACGTGGCCATCACGCCGGCGTGGCTGCTGACGGCGCTTTTCATCTGCGTGATGCTGGCCATCGCGTGCCCGCCGGTGCCGGGGTCGGCGCTCACCTGCTACACGCTGCTGTTCACCCAGCTGGGCATACCCATGGAGGGCGTGGCCATTATAACGGCATTGAACGTGATACTGGAGTTCATCGCCACATCGTCGGACCTGTTCTGCCTGCAGATGGCACTGACGGACCTGGGCGGCTCGCTGGATATGCTGGATATCGAGACCCTGAGAAGCACCGGGAAGGGAAAACAGAAATAAGCGAGAACAAAAAGGCTTTCTATTCACGGGGCGATATGCCGGCGCGATGTCCATCATCGTCTCTGCGCTGGTGTTCGGCGTGCTCCACCCTGCGATATCCGATCTGATCGTTACACCATATATAATTTTTGAACAAGAAAGAGAGCGAGGTGCACAGAAACTGATGTTATCACCGGAAAAATTATTTCATGTAAAGGAAGCCGGCTCTACCGTCAAAACGGAAGTTCTGGCAGGCGTCACGACCTTTATGACCATGGCCTATATCCTCATGGTCAATTCCAGAATGTTTGCGGAGCTTCCGGGAGTCTCCTACAACGCGATCTATATCGCGACCGCGATCTCCGCCTGCATCGGGACGGTGCTGATCGGACTGCTGGCGAATCTGCCGCTGGCCCAGGCGTCCGCCATGGGCGCCAATGCCTTCTTCGTCTATACGGTGTGCTTTGGCTTTGGGCTGAGCTATGCCAACGCCCTGGTACTCGTTTTGCTGGATGGGCTGCTGTTCATACTGCTTACGGTGACAGGACTGCGAAAGAAGGTATTTGAGGCGATACCGGCGCCGGTAAGGGTGGCGATCCCCGCGGGCGTGGGGCTGTTCATCGCCTTCATAGGGCTCAAGGATTCCGGGATCGTGGTGGCGGATCCGTCCACTTATGTGGGTCTTGCCTCCTTCAACCTTCTCTCCGGAAATGTGGCGTGGGGGGACATCATGCCCATGCTCGTCACATTTGCCGCTTTGATCGCGATCGCGGTCCTGACATGCAGGCGGGTAAAGGGCGCTGTGCTCTGGGGGATCCTGGGGGGAACGGCGCTGTATTACATCCTCGGTTTTACCGTTCCCGGATTCTATAGCGGGGGGGGGTTCACAGATAATTTAAACCTTAACCCGCTCGCGGCATTCGGGGACTTTGGCAGGTACGCCTTCGGCAGGGTCTTCACGGAGGGCTTTGATTTTTCGGCGTATCTTGCCGACCACAGCGGGGTGGAGCTCGCCATATTGATCGCGACGACGGCGCTGGCGTTCTGCCTGGTGGATATGTTCGATACGATCGGCACCCTGTATGGCGCCTGTGCCAGGGGCAACCTTCTGACCGAAGAGGGAGAAGTGCCCAACATGGACAAGGCGATGCTCGCCGACGCCATAGCCACCACCTGCGGCGCGGTCTGCGGCACATCCACGGTAAGCTCCTATGTGGAGGCCTCCACAGGCATTGCGGAGGGCGGGAAGACAGGCATGGCCGCCATGGTGACGGGAGCGCTGTTCTTTATCTGCATGTTTTTGAGCCCGATCGCAAAGCTTGTACCGGGATGCGCGACAGCGGCGGCGCTCATCTATGTGGGGATCATGATGATGAACTGCGCCAGGAGCATCGACTGGCTGCAAACAGAGGACGCGGTCCCGGCATTCCTGACGCTGGCGATCATGCCGATGACCTACAATATCTCTTACGGCATCGCCTTCGGCGTGATCTCCTATACGCTCATCAGCGTGTTTACCGGAAAGGCAAAGAACGTAAAAGCGGGAACATGGGTGATCGCGGCGCTCTTTGCCGTCATGTTCTTCGTGACCCATTAAGAGAGGGATCGCGATGGAACAGGACTATGGCATTGAGCGCAGACTGGCCAGCTGCGCGCCGGAACTTCACAGCCGGTATCGGGACTGTGTGGTGACCTCGCAGATGATGCTCTGCCGGTATAAGAACTACTTTCCGGATTTTACCGATCACACGGTGCTGCATACCCTGGATATCCTGGAGCTGTGCAATCAGCTCCTTGGCAGCCAGATCGAAAAGCTCACGGCGGAGGACCTCTATGTACTGCTGATGGGCGCGCTGTTCCACGATGTGGGCATGGGCGTGTCCGTATCGGACTTTGAGGAGTTTCAGAAGATACTGGGGTTTCCAGCGCCGGCGGATGAGACCGCCCGGGCCTGGGCTGTACGGGACCATCATCAGGAACTGTCCGGACTGTATCTGGAAAAGTACTGGCGCATGCTGGATATTCCCGGCGAGGCCTATGCAAGGGCCGTGATCCAGGTCTGCCGGGGACATCGGAAGACAGATCTTTTGGATGAGAAGGGCTACCCGCCCCGATTCGAGGTGGAGCCGGGAAAGACCGTGAGCCTGCCCTATTTGGCGGCGCTGATCTGTTTGGCGGATGAGCTGGACATCGCCGCCGACCGCAATATCAGTTTCCTCTATGATGTGGAGAAGATGCCCAGCGCCCGGGACCGGCTGGAATTCCGCAAGCATATGGCCATCTGGCGGGTGGACCTGACGCCGGACCTGGTAGTGGTCCACGCCTGGACGGAGGACCCGGAGATCCGGACGGGCGCAAAGGAAGTGACCAACAAGCTGCGGGATAAGCTGTTTATGTGCCGCCGGGTGGCGGCGGAGCGCTCCTCCTTCATCATCACGCAGGCGGATGTGCTGCTGCGCATGGAGAAGCCAGAGGAGACGGAGCCATGAGAGTATTGGACCGTCTGTTTCGCCTGAAGGATCATGGGACCACCGTCCGGCAGGAGCTGCTCGGCGCGCTGACGTCCTTTTTCTCCGTGGCGTATATCCTGTTCGTCACGCCCAGCTATCTTGCCATGACAGGCATGGACTATACCGGCGTACTGCTGGCCACCTGCCTGTCCTCAGCGCTGGCCTGTTTTCTGTCCGCCGCCCTGAACCTGCCTTTTATGCTGGCGCCCGGGGTGGGCCTCAACGCATTTTTCACCTATACTCTCTGCCTCACCATGGGCTATACCTGGGCCCAGGCGCTGGCCGTGGTGAGCCTGTCCGGGATAGCTTATCTGGTGATCAGCCTGACGCCTCTTCGGGATCAGATGATCTCCTGTATCCCGCCCAGCATGAAAAACGCCATCAGCGCCGGCCTGGGGCTGTTTATTGCCCTCATTGGACTTTTGAATTCCGGCATCGTCCAGGCACAGGACGGCGCGCTGCTGCTGGGGGATATCGGCGCCCCGGCCACCTTTCTGGCCATTCTGGGCCTGCTGATCACCGGTGTGCTGATGGCCTGGAAGGTGAAGGGCGCCATGCTCATCGGCATCGTGGCGACCACGCTGCTGGGCTTCCCTCTGGGGGTGACGCAGGCGCCGGAGTCCATGAAACTCGACCTCGCCGCCCTGCGCCCGCTGCTGCTGTCGGCGGACTTCGGCGGGGTGCTCTCTCTGGGGATATTGCCCTTCATCACGGCTGTCGTCACCTTTACCATGTGCCTGTGCTTTGACACCCTGGGAGCACTCATCTGCATTGCCGATGCCGGGAATCTGCTGGACAAAAACGGCGGACTGGGCCGGTACAGCCGGGGCATGACGGCGGTGGCCCTGTCCACCGCTGTTGCGCCGCTGCTGGGTGCGCCTGCCATCGGTATCCCGGTGGAGGGCTCCACCGGTGTGGCGGATGGGGCCCGGACCGGGCTCTATACCGCCGCCACCGGCGTGCTGTTCCTGGCTTCCATCCTGCTGGCCCCCATCGCGGGGATCATCCCCGGGGCGGCTACCTCGCCGGCCCTTGTGCTGATCGGAATGCTGATGATCCACAACGCCACCAACATTTACTGGCACCAGGTGGAGATCGCTCTGCCCTGTTTTCTCACGATGATCATGATCCCCTTCACCTATTCTGTGGCGGACGGTATCGGCGTGGGCTTCATCTCCTACACCGCCATCAGTCTGGTCAGCGGGAAAGGGAAGAAGATCCCCCCGGTCACCTACATTCTGACCGCTATGTTTGTGGCCATGTACGTCCTTTCGGCGATCTAGGGGGTGAGGAGAGATGAAACAACTGGACCGATTCTTCCACCTCTCCCAGCGGGGCACGACCGTAAAAAGGGAGATCTTGGGCGGGTGCACTACGTTCTGCTCCATGGCATACCTGATCCTGGTCATTCCTGGCCTGCTTTCCGGTGCAGGTATGGATTTCAACGAGGTCATGACAGCTACCTGCCTGGTCGCCGGCATAGGCAGTATCGTATTGGGTCTTGTATCCGATCTGCCCTTTGCGCTGGCTCCCGGGCTGGGATTTACTACGATATTTACCCATAGCCTCTGCCAACAGTATGGATGCACATGGCAGCAGGCTCTGGCCCTGGTGCTGCTCTCCGGCGTCCTGTTTCTGGTCTTGGAACTCAGCCCTTTGAGAGAACGGCTGAACGACGCCCTGCCTATGCCCTTCAAGTTCGCCTTGTCCGCCGGGATAGGGCTCTTTCTCACACTCTCAGGGCTCATCAACGCAGGTCTCATCACCGCGGATGAGAACATAGTGGACATGGGGGCGCTGACCGCGCCGGAGCCTTTGCTGGCGCTGTTTGGTATCTTCATAACAGCGGTGCTGGTGATGAAAAAAGTCCCCGGCGCCCTTATGATAGGCGTCGGGTTGACGGCAGCGCTCGGGATCCCGCTGGGTGTGACTGTCCTGCCCCGAAGCCTGACAGCCGCCCCGGAACTGTCTCTGGCCGCGTTGAAGCCGGATTTCATCGGCCTTTTGGCCCTGGGTCCCATCCCGCTTTTTTCCGCGCTGCTTTCCCTGGTGGTGTCGCAGCATTTTGACGCTGTGGGTACCCTTCTGGGCGTGGCGGGCGATACCAAACTGATGGATACGACCGGCGATCTCGCCGGGCAGAAGGAAGCGTTGCTTTGCTGTGGGGCCGCCACCTGCACCGGGGCACTGCTGGGGGTCAGCAATGTGACCGCCGTGGCGGAATCCGCCACCGGCATTCGGGAGGGTGCCCGCACGGGTCTTTCTGCTGTGGTGACCGGCCTGCTTTTCCTCGTTATGATCCCCTTCACACCTCTGGCGGGGATCGTGACCGGCGCCGCTCTGGCAGCGCCCCTGGTCATGGTTGGTATGTCCATGATGAGCGGCATCACGCAGATCACCTGGAAGCATGTAGAGATATCTCTGCCCAGTTTTCTGATGATCGTCGGAATGCCCTTTACTTTTTCCATCACGACCGGCGTCATGCTGGGGGTAGTCTCCTATGTGGTAGTGATGGTGTGCCGGAAACGGGCCGCTTTGGTGGACCCTGCTCTTTATCTTCTGGCCGCTGTATTTGTTCTGAACGCTGCGCTGGGCGTACTTGCTTAGACAGACAAAAAGGCCGGAGCACGGTAAGTGCTCCGGCCTTAAGTTTTATCGCTCATAGTTATACGGACAGTAAAATATCATTGACCTTGCTATAGTAACACTTTTGTGATATTATTAATAAGTTGTTTCCCGCATGAAACCGACAGATCAGACTCACCGCACTTCCAACGACAGAGAAAGAAGGAGGCATATCTATGCACAAGCGGTTATTGTCTTTATTACTGGCTATGCTCACGGTCTTTTCCCTTGCCACGGCGGCCTATGCCTCCGATGCGCCCCAGTCGGCCGCGTCCATGCCCTCGGAGGAGGAGGTCCATGACCGGCTCATGGCCATGCAGGAGAAGTGGCCCGACGGGTCCCACTGGGACAGCAGCTCCCATTACAAGGATAAGAGCGGCTATGAGGAGTACGGCTGCTTCGGCTTCGCCATCATGCTCCAGGAGGCCGCCTTCCCCGGCCTGTACGGGCCGTACCGGTACGGCGCGCCCTCATCCCTGGCCCAGGTGCACGTGGGCGACATGCTCTCCTACGGCGGCATGAGCGGTCACACCGTCATCGTCATCGAGGTCCATGAGGACTGTGTGGTGGTGGCGGAGGGCAATATGGACAACGGCGTCCGCTGGGGCCGGACCATGTCCGCCGAGCAGGTATCGTCCATCGACTACCGCTGGACCTATTATTACCTGGACACCAGCAAGAACGGCTGGCAGTCGGAGGGCGGCGACTGGTATTATTACCGCAGCGGCGGAAAGCTGCGCAGTACATGGCTGGACGCGGATGGCTGCCGGTACTATCTGGGCGCCGACGGAAAGATGTATGTAGGCTGGGGCAAGGTGAACGGCAAGTGGTACTACTTCAACCAGGAGCACGACGGCACCTTCGGCCGCCTTCTCACCGGCGTATGGATCGATGACGGCACCGGCGTATATTACCTGGGCGCCGACGGCACCATGGCCGTGGGCTGGCAGGCCATCGATGGCCGCTGGTACTACTTCAACAATGGCCACGACGGCACCTACGGAAAGATGCTGGCGGGCCAGTGGCTGGAGGATGGCAATGCCTGGTATTACCTGACGGCCGACGGCACCATGGCCGAGGGCCTCTATTGGGTGGAGGAGGGAGGCTACGAGGGCCTCTACTGCTTCAACGGTGACCACGACGGCACCTACGGGAAGATGATGTCCGGCTGGCAGACCGTGAACGGCGAGCAGTATTATCTGGAGACAAAGCACAACGGCAAGTTCGGCCAGGCCTATGTGGATGGTACATATTCCATCAACGGCACCTGGTACACCTTTGACGCCGAGGGAAAAGTGATCGGCGGGTAAGAGAGGTATAAATATGCGTGACATCGGCAAATACCGGGGCATCATCCCGGCCTTTTATGCCTGCTATGACGACGCGGGCGAAATAAGCGCGGAGCGGACGAAGGCATGGGCGAAGTACATGCTGGAAGCCGGGGTGAAGGGGCTATACGTATGCGGCTCCTCCGGCGAGTGCATCTATCAGGGCGTCCAGGACCGGAAACAGACCCTGGAGGCGGTCATGGACGCGGTGGGGGGCAAGCTCACCGTCATTGCCCATGTGGCCTGCAACAACACCGCGGACAGCGCGGAGCTTGCCAAGCACGCGGAGAGCCTGGGCGTGGACGCCATCGCGGCCATCCCGCCCATCTACTTCCATCTGCCGGAGCGGTCCATCGCCAAGTACTGGAACGACATCTCCGCCGCCGCGCCCAAGACGGATTTCGTCATCTACAACATTCCCCAGCTGGCGGGGGTGGCCCTGACCATGCCGCTATTCCGGGAGATGCTGAAAAATCCCCGGGTGGCGGGAGTGAAGAACAGCTCCATGCCCATCCAGGACATCCAGATGTTCAAGGCCGAGGGCGGAGAAGGCTTTGCCGTATTCAACGGCCCCGACGAGCAGATCGTGGGAGGCCTTGCCATCGGCGCGGACGGCTGCATCGGCGGCACCTACGGGGTCATGCCGGAGCTGTATCTCAAAATATACGACCTCTGCCGGGCGGGCAGATACGACGAGGCCCGGCCCATCCAGTATGTGTGCAATGACATCATCGCGGAGCTCTGCGCCGGGAAAGGGCATATGTACGCCCTCATCAAGGCGGTCATCAAGGCCCGGACGGGCCTGGACCTGGGCGGCGTGCGCCCGCCGCTGGCCAACGTGGAACCGGGGGACGAGGTGCACGTCCAGGCCGCGGCCCAAATGATCGACGAGGCCATTAAAAAGTACTGCTGAAGAATGAATGCCTGGCGGGGAGGGGACGTCCTCCCCGCCTTTTTCGACCGGTCGTCCGCCCCGGCGGACGGGAGGAGCTATGGAACAGGTGAGAACCCCCTTTCCCTGGGGGCCGTTTTTGAAAAAGCTGGCGGCCATCGCCATCCCGGTGGCGCTGCAAAACCTGCTGACCACCACGGCCAGCATGGTGGACACCATGATGGTGGCGCCCCTGGGCGAGCTGAGCGTGGGGGCGCTGGGCCTGTGCGCCCAATTTTCGTCGCTGATGTTCTCCGGCTACTGGGGCTTTGTGGGCGGCGGTATGCTGTTCTTCTCCCAGTACTGGGGCGCCCGGGACGACAGGGGCCTGGAGCGGAGCTACGGCATGACGCTGGTATGCATGATGACCGTGGCGGTGGTGTTCGGGTGCCTGGCCGCCTTCGCGCCGGAGGCGGTGATGAAGCTCTACACCGACAAGCAGGCCATCCGGGACATCGGCGTGCAGTACCTGCGCATCGTGGGCGCGGCATACATACTTCAGGTGTTCTCCATGGCTATGAGCAGTCTTTTGCGGGGCACGGAACGGGTGCGCATCCCTATGCTGGCCTCCGTGGCCTCGGTGGGGACGAATTTGTTTTTGAACTGGGTGTTCATCTACGGCCATCTCGGCGCGCCCGCCATGGGCATAAGGGGGGCGGCCCTGGCCACTACCTGCGCCGCGGGGGTGAACGTGCTGGCCCTGGCCATCATGGCCAAGGCGGTGGGTTACCCCTACCTCTTCCGGGTGCGAGCCCACTTCCGGTGGGACAAGGCCCACCTCAAAGAGTATTTCGTCAAGTGCTTTCCCATCATCTGCAACGAGGTGCTGATCGGCGTCGGGAACATGGTCATCAACATCACCTTGGGCCGCCAGCCGGAGGAGGTCATTGCCGCCGTGGCGGTGTTCCGGGTGCTGGAGGGCTTCATCATCGGCTTCTTCGCCGGCTTTTCCAACGCTGCCTCCATCCAGGTGGGCACCTGCGTGGGGGCAGGGGAGCTGGACACGGCCTACGAGCGGGCGAAGCGGCTGGTGTACCTCTGCAGCGGCTTCATCCTGCTGGGGGGCCTGGGCATCCTGGCGCTGCACCGGCCCATCCTCACGGGCATGAGCCTGCAGGGGGCGTCCTATGAGGCGGGGCTGCGGCTTTTATGCATCTACATCTGCGTCTCCGTCATCCGCATGGGCAACTGGATACAAAACGACACCTACCGTGCCAGCGGCGACGCCGTCACCGGCACGGTGCTGGAGATCGCGTTCATGTACGCGCTGGTGCTGCCCTGCGTGCTGCTGTCGGGGTTCGTGCTGAAGCTGCCCTACTGGGCCATATTCCTCTGCTGCTACATAGACGAGCCCATCCGCTATGTGCTCATGCAGCGGCATCTCTACTCCGGCAGGTGGATACGCCCGGTGACGGAGCAGGGCAAGGCCGCTCTGCCCGCGTTCCTGGCCTGCCGGGGCATGGCCCGGAAGAAGCAGACCATATGACCTGCCGTTTGACCGGCAGGTCATTTTTTCCCGCCCCGCGATTTGACAAGGGGGCGGTCAGGCTCTATACTGGACAAAAAACGGAAAGCGTTGAAAGTCATGGAAGCGATACGGTCACGGCAAAACGGGCTCATCAAGCGGTTCATCGCCCTGGGGTCCGACGGAAAGGCCCGGCAGGCGGTGGGGGAGTATCTCTGCGCCGGGAGCACCCTGCTCTCCGAGGCCATAGCCTCTGGGGCGGAGGTCACCTGTGTGCTGGCGGCGGAGGACATCCCCGGCCTGCCCGTGCGGCTGGTGACGCCGGAGATATTGAAAGCCGTGTCGCCCCTGCAAAATTCCCCGGGACCGGTGTTCACCGTGAAGATGCGCCCCCTGCCGCCGGGGGAGAGCCTGCGGCGGGTCATCGTGCTGGAAAACGTCCAGGACCCGGGCAACGTGGGCACCGTCCTGCGGACGGCGGATGCCTTCGGGATGGACATGGTGGTGCTCTGCGGCGCCTGCGCTGACCCCTATAATCCCAAGACCGTCCGGGCCTCCATGGGGGCCATCTTCCGCCAGAGCGTGGTGTGCACAGACCTGTCGGGGCTTTCCGATACCCTGCGGGGGCTGCCCTTGTACGGCGCGGCATTGGCCCCCGGCGGCCTGGATATCCGGGCCCTGCCGGAGGGGCCGCTGGCGGTGGCGATCGGCAACGAGGGGAAGGGACTTACAAAAGACCTGCTGGCCCAATGCGCCGGGACCGTGCGCATCCCCATGGAGCCCCGGGCGGAGAGCCTGAACGCCGGCGTGGCCGCCGCGGTGGCCATGTGGGAGATGGTGAGAGGTGAGATGAAATGGCCCGACTGAAATACTGGGTGTGGCTCAGCTGCGTGGTAGGCGTGCGGCCTGTGATGAAGGTCCGGCTGGCCCGGACCATGGGCGGGCCGGAGGCGGTGTTCTTCGCCAAGAAAAGCGAGCTATTGGAGGCGGAGCCCCTTCTCACCGGCACTGAGACGGATAAGCTCATGGACAAGAGCATGGAAAAGCCCTCCAAGGCCCTGTCTTATTGCCAGGAGCACGGCATCCAGGTGCTGACGGTGCAGGACGCGGACTACCCAGACCGCCTGCGGCAGATCGCGGACCCGCCCCCGGTGCTGTACGTATGGGGCAGGCTGCCGCCTGTGGACGACCGGGCCCTCATCGCCGTGGTAGGCACCCGCAAAGCCACGCCCTACGGCCTCAAAATGGCCGGCGTCATGGGCCGGGACTTGGCCTTGGGCGGGGCCATCGTCACCTCGGGGCTCGCCGAGGGCTGCGACGGCGCCGCCATGGAGGCGGCCCTGCGGGCGGGAGGCCTCTCCGTGGGCGTGCTGGGCACGGCCATCGACGAGGTGTACCCGGCGAAGAACCGGTGGCTATTCGACGCCGTGAAGGCCCAGGGGGCCGTCATCAGCGAGTACGCCCCGGGCATGCGCACCTTCCCGTCGGACTTCAAACAGCGAAACCGCATCATCTCCGGGCTGAGCCTGGGCGTGGTGATCGTGGAGGCGCCCCTGCACAGCGGCACCCGCAACACCGCCGACCACGCCCTGGAACAGAACCGGGACGTGTTCGCCGTGCCCGGCAACGCGGACGCCCCCGCCAGCGCCGGATGCAACGAGCTCATCATGCAGGGGGCCGTGCCCGTGACGGGCGCAGCCGCCGTTTTGCGCGCCTATAGCGCCCGGTCCGACCTTTTCCCCCAGGAACCGGGCGAGATACATATTAAAAAAGAGATTGACAAGCCAAAGGACATAGTTTATATTGACGTATCAGAAGCGCCGCCCCCGGACCCGGACAGGTGGAAGGACCTGCCCGAGCCCCAGCGGAAGGTCATGGAGGCGCTGACCGGAAAGGACATGCACGCCGACGAGCTCATCGCCGCCACGGGCCTGTCCGCCCCGGAGATCCTATCCGCCCTGACCATGCTCCAGCTGGCGGGCCATGTGGTCCAGGGGGACGGGAAGCGCTATTCGAGAAAAGCATGATAAGTGAGGAATACGCATGGCAGCAGCGAAAAGCGATCTTGTCATAGTGGAGTCTCCCGCCAAGGCGAAGACCATCGAGCGGTACCTTGGCTCGGGCTACAAGGTGGTGGCCTCCATGGGCCACCTGCGGGACCTGCCCAAGAGCACCATGGGTGTGGACATAGAAAACGACTTTGCGCCCGACTACCAGCCTGTGAAGGGCCGGGAGGACGTGATCGACAAGCTGAAAAAGGCGTCGGCAAAAGCGGGCACTGTATATCTCGCGACGGACCCGGACCGGGAGGGCGAGGCTATCTCCTGGCACTTAAAGGAGCTTCTGGACATCCCCGACGAGAAGGCCCGGCGGGTGACCTTCAACGAGATCACGAAAAACGTGGTCAAGGAGGGCATCGCAAATCCCCGGGACATCGACCAGGACCTGGTGGACGCCCAGCAGGCCCGGCGCATCCTGGACCGCATCGTGGGCTATAAGCTGAGCCCCCTGCTGTGGCGGAAGATCCGAAAAGGCCTGTCCGCCGGGCGTGTCCAGTCCGTGGCCACAAGGATGGTCCTGGACAGGGAGCAGGAGATAGAGAAATTCAAGCCCGAGGAGTACTGGCACCTGACCGCCACCTTGAAGACCGACAAGGGCGAGAGCTTTCAGGCCCTCTACCACGGCGAGGGCGGCAAAAAGAAGGAGCTGCACAGCGAAGCCGAGGTCAACGCCGTGGCGGACGCCGTGAAGGGCAAACCCTTCACCGTGGCGGACATCGCCCACGGAACAAAAAAGCGCAGCCCCTCGCCCCCCTTTATCACCTCCACTCTCCAGCAGGAGGCCTCCCGCCGCCTGGGCATGACCCCCCGGCGGACCATGTCCATCGCCCAGCAGCTCTATGAGGGCGTGGACGTGGAAGGGGAAGGCACCATCGGTCTCATCACCTACATGCGTACCGACTCCCTGCGTCTATCCGAGGACGCCCTGGCGGCGGCGGGCAGCTTCATCCGCAGCCACTACGGCGAGGAGTATTACTACGGCAAGCCCCGGCGCTACAAGACCGGCTCCAACGCCCAGGACGCCCATGAGGCCATCCGTCCCAGCGTCCCCAGCCTGACGCCGGAGACGGTGAAAAAGAGCCTCACCGGGGAGCAGTACCGGCTCTACCGGCTCATTTGGGGCCGCTTTACCGCGAGCCAGATGGCCAACGCCGTCTATGACAATATCACCGTGGACGCCGTCTGCGAGGGCCACGTCTTCCGGGCCTACCACTCCAAGATCGCTTTCCCCGGCTACACCGCCGTGTACGACGACAACCGGGAGGACGAGGAGACGGAGGAGGGGGGCAAAAAGCCCCTGCCGGAGCTGGCGAAGGGCCAGAGCGTGGCCCTGGCCAAGCTTGACCCGGAGCAGCACTTCACCGCGCCCCCCGCCCGGTATTCCGAGGCCACCCTCATCCGGGCCATGGAGGAAAAGGGCATCGGCCGGCCCAGCACCTACGCCCCCACCATCACCACCATCACCGCCCGTGAGTACGTGGTGAAGGAGGGCAAGTACCTCAAGCCCACTCCCCTGGGCCAGACTGTCACCCAGCTCATGGAGGAGCGGTTCCCCGACATCGTGGACGTGAAGTTCACCGCCCGGATGGAGGAGACCCTGGACGAGGTGGAGGAGGGCAAGGCCGACTGGAAGGGCGTATTGCACGAGTTCTATGACGGCTTTGAGCAGGATCTGGAGAAGGCCGAAGACGCCCTCCAGGGCGTGCGCATCAAGGTCCCCGACGAGGTGTCGGCGGAGATATGCCCCAACTGCGGGCGGAATTTGGTGGTCAAGTCCGGCCGGTTCGGCCGGTTCCTGGCCTGCCCGGGGTATCCGGAGTGCAGCTTTACCATGCCCCTGGTCACCGAGATGCCCGGCAAATGCCCCAAGTGCGGCGGCCGCATCTTCAAGCGCACCAGCAAGAAGGGCTACACCTACTACGCCTGCGAAAAGGGCGCCGAGTGCGGCTTCATGAGCTGGGACGTGCCCACCAAGGATAACTGCCCTGTCTGCGGCAAGACCATGTTCAAGCTCTCCGGCAAGGGCCAGAGGAAGCCCTTCTGCATCAACGAGGAATGCTCCAACTTCCTGCCGGAGGACAAGCGGGGCTACCGCTACCGCCGGAATGCCACGGCCTCCGCCGGGACTGACAGCGCCGCCGAGGCTGCCGCGCCGGAGGAGAAGAAGACCGAGGCAAAAAAGACGACCACGAAAAAGACCACTGCAAAGACGACGACCCGGAAGACCGCCGCCAAGAAGCCGGCGGCTAAGAAGGCGAAGGCATGACGGCGGATATCTCCGTGGTGGGCGCGGGCCTGGCGGGCAGCGAGGCCGCGTGGCAGCTGGCCCGGCGGGGCATGAAGGTGCGCCTTTACGAGATGAAGCCGGAGAAGATGACCCCGGCCCACACGTCGCCCCTTTTTTCGGAACTCGTGTGCTCCAACTCCCTGCGGGGGGACGACCTTTCCAACGCCGTGGGGCTCCTGAAGGAGGAACTGCGGCGGCTTGGCAGCCTCATCATGATGAGCGCGGAAAAGCACCGGGTCCCCGCAGGGGGCGCCCTGGCGGTGGACCGGGAGGCATTCGCTCAGACCATCACCGACGCCATCCGCGGCGAGCCCAACATCGAGATCGTGGAGGGGGAGGTCGCTGACTTTCCTGACGGCGAGTGCATCATTGCCACGGGGCCGCTGACCAGCGATGGGCTCATCCCGGCCATCGCCAAGGCCTGCGGCGAGGCGGATTTTCTCCACTTCTTCGACGCGGCGGCGCCCCTTATATCCTTTGACAGCATCGATATGACCAAAGCCTGGTTCGGCTCCCGGTACGGCAAGGGCACCGCGGACTATATAAACTGCCCCATGGACGCCGAGCAGTATGATGCCTTCGTCACAGAGCTGGCCACGGCTAAGGAGGCCCCGGTCCACGGCTTTGAGGACGCCGGGGTGTTCGAGGGCTGCATGCCCGTGGAGGTCATGGCCCGGAGGGGGCACGACACATTGCGCTACGGGCCCATGAAGCCCGTGGGGCTCCGAAACCCCGACACCGGCGAGAGCTACCACGCCGTGGTGCAGCTGCGCCGGGACAACGACGAGGGCACGGTCTACAACCTGGTTGGGTTCCAGACCCACCTGACCTTCCCGGAGCAGCGGCGGGTGTTCGGCATGATACCGGCGCTGGCGAACGCGGAGTATCTCCGCTACGGGAAGATGCACCGCAACACGTTTTTGAATGGGCCCAAGCTGCTGGACAGGTATTACCGTCTCCGCTCCCAGCCCCGCATCGGCTTTGCCGGGCAGATCACCGGCGTGGAGGGATATGTGGAGTCCTGTGCCTCCGGTATGCTGGCAGCGCTGGAGGCGGCGAGAAGGTTCCATGGCCTGCCGCCCCTGGACTTTCCCCGGACCACGGCCATCGGCGCGCTGGCGCTGTACGTGTCCGGCGGGGCGGCCAGCGGGGATTTCCAGCCCATGAACGTGAACTTCGGCATCATCGAGCACCTGGACGAGCGCATCCGGGGCAAGCGGGACCGGTACCTGAAGGTATCGGAGCGGGCCCTGGGGGAGCTTGAGAAGATCATAGAAAGAGAGAGGGCGGGCGTATGAAGATCATCCTGGACGCCATGGGCGGCGACAACGCCCCCCAGGCCGTCGTATCCGGCGCGGTGCGAGCCGCCCGGGAGCTGGACACGGACATCGTGCTGGTGGGCCGGGGAGACGAAATAAAAGCCTGCCTCGCCGCCTGCGGCGGCGCCGATGAAAAGCGCGTCACCGTCGTCAACGCCTCTCAGGTGGTGACCATGGAGGACGAGCCGGGCATGGCCTGCTACAACAAGCGGGACTCCTCCATGACCGTGGCGCTGAAGATGCTCAAGGACGGCGCGGGCGACGCGGTGGTGTCCGCGGGCAGCACCGGCGCGCTTTTAGCGGGGGCTACCCAGTTCGTCAAACGCATCAAGGGCATCCGCCGGGCGGCGCTTGGACCGGTGCTCCCCAATGGGGACAAGGGCGTGCTGCTGATAGACTGCGGGGCCAACGTGGACTCCACGCCGGAGTATCTCTTGCAGTTCGCCTATATGGGCTCTTTCTACGCCCAGCGGATGATGGGCATCGAAAGCCCCCGGGTGGCCCAGCTGAACGTGGGTACGGAGGACACCAAGGGCGGGAAGCTGCAAAAGGAGACCTTTGCCCTTTTGAAGGCCGCCTCCGACGCCGGGCGCATCAATTTTGTGGGCAACGCCGAGGGCAGCGACCTGTTCGCCGGGAAGGCGGACGTGCTGGTGACGGACGGCCTTGCCGGCAACGTGATGCTGAAGACCACCGAGGGTCTGGCCAAGTTCATGTTCAAGCAATTGAAGACCGTCATGTACGGAAGCCTGAAGACGAAGATCGGCGCCCTGCTCATCAAGAAGGAGCTTTACGGCATGAAGGATATGCTGGACCCCTCCGCGGTGGGCGGCACGGCCCTCATCGGCATCTCCAAGCCCGTCATCAAGGCCCATGGCAGCTCCGACGACCGGGCCATATTCAATGCCGTGCGCCAGGCCATCGCCTGCGTGCAGGCGGATGTGGCCGGGGCCATCGAGGCCAACATCGGATATATGAAACTGGAAAAACCAAAATCGGCGGAAGCCGGGGAGGAATAAGACTATGGTATACGACAAGATCATCGAGATGCTCTGCGAGCAGTTCGGCCTGGAAGCCTCCGAGCTGAACGAGAACACCACCTTCCTGGAGGACATCGGCATCGACTCCGTGGATGTGGTGGAGCTGATCGTGGAGGTGGAGGACGAGTTCGGCCTGGACGAGATCCCCGAGGAGGAGCTGAAAAAGCTGCGCACCATCGGCGACCTGGCCGCCTACGTCACCGCCCACACCGCCGGGTAATGGAGCGGTTGGAACAGCGCCTGGACTACACCTTTCGTGACCGCTCCTACCTGGAGACGGCCCTGACCCACAGCTCCTACGCCAATGAACAGCCCCAGAAGCTGCACAGCAACGAGCGCCTGGAATTTCTGGGCGACGCGGTGCTGGGCTTCTGCGCGGCCAAGACCATCTGCCGGCTGTACCCGGATATGCCCGAGGGGGGCATGACCCGCCTGCGGGCGGAGCTTGTGTGCGAGGCCAGCCTCCATCAGGTGGCCCTGGCCCTGGACCTGGGGGACTATATCCGCCTGGGCAAGAACGAGCAGTGCAACGGCGGGCGCACCCGCACCTCCATCCTGGCCGACTGCGTGGAGGCCATCATCGCCGCCATCTATCTGGACGGGGGCCTGGAACCGGCGGAGCGGTTCATCGACCAGCGCATATTGAAGGACGTGCAGGCGGGGCGCCGCCCCGCCCGGACGGACTACAAGACCCAGCTGCAGGAGATATTCCAGCGCGCCGGCGGCGCCGCGCCGGTGTACGCTATCGTGGGCGAGTCCGGCCCGGACCACGACAAGACCTTCGTGGCCAGCGTGGCCCTGCATGACGGCGCCACGGTCACCGGCGATGGAAAGAGCAAGAAGGAAGCGGAGCAGGCCGCCGCCAAAGCGGCCTTGGAGAAGCTGAAAAGCTGATGGCGAGAGCGAGGATACTCCCCCTGTTCGTACCCAACTGGGGCTGCCCGAACGAATGCGTCTTCTGCGACCAGAAGCGCATCTCCGGCAGCCCTTTGCCTGTTTCCGGGCGCGACGTGACCTCGGCCCTGGAAAGGGCCAAGGAGGAGGGACTTTCCGGCTTGGAGCTGGCCTTTTACGGGGGCAGCTTCACGGCGGTGAGCCCTGTGTTGCAGCGGGAACTGTTGGAGGCCGCCCAGCCCTACCGGGCCGACGGGACCGTGGCGGCCATACGCCTCTCCACCCGGCCCGACGCGGTGGACGAGGCGGGCCTCGCCATGCTGAAAAGCTATGGTGTCGCCACCGTGGAGCTGGGGGCCCAGTCCATGGATGACGCCGTGCTGGCCGCATCCGGCCGGGGCCACACCGCGGCGGACACAGAGCGGGCGGCGGGGCTCGTAAAGGCTGCGGGCCTCAAGCTCATATTGCAGATGATGACCGGCCTGCCCGGCTCGGACCGGGCCAAAGACGTGGAGACGGCCCGGCGCATCATTGCCCTCGCCCCTGACGGGGCGCGGATATACCCCACCGTCATCGTGAAGGGGACGGCGCTGGAGGATATGTGGCGGGCCGGGACGTACAAAGAACACACCGTAGCCGACGCGGTGGCGGTGTGCGCGGACATCCTGCCGCTTTTTGAGGCGGCCCATATCCCGGTCATCCGCCTGGGGCTCAATCCCACGGCGGAGCTCTCCGCCGGGGGAGCCGCGGCGGGGGCCTATCACCCCGCCCTGGGGGAGCTGGTCCGCGCGGAGATACTGCGGCGGCAGGCGGAAAAGGTACTGGCGGGCATCCCCGCCGGCAGCGCCGCGACCCTGGGGGTGGACCCAAAGCGGGTGTCCGCCCTCATCGGCCAGCACAGGAGCAATATCGCCGCGCTGACGGCGCAGTTCTCCCTCCGCTCCCTGGCCGTAAAGGGCCTGGAAACGGCGGGAGAGGGCATAGTTCTGGTTGACGTGAGACCCTGATGGGAGTATACTATATATTGTGTTATTTTCGGCATAGAAACGGCGTAGAGGTATAAGATTTTGTATTTAAAGGCACTGGAGATACAGGGCTTCAAGTCCTTCCCGGACAGGACGCGTATCGAGTTCGACCGGAACGTGACCATGATCGTCGGGCCCAACGGGTCCGGCAAGTCCAACATATCCGACGCGGTCCTGTGGGTCATGGGCGAGCAGCGCACCCGGGCCCTCCGGGGCGGGAAGATGGAGGACGTCATCTTCGGCGGCACCGAGAAGCGGGGCAAGCTGGGCTTTGCCCAGGTGACCCTGGTGCTGGACAACACCGCCCGTATCTTTCCCGTCGAAAGCGACGAGTTGGCCATCACCCGCCGGTATTACCGCAGCGGCGACAGCGAGTATTACATAAATAAAGAATCCGTGCGCCTGCGGGACGTGAACGAACTGCTGATGGACACGGGCCTGGGCCGGGACGGCTACTCCATCATCGGCCAGGGCCGCATCAGCGAGATCGTCTCCGCCAAGAGCACCGACCGCCGGGAGATATTCGAACAGGCAGCGGGCATCTCCCGCTTCCGCTTCCGCAAGGAGGAGGCGGAGCGAAAGCTCTCCGCCACGGACGACGCGCTGCTGCGGGTAGGAGACAAGATAGACGAGCTGGAGATGCAGCTCACGCCCCTCAAAAAACAGGCGGCGGTGGCGGAGAAGTACCTGACACTCCGGGAGGAGCTCAAAGGGCTGGAGGTATCCGTATGGATGGCGGAGCTGGATAAATTGGCGGATCAGGCCGCCTCCATCCAGGCCAGTCATGAGGCCGCCAAGGCGGAGCTTGCCCGCATGCGGGCGGAGGTCACGGCCAACTATCAGCGCTCGGAGACCATCACCGAGCGCATGCGTGAGAAGGACCTGGAGGCCGAGGCTGTCCGGGAAAAGCTCACCGCCCAGGAGGCCGCCATCGGCGAAAACCGCCAGGCCGCGGCGGTGCTGGCGGCGGAGAAGAACAGCAACAACGAGAGCATCCAGCGGCTTTTGAACGACATGAGTGAGGACGCCGGACGCATCAAGGCCCTGGAGGAGCAGATAGCGGCCCTCAACGACCGCATTGGGGAGATCGAGACGGCGGAGCAGGAGCTGACCGGAAAGATAAACCAGCTTTCCAACATCGTGAACGGCCACCGCATGAAGATGGCCGGCCGGGAGAGCAAGGTGAACGCCCTGCGGGACGAGGTCACCCGCCTCACGGTGGACGGCCGGAGCATGGACGGGCGCATCAACATGCTCGCCGAGATGGAGAAGGACTACGAGGGCTTCAACCGGGCGGTGAAGACCGTCATGCGGGAAAGCCGCTCCGGCGCATTGCGGGGCGTCCACGGGCCGGTGGCGAACCTGGTCCGGGCGGAGGACCGGTACGCCCTCGCTATCGAGACGGCTCTCGGCGCGGCGGCCCAGAACATTGTGGTGGACGAGCCCGAGGACGGCAAAAATGCCATCGAGTTTTTGAAGCGCCGGGACGCCGGGCGGGGCACCTTCCTGCCCATCAGCGCCATCCGGGGCAATACCCTGCGCCGCCTGCCCGAGGGGGAGCGGGGCTATCTGGGCCTGGCCCTGGACCTGGTCCGATTTGACGGGAAGTATCAGAACATCTTCGAGAGCCTCCTGGGCCGGACCGTGGTGGCGGAGACCCTCTCCGACGCGGTGGCCATCGCGAGACGGCACAACAACGAATTTCGCATCGTGTCCCTGGACGGGCAGATGATCCACGCCGGGGGCTCCATGACCGGCGGCAGCGCCGCCAAGGGCACCGGCATCCTGTCCCGGGCCAATGAGCTGGCCCGCCTGCGGGAAGAGCGGGTGGGGCTTTTGAAGCGCCAGCAGGAAAAGAGCGAGGCCCTGGCCGGGGCGGAGCGGGAGCTGGCCGCGGCCCGGTATGACATGGACGTGGCCGGCCAGGAGCTGAGCCAGGTCCAGCAGCAGGCGGCGTCATTGCAGGCGGAGCGGGAGGCCAAGCGTACCAGCGCCGGGCAGCTCACCGACGTGAAGGAGGCCATGACCGCCGGCGGCAGCCAGCGGCGGAACCTCATGGCCACCTATGAGAAGAAGAACGACGCCATCGACCAGGCCCTGGAGGAGAACGAGGCCAGGGGCACGGAGCTTGCAAAGCAAGCGGAGGCCTTCCGGGAGGAGATACGCTCTCTCACCGCCCAGAAGCTGGACCTGGAGGCCAAGCGCACCCAGGCGGACAAGGATGCCCAGCGCCAGAATGAGGCCCTCATCGATCAGGAGCGGCTGGTGGGCAACATCGAAAACCAGACCCTGGCCGCGGAGATGGAGGAAAAGCAGATCGTCGATAAGCTCTGGGACAACTACGAGCTGACCCGTACTGCCGCCCAAGACCTGCGCCAGCCCCTGGAGAGCATGGCGGCGGCCAACCGGCGGGTATCGGAGCTGCGCCGGGCCATCCGGGAGCTGGGCACCCCCAACCTGGGGGCCATCGAGGAGAGCAAGCGGGTGGGAGAGCGGTACGACTACCTCACCGGCCAGCGGGACGACATCGCCAAGGCCAAGGAGGAGCTGCTGGGTATCATCGGGGACATCACCCGGCAGATGGAGGAGATATTCACCCGGGAGTTCGCCGCCATCGACCAGAGCTTCCGCTCTACGTTCCTGGAGCTCTTCGGCGGCGGGCGGGCCAGCCTCCGGCTGGAGGACGAGTCCGACTGCCTCAACTGCGGCATCGAGATAAAGGTCCAGCCCCCCGGCAAGGCGGTGAGCAACATAAGCCTCCTGTCCGGCGGCGAGAAGGCCTTCGTGGCCATCGCCCTGTACTTCTCCATATTGAAGCTGAAGCCCACGCCCTTTTGCGTCATGGACGAGATCGAGGCGGCGCTGGACGAGGAGAACGTGTTCCGCTTCGCGGACTATCTCCACCGGCTGGACAAGACCCAGTTCGTGGTCATCACCCACCGCCGGGGCACCATGGAGAAGGCGGACGTGCTGCTGGGCGTGACCATGCAGGAGAAGGGCGTCAGCCAGGTCATAGAGCTGGATCTGGCCGAGGCCCAGAAGACCGCCGAGAACTGATTTCCGGCGCAGGCCGCTCCAACCTCCCATTCACGCGGCGGGCATATCACGATAAGTCAAGGAGAAGATCATGGGACTTTTCAGCAAGTTCAGAAGCAAGGATAAGGACAGAGAGGACGAGGGGCGCCTCCAGGCCGAACAGCCGGAGCGGCCCGAAGAGGAACAGGACGAGGACTGGGACGAGGCTCTTGCGGCGGAAGCCATGGCCGCCGCCGAAGGCGCACCGGAGGAGGTCTCCGTGCCCGAACCGGAGCCGGAGCCGGAGCCCGAACCGGAGCCTGTACCAGCGCCCGCGCCCGAGAAAAAGCCGGAGAAGAAGAAAAAGGGTCTGTTGTCGGGGCTGTTCGCGGCCTTCTCCCGCGTCGACGAGGACTTTTTGGAGGAGCTGGAGGAGCGGCTCATCCTGGCGGACGCCGGGGTGGAGGTGGCGGAGACCGCCGTGGAGGCCCTGCGCAGGGAGAAAGGTCTGAAGGGCGACGCTGTGCAGGATAAACTGGTGGACATCCTCACGGAGGAGATGGAAAAGGCCGGCCCTCCCGTGCTGCATTTGGATACCAAGCCCGCCGTGGTCATCATGGTGGGCGTCAACGGCGTGGGCAAGACCACTACCATCGGAAAGCTGGCGAAGATATTCGCCGGGCAGGGGAAAAAGGTCCTCTTGTGCGCGGCGGACACCTTCCGCGCCGCGGCGGCGGAGCAGCTGGGCATATGGGCCCAGCGCACCGGCGCGGACATCGTCCGCCATGGCGAGGGGGGCGACCCCGGCGCGGTGGTGTTCGACGCCTGCAACGCGGCCAAGGCCCGGGGCTCCGACATCATCATCGTAGACACCGCCGGGCGGCTGCACAACAAGCAGAACCTGATGAACGAGCTTACAAAGCTCACAAAGATCGTGGGCCGGGAGCTTCCCGACGCCGACTGCGAGATATTGCTGGTGCTGGACGCCACCACCGGCCAGAACGGTCTCATCCAGGCGGAACAGTTCGCCGGGGCCGCCGGGGTCACCGGCATCGTCCTGACCAAGCTGGACGGCACCGCCAAGGGCGGCGTGGTGTTCTCCATCGCCCAGCGGCTGGGCGTGCCCGTGAAGCTGGTGGGCGTGGGCGAGGGTGTGGACGACCTGAAGGTCTTCGACGCCCGGGAGTTCGCGGAGGACATGGTCCGATGAAGCTCATCCTGGCTACCGGCAACAAGGGTAAGGTCCGGGAGTTTCGGGAGATACTGGAGCCGCTGGGATACGAGATCCTGTCCCAGGGGGAGCTGGGCCTGGACCTTGACGTGGAGGAGACCGGCGAGACTTTTGAAGATAACGCTCTTTTGAAGGCATCCGCCGTATTGCAGGCCACCGGCCATGCCGCCGTGGCGGATGATTCGGGCCTGTGCGTGGAGGCGTTGAACGGCGCGCCCGGGGTCCATTCCGCCCGCTACGGGGGCGGCAAGGCCTGGACGGACAAGCAGAAGTATGAATACCTTCTGGAGCAGATGAAAGGCGTCGCCGACCGGCGGGCGAAGTTCGTAAGCGCCATCGTGTGCCTGTTCCCGGATGGGGAGAAGATCGCGGTCCGGGGGGAGTGCCCCGGGCGGATATTGGAAGCCCCCGCCGGGGACGCCGGGTTCGGCTACGACCCGGTGTTCGCCCCGGAGGGGTATGACGCCAGCTTCGGCCAGCTGGGCCAGGAAGTGAAAAATACCCTCTCCCACCGGGCACGGGCCCTGGCGGCCCTTCGGGAGAGGCTGAAGGAGAGAGGCATATGCTGACAGGAAAGCAGCGGGCCTACCTGCGCTCCCTGGCGCAGAAGGAGGAGGCCATATTATACGTCGGCAAGGCCGGCGTCACTGACCCGGTCATCGCCCAGGCCAAAGAGGCCCTGGCGGCCCGGGAGCTGGTGAAGGGCCGGGTGCAGGAAAACTGCATGTTCACCGCCCGGGAGGCCCAGGAGGTCTTGTGCGAGGCGTGTGACGCCGAGGGCGTGCAGGTCATCGGAAAGGTGTTCGTGCTGTATAAAGCCCGTCCTGACGGGGCCAAGATAATACTGCCCAAGGCGTGACGATGCGCGTGCTTATCTACGGGGGCAGCTTCAACCCGCCCCATCTGGGCCACCTCCGCTCGGTCCAGACGGCCATAAAGGCGCTGACGCCGGACAAGACTCTGCTCATCCCGGCAGCGGACCCGCCCCACAAGGCCTTGGCGGCGGGCACCCCGGCGAAGGAGCACCGCCTTGCCATGACGGCCCTCGCGGCGGAGGCCCTGCCGGGCTGCGAGGCCTCGGATATGGAGATCCGGCGCGCCGGGCCCAGCTATACGTCGGATACCCTGCGCGAGCTGCGGGCAGAGTATCCCAAGGCAGAGCTGGTCTTCCTCATGGGCACGGACATGCTCCTCTCCATCGAGACGTGGCATGAGCCGGAGGTCATCATGGCGCTGGCCTCCCTCGCCGTATTTGCCCGGGAGGCGGGCCGGGAAGGGGAGATAGAGGCCCAGGCCGCCCATCTGCGGGAGGCGTATGGAGCGACGGTGTACGTCCTTGACGGGGAGCCGGTGACGGTGTCCTCCACCCAGGTCCGGGCGCTGCTGCCAAAGCGGCAGGGGCGGGAATACCTCACCGAGGTTGTGTACGCCTATATCATCCGCCGCCGGCTCTATGAGGCCCGGCCGGACCTGGACTGGCTGCGGGAAAAGGCCTATGCCTACTTAAAGCCCACCCGCGTGGCCCATGTGCGGGGCGCGGAGGAGATGGCCCGGCGGCTGGCTCTGCGATGGGGGGAGGATGAGTCCGACGCGGCGGAGGCCGCTATCCTCCACGATATCACGAAGAAAACCGCGGGCCCGGACCAGTTGCGCCTGGGCGAAAAGTATGGTATCATGGCCGATAAGTGGGAGCGGGAGAATACCGAGCTCATGCACGCCAAGACCGGCGCGGCCTTTGCCCGGGATATGTTCGGCGTGCCGGACCATATCGCGGACGCCATACGGTACCACACCACTGGCCGGCCGGGGATGACGCGATTGGAGCAGATCGTGTATCTCGCGGATGCCATCGAGCTGGGGCGAAAGCCCTATCCGGCCCTGGAGGCCATCCGAAAGGCTGCCTTTGAGGACCTGGACGCCGCGGTGGAGCTGTGCGCCCGTCGGACGCTCTCCTACGTGGCGGAGCGGGGATTGCCCGTCCACCCGGACACGGCCCGAACACAAGAGTATTATTTGAAAAAACTGGAAGATAAAGGCGCATCGCCCGTCCAACTGGATGGGGACGCCAAGGAATAAAGAGGAGGATGGACCATGGAACCTTTTGACGCGGCAAAGCTGGCGACCAAGGCACTTGCGGACAAGCAGGCCACGGATATACGCCTTTTGAAGACCACGGAGCTCACCGTGCTGGCGGACTATTTCCTCATCTGCACGGCCAACTCCACCACCCATGTGCGCACCCTGTACGACGAGGTGGACAAGCGCCTATCCGAGGCGGGGATGCCCCCCGTCCGCCGGGAGGGCAGCCGCAACAGCACGTGGCTGCTCTTAGACTTCGGGTGCCTGGTTGTGCACATCTTCCAGCGGGAGGCCCGGGAATTTTACAGCCTGGAGCGGCTGTGGAACGACGCTCTGGACATGGATATCAAGGAGATAGTAGAGGCATAAGTCATGGCATACGATTTTGAGCGCATCGAGAAAAAGTGGCAGGGCATATGGGAGCAGGAAAAGCCCTATGCCGCCGTCACCGGCGACGGCCGGCCCAAGTGGTACGGCCTCATAGAGTTCCCCTATCCCTCCGGCCAGGGCCTGCACGTGGGCCATCCCCGGCCCTATACAGCCATGGACATCATTGCCCGCAAGCGGCGGATGCAGGGCTACAACGTGCTGTTCCCCATCGGCTACGACGCCTTCGGCCTGCCCACGGAGAACTACGCCATCAAAAACCACATGCACCCCCACGACGTGACCCGCCGCAATGTGGCGAACTTTACGAGCCAGCTGAAGATGCTGGGCTTCGGGTTCGACTGGGACCGCGTGGTTGATACCACGGATCCTACATACTATAAGTGGACCCAGTGGATATTCCTGCAGATGTGGAAGAAGGGCCTGGCCTACAAGGCCACCATGCCCGTGAACTGGTGCACCTCCTGCAAGTGCGTGCTGGCCAACGAGGAGGTCGTGGAGGGCGTGTGCGAGCGGTGCGGCTCGCCGGTCATCCAGAAGGAGAAGAGCCAGTGGATGCTGCGCATCACCGCCTACGCCCAGCGGCTCATCGACGACCTGGACGAGGTGGACTACATCGAGCGGGTCAAAATACAGCAGCGCAACTGGATCGGCCGCAGCGAGGGCGCCGAGGTGGACTTCGACACCACCGCCGGGGACAAGATGCGCATCTTCACCACCCGGTGCGACACCCTCTTCGGCGTGACCTACATGGTCATGAGCCCGGAGCACGCGCTGCTGACCAAGTGGATGCCTCTTCTCAAAAACGCCGACGCGGTGAAGGCCTATCAGGACGCCGCGGCCCATAAGTCCGAGCTGGAGCGCACGGAGCTTTCCAAGGAGAAGACCGGTGTGCGCCTGGAGGGCGTGGCCGCCATAAACCCCGTGAACGGCCAGGAGATACCCATCTTCATCTCCGACTACGTGCTGGCCACCTACGGCACCGGCGCCATCATGGCCGTGCCCGGCCACGACAGCCGCGACTGGGACTTCGCCAAAGCTTTCGGCCTGCCCATTATCGAAGTCGTCAAGGGCGGTAATGTGGACGAGGCCGCCTACACCGACTGCGAGACCGGCGAGCTCGTGAACTCCGGGTTCCTCAACGGCCTGCCTGTGGAGGAGGCCAAGGAGAAGATGATCGCCTGGCTGGAGGAAAAGGGCGTAGGCGAGCGGAAGGTCAACTACAAGCTCCGGGACTGGGTCTTCTCCCGCCAGCGGTACTGGGGCGAGCCCATCCCCATGGTGAACTGCCCCAAGTGCGGGTGGGTGCCCGTGCCGGAGGAGGAACTGCCCGTGCTGCTGCCGGAGGTGGAGAGCTATGAGCCCACCGACACCGGCGAGAGCCCCCTGTCCAAGATGACGGACTGGGTCCGCTGCAAGTGCCCCAAGTGCGGCGGCGACGCCCAGCGGGAGACGGACACTATGCCCCAGTGGGCCGGGTCAAGCTGGTACTTCCTGCGCTATACGGACCCCCATAACGCCGACGCCCTGGCCTCGCCCGAGGCGCTTAAGTACTGGACCCCCGTGGACTGGTACAACGGCGGCATGGAGCACACCACGCTGCACCTTCTCTATTCCCGGTTCTGGCACAAGTTCCTCTATGACATCGGCGTGGTGCCAACCAAGGAGCCCTACGCCAAGCGCACCAGCCACGGCATGATCCTTGGCGAGGGCGGCGTGAAGATGTCCAAGAGCCGGGGCAACGTGGTCAACCCCAACGACGTGGTGGCCAAGTACGGCGCCGACACCCTGCGCCTTTACACCATGTTCATCGGCGACTTTGAAAAGGCCGCCGCCTGGTCTGACGAGGCCGTGAAGGGCTGCAAGAAGTTCCTGGATCGCGTGTGGGCCCTGGCCGAGGCCGGCCCCGCGGGGGACGAGATAAGCCCCGCCCATGAGACCGCCGTCCATCAGACCATCAAGAAGGTCTCCCAGGATATTGAAGAGATGAAGTTCAACACCGCCATCGCCGCCATGATGACCCTGGTGAACGACTTTTACAAGACCAAGCCCAGCCGGGGCGACATGGAAGTCCTGCTGAAGCTCCTGAGCCCCTTCGCCCCCCACGTAGTGGAGGAGATGTGGGAGATGCTGGGCTTTGCCGGCCGGGCCATGGCCCAGAAGTGGCCGGAATACGACGAGGCCAAGACCGTGGAGCAGATGAAGGAGCTGGCGGTGCAGGTGAACGGCAAGCTCAAGGGCACCGTCACCGTCCCCACCGGCTGCCCCGACCAGGTGGCCGTGGCCGCCGCCATGGCGGAGCCCAAGGCCGCCCGCGCCCTGGAGGGCATGGACGTGGTGAAGACCATCGTGGTGAAGGACCGGCTGGTGAACCTCATCGTAAAGCCGAAAAAATAAGGATTTTCTTGACAATCGGCCGTAAAACCTTTATAATATCCAAGGTCCGCAGAGAAAGCACATATGAGGCGTATTCGGAGGGAGGGAAAACAGAATGTCGGAAATCTATGTCAAAGAGAACGAATCTCTCGATAACGCGCTCAAGCGGTTCAAGCGCAGCTGCGCGAAGGCTGGCGTCATGAACGACCTCCGCCGGAAGGAGTACTATCAGAGCCCCAGCGTGAAGCGCCGCAAGAAGTCTGAGGCGGCCCGCAAGAACAAACATAAGCGGTATTACTAAAATGCAAAGACCTCACGGCCTCCGGCTGTGAGGTCTTTTGTTTAAGGAGGATGCGCTATGTACGAACTGGTCCAGGTGTCCGAGAGGTGTTACTATATCCAGTCCCCGGCGAAGATGGGCCTGGTGCGGCTGGAAGGCGGGGACGTGTGCCTCATCGACAGCGGCAACGACAAGGACGCCGGCCGGAAGGTCCGGCAGCTTCTGGACGCCAACGGCTGGCATTTGACGGCCATATACAACACCCACTCCAACGCCGACCACATCGGCGGCAACAAATATTTGCAGGCCCAGACGGGCTGCAGGATATACGCCCCCGGCATCGAGTGCGATATGACCCGGCACACGGTGCTGGAGCCCGCGTTTTTGTATGGCGGCTATCCCTGCAAGGACCTGCGGCACAAGTTCCTCATGGCCCAGGCCAGCGACGCCGAGCCTCTCACGGCGGAGGCGCTGCCGGAGGGTTTTGAGATGATACCTCTGCCGGGGCACTTTTTCGATATGGTGGGGTTCCGGGCGCCGGGGGACGTGGTGTACCTGGCGGACTGCCTGTCCAGCCGGGAGACGCTGGAGAAGTACCGGATAGGCTTCATCTACGATGTGGGGGCCTATCTCGCCACGCTGGAAAAGGTGAAGGGGATGGAGGCGGCCCTGTTCGTGCCCGCCCACGCCCCCGCGGCGGAGAACATCCAGGACCTTGCTCAGTACAACATCGACCAGGTGAATGAGATAGCGGAGCATATCACGGACCTGTGCCGGGAGCCCATGAACTTTGAGCGTATATTGCAGCGGCTGTTCGCGGACTACGGTCTCGCCATGAACTTTGAGCAGTACGCCCTGGTGGGCAGCACGGTCCGGTCCTATCTCTCCTGGCTCAAGGACACCGGCCGCCTCGCGGTCCGGTTTGAGGACAACATGCTCCTGTGGGAGAGAGTGTAAGAGAATAAGAGTACAGCGCCAGCCGATACGGCTGGCGCTGTTAGTTTGCTAATCTGACGCTGGGTGAGTGTGCCGGCCCGACGCCCGGCGGGAGCCGGCAGTGTGCCGGATGCGGTTGGTGAGCGAAGCGAACTTTAGCAGCAGGCATACTGTCGGGCCCGTCCGGGCAAAACCTGCGGCCTCTATCAATCCACCACGATCAGCTCGTAATCCTCGGTGCCGAAGCCAAGGGCCGCGGCGGCGTCGATGGTATGGGTGCCCTCCCGGGACTCCACCCGCTCCAGGAAGTGGTCCCGGCCCGGGTCCTTGGAGGCGTAGATCAGGTCCATGCAGGCCTTGTCCAGCGCCACCGGGTCCAGAGAGGAGAGGGTGCCGATGTCGGCCATGCAGGGGTCCTCCGCCACGGCGCAGCAGTCACAGTCCACGGACAGATTGCACATCATGCTCACGAAGGCGCACTTGCCCTTGAACATCTCAACCACGCTGGACGCCGCGTCCGCCATGGCCTCGCAGAAGGCCAGCTTCCCAGCGTGATTGTCCCAGCAGGTGGCCTGATCAGAGTCCACGCCGCCGGAGTGGATGAGGCTCTTGCCCGCGCTGGAGGCGCAGCCGATGGAGAGCTGCTTTAATGCTCCGCCATAGCCGCCCATGGGGTGGCCCTTGAAGTGGCTCAGCACCAGCAGGGAGTCATAGTTGGCCAGGTCCTTGCCCACGTGGTTTTCCTTCAGGATCTTGCCGCCCGGTACGGGCAGGATAAGGTCCGGGCCCTCCGCGTCCAGCAGGTCCACGTTGAAGTACTTGATCCAGCCGTGGCCGGCCAGGAGCTTGCGGTGCTTTTCGGTGGTGTTGCGCTCGCCGTCATAGGCGGTGTTGCACTCCACCACGGTGCCCTTCACATGCTCCACCATGGGGCGCATGAACTCGGGGTGCAGGTAGTTCTGGTTGCCCTCCTCGCCGGAGTGGACCTTTACCGCCACCTTGCCGGGCAGGGTCACGCCAAGGCGCTCATACATCTCCACCACGGTCTCGGGGCTCAGCTTCTTCGTGAAATAAACCTTTGCTTTTGCCATAGAAGTCACCTCGCAAGTAATATCGCCGCTTCGCGGCGCAGTTTAAACGTTATTCGTCCTTCACGGCCACGGCCCTGCCGTCCCGGAGGGCCAGGTCGTCCCGGATGGCCTGGTAGATGGCCGCCGTCAGGGGCACGCCCACCAGCATCCCGAACACGCCGAACATGGCCCCGCCGATGGTCACCGCCGCCAGCACGAATATGCCGGGCAGGCCGATAGAGGAGCCCACGACCCGGGGATAGATGATGTTCCCCTCCAGCTGCTGGAGGATGACGATGAACACCAGAAACCACACCGCCTTGATGGGGGACACGGACAATATCATGAACGCGCCCACGCCCGCGCCGATATAGGCCCCGGCCACGGGGATGAGGGCCGTCACGCCCACCAGCGTGCCCACCATGGTGGCGTAAGGGAAGCGGAAGAGCAGCATCCCGCCGATGCAGAGGCCGCCCAATATGACCGCCTCGGTGCACTGGCCAACCACGTACTTGCGGAAGCACCCGTCCAGCAGCCGCAGCACGTACATCACCCGGCGCTCCCATTTCTCGGGCAGGTACGTGGTGATGACCCGGCGGCACTGCCGGCCCAGGGTGTCCTTCCCCAGCAGCAGGTAGACCGCGAAGATCAGCGCGAACAGCACCGTCACCGCCCCGGAGAAGATGGAGCCCACCGCCCCGGCGGCGCCGCTGACGCCGGACAGGAGGATGCTGCGGGCCTTGCCTATGAGGCCGGGCCAGTCCATGGCCGCCAGCTTTTCCTCGATATCGGGCGGGATGAGCTTTTGCACGTAGGGGTTCTTCAGCAGTTCATTCACCGCCGCGGGGGCCTGCTTTATGAGGGCGTTGACGCAGGAGAGGAACTCCGGCACCACCAGCCGCACCACCAGATACAGCACCAGCAGCACCGTCAGCACTGCCCCCACCATGCACACCGGCCGGCGGCACTTTGCCTTCCGGCCCGCCGCGCCGGGGAAGAGGTGGCGCTCGTAAAAGCCCATGAGGATATTGATGACATAGGCGATGACGCCGCCCAGCATCAGGGGCACCGCCGCCCCCAGCAGCACGGACACGAACTTCGACGCCGCGGGCCAGTAATAGATGGCCAGATACAGCAGGAAGGCCGTCAGGCCGATGCGCCAGCATGTCGTCTTCGTCAGTTTCATAGGATGCTCTCCTTATAAAACGCGCCCGAACACCCGCAGCTGAGCGGGGTCGGAGATGGGGATGTCGTCATAGGCCGGGTTCAGGCTGTGCAGATATACCCCGTCGGGCCGGTCGTGGAGGACCTTGATGAAGCCGCTGCCCTGCCAGGAGAAAAGCCCCGTCTCTCCGTCAGGCACCGAGGGGGCCGCCTTCACGTACACCGTGTCCCCGTCGTGGTACTTGGGTTCCATGCTGTCCCCCGCCACCCGCACGGCGAAATCCGCCTGCCGGGGGGCGCCGGCGGCGTCGATCCACCGGAAATCCCCGTCGTCCAGGAACTGCCCGGGCCCGGCGCTGGCCGCGAGGGTATAGAGCCGTATGGCCCGGCCCCGCTCCAGGTGGGGCTCATAGAGCCCGCTGCGGCGAAGTAAGTCCGCGTATTCCGTGAGCTTCCGCCGCCCGGCGGCGTTGAGCCCGCCGGCCAGCCCCTCGCCCAAAAACTCCCCGGAGATATCCTGCACCTCCAGGGCCTTGCACAGGAGCAGGAACTGCCGGGCGGAGGGGAGAGTGGCATTTTTCTCCCATTTGGAGAGCGCCTTGTCGGAGATGGGCTCGCCCAGGGCCGTCAGCTTATGGGCCAGCTCCTTTTGGGACAGGCCCGCCTGCCGCCGCAGAGCCGCGATATGGCCGCCGATATCCTCGAACATGGCTCATCCCTCCCTTTAATGAATACAGTATATAGCATAGAGAGAGTGATTGCAATATATTTCTCTTTTTAGGAGAAAATTATGCTTTACTTCTCCAAATAAGCGATATATAATGGACCCATGGAAAGGGTCATCTTACATTCGGATATCAACAGCTGCTATGTGAGCGTGGAGCTGCTCACCCGGCCGGAGCTGCGGGGCCTGCCGGTGGCGGTGGGCGGAGACGAGAAGGCTCGCCACGGCATCATTCTGGCCAAGAGCGATGAGGCCAAGCGCTGCGGCGTGAAGACGGGTATGGCTTTGTGGCAGGCCCGGGAGCTGTGCCCGGAGCTCATCGTGCTGCCGCCCCATTACAAAAAATACGAGGCGGTGTCCCATGCCGCCCGGGCCATCTACGCGGACTTCACCGACCGGCAGGAGCCCTTCGGCCTGGACGAGAGCTGGCTGGATATCACCGGCTGCCACGCCTGGAAGGACGGATACCTGGCGGCCCAGGAGGTGCGCCGGCGCATCCATAGGGAGCTGGGTGTGACGGTGAGCGTGGGGGTCAGCTGGAACAAGGCCTTCGCCAAGCTGGGCTCGGATTACCGGAAGCCCGACGCGGTGACGGTGCTGGGCCGGGACAATTTCCGTGAGATCGTGTGGCCGCTGCCCGTGAACGCGTTGCTGTTCGCCGGGCCCGCCTCTACCCGGGCCCTGGGGACGCTGGGCATCCGCACCATCGGCCAGCTTGCCGCCACGGACCCGGAGACGCTGCGCCTGCGGCTGGGGAAGGGAGGGCTCATGCTCCACCGCTACGCCAACGGCTGGGACGACAGCCCCGTCCGCCGCTTCGACTGCCTGCCGCCGGTGAAGAGCATCGGCAACTCCACCACGCCGCCCCGGGACCTGGTGTGCGAGGGAGACGTGCGGGCGGTGATGCTGGCCCTGGCGGAGGAGGTGGGGGCCCGGCTCCGGGCCGGCGGCGTGCGCACCCGGCTCATCGAGGTGGCCGTCCGGGACGGGAAGACGCTGCACTGGACCGGCCACCAGGCGGCCCTGCCCCGGCCCACAGACGTGACGAGGGAGCTCTACGAGCGGGCTATGGGCCTTTTCCGGGAGCTGCACCGCTGGCCAGGGGCCCTGCGGGGCCTGGGCCTGCGTACGGCGGCCTTAAGCCCCGTGGACGCCCCGGAGCAGACGGATATGTTCACTGATTACCAACGCTTGGATAAGCTGCACCGCCTGGACAAGGCCGTGGACGATGTGTGCGCCAGGTACGGCCCCCGGACTGTCCGCTATCTGGGCGCCGCCCTGCCGGAGGAGCTGCCGAGGGAGAAGTGCTCCTTTGCGGACAGATGAAAGGAATAAAGGAATAAATGAAAAAGATGTGATATTTGAAGCGATCGTTTTTGCTTTGGACGGCGTGATATGCTATACTGATAAAAATACCGACAGTGGGTGATGATATGAGTTGCCATCTTGCCATCGACATCGGGGCGTCGTCCGGCCGGCACATCGTGGGCCGGTGGGAGGACGGCGGGCTGAAAACAAAAGAGGTCCACCGCTTTCCCAACGGGGTACAGGAGCGGGACGGCCACCTGACATGGGACATGGCCGCTCTGCTGAACGAGGTCCGGGTGGGTATCGCCAAGGCCTGGTTAGAGTTTGGCCACATCGAGAGCCTGGCCATCGACACTTGGGGCGTGGACTATGTGCTGCTCCGGGGGGAGGAAGAAGTGCTCCCATGTTACGCCTATCGGGACGGGCGCACCGGGGCGGTCATTGAAAAGGTCCACGAAAAAGTGCCCTTCGGGGAGCTCTACCGCCGCACCGGCTGCCAGTTCCAGCCCTTCAACAGCATCTACCAGCTCTACGCGGACAAGCTGGCCGGGCGGCTGGAGGGCGTGACGGACATGCTGATGCTGCCGGAGTACCTTATGTGGAAGCTCTGCGGCGTCAAGGCCCGGGAGTACACCAACGCCACCACAACCGGCATGGTGAACGCCCAAACAGGGGAATTCGATTTGGAGATAGCGGACCGGCTGGGCCTGCCCCGGGCGCTGTTTCCCAAGCTCCGGCAGCCGGGAACGGTCATCGGGGAATACGAGGGGATCCAATGCGTCCTCTGTGCCACCCATGACACCGGTTCGGCGGTGGAGGGTATCCCTATGGAAGGAAACCAGCCCTACATCTCCTCCGGCACTTGGTCCCTGCTTGGAGTGAAGACGCCAAGGCCCATCACGGACGAGGGAAGCCTCGCCGCCAACTGGTCCAACGAGGGCGGCGTAGGCTATGACCGCTACCAGAAGAACATCATGGGCATGTGGCTGGTGAATGAGCTTCAAAAGGAGCTGTGCCCGGACACACCGTTTCCCGAGATCGTGAAGATGGCGGAGGCAAGTACCTGCACCGCCACTGTGGACGCCAACGCTCCCGCGTTTCTGGCCCCGAAGAGCATGAAGGCTACCTTTGACGAGGCCGCGGGCGGGGCCCTCAAAGCACCGGGGGACTATTTCCGCTGCGCCTATGCAAGCCTGGCCCTCAGCTACCGGGACGCTGTCCGGGAGCTGGAACGGAACACGGGAAAGAAGTACGAAAAGCTCTACATCGTGGGCGGCGGGGCGAAAAACGCCTTTCTGAACCGCCTCACGGAGGAGGCCACGGGCCTTAAAGTTGTCGCTCTGCCCATCGAGGCCACGGCCCTGGGCAATCTGAAAGTACAAATGGAGGCTACGTCATGTTAGTGGAGACAAAAGCGAGAGTGGGCGTGTTCGCCATCGCCCTGGGGGCCTATCTGCCCCAGTTCCCCTCCCTGGTGCCTGAGTTCCAGGGCCAGTACGCCGATTTCAAAAAGCGCATCCCCGATACGGTGGAGCTCATAGACGGCGGCCTCGTCACAACCAAGGAGCTGGCTATGGCCGCCGGGGACAAGTTCCGGGCCGCGGACGTGGACCTGGTGATATTGCAGCTTCTCACCTATGCCACCAGCTACAACATGCTCCCCGCCGTGCGGGACCTGGACGTGCCCGTGGTGCTGGTGAACCTCCAAAAAAAGCGGGCCCCCGACTACGAGCACACCGACACGGCCGCATGGCTTGGCACGCTGTACGCCTGCGGGGCCGTGGGGGAGATGGTGGCGGACCTGGAGCGGGCCGGAAAGCGCCACGCGGTCATCACCGGCGTGGTGGAGGGCGGCGACGACCATGCCCAAGCGGAGATAGAGGACTGGTGCCGCGCCGCCCAGGTGCGCCGCCGCTTTAGGGATACGAACCTTGCCCAGATCGGCCGGCCCTACCCCGGGATGATGGACCTCTACATCGACGAGACCAACCTCTACCACCGGATGGGCCTTTACACCAAGCAGTTCGACTGGGAGAAGATGTGGGCCATCGCCGACGGCGTCACCGACGAGGCGGCCATCCGGGCCAAGGCACAGGACATCCTGGACACCTTCGACATCGAGGGCGGCGGGACTGTGGAAAAGGTCTGGGACATGGCAAAATACGTGGTCGCCTTCGAGCGGTGGGTGCGTGACGAGCAGCTGGCCTTCGTGGCCTCCCACTACGACGGCTTTGCCCAGGGCGTGGCCGGGAAGCTGGACAGCATGCTCATCCCCGCTTTCTCCATGCTCATCAAGCAGGGCACGGCCTGCGCCGTGGAGGGGGACATCAAAGTCGCCATGGCCATGAGCATCCTCAAGACCATCGCCGGCACGGGGCAGCTCTCCGAGATGTACTCCATCGACTTCGACGAGGACATCTGCATCATCGGCCACTCCGGCTCCGGCGACGCGGACATCTCCCAGGCGCGAAAGCCAACCATGAAGATCGTCCCCGTGTTCCACGGCAAGACCGGCGGCGGATACCTGACCCAGTTCTATCCCCCCGCGGGGCCGGTGACATATCTCGGCATCACCCAGGACCGGGACGGCCACTTCAAATTCGTTGTGGCCGAGGGCGTCAACGAGCCCGGGCCCATCTTCACCTTCGGCGACACCAACATGCGCACACGCTTCACCTGCGGGGCCCGGGAGTTTTGCGACAAGTGGAGCGAGGCCGGCCCCACCCACCATATGGCCGCCGCCGTGGGCCGGCATATCGACACCATTCTGAAGGTGGCCAAAATATTCAACGTCCCCGTGGACGTGATCACGAGATAAGGAGAGAGCTATGAAAGACATCCTCACCGCGCCTTTTATGACGGAGATGATCCGCACAGCTACCAATATGTACGCCCACACCTGGGACGAGCGCAACGGGGGCAATATAAGCCTGCTGCTGGACGAGGCGGACGTGGCGGAATACCTGGATGTAAACGCCGTCGTCCGCACCATCCCCACGGGCTTCGAGGCCCCGGCTCTGGACGGGAAGTACTTTCTCGTCACCGGCACAGGCAAGTATTTCAAGAACGTGCAGTACGCTCCCGACGTGAACCTGGGCCTGGTGCGCCTCACGGACAAGGGCGCCACGGCGGAGCTTCTCTGGGGCTTCACGGACGGCGGCAAGTTCACCAGCGAGTTTCCCGCCCACATGATGAGCCACGCGGCGCGCCTGGCCGTGGACTCGGCCAACCGGGTGGTCATGCACTGCCACCCGGCGAATTTACTCGCCATGACCTACGTCCATGACCTTGATGAGCGGGCCTTCACAAGGACCCTCTGGCAGATGTGTACAGAGTGCCTCGTGGTGTTCCCGGACGGGGTGAATGTGCTGCCCTGGATGCTCTGCGGCACCAACGAGATAGGCGTGGCTACGGCGGAGAAGATGGCCACCGCCCGTCTGGTGATCTGGGCCCAGCACGGCATTTACAGCGCCGGGAAGGACCTGGACGAGACCTTCGGCCTCATCGAGACGGCGGAGAAGGCGGCGAAGATCTGGATGAAGATCGCCCACCTGCCCATCAAGCAGACTCTCACGGACGATGAGCTGCATCTGCTGGCGGAGCATTTCCACGTATCCCCCCGGGCGGGGTATCTGGCGTAAGAGCGGAAAAACTATTTATCATATAACAGGAGGAATATGATCATGGCAAATCGCATCGTACTGAACAACGTATCCTATCACGGCGCCGGGGCCGTGGCCGAGATCGGCAATGAGCTGTCCGCCCACGGCTGCAAGAAGGTCTTCATCGCCTCCGGCAACCATGTGGTCAAGTCCGGTCAGATCGACAGCATCCTGAACGCCCTGAAGGAAAAGGGCATGGAGTACACCATCTTCACGGACATCAAGCCCAACCCCACTATCGAGAATGTCCAGGCCGGCGTGGCCGCCTTCAAGGCCTTCGGCGCGGACAGCATCGTGTGCGTGGGCGGCGGCTCCGTCATGGACACCGCCAAGGCCATCGGCGTCATCATCACCAACCCGGAGTTCGCCGATGTGAGGTCCCTGGAGGGCGTAGCTCCCACCAAGAACCACGCGGTGTTCACCATCGCCGTGCCCACCACCGCCGGCACCGCCGCCGAGGTCACCATCAACTACGTCATCACCGACGTGGAGCGCAAACGTAAGTTCGTCTGTGTGGACGTGCACGACATCCCCGACGTGGCCATCGTGGACCCGGACATGATGCTGTCCATGCCCGAGAGCCTCACCGCCGCCACCGGCATGGACGCCCTGACCCACGCCATCGAGGGCTACACCACCGCCGCGGCCTGGCAGATGACGGACATGTTCCACCTGGAGGCCATCCGGCTCATCTCCGCGAACCTGCGCGCCGCCCAGAAAAACGACCCCGAGGGCCGCAAGGGCATGGCCCTGGGCCAGTATATCGCCGGCATGGGCTTTTCCAACGTGGGCCTGGGCATTGCCCACTCCATGGCCCACACCCTGGGCGCGGTGTACGACACGCCCCACGGCGTGGCCTGCGCCATGATGCTGCCCATCGTGATGGAGTATAACGCCGACGCCACGGGGGAGAAGTATCGCGAGATCGCCCGGGCCATGGGCGTGAAGGGCGTGGATGATATGAACCAGAGTGAGTACCGGGCCGCCGCCATCGAGGCGGTGAAGAAGCTGTCCGCCGACGTGGGCATCCCCGCGAAGCTGGACAAGCTCAAGGAGGAGGACCTGGACTTCCTGGCCCAGTCCGCCGCGGCGGACGCCTGCGCTCCCGGCAACCCCAAGCCGGCCACCGTGGAGGACTTCAAGGCCCTGTTCCGCAAGATCATGTGAGACAAACAGAATGACACAAAGCGCCGCCCGGCGGGAACTCCCGCCGGGCGGCTTCTCTGACGGCCGCCTCTCCCGGGGATTGCGGGCGAGGCGGTTTTGGTATATACTGCTGTCATGAACATGGAACGGCGGAGGTGACGGCAGCGTGTTCCCCTTTATGAGATTTGACCGGCCCGGGCCGGGCATGGACCCCAACGCGCCCCGGAAAAAGGGCTTTGCCCGCTGGAGAGAGGTGGCCGGGCGGGATTTCGGGGCGTTCTGGATCAGCGGCCTCGCGGCCTTCGCGGCCATGATCCCCTGGTTTTTCGGCATGTATTTCTCCGTGAACAGCCATCTTCTGCTGGTGCTCGTCGCCGTGTGCGTCCTGGGCGGGATGCTGGCGGGCCCCTTTTGGAGCGCTCTGATGGACATGCTGCTGCGGAGCCTCAGGGACGAGCCGCTGATGTTCTCCTACAACTGGCGGGACGCCCTGCGGAAAAACGCACGGCAGAGCCTGCTTCCCGGGGCGGTGTGCGCGCTGGTGTTCGGCCTGCAGTACTTCATCTTCCGCCACGTGGCCCCCGGCGGGGCGGGGATGCTCATCCTGGCATTGCTTCTGGCGGGCACGGTGCTCACTACCGGGTTTTTCCTCTGGATGTGGGCGCTGATACCGCTTTTTGACCAGCCCTTTCACTCCGTCGCGAAAAACGCGCTGTTTCTGACGCTGGGGCACCTGCTCCCCACCCTGGGGGCGGCGCTTATATGCCTTGTATATCTGGCGCTGGTCATGGTCTTTCTCCCGGTGAGCATGCTGGTCGTAGTCATCACCAACCTGTGGCTGCCCCTGTCCGGAGGCCTCATGGTGATCTATTCCCATCTTGACAAGGCCTTCGACCTGGAAAACGCCATCCGGGCACTGCACGAACAGCGGGCGGAGGAATACGCCGCCAGTCTCAAGGACGACGAACCGAAAGAATAAAAAGGGACCTCTTGCGGGCACGCAAGAGGTCCTGTTTCAGTTTTCAAGGGGTACGGCCCCTTGAGTGAGAGCCGCCCACAGCTCGTCGATGACCGCCGCGTATGCCGGGTCGGCCCGGCCCCCGGGGGCGCACCGGCCGATGTACAGCCCCTCCGGCAGGTCCAGGCCCGCCAGCACGGGGCAGTCGGCTATGGCGTAGACCATCCTCTGCCAGTTTTCCGCGTCGTAGGCGTTCGCCTCATCGGGGATGGCGCCGTCCAGATACCGCAGCGCGCCGGTCCGGCGCTGGAAGCCCTCCGGGTCCTCCAGCAGGAACAGATTCGCCCCACCGGCGTCGTAGATGAAGCCGGTCATGAGGGTGATGCCGGCCATCTGGGCGTTCATGTCCGCCGGAGCGGCATTTTCTCCCAGGTCCACGGCGAATTGCTCCAGTTCTACTGTCGCTTTGCCGTCCCCGTCCCTGTCGGGGCAGAGGCCCGCCAGCGCCCTGGTGAGCGCGGCGGCGGCGTCCGGGGGCAGCTCCTCTCTGGCCGCGTAGCCCACGGACATATCCGGCTCCTCCCGGCTGAAGAACTGCGCGGCGCAGACGGCGCCGATGGCGGCCAGGACCAGAAGGAGCAGCACCAGCTTCCAATGGTAATACCACCAGTTTTTGGCCCGCGCCCCGCGGGCGTTTTTTGTGCTCTCCTTTGCCATGGGATCACTCCGCATGGGAGTTTACATAAGTCTTTAGCTCCGCCGTGCCGGGGCGGATGTCATACCGCACCGCCGGGATGACGGTGTTGGGGCTGTACAGGCTGGTGTTGGGCCAGGCCTCGACAATGACGCCCTGGCCGCCGCCCTCCTGAGAGAGGACGCGGCAGGCGGCGCTGTCGTTATGGGCCTCGGCCTCGGCTCCCTGGGCCCGCTGGGCGAAGCCGGGGGCGAACTTGGGCACGGCGAAGCCACAGTCATAGGCTTCGCAGGCGATGTCGCTCTCCACGGTATGGCGGCGGATGTGCCCGCCCTCACAGGGGATAAGCTCCGTGGTGACGTGCACGCCGGGCATGGGCCGCCACACGCTGACCAGGCGGTCGGCACAGAGCTTGAAGCTCTCGCTGTGGCGGCGGACGAAGGTCCAGCCCCCGTCCTTGCCCGGCAGGACAAAGGCCAGCATGCTGTCCGGCGCGGTCTGCTCTAAGTTTACATAACTTCTGCTGGCCGAGAAGCCGAAGCGGGTGTTGTAGCAGAACTTGGCGTATTTCTCCGCGAACTGGCCGTGCTCGGAATACTCCACCTCGCCGGCGGCGTAGGCGTTGAGCTGGCCGTCGGGCAGGCGCTGGAGAAGAAGCCCCGTGGCGGGTTGTGGGTATACGCCCGTGACGGCGATGTCCGCCGGCAGGGGCGCGGCCTCTGCCCGCCAGAAGGGATGGTCCTCTGGCAGGGCCAGCAGCAGGAAGCTCTTCATGCCCCAGTAGGGGCTGCCGGGGGCGTTGTACCGCTCGGACATGTATAGGTCGGGGTAGCAGTAGCCGATGGTGAGTACCCCGTCCCGGTCCAGAATGGGCCTGTCCAGCCACCATTGGAGATTGCGCACGATGACGCCCTTCATCACGGGAAGGGGCAGGGGCTCCAGCCCCGCCCAGACGCAGGCGGCATAGAACGCGCACTGGCCGAAGCGGTAGGTGAGGCTCCGGCCGTAGGGCAGGGCGGCGCCGTTTTCATCGAACCAAGCGGCGAAGCTGACGCCGAATTCCATGGCCCTCCGGCGGTAGACCTCCGCCCGCGCCGGGTCCTTTTCCGCGGCGAACACGCTGTAGAGGAGCCCATAGTATTGCAATGCCCAGGGGATATAGTAGTCCTTCTGGGGTTTGACATCCGCCGGACCGTCGGTGTACCAGCCGTCGGAGACGTACCAGCCGTCCATTTCCGCCAGGTCCTTTTCCACGATATCGCCGTCGAAGGGCATGCCCACCCGTTCCAGGGCCAGGTTCACCAGCACCCGGAAAAACAGCCAGTTGCAGTGGGGCACGAAGTGCTCGTTGATGGAGTAAAGCCACCGGGCAAGGCTCCGCTTCGCCCCGTCGTCCAGGGGTTCCCAGACGATCTGGGGCACCTCCATCATGGCGCAGGCGATGGCGGCCATCTCCACGAAGCACTGGTCGTAGTCCTTCGTGTCCCCCCAGTACTCCGGACCGGCCGGGTCCGTGCCGGCGGCCAGGCCCTTCTGATAGATAGCCTCCATCTCCGGCCAGCGGCCGCCCCCCAGCCAGAAGGGGGCCAGGGCCCACAGAGGCCGGGAGAAGCCCTCCAGGCCGATGGCGGGCTTATCGTAGGTGACGCCGGTCTCGCCCAGCATGAGCCGCGCCCCGCCGGGGGAATAGAGAGGCACCAGAGGGTCCAGGAGCTTACGCATCAGGGCGGTAAAATCGTTTCTGTCGTTCAGCTTCATAGTGCTCACCAGTAGGGCTTCCAGTCCCGGGTATAGCGGGTCAGGGCCTCCATGTAGAAGTAATCGCCCCAGCTGACGCACTCGTCCACGCCCTCCTGGGTGCAGGTGTTATAGGGGCTCTTTTTGCTGTAGGTGCCGTGGCGCACAAGGCCGATGCCGGCGGGGCCCTCCTTCACCGCGCACAGGGACGCAACGCTGGAGAGCATCTGCCCGGCCAGGGTGCGGAAGGTATCCGCCTCCTCAGCGGAGACGAACTTGGCCGCCTCTAATAGGCCGCAGGCCACGATGGACGCCGAGGAGGAGTCCCAGGGCTCGTCGTCGCCGGTGGTGAAGGTCATGTCCCAGTAGGGGATCAAGTTGGCGGGGAGCTGGTCCAGGTAATAGGTCAGCACCCGGCGGAAGGCGTCCAGATACTCAGGCCGGCGGGTGTAGGTGTAGCTGATGGCCGTGCCGTACACGCCCCAGGCCTGGCCACGGGCCCAGCAGCTGTCGTCCTTGTAGCCCTGGCAGGTGACGCCCCGGACAGGGGCGCCGGTGACCGGGTCCATAAAGAAGGTGTGGTAGGTGCTGCCGTCGGGGCGGATGGAGTTGGCAAGGCAGGTGGCCACATGCCGGTGGGCCAAATCGGCGTACCGGCCGTCGCCGCTCTCGTCCGAGGCCCAGTACAAAAGGGGCACATTTAAGAGGCAGTCGATGATATACCGGTAGTTGTCGGCGGCGCCCAGAGGCCCCCAGGCCTGGATGAAGCCGCCCTTCTCCTGAAAGCGGGTGCAGAGCTGATCCGCGGCCAGAAGAGCGGCCTTGCGTGCCTTTTCGCTCCCAGTGAGCTTATAGGCGGACACGCAGCTGAGGCTGTATAGAAAGCCCATGTCGTGGTGGTCCACCTCTATCTTGTTCTGTATGCGATAGAGGAAGCTATCCACAAGCTTGAGGGCGGCGTCTTTAAAGGCGCCGTCGCCGGTGCGCTCGTAGGCAAGCCATATCTCCCCCGGCCAGAAGCCGCAGGTCCATTGGACGTTGTCGCAGGGAGGGTAGATGTCGTTCACGCTGGAGTGGTTCTGGCAGCGGTCGGTGAAAAGGGACAGGTTCTGCCGCACCAGGCCCACCGCCGTGTCCAGGGCCTCCAAAGCCTCGGCGGGGGTGAGCGGTGTGATGTCAAAAGTTTTCATGGCGTTCCCTCAAAAAAGGGCGGGGACAAGGGGAGGCTCAAGACCCCCCGTGCCCCCGCCGGTAGTTTAAGTTGATATTACCCCTTCAGGCCCGTGGACGCGATGCCCTGCACGAAGTATTTCTGCAGGGACAGGAACACGATCAGCACCGGTATCAGCGCGATGACCGACGCGGCCATGATGAGGCCGTACTCCGCGGAGTACTGGCTGATGAACATGCGAAGGCCGATCTGGATGGTCTTCAGCTCGTTCTTGGTGAGGTAGATCAGGGGCCCCAAAAAGTCGTTCCAGGTGTTGACGAAGGTGAAGATCACCAGCGTGGACACCGCGGGCAGCGACAGGGGGAGCATGATCTTGGCGTAGATGCCATACTCGGACAGACCGTCGATACGGGCCGCCTCGCACAGCTCCGTGGGCACGCCCTCATAAAACTGCTTCATCAAAAACACGCCGAAGGCGGAGAAGGCCTGCAGCAGGATGATGGCCAGGTGGGTGTTGTTGAGGTGCCAGGCCCGCATCATCATGAACTGGGGCACCATGTACGCCTGCCAGGGCACGGCGATGGTGGCGATGTAGCCCAGGAACAGGATGTTCTTGCCCTTGAACTGGAGCTTTGCGAAGGCATAGGCCGCAAAGCTGGATGTGAGCACCTGCAAAAGCGTCACCACCACCGTCAGGAAGGCGGTGTTCTTGATGAAGGTCAGCAGGGGTATCTTGGTCCAGATGTCTATGTAGTTCTGGGGCCGGGGGTTGGAGGGTATCCACTCGATGGGGAAGGTGAACACGTCCTTGTTCATCTTGAAGGACGCGGAGATCATCCACACGAAGGGGACCAGCATCAGCGCGGCGATGAGGATGAGCAGGATGTAGATGAACGTCATCGCGATGGCGTGGTTGCGCCTGCGGGAGCTGTTTTTGATCATTGCAGTCGGTTCAGACATTTTCACACATCCTCCTTCCTCAGTTGTCGCCGGACGCGCCCTTGAACTGGATGAGGGTTATGATCAGCACCAGGATGAACAGAACCATGGAGATGGCGCTGGCATAGCCGTATTTGGGCGTATTCACGAAGGCCACGTTGTAGATGTCGTACACCAGGGTGATAGTGGCGTTGCCGGGGCCGCCCTGGGTGATCATGTACATCTGGTCATATACCTTGAACGAGGAGATGGTAAGCATGATGACCACGAAGAAGGTGGTGGGGCGAAGCTGGGGCAGCGTCACGTTCCAGAACGTGTGCCACCGGTTGGCCCCGTCCAGGCTGGCCGCCTCTTTCAGGTCCGGGTTGATGCCCTGCAGGCCCGCCAGGTATATGACCATGTAATAGCCCATGTTCTTCCACACGCTGAACATGATGACGGTGATCATGGCCGTATCCTTGCCGGCGGCCCACCGGGGCAGGTTCTCCACCCCCAGGCGGGACAGGATCATGTTGATGGGGCCCATGGAGGGGCTGAAGATCATGTTCCACACCGCGGCCACCGCCACCAGCGAGGCCACGTAGGGGAAGAAGGAGACGGTGCGGAAGAAGTTGCGCAGCTTCACGTTCTGGTTCAGCAGGATCGCCAGACCCAGGGAGCATATCAGCGTCAGCGGGACCGTGCCCAGGGAGAAGACGATGGTGTTGACGAAGGCCTTTTTAAAGGTCTTGTCGCCCAGCAGGTCTATGAAGTTCTGCAGGCCGATGAACTCTATCTCATGCACGCCGTCCCACTTGCAGAAGGCCAGGGCGATGGCGAACACCATGGGCACCAGGGTGATCACGCAGAAGCCGATGAAGTTGGGGGCGATGAAGCTGTAGGCCACCAGGTTGCTGCGCAGGGCTTTTTTGCTTTTTCGTTTTACCGCCATTTGGGTGTTATCTCTTGACATAGGCGACCTCCTGACATGTTTTCAGGATATGAAAGCGGGACGGGCGAACACGCCCGCCCCGCCTGATAAGTTATCGCAGAAACGTTCGCTCAGGCTCAGCCGGCCAGGATGTCGGCGACCTGCTCGTTCATGTTGGCGATGCCCTCGTCCACGGTCTCAGCGCCGGTCATGATGGCGTCATGCTCGGTGTTGAGGACGGTCTCGATCTCGCTGGCCTTGTCGGTCAGGGGCATCTCCAGATACACCGCCACGGTGTTCAGAGCCTCCACGGAGGCCTCGTCATCGGGGAAGCCGTCGGTAGCGGCAATGATCTGGTTGATGTCGGGGGAGCTGACGGCGGGGAAGGTGCCGGTATCGGCCAGGATGGCGGCAGCCTCAGCGGAGGCGCACCAGTCGACGAAGTCGATGGCCAGATCCTTCTTCTCGGAGTTGACGTTGACGGCAAGGCTGGTCACAGTGCCCAGGGTGGTGCCGGCCTCGACCCCTTCGGGATGGGGATACTTGACCATGCCGAAGTTGACGGGCTCCACGCCGTTGGCCTCGGCCTCGGCGTTATAGGTCTGCAGGGTAGCCAGGAACCAGCTGCCCATGTTGCACATGGCGGCCTGGCCGTTCTCGAACACGCCGCTGTAGTGAGCGCCGCTGGTCTTGGCCTCGCCGTAGTCCATGACGATGCCGTCGGCCTGCTCGGCCAGGACCATCTCGTAGTAGGGCTTCAGGAAGTCATAGGTGCCGTCGATGATGGAGTGCTCGCCATCCAGGATGCCGAACAGGGTCACGTCGGAGCGCCAGGTGTGATAGTGGTTGCCGTAGACCTTCTCGGCGCCCTCGCCGGAGGTCATCTGGCGGGCCAGCGCGTCGAACTCTTCCATGGTCATGTCGTTGGAGGGATACGCAACGCCCGCGGCGTCGAACAGGTCCTTATTGTAGAACAGGACCCAGAAGTCGGACCGGAAGGGAACGGCGTAGAAGTTGCCGTCGGCAGCGGTCAGCTGCTCCAGGATGCCGCCGAAGCTCTCCACCGGGGTGGTGAGGTGGTCGTTCATGGGCTCCAGAACTTCCAGGTTGATCAGGTTGGCATAGCCGGGGATGTCCTTGATGGACAGCACGTCCAGCTCGCCGTTGCCGCCGGCCAGCTGGGTGGCCAGGCTGGTCATGTAGTCGGTGGAGCCAAGGTCGACGATCTCGATCTTGACGCCCTCATGGCTGGCCTCATAGCCGTCGGCCAGGGCCTGCCAGTAGGCGGTGGACTCCAGGTCCCACAGGGCCCAGGTCAGGGTCTCCTCCTCCGCGGCCATCGCAGGGATCGCCAGGGAGAAGCACATCATCAGAGCAAGGACAAGAGCAAGCAGTTTGCGCATGGTGTTCATCCTCCAATTAAAAATGTATTTTGCCGGCAGGCATGCCTGCCGACCAGTTCTGTTCCGATTTTAATGTATAATTGTGATAAAAAGGCATGGTATTTTTCAGGAAAAACCATATAATTTTTACGGTTTTGACCCGTTATTTCAAAAAACATACAATATTTATCACAAAACATGCAAAATTTCTCTTTTAACAAATCGTCACGATGAAATGAGGACTCATTTTGTGCGCTTTGCGCAAGTTTTCCTTGACAGGGCACGAGTGGGTGGGATACCATAAATTTTAATAGGAAAGCCGGGAGAGGGGAGGGCTGCCGCTGTGGACAAGGGCAGGAGGACGGGCCGGGGAAGCATCCAGCGGCGGGTGCTCCTGCTGGCGCTGGTGTTCACCCTGCTGGCGGCGGCGGTCATCGCCGTGGGCAGCGCCAGGGTCATGGCGGCCCGGCTGGAGAGCACGGCCTTCCGCTCGGCGGAATACGCCCTGGAGACTGCCTCCTCCGCCGTCCGCAGCGGCATCGACGAGGTGGACTCCCTGGCCGCCTGGTGCTCGGCGGACCCCTCCATCCGCACATGGCTTTTGGAGGGCGGCAGCCAGTCGAGAAAGCAGAACGTGTACATCACCCTCACCGGCAAGTATAACTCCATGCGGGCGGCGCCCTATTTACAGCACTTCGTTCTCTTCAGCGCCGACGGCAGCTACATGAGCTTCGGCACCTACAGCAGCCAGATCGCCGTGAACCTGGGGAACGAGGAGGCGCGCGCGTCCCTGCCCGGCTTCGGGGAGGAGGAAGCCTGGCGGCAGATCGTGTCCGACCCCCTGGTGCTGGCCAGCCGTGCGCCGGACAGCATCCCCGTGGTCCGGGCCCTCACCAACGCAAGCGGCCACAGGGGCCGGGTGTGCATCGGCGTGTCCCCGTCCCTTATCACCGACGCTCTGCGCTCTATCAGCCTCACCGACGGCGGGCGGCTCTACTGGAAGATGGGCGGCGTGCTCTATGCGGTGGAGGACGGAAAGCTCACTGAAGCGGAGCCTTTGGCGGACCTGGAAGCGTATGCCATGCGCTCCGACGAGACCCTTTCTCCCGATACGGAGCTGTTTAAAACCGTGCGGGACGGCCAGGACCTCTATGTGGTTAGCCGGCCGGTGGGGGTGCATGACTTATACCTTGTGGAGACCATGCCCCGGCCCGTGTACGCCGGCATGATCGGCGCGCTCTTAAAGCCCGCGGCGGCCAGCCTCCTGGTGATATTCATCTTGGGCGTAGTGCTGGCGGCGATGCTCCACAGGCAGGTGGCCGGGCCGGTGGTGGCCCTGCGCCGCCGGATAGAGCGCATCAGCGCCGGGGACTTCACCGTGGACCTGGACATCGAGTGGAACAACGAGCTGGGGGACATCGGCCGGGGCCTCAATCAGGTGTCCCGGAGCATCACCGCCCTCATGGACAAGCGCATCGAGGACGAGAAGCAGAAGCAGGACATGGAATACCGCATGCTGCAAAACCAGATCAACCCCCACTTCATCTATAACGCCCTCAACAGTATCAAGTGGATGGCGGCCATCCAGCGCGCCCCCGGCATCGAGGAGATGGTGACGGCCCTGTCCCGGCTTTTGAAGAGCGTGTCCAAGGGAAACGAGCGGCTGGTGCCGCTTTACGAGGAGTTCGCGCTTTTGAACGACTATTTCACCATCGAGCAGTACCGCTACGGGGGCACCATCACCCTGGACGTGGACTACATCGAGGACGAGGCCCTGGCAAGGGAGTGCCTCATCCCCCGGTTCACCCTCCAGCCTTTGGTGGAGAACGCCATCTTCCACGGCATCGAGCCCAAGGGCCGGGCCGGGGAGATACGCCTCACGGTGACCCGGGAGCGGGAGAGCGGGGACGTATTGCTGCGCCTTCACGACGACGGCGTGGGCATGACGGCGGAGCAGGCGGAAAAGGCCCTTTCCGAGCCAAGCCCCGAGGAGGCTGCCGCCAAATTCCGCCATGTGGGCATGTGGAATGTCCACCGCCGGCTCCAGTATATCTTCGGGGAGGCCTATGGCCTTTCTATCGACAGCACCCCGGGCACGGGCACCACTGTCACGGTGCGGCTGCCCGGCCGGGAGGGGGAGGCGAGAGGATGATACGGGTATATCTTGCGGACGACGAGCCCCTGGTCCTCATCGGCATGCAGGGGATACTGGACTGGCCGGCCCTGGGCTATGAGATCGTGGGCACGGCCTCCAATGGCGCGGACGCCCTGCGGGACATAGAGGCGCTCCACCCGGACATCGTGGTCACAGACATCATGATGCCCCTGATGGACGGGCTGGAGCTGGCGGAGACCTGTCGGAAGAGGGACCCCACCCTGCCGGTGTTCATCATCCTCACCAGCTACGAGCAGCTGGACTACATGAAGCGCAGCATCCGCTTCGGTGCGGTGGAGTATCTGAACAAGATGGACCTGACGGCTCAGAGCCTGCGGGCGGCGTTGGAGCGGGCCCGGAAGGCCGTGGAGAAGGAGATGGTCCTGCGGGCGCCGGCGGCGCCCCCCGCGGGGAGCGTGGATATGTACCGGGAGCGGCTTTTTCTGCAGCTCTACGGCGGCTTTTTCACCGAGCGGGAGACATTCGATAGGGCGGCAGAGGAGTTATCCTTACGGTTCGACGCGCCCTGCTACACCGTGGCGCTGGCGGAGCTGCAGTGCTCCGATGAGGAGACGGCCCGCTCCCCGGGCCTCAGCGCCGGCGTCACCGGCATGGCGGCCAAGACCATGCCCCGGTATATGCCCTGCTGGGTGACCGGGCTGGACCTGCGCCATTTTTCCGTGCTGATACCTTTGCAGGACAGGCAGGGGCTTACGGAGCAGCTGACGCCCGTGCTGGAGAAGACGGGGGAGATACTCTATAAATATTTCAGCACGCCCCTCTATTGGGTGGTGGGCCCACCGGTGACGGACATCCTCCAGGCCGGCCGGAGCCAGCAGGCGGCCATGGACGCCCTGCCCCTGCTGGGGGCGGAGAGGCCGGTGTGCTTCTGCCCCGATTCCCCCGCCGGCTCCCCCGACAGCCGGACCCGGCTGGTGGCCCAGGCCCAGGAGTATATCCGCCGGAACCTGGATAAGCGCCTTTCGCTCAACGACGTGGCCTCCGCCTTCAATTTCAGCCCCAACTATCTCAGCCAGATGTTCTCCCAGAATGGGCGGAGCTTCGTGGAGTTCGTCACCGGCGCCCGCATCGAGGCGGCCAAGCACCTGATGGCGTCCACGGACATGAAGATATACGAGATCAGCGAGCGGGTGGGCTTTGAAAGCGCCTTCTATTTCAGCAAGGTGTTCAAGAAGCTGGAGGGTGTCAGCCCCCGGGAGTACATGAAAAAGCTAAGGGATAAGACAGATGATACGTGAACTTCTGGAAAAGAGCGCCTGGACGGCCCAAAAGCCCCGCCTGGCCCCGCCCCCGGGGAGCGGGGCGTGGAAGGCCCTCCCGGCTGCGGAGAAATTGCTTGCGGCGGGGGACGAGGCGCTGCGCCGGGCGAAAAATGTGCCCACGCTGCCCTTGAAGCTGTGGCTTGCCTATACGGAGCGGGGCGACAGGACCGCCTATGAGACGCCCTATTTCGCCCGGCGGCGGACCTTATGCGACCTCGTCATGGCGGCATGCGCCGCCGGCGGGGGACGGTATATCCCCGCCATTGCGGACTATCTTTGGGCCATCTGCGGGGAGAGCGCCTGGCAGCTGCCCGCCCACAATGTATACGTGCGGGACACCCCCGCTCTGCCCCTGCCGGATAGTAAGCGGCCGGTGGTGGACCTGTTCGCCGCGGAGACGGGGGCCACGCTGGCGCTGACGCACCTGCTTCTGGGCCGCGAATTGGATGCCTATGCCCCCGGCCTGGCCGGGCGGGTGAGGGACGAGGTCCGCCGGCGGGTGCTGCGGCCCTATCTCCATGACCACTTCTGGTGGATGGCGGACACGGCCGACCCGAAGGACAGGCCCGTGTGCAACTGGACACCCTGGTGCACCCAGAACGTGCTGCTGACCGCGGCGGCGCTGCTGCCGGCCCGGGCGCTGCCCGCCTATGTGAACAAAGCGGCGGCGGGGCTGGACAGCTTCCTCGCCGAATACGGCGAGGACGGCTGCTGCAACGAGGGCGCCCAGTATTATGGCCACGCGGCGCTGACATTCTCTAATGCCCTGGACCTTATGTGCCAAATGGCGCCGGGGGCGCTGGAGAGCCTGTGGGAAGAGCCCAAGCTGCGCAATATGGCGGAGTACATCGTGCATATGCACGTGGCGGGGCCTTACTACCTCAACTTCGCCGACTGCAGCCCCCTGGCGGGGCGGCGGGGCGCGCGGGAATATCTCTTCGCCAAACGGGTGGGCAGCGAGCCTTTGCGGGCCCTGGCGGCGCGGGACGCCGCGGAGGAGGTCCAAGATAGCCCTGCGGACAATTCCAGCGGCATCAGCCTTTATGAGCGGATACAGACCGCTTTCGCGGAAGAGGAGATGTTGGCCGAGGCGAAAGCGTGCAGGGGCCTGCCCATCCCCGCCGCGCCGGACATATGGTACCCCAGCGTGGGGGTGCTCTCCGTCCGGCGGGGGCCATACATGCTGGGCGCCAAGGCCGGCTGCAACGCGGACAGCCACAACCACAACGACACGGGGAGCCTCATCCTCTACAAGGACGGCCGGCCCCTGCTCATCGACGTGGGCGTGGAGAGCTACACTGCCAAGACCTTCAGCGACCGGCGCTATGAGATATGGACCATGCAGTCCAGCTGGCATAATCTGCCGGAATTCGACCCGGCGGGCGGAAAATACCAGCAGCTCCCCGGCCCGGAGGCCCGGGCGGAGCATGTGGCGGTGGACCCGGACCTGGGAGGCCTTACCATGGACATCGCCGCCGCCTACGGGCCCGTGCCGGGGCTGGGATACTACCGCCGCCGGATGGCGCTCACCGCTGACGGCCTCACCGTGGAGGACGCCACCGATTATCCGGGCCAAGCGGCCCTCAGCCTTATGAGTGCCGAAAAGCCGGAGACGGCGGGGGATACCGTCCGCTTCGGGGCCCTGGGCGAGGCTGCGGTGCAGGGTGCGGACCGCATCGCATGGGAGGCGGTCCCCATCCGGGATGCCCGGCTGCGGGCGGCCTGGCCGGAGACCATTTACCGAACGCGGATATATTTCACCGGTAGGGTGAAGATCGAAGTGCGCTGATATGGAGGAGGAGAGACATATGCCACAGGAACCCATCAAGCTGAAGATACTGGACGCGGCGGGCCGGGTGCTTCTGACCGCTCCGGCGGCGGAGCAGGTGAGCCTGGTCTACGCCAACGCCTATGCCCCCGGGGACCGGGTGGCGTTGGAGATAGGCCAGCCGGGGCAGTACTGCGTGGTGCAGTTCGAGGACACCATGCCCCCGGCGCTCATCTACGTAGTGAAGCGGGAGATCAACTTCGCCATCCCCTTCGGGGAGCAGGCCAGCGTTTTTAACCCCAAGAGCTTCACCGGCTCCTGCCATGTGGTCCGGGCCCGGCTGGCGACGCCAGAGGAGATCGCCGCCCGGCGAAACCTGGCCTTCGACCCCTACGACAGCCACGGCGACACGGGGTTCTATCCCCACACCGCCGCCAACGTGGAGACCCGGGGGGAGGCGGTGTTCGCCGCCCGCAACGCCATCGACGGGGTCTATGAAAACGACGCCCACGGCGTATGGCCCTACCAGAGCTGGGGCATCAACCGGGACCCTGACGCCGCGTTGACCCTCTTCTTCGGCCGGCCGGTGACGGTGGACGAGCTGCGCCTCACCCTGCGGGCGGACTTCCCCCACGACAGCTGGTGGACGAAGGGCACGGTCCGCTTCAGCGACGGGAGCGAAGAGTGCCTTGCCCTGCGGCGGGACGCCGCCCCCCAGCGTTTCCCCATCGCCCCCCGCACGGTCACGGAGTTGACCCTGTGTGAGCTCATCAGGGCGGACGATCCCAGCCCCTTCCCGGCCCTTACCCAGATCGAAGCCTGGGGCACCGAGGCCGCCGGTCAGTGATCACTGTTTAGAGGAAAATGTAAAAACAGGGAGGACCAAGACGTATGATACGCAAGGGATTCAAAATGAAGCTCTATCCCGGCATGGCAAAGGAGTATGCCCGGCGGCACAGCGAGCTGTGGCCGGAGATGCGGGATATGATACATGAGTACGGCGGGCACAACTACTCCATCTATCTGGACCCGGAGACCAACGTGCTCTACGGCTACCTGGAGATCGAGGACGAGGCGCGCTGGGCCGCCTCCGCGGACACGCCCATCAACCGCAAATGGTGGGACTACATGGCCGACATCATGGACACGAATCCGGACAACAGTCCCGTCTCCACGGACCTCGTGCCGGTGTTCCATCTGGACTGAGCCGGACTCTTTATCTGAAAACTGCATACGAAGAGGCTGAGCAAAAAACAGAGCCATTTTTCGAACTTTTTATCGAAAAATGGCTCTGTTTTAACGTGTTAGATCTTGTTGAGTCGTTCGTCCCGCGCTTCTTCCGCTGTAATATCCGGTGGGATGATCCCAAACAGCGGCTTTGCCAGGTCCGCCCGATCAGAGGCTATATTTTGTCCAAACAACTCCGTGTAGTTTTTTGGCAATATAGGTCTGGATGCTTTTCAGATCTGCCGCTGCTTCCGGCGATAACCGCAGCTTATTCATCCCCAAGCCCCAGCATGGCCTCGACCTCGTCCATCGTCAGCCAGCCGTCCCGTTCAGCGGAATCAAAGCCCTTTTGCGCTTCCGCAGAAAACTGCTTCCATGCCTTTGCCTTCATGTACTCCGCGTTCTCCGGCGAGGCCAGAAATGGCAGGCCGCCCGCATTGATGGACTGCTGAAGGAAAATGTTGACGGCATCTGTCATGGACAGGCCCTGCCGGGCGTAGATGTCTTCAACTTTTTTCTTTACGTCCGGGTTTATCCGCATCTGGAACATGGCTGTCTTCGGGGCTGTTACGACATTAAAACTCTGATCCATGGTAAACCGCTCCTTTTGTCATAGTATAGCCATGAAAAAGCAAGTTGTCAACACATTGTTATTACACTGAATTGCAGAAATGAAAACACCGGAACAGAGCTGCCTCTGTTCCGGTGTGGTGGAGACGAAGGGATTCGAACCCTCGACCTCTCGGATGCGAACCGAACGCTCTACGGCAGTGAACGGGCATAGCGAAACACCAAAATGCTCAAACACACCATATTTTCAAAGTACATAGTTACATTACCACAATCTGTTGTAGTAGTCAAGGTTATATCGGCGTTTACCCCTGGTGCAAAATGCAAGAAAATACCCAAATGATTTTGTATGCGGGGGGCGTAGATTGAGTGCCCACCCATTTGGGGCGTATCTCCAGCGGCAGGCGCTGGAGTTGCATCCCCAGGCCGGAGGGCGTATCCAAAGCGCCCGGCCACTCGACATACATCCTACTACAAGCGTTCCTATATTCATTTGAAATGCGTCTCACCATGAGACGTATTTTTTGTTTGCCCGCTACGCAGAAATGCGTCTCACCATGAGATTTATTTTGCCGTCAACAAGGCCTGCCGCCCAGGTGGGTCTTTTATCATATACAAATCCAACCCGGAGGGAGGTGATAGACCTTTTCTTTCCTTTATCCCGGCGTACAAATCTAAAAAACAAGGAGGACAACATTTGAAATCTATGACGCGCATCCTGTCTCTGGCGCTTGCCGTGATCCTGGCGTTGAGCTTGTGCGCCGTGGGAGCCTTCGCGGATGACGCCCCGCCCAGCGGGGAGCCGGAGGGCGAAACGACCACGGAGGCCACGCCCGCGCCGGAGACAGAGACACCCACCCCGGCAGAAACCGCCGCACCCACGGCCACGCCTGCCCCCGCACCCACGGCGGAGCCCACGCCTGCACAAACGGCGGCTCCGACTGAAACGCCCACTCCCACCGAGGCCCCGGAGATCGCCCCGCCTGGTATAGAGGGACCCAGCATTGACGAGCCTTATGGAGACGGTATCGTAATGGGCCCGAACAATCCCCCGGAGGATGGCCCGGCCATTTTTTCTACAATCAGCGGCACCGCCTCAATCGCTGTGCATAACTGCTACGACTCCTACGGTTCTCAAATCAAATATGTTAGTTCCTTCAGTTGGGGCGGGAAAAGCATCGGCGGCTACGGCAGCCCACGTTACCAGATCACCGCCAATGGGTCCCCGGCGTACTGCATCGAACCTGGCGGCTACCTCCCCGGTGGTTCCTCGGTCTCGACCAGTACAGCGCATATATGGAACGGCTTTTCATCTGATAAACGCGACGCAATCAAGGTGGCGCTGCTGTGCGGTGAACCGGGCAACAGTTCCGCCCTCTCTGGTAACTTTGGGAGCCAGTACACCGCGACGCAAATGATCGTTTGGGAGATTATCGTAGGGGCCCGCAGCACCTACTCGCCCTATAACTGCACCGACGCCAAAGTAATAAACTCCGTTTGCAGCGGCGGAGCCAACAGCGAGGTCAAGACCGTCTACGACCAGATCTCCAACGCCATGCGGACATACAGCATCCTGCCCAGCTTTGCAAGCTCTCTCTATGCTCCGGCTCCGACCAGCGAAATGACCTACCAGAGCGGCGCGTTCACCCTCACTCTTACCGACAGCAACGGCGTGTTGTCCAATTACAACTTCACCAGCACCAACGGCAGTCTCCGCTTTAGCACGTCGGGCAATCAGTTGACGATCACATCCTCGTCACCGGTCGATAGTGCTACGGTGAATGTCACCAAGAAAAACGCTGTGTCTGTCAGTTCGACCATCACGGCCTATGCCGGAAACGGTTTGCAAGAAACTATCGTGGGTGTTGAAGCGTCGGACAACACATCCGGGTATTTCATGGTCAATGCGGAGGGCGAGGCACCCCCGCCCGCTGCCAATGCCTCCCTCGGAATTAGGAAAACCGCCGAGGATGGGAATGTTGGCAATATCAACTTTACCCTCGTTGGGATAGGCGGCGAGGCCAGCGGTGCGTATTACAGTGTTTATACTAACGACTACGGCAATATCATAACCGAGGTCAAGCCGGGCACCTATATGGTAACGGAGCAGACCCCCAGCGGATATGTTGCCAGTCCAAAATCCCAGCAGGTCACACTTCAGAGCGGTGACGGCAAAGTTCTCACTTTCTATAATGCCCTCGAAAAAGGTACTGTGAAGATCGTCAAGACCTCGGATGATGGGGTAATCAGCGGTATCAAATTCACCATTTCCGGCCCAAGCGGGACGCAGACCGTGACCACCGGCTCCAACGGAAAAATCAATGTGCCCAATCTATCTCCCGGCACCTACACCGTGACAGAGCAGGTCCCGGCAGGCTACACCGCAGACCAGACCTCGCAGCGTTTTACCCTCATGCCAGGAGAGCTTTACACGGTGAATTTCCACAACACTCCGCAGAAAGGCGGCTTGAAGATAGTCAAAACGTCCAGCGACGGCAAAGTGGCCGGGATCACGTTCACGGTCACGGGAAATAGCGTCAGCAAGACCGTGACCACCGGCTCGGATGGCACCATTACCATCCCTGACCTTGCGCCCGGCAGTTACACCGTGACCGAAACCGTCCCCAGCGGCTACACCGCAGACAAAGCCTCGCAGACCGTCACCGTCACGAATGGACAGACCGCCACCGTTACATTTAAGAATACTTTGAAAACCGGGAGCCTCAAGATCGTCAAGACCTCGGACGATGGGCATATCAGCGGCATCCAGTTCGCCGTCAAGGGCGGGAGCATAAACAAAACTGTCACCAGCGGAACAGACGGCACTATCACTGTCCCCGGCCTGACCCCCGGGCAGTACACGGTCACAGAGCAGGTCCCGGCGGCCTATGCCTGTGATAATCCGTCGCAGACCGTGACCGTGGAATATGACAAGACCGCCACCGTCACTTTCCGCAACACCCTCAAAACCGGGAATATCAAGATCGTCAAGACCGCAGATGACGGACATATCAGCGGCATCCAGTTTACCGTTAAGGGCGGTTCTGTCAATCAGACCGTCACCAGCGGAACGGACGGCACTATCACCGTCCCCGGCCTCGTTCCCGGCCAGTACACCGTGGCTGAAATTGTCCCGGAGGGCTATGTGTGCAATAATCCCTCGCAGACCGTCACCGTGGAATACGACAAGACCGCCGAGGTCCGCTTTGAGAACGAGCTGAAGGTGTGGCGCGTGGCCGTTACCAAAGTGGATGCCGACGAAGGTGTGCGCCGGAGCAGCCGCGCCACGCTGGAGGGCGCACAGTACGGCGTGTATCACGACAGTGCGCTCCAGGACACCTATACCACGGACCAAAATGGACAGTTTGTGACCGACTACTATCCTTGCTCCACCGGCTGGACCTTGCAGGAGATCAGCGCACCCACGGGCTACACCGTGGACCCCACATCCTACACCATCGGCCTGGAACCTGGGACCACCCAGCTTGCGGCCAACGACACGGAGCTTACCGTGCCGGAGGAGATCATAGAGGGAAAGTTGCTTATCACCAAGCAGGACGGCCTCACCCAGACGCCCCTCGCCGGAGCCGTGTTCGCCGTCACGGATGAGACCGGGGCCACCGTGACCGAGGCCACCACCGGGGAGGACGGCACCGCCACGGTGGAATCTCTGCCCTTTGGCACCTACACCGCCAAAGAGACAAAAGCCCCGGAGGGCTACCAACTGGACGAGACCGTGTTCGATTTTGCCATTGAGACGGACGGCCAGACCGTGACCCTCACGCGGGAGAACGTCTACAATGTCGGCTCCATCACCGTCCACAAGGCCGATACCCAGGGCAACACCCTCGCCGGTGCGACCTATCTTCTGGAATGGTCCCAGGACGGCGGCACATGGAATCCCGTCACTTTCCGCTCGGATACCACGCCCGCCATCGGCGGCTGTACCACCCTGGACCTCAACGCCGGCCAGCTCACCACCGGGGCGGATGGCACGGTGAAGTTTGACGGCCTCGTTGCCAACGGCAAAGTTCAGTACCGGCTCACGGAGATAAAGGCCCCGGAGGGTCTGTCCCTACTGAAAGACCCCGTGTTCCAGGGAACGCTCCCCTTTGACGCTGCGACCGGCCCTCTGTACGACATCGCCTATACCGTCACCAACAACCGCATCACCAATCTGCCGCAGACAGGCTCCACCGGCCTGCTGTTGCCCGTGGCTGTCGGCACCGCCCTTCTGGGGCTGGCCGGCTGCGCGGGCTTTTTTGTTGTCCGCAGCCGCAAAAAATCCAAATCCAACTAAAAAAGGAGAATGAACAATGAAAGCTATGAAGAAAACCGTTTCCCTCATTCTGGCCGTCATCCTGGCCCTGTCCCTGTGCGTGTTCGGCTATGCCGCCCCCGGCCCCACCATCGACACCAGCAAGACGGCATCGCTGAACATCTACAAGTACGATCTGACCAGCGCCGAAGCCGCGGGTGCCTGGGACGCCGGGGCCCATGTGTCCTCCGGCATCTACGACAGCTCCGTGAACGACGCCCTGGGAGGGGCGGTCAACTACGCCATCAAAGGCGTAAAGTTCACCTATCTGAAGGTGGCCGACATCGCCACTTATACCAGCTCGGACGGCAGCGGCCAGACGGCCACCACCGTTTACGCCATGCCGGTGGGCGCTACCACCACCTCTTTCCTCACCGCTCTGGGTCTTTCCTACGAGAACGCCCACCACCAGACCGAGGACATCTACTACTTTACTTCCGACACCCTGATCTCCGCGCTGGAAAAGGCCCTCGCGGACAATTCAACCGTCACGAAGAACGCTCTGGAGATCTACATCGGCTCCAACGGCGGCGTGACCATGCCGGAAACGGACGAATACGGCCACAGTTCCGCCAGCAGCCTGCCCCTGGGCCTCTACCTTCTCGTGGAGACCGCCGTGCCCGAAAATGTCACCAGCACCACGGACCCGTTTCTCGTTTCTTTGCCTATGACCGCCATTGACGGCAGCGGCTGGAATTACAACCTCACCCTGTACCCCAAGAACAACACGGGCAGCCCCAACCTGGAAAAGACTGTCCGGGAGGCACAGACCAGCACCGGGACGAACAGCGGCTCCACCAACATCACGGACGGTTACGCCCATGCCGCCACCGCCTCGGACGGGGACGTTATGCAGTACCAGATCGTCTCCACGCTGCCCACTATCACCAGTTCGGCGTCCTATCTTACCACCTATACCTATGTTGATACTCTGTCCCACGGCATCGGCTACAACAAGGACGACGTTGTGATCGAGTTTTTCCGGGACGCGGCCTGTACCGACAAGGTCACTTCCTGGACGCAGACCGAGGGGAAATACACCGTCACCTATGCCGACCAGGACAACGAAAGCACCATGACTATCGCCATGACCTCCGCCGGCCTCAACGAGATCAACACCAGCGCGGACGTTTACGGCGTGGACGGCTCCCAGCGGGGCTACTCCGGGTGTACCATGCGTATCACCTATGCGGCCACCGTCCATAGCGATGCCTCCGTGGTCTATGGCGACACGGGCAACCCCAACACGGTCGTGCTGACCTGGAAGCGCACCAACACGGAATACTTCGACACCCTCCGGGATGACTGTCACGTTTACACTTACGGCATGGACCTGGCAAAGCAGTTTTCAGACGGCGCGGGCGAGTATGCCGCCGCCCAGTTCGTGCTTCACAACGACACGGACAATTACTTCGTCCAGGCGTCCCTTGTGGATGGCGTCTACTATGTGACCGGGCACGTCACCGAACAGGCCCAGGGCACCGTGTTCACGCCCACCGCCGAGGGCAAGATCGTGGTCAAGGGCCTTGAAAATGACAGCTATTCCTGGACGGAGACGGCCACGGCAGACGGCTACGTTCTGCTGAAGGAGCCTGTAAAGGTGGAGATCACCACCGCCGAGGGCGGCACCTGTGACGTGTGCCACAAGGCGCTGCTCACTGCCAGCGCCACCGTCAACGGCGGCGCGGCCGAAATGACAGCGGACGGTGAATCCGTCCACGCCCTCGCCCCGCTTACTGTGGTAAACACCAAGGGTTTCGACCTGCCCCAGACCGGCTCCAACGGGACCTGGATGTTCACCGTGGCCGGGATTTTGCTCATGGCCGGGGCCGCTGTCGTGATCTTCTTTATCGTGCGCCGCAAGTCCGGCCATAGATGAGAAAGCTCCGGCTGGCCCTTTGCGTCCTTGTGTTCATCGGCGCACTGGGCCTGACCCTTTATCCCCTGGTGAGCAACTACTGTGCGGAGAGATACCAGTCTACCGCCATAGCCGCCTATGCCGCCAACGTGTCCAGCATGGACGATACCACGCTGGACAGCGCGAGACAGGCGGCGACAGAATACAACAACACCATCCGGGCCGTCACCCTTGACGGCCCGGACGCCATTTCAAGGCTGAACCAAGCCGCAAACGGCTATTCCGACTATCTGAATGTGAACGGGGACGGGATCATGGGCTATATCCGCATCCCGTCCATCGGGATCACCTTGCCTATATATCACGGCGTAGAGCCGGAGACGCTGGAACACGGCGCGGGCCATCTGCCCGGCTCGTCTTTGCCCGTGGGCGGCGAAAGCACCCATGCCGTCCTCGCCGCCCATTCGGGCCTTGCCAGCCAGAGAATGTTTACAGACCTGGAGCAGCTGCAGATGGGCGACAAATTCTATATATCTGTACTGGACGAGACGCTTGCCTATGAAGTGGACCAAAGCCTTGTGGTAGAGCCGGATGACGCCTCACCCCTGGCCGTCGTGCCGGGAGGCGATTTTGTGACCCTTGTGACCTGTGTTCCGTATGGGATCAACACACACCGGCTCCTGGTCCGGGGCAGGCGCGTACCCTATGAGGAAACCCCGGCGCAGATCGCCCAGGCGGAGGAAGAAGTACCCGCCGCCCCGTCCACCTGGCGGGAGCAGTATATCAAGGGCCTTGTCCTGGGCCTTGCGATCCTGGCCGCAGGCGGCGGCTCGGCGGTCATATTCTGGCGCATACGCCAAGCCCGGCGGCCCAAGCGGAGGTACAAGCATGAAGCACGCTAAACCGAGCCGGAGGCCCAGCGCCAAGACACGGGCGCTTATCGCCCTTTTCTGCGCCGTCTTTCTGGCGGGCCTTGTGGTGGCCCTGTGGCCGCAGCTTGTGGGCGCACACCTGGCATACCGCTCCCATACCGCCGTGAGCGAGTTCTTCAGCATGAGCGACCGCGCCGACAACGGCCCGGACGTGACCATTGAATATGTGGACGGCCCCATGCCCAGCCCATCGCCCCGACCATACCCGGAGCTATACGACGCCATGCAGCAGTACAACACCCGAATCCGGGCCGAGGGTCAAAGCGGCCTTTGCGACGCCTGGGCGTATCAGCAGCCCTCCTTTGACCTTGCCGCCTATGGCATCGAGGACGGCGTGATCGGCGTTATCAATATCCCCGCGATGGACGTTGAATTGCCCATCTACCTGGGGGCCACCAGCGAACACATGACCCTGGGCGCGGTGCATCTGTCACAGACCAGCCTACCCATCGGCGGCCCGGACACCAACTGCGTGATCGCCGCCCACCGGGGATGGTATGGCGCGCCCTACTTCCGCTACATTGACATTCTCCAGCCCGGCGACGAAATCTATATCACGAACCTTTGGGAGACGCTGGCCTATAAGGTCGCGGAGATCAAGGTCATTGACCCGGATGATATAGGTGAAATCCTTATCCAGCCGGGCCGGGAGCTTTTGACGCTGCTCACCTGCCACCCCTACGCATCGGGCGGGAAATACAGGTATGCAGTTTACTGTGAACGTGTGAGAGGATAATACAATGAGGTTTGATTATTTTTATGGCTCTCAAGCCGACAGCTTTGCTTTTTACCGCATCCCCCGCGTCCTGGTCACGGGCGACGAGTTCCGGGGCCTGTCCACCGACGCGAAGCTGCTGTACGGCCTCATGCTTGACCGCATGGGCCTGTCCATACGGAACGAGTGGCACGATGAACAGGGCCGGGTGTATATCTACTATCCCGCCGATGAAATCCGGGAGGATCTGAATTGTGGTCACGAAAAGGCCCTCAAGCTGCTGGCCGAGCTGGACACCGCCAGGGGCATTGGCCTCATTGAGCGCGTGAAACAGGGCCAGGGCAAGCCTACCATTATATATGTAAAGCAGTTTACCGCCCCGGACGTTCCCGCACCCGCCCCGGATGAGGACGGTCACGGGCCAAACAGCGGAGGTACAGAAGTCCAGACATCGGAAAAACCGACATCCAGACATCGGAAAACCAGATGTCAAGAAGTCGGAAAATCCGAGGTCAAGACATCGGACGGTCAGACATCCAGACATCCGAAAAGCCAACGTGCAGACCTCGGAAAACCAGACGAGAGTTATAATAATATCAATCAAACCTACGAAAGCCATACTTACCCCAGCGATACTTACCCATCTATCCATCCCCCCAGCCCCCGCGGATGGATGGATAGATACGACCAGCGGGCGAGGATAAAAGAGCAGATCGACTATTCCCGGCTCGTCCACCGCTACCAGCGCGAGGAAGTGGACAGCCTTGTGGAGCTTATCACGGACACCCTCGCCAGCACCGCGCCCTATATCCGCATCGGCGGCTCCGAGATCGACCTGGACACGGTAAAAGACCGTTTCTCCCGGCTGGACGGCTCTCACATCGAGTACGTCCTGGACGCCATGCAGAACACCACCACGAAAATCCAAAACATACGGGCCTATCTGCTCACGGCGCTTTACAACGCCCCGGTCACGATAGACCCGTATTATTCTGCCGCTGTGCGGCATGACCTCGGCTGAAATGCGTCTCACCGTGAGACGCATTTTTTGCGATAAACACTATGATACAGGAGGATTTATATGCCTAACGAACCCGAAAAGAAAACCCCGACCCCCACGGCGCCGCCCAAGGACGCGCCGAAAACTCCGCCCGGCGTGACGACCGCGCCGGCCACCGCCGCGCCCAAGGCCCCCGCGCAGCCGGACAAAGCCGATGACGGCAAGGCCCCGGTCCAGGGCGGGAAGAAACCTGCCGAGCCGGAAAAGCCCACCGCCGCCCCGGACGGCAAGGCGCAGTCCCAGGCCGGGACCGTAAAGCCCGACCCCGCCGCCAAGACCCCGGAGGCGAAAAAGGACGTTGACGGCAAGGACGCCGCCAAGGACGACAAGGCCCAGGGTGAGAAGAAACCCGCCCAGCCGGAAAAGCCCAAGGAGGACAAGGCCCCCGCCCAGCCGGAGGCTCCCCTCGGTCCCGCCGCTATGGGGCCGGCTGGCACCGCCATCACCAAGGTGCTGGAAGATCGTCTGAACCCGCCCTCTGAAAAGGACAAGAAAGACCTCCCCCAGCCCAGCAAGGGCGAGACGTTCTCCGTCAAACTGCACCCCGGCTATCTGAAACCCTCCAAATTCAACACGTTCTCCGTGGACAAGTCCAGCGATGACTATAAGGAACTGCGGAAGTCTATTGAACTGCTGGGCGTCAAGGAGCCCGTTTTGGCCCGTCCCGGAAAGGACGGCGAATTGGAGATCATCTCCGGCCAGCGCCGCCACGTTGTTGCCTCGGAACTGAACTACCCCGTGCCCACCATCATCGCGGCTATTGACGACGATGACGCGAAAATCCTCGTCGCAGACAGCAACATCCACCGTGAGAAAATCACCGCCTACGACCTGTCCCGCGCCCTCCGTATGAAGATGGATGCCATGAAGCACAAGGCCGGACGGCGGCGCAAGGGCGAAACCGGGCCGAATCTCAACTCTGACGAAGTGCTGGCCCAGGAAATGGGCATGACCGTCGCCAAGCTGAACCGTATCATCCGGCTGTCCGAGGCCAGCGTGGAAGTCTGTGCCCGCGTGGATAACGGCTCCCTGTCCGTCTCTCTGGCCTCTGCTATCTCTTTCCTCCGTCCCGCTAACCAGGACAAACTTCTGGACCTGATAGACATCAACCTCAAACCCACCACCGAGCAGGTCGGACGTATGCGTGATCTGGACAAGACGGGCAAGCTGACTGAACAGGCCATGCGGGACATCATCGCCAACAAGGACATCGCCCCCAAGACTGTCCAGACACCTCCGACCCCGGCTGTTATGCCCTCCCCGGCTACCCCCAAGGACCCGCTGCCGCCCAACCCCACTCCGGCTATGGGGCCTGCCGCCGCCTCCGTTCCGACCTCCCCCAACGTCCCCGCCACGGACAAGGGCGACGAGGACCCGTTCAAAGGCAAGCAGGAGCGCCCGGAAAACCTTAAGATCATTCTCACCGGGGACCGTCTGCGGAAGTATTTTCCCGACGTGGAAATGACGCCCCGCGAGATCGAGGACAGCATTTACAGCGCCCTGGAGGAATGCCGCCAGCGCCAGGAGCGGCAGAAGCAGAAAGAGGCCATTTTCAAAGGCCCCAGCCGCTGACACATTACGGAAAAGCGCCCCTCGCGGGCGCTTTTTCCATCTTATGACCCAGGAGGATATACGAAATGATTGGAGGATGGTAATTGGACGACAAGAATAAAACTACCCCTGGCATAGACGCAGACCCAGACAGCTTCACGATATACCAGCTAAAGAACGACGACACCACACGGGACTTTCGCTTTGAACCGTATGACTGTTTGCTTACGGCTGGCCGCACCGTTGACCCGGCCAATTATAAAGCCGTCTACACCGCGCCCCTTGCCCCGGATATGACGCTGGATGATATTTTCTACCGCTTCAATGTAAATCGTCCAGAGGGCTTTACAGGCCGCAGCCTTTCCGTTTCTGACGTGGTAGTGCTTCACCATAAGGGAAAGGACACCGCACACTATGTTGACACTGTTGGATATAAGGAACTGCCGGAATTTCAAACCCAGAGCCTCCCCCTGCCTCCCAGGGTAGAAAAGCCATCTGTCCGCGAACAGTTGAAAGCTGGAAAGAAGAAAGCGGCAAAAAAGGCACCCCCGCTGAGCAAATTTGAAGATGTAGATGTCTTTGAAGCTCTCCATGCCATTATGAAGCAGAACACGGGCTTTTATCCGACCGATTTTGACGTGGACAAAAAAATGTTTGCAAGGGCGGCGGATATGCCCGACCGGGCCGACAGGACATTTCTGTGGTTTTCCCGTCCTATGGGAACTAACTGTTTCCGGGAACGGGACGTGTTCGTAAAAGGCATCGGCCCGTACACGATATGGCGGTATTACTATGAGCAGTCGAATGACCGCATACTCGCCTATGCCGTAGAAGTGACGGGCAGAGTGGACGGCAAAATCCGGGGCAATCTGTACGAACTGAACTTCGCACAGCATTATGAGCATATAAGCGAGACGGCGCTGGACGCTGAAACGATCAACATTATCTATGAGAACGGAGAACGGCAAATCCCCGTTGGACAACGCTTTTTTCCAACACCCGATCCAGAGTACGGGAAATATGTGCGCTATGAATACCTGCCCCGTGATCCCGACGCTCTGCAAGACCTTCTCCGGGAGGAACGGAAAAACCGGGAACGGCTGGCCCCTGGCGATTTTACGGAACATATCGCCGCGCTCCATGACGGACTGATCGAATCCGAGGCCCGCCGCATCGTGACGGAAATGAAACGGCTTGACAGCCCGAACAGCCCCGGCAAAACGCATTATATGGTGGAACTCGCCCCGGTCTTTTTGCACCTTGCGTCCACGGAGGACGCAGACCGCCTTTTCGCCATGCTGCCCTACAAATCCTTATCCTTTTCCAAAGTCGGGGACAAGTATGGAATATATGCACTGATCAGCAAGCACGAAAACCGTGATGTGAGCATCCGCAAATCCCAGCCCAAGCGTAAAATCCAGAAATGCGTCTCACGGTGAGACGCATTTTTCAAAGGAGGGAAAGACCTGACTGTATTAGTTGTTGAACCCGGATATGCCCCCTATGAGAAAGAAATCAGCGGCGATGACGATAAGCGTCTGCACGAAATGCAAAAAATCGTCGGAGGATATATCCAAGCTATCTATCCATATAAGGAGCCGGCGGCTATTGTCTGTAACGATGAGGGGCTCATAAATGGACTTCCGTTCAACCGCATCGTTGAAGGCGGTTATGGCGGCGTGTTCGGCACGTTCTTTGTCTGTGGACTCACCGAGGACAGTTTTTGCTCCTTGACCCCGGAGCAGATGCAGAATTTCAAAAAGCGGTTCCATAATGCTGAAATCCTGGTCGGCTTTGATGGTGAAACACCTCTCGTTATCAGGGCGGAACCCAGGACAAAGAACCCACCGCCCAAAGACAAGGGCCGCAGCGCACCGGGGCATGACAGATGAAGCCCAGCGATGAACGAATCCAGGAGTTGACGGACAAGCTGGAAAAGGGCATCGCCCAGGTCTTTGACAGTGACCAATACGCCCTGTATCTGAAAACCATGTCCAAATTCCATCGGTACAGCTTCCGCAACGTCATGCTCATATTCTACCAATGCCCGGAGGCAAGCCGCGTGGCGGGCTTCAACGCCTGGAAAAAAGATTTTGGCCGGACG
>CANQMW010000002.1 GCA_947625045.1 uncultured Oscillospiraceae bacterium
ATGGGCTGGTTCAATACCGGCCACGGCGGCAAGAACGGCCAATGCACCTGGACCGAGAACTGGGGCAGCTATGACCCAGCCACAGGCCTGTGGGGCGATGGCAGGAGCCATAGATAAGCGATAGAATGTAAAGCAAAAGACCTGCCAACCGGCAGGTCTTTTGCGCTTTATAGCCTCCCCTGCGCAAGGGGAGGTGCCGAGCGGAGCGAGGCGGAGGGGTTGTTGGACAATCCCCCAGTCATGCTTCGCATGACAGCCCCCTTTGCACAAGGGGCCTTTTGGTGTGCACTATGCTTAAGATGCCTTCCTTTTCCTCTCCCACGTCCACAGGCCCACGCAGGCGATCACGGCCAACGCGGACACTGCCGCGCCGGGGATAAGGCCGGGAGGCGTGTAGCGCATGTCCAAGGTGTGCTCTCCCGCCGTGAGGGGGATGGCCATGAGGCAGTCCTGGATCTCCATAGGCGCCACCGCTTCCCCGTCCAGGGTAACACGCCAGCCCCTGTCATAGGGGATAGTGAGGAGCAGCACCTGACCCTCGCCCCCGGTGAAGGTGCCGGCGAAATGGCGGCCGGAGATTTTCTCCAGGTCCCCGCCCGCCAGGGCGTCGTGATAGGCCAGGAGGGCGGCCATGTCCTCGGTGGCAAAGGCGGCCCCGGCGGTGTGCAGGTCCGCGGTCACGTCCAGCCGGACCGTGACGGCGTCCCCCGCGGCGAAGTCGCCCAGATACAGGCTGCCGTTGGTCTGGGCCGTGCCGTAATAGGCCAGGAACGCGTCGTTCACGAACACCATGAGCCCGGGGTAGTCCTCCATGAGGATGTGGCCGTAGAGAGGGCCGTCTGCCCGGACCGTGAGGGTGTAGGTCAGGCTGCCCCGGCTGCCGGTGCGGGCGTAGTCCCCATCTCCGGCGTCGGTGAGGCCGTCGAGAGCTATGTCCGCGACCTCCGCGGGGGTGTAGATGTCCTCGCCCAACTCCGGCGCGGCGGCGTCATAGAGGGCCTGGATATAGGTGAAGCAGTCCGCCGCGTCTATGGGCTGCGCAACGGTCTCGTCTGCCGCAAAGGCCACGGGCAGGGCGGCGGGGTTTTCGTATACGGTATAGGCCCCTGCGGCGGCGATGGGCATATAGGTCTTGGCGGTATCCTTGCCCACCAGGTACCGAATGCCCAGGAAGCTGTCCGCTCCGGCGGTGACGCCGCCGGTATAGAGGGCGAACAGGTCCTTGAACCGGGTCACGCCCAGGCGCTGGAGCAGGTCCAGATTCTTCTGGGACAGGACAGAGCTGTAGTGGGAGATACCGTCGTAGCCGAAGAGCAGGGGCTCGTCCCGGTCCTGGCCGAAGGCGTCGGTGCTCTCCACCCGGACGAAGGAGTCGTCGGCAGGCACCGCGTCCATGGCCGCTGACTTTTCGATCACATACCCGGCGAACTGCTCCGGGTCCGCCGAGGCGGCGGTGAGCCGGGAGAGGGTGACGGCGGCGTTGCTGGTGATGAGGACCAGATGGACAAGGAAGACCAGGGCCATGACCGCGGTCCGGGCCCGGGGGCATTTGGCCCGCCACAGGCTCACGCACAGCGCGGCGGTGAGGAGCGCCGCGCCCAGACCGGCCCGTCCGTCGATGAAGTCATAGCTCCGCCCGGCGAAGGCCAGCAGGGCCAGCAGGGCCATGACGACGGGCGGCAGCAGCCAGTGCCGGGGACGGGTGCCGTCCTTCCAATGGGCCAGCGCTTCGTCCGCCGCGGATATGAGCAGGAAGCTCAAAAGAAAGCTGTAGCGGTGGTTATACCATTCGGGCACGTTGAACCCGTGCCAAATAAGATCCGGCCCCGCCAGCCAGAAGGACAGCACCAGCACGCCCATGAGGCCGCCAATAACAAGCTTCTTCCGCCGGGGCACGGCGGTATTGGCGAACCACAGCACGGCGAAGAGGAGCGTCACCTCTCCGCAGTAGATATGGGGCAGGCCCTGCTCCATCAGCTCCTCGAAGTTGAAGGCGCCCAAAAAGAGCTTGGAGAACATCTCCGGGAGGGAGAAGCTGGCCGCGAGAGACAGGTCCGACGGGGAGAAGGAGGCCTTGCCGCCGGCCAGGGACAGGAAGGCGGGCGCCAGCACCACCGCCGCCAGGGCACCTGCCAAGAGGCTGGAGAGGGCGAAGTTCCCGATGCGCCGCCAGGGCTTTTCCGTGGGACCGATGAGAAGCTGGGCCAGGAAGAACAGTACCGCGAAGATGCACAGGATATAGCCTATATAAAAGTTCACGGCCAGCGCCGCCGCGAGAGCGCATACGTAGAGCCACCGGCCCCGGCTCTCTGAGAGGTCATGGATGCCCAGGGCGATCAGGGGCAGCAGAAGACAGCCATCCAGCCACTGGTAGTTGTAGCTGTAGGCCACCGTGTAGGCCATGAGGCCGTAGGCGGCCGCGGCGAACAACACCCGCCAGGCCCAGCCGTGCCGCCGCCCGGCGTAGTACGCCATGGCCATACCGGCGAGGCCCACCCGCAGGATATATACAAGGCTCACCGCCAGGAGCAGCCGCTCTTTGGGGAACAGGCAGATGAGCCAGGTGAGCGGGCTCATGAGGTAATAGGCCGCCAGACCCAGCATATTGCCCCCCAGGGCCATGCTGGGCAGATAGAGGGCGCCGGTTTTGCCGGACAGCACGTCCTTCCCGGCGCTCAGAAAGCCCAGGTATTGGTTGGTCATGTCCTGCACGCCGAAGCTCTTGCTCCCAAAGGGGCATATGCCGCACACCGCCATGGCCAGGGCGGCCAGGCCCGCGCTCAGCAGGAAGGACGCCAGCAATATATGGCTTTTTTTCGGTCCCTTGGTCATCGTTCACCCTCCGTTATTGGATTATAGCAGGAAAAGGGCGGCAGGACAAGTGTTGGGGCGGGAGAAGCTTGACATAATATGCCAAGGCGAGTATAATGACCACTGTTCGCAGACAAGATGAAACGCGACACCAAAGGAGATACTTATGATGAAAAAGACGATAACGCTCATTCTGGCCCTTTCCATGGTGCTGGCGCTGTGCGCCGGCTGCGGCGGCAATAAGGAAGAGGCCCAGCCCACCGCCGCCCCCACGGACCTGCCCGCCGTCACCGCCCCTCCCGAGGGCCAGACCGGCGCCGGCCTCGCCTCCGCCAACGACGACACCGCCCCCATAGGCCAGCCCGGCCAGGGCCCCAATCTGACCAGCGAGGACGCCAAGACCGCCTACGGTCTCATGGGCAAGGACGTGTCCGAGCTGTATAAGGCCATCGGCGAGCCCACGAAGAGCGAATATTCCGCCAGCTGCATCGCCCCCGACGCGGGCGCCGAGGACGGACAGCTGTTCTACGACGGCTTCACCGTGTCCACGGTCCGCATGCCCGACGGCACCGAGACCATCTACGGCGTGTTCTGATACAACAGGCAGAAAAAAGAAAGACGGCGCTCAAAGCGCCGTCTTTTCATTTGTGGGAGGATTTTGATCCAGCCGGAGCATCACGTCGGCGAAGAACTCGCCGCCCTCGTGGTGGAACCGGGCCACGCCCCCGTACCGCTCGGCGGTGAGGGATACGGACTGCAGGCCCATGCCCCGGGTCCGGTGCTTGGTGGAGAGGTACTCTCCGCCCTTCCGGCGGACCTTGCCGTCGAAGCTGTTGGTGGCGATGATATAGAGGTTGACGCCGTTTTTTATGGCGGTGGTCAGGGCGATGAACCGGCCCTCCTCTACGGTGCGGCATCCGGCCAGGGCGTTTTCCAGGAGGTTGCCCAGGAGGCTGCACAGGTCTATCTCCATCCCGCCCAGGTCCGCCGGCAGGTCGATGCGCCAGTCCATCCGCACATGATCCTCTTCGGCCATGGCGGCGTAGTAGTTCAGCAGGGAGTTGACTGTGTGGTTGTTGCAGTAGCGTATAAGCGTCTGCTTGGGATAGCGGGCCACGTACTCGTCCAGGTGCCGGCGCAGGGCGTCCAGGTCCCCCTCGTCCGCCAGGGCCTGCAGGGCCCGCAGGTTGTGGCGGAAATCGTGGCGCAGGCGGGAGGTCTCCTTCATATGGTGGGCCATGGCGGCGACCTGGGTCTCCTGCATCTGGAGAAATCGCAGCCGCTCCTGGGCCCGGGACTGCTCCAGGGCGCCGGCGGCGGTGGTGTGAAAACACACGCACAAAAACAGGTACAATACCAGCAGCGCCGTCAGCACCAGCAGGCCCCGGGAGAACAGGTCCTCGTAATGGTCCGGCTTGAACAGCAGGTTGATGGCGGCCATGATGACGGACACCGGCACCGTGGACAGCCACACCCGCCCGGGCAGGAACTGGTCCACCAGGGGCGTGAAGGAGGTCTTTATCAGCGGGTACAGCGCTGCCACGAACACCGCGGACATGCCCAGCTGGAACAGCAGCGCCTGGGGAGAGTACATGACCGGGCCCGCCTGATGGTTGAGCCAGGCGTCAAAATAATAGGTGTAGCTGGCGGGAAAGCTCATCATGGCCGCGTCCATGGTGTACACGGCCAGGGCCACGGACCAGCTCACCTTCACCGTCCGCTTATACACAAAAAACAGCGCGACGGAGATGATGGCCATGCCCGTCACCGCGTTTAAGTCCGACAGCTGCAGCGCCGCCATGGCCAGGATGCCCAGCGCCGCCAGCCCCAGCACGTAGGGGATGAGCCGCCGCCGGGGAAGCACGCACTGGTGCATCACCGGCAGGTAGACCAGCACCGCCGCCGGCAGCAGAACCAAGTCTGCCAGACAGTACTGCAGGAACTGCTGGGTCATTTTTCGGGCTCCTCATGCCGCCGCTGGGACTGGCGTATCTGCCGGAAGGACCAGTCCTGCCACTGCCGCTCGATCTGCCGGGCGGAGCGTATCTTCACCGGCAGCGCCAGCCCGCAGGCCAGAAGGCAGTTGTTGCGTTGGAAGGCCGTCACCTCATCCATGTTCACCAGCACGCCCCGGTTGATGGTGAGAAAGCGGCCGTCCCCCTCCAGCTTTTCCAGCAGCTCCGAGAAGGTGAGACGGGTGACAAAGGTCCGGCCCGCCCGGTCGGTGAGGCGGATATAGTGGCCCTCGGTCTGGGCCGCGGCGATGTCGCTCATGGCCAGGCGCGCCGTCTGGCGGCTGCTGGTGAATTCCAGATACCGCTCCGCCCCGGGGATGGCCCGTACGGCGTCGTCCATGAGGCGGAAGATGCGCTCTTCCTCCGCCGGCTTTTGTATGTAGTCGAAAGCGTGGCAGGCAAAGGCGTCGGGCATGTGCTCCTGGCTGGTGGTGAGGAATATGAGCAGGCACCGCACGTCCCGGGCCCGCAAAAGCGCCGCCGCCTCTGCGCCGGTCATGCCGTCCATGTATACGTCCATGAATACCAGGTCGAAAAGACCGGGCCGGAACTGCTCCAAAAGAGCCTCGCCGCTGGCGAACAGGCGGGTCTGGATGACCACGTCCCGGGCCATGGCATAGCCGGCCAGCATCTGTTCCAGCTGGACGGCGTCCGCTGTATCGTTGTCAACGATGGCTACTACCATAGCCCAAGCTCCTTTCTGAATATATCTTTCCTATTTTAAATGTGTATCACACTATATCATGGAATTATACGATTTTCTATGAATAATTTGAGCCCTTTTTGCCGAAAAGTGGCCGATCATGCCAGAAAATGGATGTACACGCCAAAAAAGCCCCCGGGGAACATGTCCCCGGGGACTTGGCACGGCATGAGGGATTCGAACCCCCGGCCTTCTGGTCCGTAGCCAGACGCTCTATCCAGCTGAGCTAATGCCGCTCGCGCCAAAGTATAATAGCATAAGCCCGGCCAGAATGCAAGGGGGTAATTGGAAAAACCTCAGAGACCGAGGGCGCCGGCCACGTTGTCCATCACGTCGCCCATGGATTTGAGCGCCTTGCCCACGTTGATCTTTTTCTTCTTCGGCATGGCGATCATGCCCACCATGGAGCCCACGGCCAGGCCCACGCCCATGCCCTTGATAAACGACATATTATTCATGCTTTACCCCTCTTTCTCCGCTAGTATTTCCCGCGGAAACATGATATATTTAATGAAACTGTAAATTTTTTGAGGAGCGTCCTATGATCATCAGTATATTGGCCGTGGGCGACGTGTGCGGCGCGCCGGGCCTTGCTTTTCTTGAGAAGAATCTGAAAGCCCTCCGCCGCCAGCGGGGCATATCCTTCGTGGTGGTGAACGGGGAGAACGCCAACGTGGTGGGCGTGACGCCGGAGCAGTGCGACCGCATCCTGAACGCCGGGGCGGACGTGGTGACTTTGGGCAACCATACCTGGGTGCGCTGGGAGCTGAAGCCCTATCTTGCCGACAACGTGCATGTGCTGCGGCCCCTCAATTTCGCGCCCCAGTGCCCGGGCCGGGGCTACGGCGTCTACCGCACCCCCTTCGGGGAGATATGCGTCATCAACCTCATGGGCCGGTTCACCCTGGACCCCAATACGGACAACCCCTTCGTGGAGGTGGACGTGCTCCTGAAGGAGCTTGACCCCAAGCCGAAGATCATCCTGGTGGACATGCACGCCGAGGGCACCAGCGAGCGCCTGGCCATGGGCTACTTCCTGGACGGGCGGGTCAGCGCCGTGTGGGGCACCCACACCCATGTGCAGACCTCGGACGCGGGCGTGCTGCCCGGGGGCACGGGGTTTATCAGCGACCTGGGCATGACCGGCGCCAGCCACAGCGTGCTGGGCATCGACGTGGACCAGTCCATCAACCGCTTCCTGGGCGACCCGCCCATGCGCTATAAGCCCGGGGACGGGGACGGGAAGATGGAGTGCTGCGTGTTCGACATCGACACGGACACCGGCCTGTGCGTGGGGGCGGAGGCCCTTCGCATCCTATGATAAGAGTACTGCATGCCGCGGACCTGCACCTGGACTCGCCCTTCCAGGCCCTGGGCCGGGAGAAGGCCGCCCTGCGCCGGAGCGAGCAGAGAAATCTGCTTGCCCGGATGGGGGAGCTCATAAGGTCTGAGGGGGTCGACATGGCCCTGCTGGCGGGGGACCTCTTCGACGCGGACGCCCCCTATCCCGAGACGGTGCGGCTGCTGGAACAGACCCTGCCCGCCTGGGGCGTGCCCGTGTTCATCGCCCCGGGCAACCATGACTGGTACGGCCCCCGCTCCCCCTGGGCCCGGCTGGATCTGGGGGAAAACGTGCATGTGTTCACAGGCGAGGAGATAGCGTGCGTCGAGGTGCCCGCCCTGAACGCACGGGTGTGGGGCGCGGCCTTCACGGGCAAGTACCGCAGACCGCCCCTGGCGGGCTTCGAGGCGGAGAAGGCGGGGGACACGATCGATATCATGGTCCTGCACGGGGAGGTGGGCGTGCCCGGCTCTCCCTACGGGGCCATTTCGGAGCAGGACATCGCCCGCAGCGGCATGGACTATGTGGCCCTGGGCCACAGCCATGCCTGCAGCGGCCTGCGCCGGGCAGGGGAGACCTTCTATGCCTGGCCCGGCTGCCCTGAGGGCCGGGGCTTCGACGAGACCGGCGAAAAGGGCGTGCTTTTGACGGAGATAGGACCGGAGGGATGCGAGGCAAAGCTCATGGACCTGGGCGGCCGGCGGTATGAGGTGCTGACGGTGGACGTCACCGACAGCGTGGACCATGAGAAGGCGGTGCTGGACGCCCTGGGGCGGGATACGAGCCGGGACATATACCGGGTCATCCTCACCGGCGCGCCGGAGGCGGCCCCGGACCTACCTGCCCTGCAGAGCGCGCTGGAGGGGCGGTTCTTCGCCCTGGAGCTGCGAGACGGGACAAGCCTTCGCCGGGACGTATGGGAGGGCCGGGAGGTATTGAGCCTGAAGGGCCTGTTCCTGGACGGCCTCTGGCGGCGCTACGAGGCGGCGGAAACGGACGAGGAAAGAGCGGATATAGAGCTGGCGGCGAGATACGGATTGGCGGCGCTGGAAAACGGGGAAGAGCCGCCGCTGGCGTGATACCAGCAATCGAAAGGCCATTTGCGCCGTAAGGCGCACATTATGGAAGGCTCCCTTGTGCAAAGGGAGCTGTCAGCGCCTTTGGCGCTGACTGAGGGATTGTTACCAGGCTAGGCTGTCCACCGAGACCGGTGACAACCCCTCCACCGCGCTCCGCGCGGTCCCCCTCCCCTTGCACAGGGGAGGCTTGCAAAGCGGAAGGAATTTAAAGTCCCCTTTTTCCTATAAGGAGAAGATATGATCATCAAAAAAATGACCGCGTGGTTCGGGACGCTGGAGGGCCGGTCCCTGGAATTGGGACCGGGGCTCAACATCCTCACCGCCCCCAACGAGAGCGGCAAATCCACCTGGTGCGCCTTCCTGCGGGCCATGCTCTACGGCGTGGACACCGGCCAGCGGGCGAAGCAGGGCCAGCAGCCGGACAAGGTGAAGTACCTGCCCTGGAGCGGGTCGCCCATGTCCGGCAGCATGGATATAGAGACTTCTGACGGCCCCGTGACCCTGCGGCGGTGGACCGAGCGGGCCAACCAGCCCATGCAGGCCTTCTCCGCCACCGTCACCGGCACGGACCTTTCCGCGCCCCTCACTGCCGACGGGGCGGGACAGGCCCTCACCGGCGCGCCCCGGGAGGTATTCGAGCGCAGCGCCTTCATCCACCAGATGGGCCTGGGCCTGACCAACGACCCGGAGCTTGAAAAGCGCTTTGCCGCCATCGTCTCCGCCGGGGACGAGGAGCAGTCCTTCACCGAGACGGATAAGCGCCTGCGCACCTGGCTGCGCCGGCGCCGGTCCGGCCGCCGGGGGGCCATCCCCGAGCTGGAGGGGGAGCTTGCCCGGCTGGAGGGGGAATTGGGCGAGATGGACCGGGCTGCCGCCGAGGTGGGCCGGCTGGAGGAGGAGCTGGGCATGGCCCAGACCCGCCAGGAGGAGCTGGTGCGCCGCATGGAGCAGGCCCGGGCCGAGGCCCGGAAGAGGGCCCTGGCGGAGCTGGCCGCCGCCCGGGAGCAGGTGCAGGCCCGGGAAGCGGACCTTGCGGAGACAACCCGCCGGGCGGAGGACGCCCAGCGGGCCTTGGACGACACCCCCTTCGCAGGGCTCGAGCCCGGCGAGGCGGCGGAACAGGCCGGGGCGGATATGGACCGGCTGGAGGACCTGGACCGGCAGGCCAAAAGCCTGCCCGGGGAATGGATACCTATCATCCCCTTGATCATCGCCGGGATATTGTGGGCGGCGACGGCGTTTCTGCCCTACTACCCCATCGCCCCTATCGCCGGCGGGGCGGTGTTTTTGGCGGCGGCCGTGGGCGCGTGGCTCTGGCGGCGGCGCATCCGGGACAGGCGGCAGGCGCTGGAGACAATGGCGCGGCATATACTGGAGAGCTATGACGCATCGGCGCTGGAGGACATCCGGGACCGCTTGGAGGAGTATGAGGACCTGTGGGATGAGGCCCAAAACGCGGCCCATGCCCGGAGGCAGGCGGAGGCCGCGCTGGAACAGGCCCGGGCCCGGCGAAAGGCCGCCGAGGAGCCGGTGCTGAACGGCCTGGACTTTGAACACGGTGACAGCGAGGCGGCCCGGGCCTCCCGGGCGGTGGTCCAGGGCCAGCGGGACATGGACGCGCTCAAAGAGCGGCGGGCCATGGCCGAGGGCCGGGTCCGGGCCATGGGAGACCCCATGGCGCTGCGCTCGGAGCGGGATAAAGGGCAGGACCGGCGGCAGGCGCTGCTCATGCAGGAACGGGCTCTGCAGATGGCCATAGAGGCCATGGAGGGGGCGGACGGCGCCCTCCGGGAGAAGTTCACCCCCATGGTGGCGGAAAAGGCCGCCGGGATATTCGCCGCCCTCACCGGGGGGCGCTACGACGAGATCACCCTGGCCCGGGACCTGTCCGCCAAGGCACGGCGGACTGGGGACGCGGTGGGCCGGGAGGCGGACTACCTGTCCCAGGGGGCAAGGGACCAGCTGTATCTGGCCCTGCGTCTCGCGGTATGCCAGCTTGTGCTGCCCCAGGAGCAGGCCTGCCCCATCGTATTGGACGACGCCCTGGCCGCCTTCGACCAGGGGCGGATGGAGAAGGCGCTGGATATGCTGAAGGAGCTGGCCGGGGAGCGGCAGGTGCTGCTGTTCACCTGCCACGACCGGGAGCGGGCATATTTCAAAGACGACCCGGCCGTGACGGTCCAGGGGATATAAAGACCTGCGTGGTCCCAGGGCGGCAAAAGCCTCCCCTGTGCAAGGGGAGGTGCCGAGCGAAGCGAGGCGGAGGGGTTGTCAGACAATCCCTCAGTCAGCGCTTCGCGCTGCCAGCCCCCTTTGCACAAGGGGGCCTATAAGGAGATAGATTCTATGTCTGAATTTCTGGTGCCGTGTCTGTTCGGGCTGGAGGGGCCCTGCGCCGACGAACTGCGGCGTATGGGCGTCCATGACGTCCGGGCGGAGAACGGCCACGTCCGCTTTTCCGGGGACGCGGCGGACTGCGCCCGGGCCAACATCCGCCTGCGCACCGGCGAGCGGGTGCTGCTGCGGCTGGGGGGCTTTGAGGCCCCTACCTTCGACGCCCTCTTCGAGGGCGTGAAGGCCCTGCCCCTTTCCCGGCTCATCCCCAAGGACGGGCAGTTCCCCGTGAAGGGCTATTGCCTGAACTCGGCGCTCCACTCCGTGCCCGACTGCCAGAGGATCATCAAAAAGGCCGCGGCGGCGGCCCTGGGGACGGCGTACGGCGTCCAGTGGCTTCCCGAGACCGGGGCTCTCTATCAGATACAATTCTCCGTCGTCAAAGACTTTGCGGAGATATTCCTGGACACCACCGGCGCGCCGCTCTTCAAACGGGGCTACCGGCCCGGCCATGTGGCCGCGCCCCTGCGGGAGACGCTGGCGGCGGCGCTGGTGGGTTTCGCCCGCTACCGGGGCCGGGACGGGTTCTGGGACCCCTTCTGCGGCAGCGGCACCATCCCCATCGAGGCGGCCCTCATGGCCCGAAACCGGGCCCCCGGCCTGGACCGCACCTTTGCCGCTCAGGCGTGGCCCAACGTGCCCGCCCGGGTGTGGCGGGACGCCGCCCGGGAGGCCCGGAGCCTGGAATACCACGGGGAGTATCACATCTTCGCCTCGGACATAGACCCCAGGGCCGTGGCCCTGGCCCGGGAGAACGCCCGCCGGGCCGGGGTGGAGGGGGACATCACCTTCTCCGTGGCCGACGCCCTCAGCGCCCCCGCGCCCTGGGAAAAGGGTGTGCTCGTCTGCAACCCGCCCTACGGCGAGCGGATGCTGGAAAAACAGCAGGCCCAGGACCTTTACAGGGCCATGGGCCGGGCCTGGCGGGACATGGAGGGCTGGCAGAAGTTCGTCATCACCTCCGAGCCGGACTTCGAGCGGCTCTACGACGCCCCCGCCGCCAAGCGCCGCAAGCTCTACAACGGCATGATACAGTGCTGGCTGAACATGTACAGGTGAGCGCTCTCCAAAAGGAGGATGAGAAGTGGGCTTTTGGATATTTATGCTGGTCATGGACCTGATCATCCCGGCGGCGATGATCGGGTGCGGCAGGCTTCTTCAGGCCAAACCGCCAAAAAACATCAATGCCACATTCGGCTACAGGACCACCCGGTCGATGAAGAGCCAGGACGCGTGGGATTTCGCCCAGACATACTGCGGACGGCTATGGGTCCGGCTGGGGCTGGCGCTGCTGCCCCTGTCCGTCGTCCCGCTCCTCGTCGTGCTGGGCAGGGATATAGCCGTTATCGGGAACACCGCCATCATCGTCGCCGCCGTGCAGCTTATCCCCTTCCTGGGGTCGATCGTCCCGGTGGAACGGGCGCTTAAAAAGACGTTTGACGAAAACGGCTTTCGGAAATGAGAGCCGGGTCTTGGTGATGATGACAAGAATTTTAGCCCAAATTTGTGCAGATTACCAGTTGAAGAAAGTATATAGATAGGGTATTATTACGGTGTTAGCACTCATAGGACATGAGTGCTAACACCCATGAAGAACGAATATTCTTGTTAGGAGGCTTTTATAAAATGACACTGAAACCGTTGGCCGACAAAGTCGTCCTCAAGCGCCTGGAGGCGGAGGAAAAGACCAAGAGCGGTATCTTCCTGGCCCCCGCGGCCCAGGAGAAGCCGGAGCTTTTTGAAGTCGTGGCCGTGGGCCCCGGCGGCATGGTGGACGGCAACGAGGTCAAGATGGAGGTCGCCGCCGGCGACCGCATCATCACCGGCAAGTACAGCGGCACCACCGTGAAGGTGGACGGCGTGGAATACACCATCGTGCGCCAGGGCGACATCCTGGCCATCGTAAAGTAAACCGGGAGGCAGAGAATTATGGCAAAGCAGATCATGTATGGAGAAGAGGCCCGCGCCGCCCTGCAGCGGGGCGTTGACAAGCTGGCCGATACCGTGAAGATCACCGTGGGCCCCAAGGGCCGCAACGTGGTCCTGGACAAGAAATACGGCTCCCCCCTCATCACCAACGACGGCGTCACCATCGCCAAGGAGATCGAGCTGGACGACCCCTTTGAGAACATGGGCGCCCAGATGATCAAAGAGGTCTCCACCAAGACCAACGACGTGGCCGGCGATGGCACCACCTCCGCCACCATCCTGGCCCAGGCCATCATCCGTGAGGGCCTGAAGAACCTGGCCGCCGGGGCCAACCCCATGGTCATGAAGCGGGGCATCGCCAAGGCCGCCGAGGCCGCCGTGGAGGCCATCAAGGCCAACTCCCAGCCCGTGTCCGGCACCGGCGACATCACCCGCGTGGGCGCCGTGTCCTCCGGGGACGAGACCATCGGCAAGCTCATCGCCGAGGCCATGGAGAAGGTCAGCCAGAACGGCGTCATCACCGTGGAGGAGTCCAAGACCGCCGAGACCTATTCCGAGGTCGTGGAGGGCATGCAGTTCGACCGGGGCTACATCACCCCCTACATGGCTACCGACACCGAGAAGATGGAGGCCGTGCTGGACGACCCCTGCATCTTCATCACCGACAAGAAGATCTCCAACATCCAGGACATCCTGCCCTGCCTGGAGCAGGTGGTGCAGGCCGGGAAGAAGCTTCTGATCATCGCCGAGGACGTGGAGGGCGAGGCTCTCGCCACCATCATCCTCAATAAGCTGCGCGGCACCTTCACCTGCGTGTGCGTGAAGGCCCCCGGCTTCGGCGACCGGCGCAAGGAGATGCTCCAGGATATCGCCATCCTCACCGGCGGCCAGGTCATCAGCAGCGACCTGGGCATGGAGCTGAAAGACACCACCGTGGCCCAGCTGGGCCATGCCCGCCAGGTGAAGGTGTCCAAGGAGAATACCATCATCGTGGACGGCGGCGGCGACGCCAAGGCCATCCAGGACCGCATCCATCAGATCAAGGCCCAGGTGGAGGTCACCGAGAGCGAGTACGACAAGGAAAAGCTCAACGAGCGCCTGGCCAAGCTGGCCGGCGGCGTGGCTGTCATCAAGGTCGGCGCGGCCACCGAGACCGAGATGAAGGAGAAGAAGCTCCGCATCGAGGACGCCCTGAACGCCACCCGCGCGGCGGTGGAGGAGGGCATCGTGGCCGGCGGCGGCACCGCCTACATCCTGGGCTCCAAGGCCGCGGCCAAGGTGGCCGAGGGCCTGGAGGGCGACGAGAAGACCGGCGCCAAGGCCGTTGCCAAGGCCCTGGAGGCCCCCGTCATGCAGATCGCGGCCAACGCCGGGCTGCAGGGCGCGGTCATCCTGGACAAGATCGTGGCCAGCGACGTGCCCACCTACGGCTTCGACGCCGCCAAGGAGGTCTTCTGCGACATGATCGCCGAGGGCATCGTGGACCCCACCAAGGTCTGCCGCAGCGCCCTGGAGAACGCCGCCTCCGTGGCCAGCATGGTCCTGACCACCGAGAGCCTGGTCACCGACATCAAGGAGCCTCCCGCCCCCGCGGCGGCCCCCAACCCGGACATGGGGATGTACTAAGTCGGAGCACGCTCCATAGGTCAAGCCCTTGCACTGTACAGCCCCAGGAAAAACGGACAGGGAAAAGAAGAGGTCCCTGCATAGGAATAGGAATTAAGCGGAGTGGCGCAGCGAGAGCGGCGCCACTCCAGTCTTTAACTGGATGCGCTCATGGTTGTAGAAGTGGATGAAACGGCGTTATGCCGTATTCTTGTGTCAGGTTAAAGTATGCTTGTGAGGTGTACTGAAATCCCTGGTCGCTGTGGAGGTGGAGTTCCGCAGCGACCTTCTTTTTCTCCTTCTTCATTGCCAGCCGTATCGTGTCCAGGACAAGGTTCACGGTCTGTTGTGTCGCTGTTTTGTAGGCTACTATGCTGTTGTCATAGAGGTCCCGGATCATGGATAGGAACAGCACGCCCTGGCCAGTATGGATATACGAGATATCCGTTACCCACTTACTGTTGGGCCTGTCCGCATGGAACTGCCGGTTCAGAAGGTTCTCATACCTGTGGACCTGCTGGCCCATCTGTACCCACTTCCTGCGGCGGCGGATCTCAGATAACAACCCATACTTCTTCATGACTCTGAGAACGGTTTTTCTGTTTCTGTGGATGCCTTGCATCTCCAGCCAGCGCCACACGCGGCGGTAACCGTATGTTTAGTTCCCATATCACTTTTGCTTTCTCTCTTGCCGTACTCTCTTGCCGTACCCTCTCGGCAACCAAGGCATTCAATTTTTTAGATATGCATTCTCCGCCCGTAACCGCTGCACCCCAGCCAGCAAATCTTCCTCTACCTCCGGGCGCAGTCCCTTTGGCGGACGCCCTTTACTTCCTCGCCCTCGTCTCTCAATATACAGGCCTTCCGGTCCTTCTTCGAGATAGATGCGCTCCCATCTGGCAACCGTCTTGTGATTGGTTATTCCATATTCCCGTGCTGTCTCACAGTAGCTCAGTTTCTCCCGCATCATTGCCTCTACGACCCTTTGCTTGAATTCTCCGCTGTATTTCGGTTTCCTTTCCCTTTTGGCATAAGCAACACCCCATTCGTTATCAGTATACCATACTGTCTAACAAATGGGGTGCTGTTCAGAGGCAGGTCTTTCCTTATATGGCTCCCTTGTGCAAAGGGAGCTGGCTCCGGCGTCAGCCGGAGTCTGAGGGATTGTTGCGTTACGGAAGGTCACAACCCCTCCACCGCACTTCGTGCGGTCCCCCTCCCCTTGCACAGGGGAGGCGTTATCCAACTATCCCCTTCGGATATTGGCTGATATATCCCCCAGGGCGGCGGCCGCCTCCATGGTCAGCTTCTCCCGCCGGGCCATGTCTGCTAAAGACACCATCCCAACCAGCTTGCCGTCCTCCGTCACCGGAAGCCTTCGTATCTGCTCCCGGCCCATGGCCGCGGCGGCCCGGTCCGCGTCGTCCCCGGGCCGGCAGGTGGTGACGCCCCGGCTCATGATCTCCCGGAGCATGGTGTCCGTGGGGTCCAGGTCCATGGCGATGCACCGGGTGACGATGTCCCTGTCCGTCACCAGGCCCCGGAGATTGCCTCGCTCGTCGCACACCGGCAGCGCCCCCAGGTTGTGGCGCTTCATCAGCCGGGCCGCCACGGTCACCGGCTCCTTCTGGCCCACGCTGATCACGTGGCCGGACATGATATCGGATACTTTCATTTTCTGCCCCCTTGTGGTATACTGCGCTCAGCGCAGATATGTAAGCGCGGGACAGGAAAAGCATACCCATATCCCGCCGCGTTTATGCGCCCACCCGGGCGGCCAGGGCGGGGCCCACCGCCTGGGCGAACAGGTCCACGGCGGCCAGCGCCTCCTGCAAGGTGTTGCCTGTGGCGCCCACCTCCAAAAGGAGGCTCCCCGGCGTCAGCTGCTGGTTGTACCGGTTGGAGCACAGCGTCGTGGGCCGCATGAGATGGGGATACGCCTCGTCCACCAGCCCCTGCAGGCTCATGGCCAGAGCCAGGTTCTTCTCCCAGTTGGGGTAGCTCAAGGACCCCTCCGAGCCCATGACGAACATCATCTGGGCCGCCCCGTCGGACACGGGCCCGTAGGCCACCTCCCCGTCCCCGATGGCGTCCCGGTGCAGGTCGATGACCATGGCCAGAGAGGGGTATTGGGCAAGATAGTCTTCCATGGCCTGGCCGCTGCGGGCGTAGGCCCCGTCGTAGTTGGGGTAATCGTAAAGCTCCGTATCCACCAGCACGTCCAGGCCGTATTCTTCCAGCGCGTCGGCCAGGGCCCGGCCCACACGGGTCACGTTCTGCTCTTCATCCGTGGTCCGGTAGGGCTCCAGGGCCTCGTACCGGTCCGCCCCGTCGGGGGTATAGGCCTCCGTGCCGTGGGTATGTATGATGAGTATCTGGGGCCCCGACCCGGGCAATGATATCTCCGGGGACCTGTCCAGCAGGGCGAAGGCGTCCACATCGTGGTCCGTCACGTTGTTGATAGGGTCGCGGACCCAGGTGATAGTGGTGGAGACCGCTACCGCCTCCGGCTCCCACCAGGCGGTCTCATCCGCTGTCGTCGGCGCAGGCGTTTCTGTGGGCGCCGCTGTCGGTTCAGATGTGGGCGCAGTTGTTGGCTTGGGCGTATATGCAGACGCAGCCGTTTCAGCTGCCGCCTCTGTGGGCGCGGCGGTGGGCTCCGGCGTTTCGGTCGGCGCGGCCGTAGGGCTGGGCACGGGACTTGCCGTGCGCACCGGCGTGGGCCCGGCTGTGGGCGGCACGGTGACACGGGGCATGGATTTGGCCGTGGGGATGGCCGCGGCGGGAACGGCCTCCGCCGCCGGGGCTTTATCCGTGGCCCGGCCCGGGACGGTGACGGGGATGGCGCCGCTCATGACCGCCAGCGCCAGAAAGCACAGGCCCAGCAGGACCACGGTAAACACTTTGAACTTCATGGGGATGCTCCTTTCGGCCGAAGGCCAGGGGGGTGTCGGAAATATGTATCAATGAAGTATATGCGCCTGCCCGGCGGGATATGCTTCCTTAGATAAAAACGTCAACGTAAAGGAGAAAACATAAAATGGAAGTCACCTACAAGCCCAAGGGGACCTGCTCCCGCCTCATGCATGTGGCCGAGGAAAACGGCGTCATCAAAAGTGTGGAGATAGTGGGGGGATGCAACGGGAATCTCCAGGGTATCATGCGCCTGGTGGAGGGCATGCCCGTGAAAGAGGCCATATCCAAGCTGGAGGGCATCGACTGCAACGGCAAGGGCACCTCCTGCCCCGATCAGCTTGCCCAGGCGCTGAAACAGTTGACATAAAATGACGGAAAATTTGCATTTTTGTAGACATAACGTGAGTTATGCCCCCAAAGATGCGTCGATTTTTTTGGAAATTTCTGTCGAAATTACAAAAAACTATTGCCCCGTGGGCGTTTGCGGCCACAAGATATAGATTTTCGCTGCCGATTTTTTTCGAAAAAATCCACAATTTCTTGTGCATTTGGTACAATCTCCAATTTGAAAACCCCCGATTTTGCCACAATGCCGATTGTTTTGACGGCTTCCCTTTCGATATAATATGATCAACAAAATGAATGTTGGGGTGCTATATCCTGCAAAAATTTTGACGATCATGCGAAAGGAAGGCGGTCCGGATGAAAAATCGTTGGTTTGCGAAAATAGCGGCGATCCTGTGCGCGAGCTGCCTTGCGATAGGCGTGATGAGCCAGACGATGTTCGCGCGGGACAGCGCCACCGCCCTGGCGGCGGAGGAGGATGCGCTCCCTGAGGCCACCTTCGTGGTCCTGGGAGACGAGACGGACCCCACCGCCGCGCCCACGGCCACTACGGATAACCGCCTGTCCGTCCCGGTGTATGTGGACGGGGCCCAGCGGGGCCAGTGCGCTATCCTGGACGGGGAGCCCTATATGGAGGTGCGGGACCTGTTCGCCGCCATCGGTCAGGATATCCAGCTCATCGACTACGGCAGTTCTATCTCCATGGCCATGGACGGCCTTTTGATGACGGCCCAGGAGGGCCAGCGCTGGTTCATGTGCAACGACCGGTACCTCTATGTGCCCCACGGGGTGAAGACCCTGAACGGCACCGTGGCCCTGCCCATGGAGGAGCTGGTGAAGTGCGTGGGCCTCACCGCGTCCTGGGACAAGCTCCAGTGGCGCATCGACCTGTCCGCCGGCCCGGTGAAGCCGCTGGAACAGGGCAGCACATATTATAATGAGACGGACCTCTACTGGCTCAGCCGGCTCATCTACGCCATGGCGGCGGGGGAGAGCTTCGAGACCCAGGTGGCCGTGGGCAGCGTGTGCGTCAACCGCATGCACGACGACGCCTTTGCCGGCGAGAACGGCAACATCTATGAGGTGGTCTTCGCCAAGAACCAGTTCGACATGGTGACCAACGGCATGATATACGTGGAGCCGGATGACTCCGCCGTGCTGGCGGCCAAGCTGGCCCTGGAGGGCTGGGACCCCTCCGACGGCGCCACCTACGTCTCTGCCCGGGATATGGGCGCGGGCTATGAGTGCGTGGCGAAAATGGGGAAGCTTGAATTCTTCACAGCCGCTTGATGGACTGGGGGCCATGTGGTATACTGGCCCTGGCGCAAAAATGAAAAAACGGGACGCGCCGGAAGGCGCGTCCCTCTTTTTGAGGAACAAGCTATGGAAGACATCATCCGCCAGGGGCTGGCGGCCCTGGGTGTGCCGGCGGACGAGGCGCAGATCGGAGCCATGGCCCGGTACGGCGCGCTCCTTTTGAAGGCCAACGAGACAACGAACCTCACCGCCATCACCGACCCCGCCGCCGCGGCGCGGCTCCACTTTCTGGACAGCGCGGCCCTGGTGACCGTGGCGGAATTCGCCGGGAAACGGGTCATCGACGTGGGCTCCGGGGCGGGCTTTCCCGGGGTGCCCCTGCGCATCCTGACGCCGGACATGGACCTGACATGTCTGGACAGCGTGGGGAAGAAGATGGACTTCGTCCGGGAGGCCTGCGGGGAACTGGGCCTTGCCGATGTGGAGTGCCTCTGGGGCCGGGCGGAGGAGATGCCCCAATTGCGGGAGCGGTTCGATATCGCCGTGAGCCGGGCGGTATCGGAGATGGTGATGCTCGCAGAGCTGTGCCTGCCCCTGGTGAAGCCGGGCGGCCTCTTCCTCGCCATGAAGGGCCCGGACTGCGGCGAGGAGGTCCAAAAGGCGGAGTTTGCCATCAAGGCCCTGGGGGGCCGGGTGCGGGAGATACGCCGCTACGATGTGCCCGGGGCGGACGCCGTCCACGCAGTGGTAGTGGTGGAAAAGATAAAGCCCACCCCGGCGCAGTACCCCCGCCGCTGGGCGCAGATCAGGAAAAAGTCCCTGCTGGGATGAGCGCGGGAAAAATCCTATTTTCCCTTAGCCCTTTTCCCCGGCCGGGCCGTATAAAGAGACAGGAAACAAACCGCCCCGCGGCCGCGGGGCACGATGGAAAGGAGAACCACAATGGATAACAAGGAAAACAAAAAGCCCGCCGAAGAGCTGACGGACGAGGCGCTGGACAAAGTGACGGGCGGCAGGAGAACTCCCGTCGCCGATTATTTCAGCATCAGGCAGATCGCCTGCGTATGCGGTCAACTCATACCCGTTGGAGATGCCACGGTCCTGACCTGTCCCAAATGCCAGCATGTGTGGTATGAGGAAGTAAAAGACAAGAGCTGGCGTGACAGCCCCAATGTGTGACGGGGCGATGACAGCCGATACCATAAAGGAGGAAGAGAACATGAGCGAAGAGAAAACCAAAAAAGAGGAAAAGACCCTGACCGACGAAGTGCTGGACGATGTTGCCGGCGGCGCCAATCTGGGCATCCTCAGCACGCCCGGCATCCTGTCTCAGGGGGAGATAGACGACCTCGTGCAGAAGGTGACCGGCCCTGACGCCCCCAAGCCCAAGCTGACCTCCACCGTAGTGTAACAAAACGCCCGCCGGAGCATCGCTCCGGCGGGATCCGTTTATGGTTCCAGGCCGTCTTCGTCGAACAGAGGGGAATGGAAAAACTCCTCCAGCCCTATCCCCAGCCCCTGGCACAGCTCGTGGAGGATGCGAAGCTTCACAGAATCGTAGACGCAGTTGACGATGTTCCCGATGGTGGACTTGGGCACGCCGCTCTGCATGTAAAGCTGGTACTGGGTCATATCCCTCTCCCGCAGCAGTTCCGTCAGACGACGGCTCACCGCCTCGTTTAGCTGCATCCCCTCACCGTCCTTGTGGCTGTACTACGGACATTATTGTTTGGCTCAGATCTTTTTCATATACCTTGCCGCGGCTTTGAGCATCAGGCGCTTGAGGCCGGCGGTGTCGAACTGTATCTCCACCAGGTGGTCGCCGCCCATGGGCGTCATCTTCACGATGGTGCCGGCGTGGAAGGCGCTGTGCTCCACCCGGTCCCCCACATGGAAGCTGACGGCGGGCGCCGCATTTTTGGGCGCCGGGGGCGCGATGGTCTTCTTCCGGGTCTTCTGCCAGTCCCGGACCGCGGGCGCCGGGGGCGCGGCCCGCTTGGGGGCGGGGGCGGACCAGCCGGCGTCGGCCTCCGGCACGTCGTCGAAGTCGAACCAGGCGGAGGTCTTCAGGTCGGAATAAGGCCGGTCGATGTGCTCCGGCGGTATCTCGTCCACGAAGCGGCTGACCCGGTGGGGGGCCGTCTGGCCGAAGACCATCCGCTGGCGGGCGCTGGTGAGGAAGAGCCTCTTTTTCGCCCGGGTGATGGCAACGTAGGCGAGCCTGCGCTCCTCTTCCATCTGCTCCGACTCGCCGATGGCCTGCAGGGAGGGGAAGACCCCCTCCTCCATCCCCACCACGAACACGGTGGGGAATTCCAGGCCCTTGGCGGAGTGGATGGTCATGAGGGTGACGGTGTTCTCGTCCAGGTCCACCGCCTGCAGGTCCGTATAGAGGCTCACCTCGTCCAGGAACCCGGCCAGGGTGTCGTCCCCGCTCTCCTTCACGTGGGTCACGATGAAGTTTTTAAGCTCCCGGACGTTCTCCAGCTTGTTGGCCGCCTCGTCGGTGCGGGCGGATTCCAGCATGGCGGCGTAGCCGGTCTTTTCCAGAAGCGCGTCATAGAGGGCCTCCAGGCCCTCGTTGCGGGCCGTGGCGGAAAGGCCGTTCATCATCTCCACGAAAGGCTTCAGTTTCCCCGCGCTCTTTGAAAGCTCCGGGAAGGCCTCGGCCATGGATATGACGGTGAACAGCGGCAGGCCGTTTTCCTCCGCGATGCCCCGGGCCCGCTCCACGGTGGTATTGCCGATGCCCCGGGCGGGGACGTTGATGATGCGGGAAAGACGCAGGTCATCCGCGGGGTTCAAAAGCACGAAGAAATAGGCCATCAGGTCCTTGATCTCCGCCCGCTCGAAGAAGGGATTGCCCTTCACGATGCGGGGGCGGATGCCGTGGCGCAGGAACGCCTGCTCCAGCGCCCGGGACTGGGCATTCAGGCGGTACAGCACCGCGTGGTCCCGGAGATTGTCCCCCCGGTCCACGGCCTGCAGGACCTGCCGCACCACGTACTGGGCCTCGTCGTCCTCGTTTTTCGCCACGTACAGGGTGATGCGCTCCCCATCCCCGGCGTCGGTCCAGAGCTTCTTGCCCTTCCGGCCCTTGTTGTTGGCCACCACCGCGTTGGCGGCGTCCAGGATGTGGGCGGTGGAGCGGTAGTTCTGTTCCAGGCGGATGACCCGGGCGCGGTCGTACTGGTCCTCAAAGGACAGGATGTTCTCGATGGTGGCGCCCCGGAAGGCATAGATGGACTGGTCATCGTCGCCCACCACGCATATGTTCTGGTGGCCTCCCGCCAGGAGCGTGGCCATCATGTACTGGAGGTTGTTGGTGTCCTGGTACTCGTCGATGAGCACGTATTTGAACTTGCGCTGGTACCGCTCCCGGGCCTCGGGGAATTCCCGCAGGATGCGCACGGTGTTGTAAAGAAGGCCGTCGAAGTCCATGGCCCCGGCCTCCATCAGCCGCTTGGCATAGGCCTCGTAGAGCTTCGCCGCCCCCTGCATGCGAAAGTCCCCGGACTTCTCCGCCGCCTGGGCGAACATGGCCGGGGTCTGCATCCGGTCCCGGGCCTTGTCGAAGCAATGGGCCGCCCACCGGGGCGGATACACCTTCTCATCCATGTTCTCGTCCTTGAGGATGCGCTTGATGACCGCGATGCGGTCCGCCTCGTCGTAGATGGTGAAGCTGTCGGGATAGCCCAGAAGGGGGGCTTCTTTCCGCAATATACGCACGCAGGCGGAGTGGAAGGTGCGGGCCCACACGTCTTCCGCCGCTTCGCCCAGCATGGCGTTCAGGCGGTCCTTGAGCTCCCCGGCGGCCTTGTTGGTGAAGGTGATGGCGAGGATCTGCCAGGGCGCCACCGGGTCCAGCGCCGCGGCTTCCTCCGCCTCCCGTTTGAGGCTCTCGTCCCCCGCCAGATACCGGCGCATGACGTCCAGCTTCTCCCCGTCCGCGTCGGGGGGAAGCTGGTCACTGTCGGAGGCCCGGCCGTATTTCATGAGGTTGGCGATGCGGTTGATGAGCACCGTGGTCTTGCCGCTGCCGGCCCCGGCCAGTATGAGCAGGGGCCCCTCCGTGGTCATGACGGCCTCCTTCTGTTTCGCGTTCAGCCGGGGGAAGTTCTTCGCGATGACCTTCCGCCGGGCGTCTATGTAGTTTTTCGTAAAATCGTCCATGGGGAGAGTATAGCACACATAGGGCACTTTTGGCTATGCCCTATTTGCATTGTTCCGCCGGGATGTGTATAATCGTCTCGGCGGCCATGAGCCGCCGGATATCCGCGAGGGGGTGCGTCATGGCACAGGAATACGGCCAGGAGCAGATGGACCGGCTGGTCAAAGAGTTTTGTAAGGTCTATCAGGGCTCCCAGCGGGAGCATCCAGGCGATTACGCTGCCTGCGACGCCTTCATCGCCGCCGCGCCGGAGGCTTGCCGGCCCGAGCTGCACGCCCAGCTTTTCACGCTGGCGTCGTTTGAGCTGGCCGCCGGATATCTGCGGTACGGGACGGACAAAAACTTCCGGACGCTGCGGGCAACGCCCGTCTACGCCAAGTTTGAGAGCGAGCTGGCTCTTATGAGCCGGGACGACAAGTATTACGAATTGTACTGTATCTGGGCGGAGGTCCTCCGGGGCGGAGCGGCCCACATCCTGCCCCGGCTCACTGTCTGGCTGGGCGCAGAGCTGAAAAGGGCCCGGAAAAAGGATATGCCGTTCCTTAGCACGGAACTCATCGACCTGCTGGTCACGCCCCTGAAGGAGGGCGTGCCGGGCATGTGGACGGCCATCGGGGAGCTGATGCGGGAGGGCGGCGCGGAAAAGGGCCTGGCGGAGCTGTGCTTCGCCCTGGAAAAGTTCTATTACAGCGCCGATGACGACGAGGTCGTAAACGCCCTGCAGGCCGCTCTGCGGGAGAACGACAGCCTGCACCCGGCCCGGGAGCTGCTGGCCGATATCTATTGCGGCATGAAGCTGTGGTCCAACGCCCTGGCCTGCTATGAGCGGCTGGAGGACGACGGCGCCCTGGGACAGCTCTTTTTTGCGGACGACGACCTGTTCTGGATGGCCTGGTGCTATGACAAGCGAAGGGAATACGCCCAGTCGGAGACCTATTACCGCCGGGTCCTGGAGGCCTGGCCGGAAAAGCCCTTTGTGCTGAATAATCTGGGCTACAGCCTTTACCGGCAGAAAAAATACGCCGAGGCCAAGGAGATCTTTCAGCGCTGCATCCGGGAGGACCGGGACGCCCGCGTCGCGGCCAACAACCTGGTCCGCACCCTGCTGGCTATGGGCGACGGGTCCGGAGCCCGGGAGTTCATCGCCAACAGCGGCTTTCACGTCTACAAAGGCCTGGCCGCCCGGGCGGAGCACGCTCCCGACCACGTTCCGGCGCCGCCGCCGGAGCCGGAGACGGAGGATGAGCCGTCCGAACCTGCCGAGGCGGCGCAGCCCCGGAACATCGGCGTCAAAAAGCAGCAGTTCTCCAGCGAAAAGCTGCTGGAGGACGAGCTGGTGGCCCGCATCGAGGCGGGCGTCCCCACCTTCGGCATGTCCCTGCGCGTATACAGAAAGCGGGGCGTCTACGGCCGTCAGTTCGTGCTCCCCAGCGGCCGCATGGACATCCTGGCCCAGGACGACCGAGGCGATCTTTACATCATCGAGCTGAAAAAGGACGCGGGTTATGACGACGCGTACCGGCAGACCCGGGAATACATCGACTGGGCCGAACAGCATCTTGCGTCGGACGGCCAGAGGGTCTTCGGCATCATCTGCCTCAACAGTCCCCCGCCGAAGCTATTGCAGAAGGTCAGAGAGGATCCGCAGATGCGGCTTTTTGAGTACGCCATTTCCTACAGGGAGATCAAATAAAACATACCCGGGCTTGATATTTCAGATCCGGGTCATTATAATGGGCGGAGATTTGAGAGGAGGCGGCGTCATGTTCACAAAAAAAGAGATACGGGCGCTGCTGTGGCCCCTTATATTGGAGCAGGTCCTCACCGGGCTCATGGGCGTGGCGGACACGTTCATGGTGTCCAACGTGGGCGAGGCGGCCATCTCCGGGGTGGCGCTGGTGGACTCGCTGAATATGCTCATCGTCTACTTCTTCTCCGCCCTGGCCGCCGGCGGCACCATCGTCTGCTCCCAGTACATCGGCCAGGACGACAAGCTCCAGGCCAACCGGGCCTCCGCCCAGGTGCTGAGCGCGTCCTTCGGCCTGTCCATGGCCTGCTGCCTGGTGCTGGCGCCCCTGCGCCGGCCAGTGCTAGGGCTCATCTTCGGCACAGTGGAGCCCGCGGTCATGGATTCGGCAGACGTGTACCTGCTGGTGACGGCGTTAAGCTACCCCTTCCTGGCCCTCTATACCGCCAGCGCGGCCCTGTTCCGGGCCACCGGCGACTCCCGCCGGCCCATGATCGTGGCCCTGGTGGCGGATCTCTTGAACATCATCGGCAACGCCATCCTCATCTTCGGCTGCGGCATGGGGGTGCTGGGGGCGGCATTGGCGACGCTGGCAAGCCGCATCGTCAGCGCCGCGGTGATGCTCCGGTTCCAGGCCCGGCCCGGGCAGGTCATTTCTCTCGGCAAACTGAGCTCTTTCCGGCCCGACGGGACCATGCTCCGGCGCATCCTGCGCCTGGGCATCCCCTCCGCCATCGAAAACGGCATGTTCCAGTTCGGCAAGCTGGTGGTCCAGTCCACGGTGTCCGTGCTGGGCACCACGGCCATCGCCTCCCAGGCCATCATCGCGGTCATGGACTCCTGCTGCGGCATGCCCGGCCAGGCCATCGGCATCGGCCTTCTCACTGTGGCGGGCCAGTGCATGGGCCGGGGCCGGCCCGACGAGGCCAAAAAGTACATGATATACTTCACGAAGATCTCCACCGTAATGGTGCTCATCTCCGGCAGTATCATCAGCGCCGGGGCGCCGCTCATAACGAAGCTCACGGCCCTCACCCCCGAGGGCCGGGCGCTGACCTGCCAGATCACCTGGTTCGTGTCCGCCATGCGGCTCATCCTCTGGCCCATGGCCTTCACCCTGCCCAACGGCCTGCGGGCCGCGGGGGACGTGTCCTTCACCATGTGGGTGGGCACTGTCAGCATGTGGACGCTGCGGGTGGGCCTTTCCTGGTACCTGTGCCGGTACACCGGCGTGGGCCTCTGGGGCATATGGTTCGGCTGGTGCGCCGACTGGGTGCTCCGGGGCGCCTGCTTCGTGTGGCGGCTTAAGTCCAACAAGTGGCAGGACCACAATGTACTGGCATAAAGAAAAGAGCCGCGGGAAGATGTTTTTTGCAGGACATCTTCCCCGCTTTTTGCGATGATCTATTTCGCGATTTTGAAAAAATGTTGATTTTGCGAAACAGAGTGGTATAATCCTATTGAGGTGATATGCGGTGCGGCTGATCGAGCGGAGTACCTATCTGGACAAGCTGAAGGATGTGATGGGCACACCGGATATTAAGGTCATTACGGGCGTCCGGCGAAGCGGTAAATCTAAGCTGTTGGAGGCTTTTATGACCTATATTCGGGAAAACGACCCGAAAGCGAACATCATACACATCAACTTCAATTTGACTGAACATGAGGGACTGGCCGAGTACCATGCGTTGAACGGCTATGTTGAGAGCGCATATATCCCAGGGAAGAATAACTTTGTCTTCGTTGATGAAGTACAGATGTGCACCGGTTTTGAAAAAGCCATCAACAGCCTCCATGCCTCTGAAAAGTATGACATCTATATCACCGGCTCCAACGCCTTTTTGCTGAGCAGTGACCTGGCGACCTTGTTCACCGGGCGCACCTTTGAGATCGAGGTGTTCCCGTTTTCATTCAGCGAATTCATGCAGTATTATGAGCTTACCGACCAGTATGCCGCGTTTGACCGTTATATCCGGGAGGGCGGCATGTCCGGCTCCTACCTTTACAGGACGCCGGAATCGAAATATGACTATATCGCCGATGTGTTCAACACGCTCATTGTCCGCGACATCCAGAAAAAATACAATATCCGCAATATGCCGCTGATGGAACGGCTGTATGACTATCTTATCGACAATATCTCCAACCTTACATCCTCGCGCAGTGTGGCAGCGGCCTTTGCCCGCGAACAGGTCAAAACGAATGACCGTACTGTCAGCGCCTACATCAGGTATCTGTGCAATGCTTTTGCCTTTTACAAAGTGAGAAGATATGACATCCAGGGCAAACGCTATCTGACGTCGAACGATAAGTATTACCTCAGCGACCATGCTTTTAAGTACGCCAAACTGGGCACGAAAAACGCCGACTATGGCAGGATGATAGAAAACATCGTCGCCGTCGAACTGCTGCGCCGGGGATATGAACTGTATGCAGGAGTGCTGTATAAAAAGGAGATCGACTTTGTAGCCATCAAACGAAATGAAAAGCTTTATATCCAAGTGGCGAACAGCATCGATGATCCCGATACCATGGGACGCGAAGTCGACCCGCTCCTGAAGATAAAAGACGCCTATCCCAAGATGATCCTCACCAGGACCCGGCAGGAGACTTATCAATATGAGGGCGTTCAGATCGCAGATATCGCCAACTGGCTGAGAGCATAAAGAAAAAGAGCCGCCCATGGCGGCTCTTTTCATTTTCATGGAAATGCGCTATACTTATTTTTGCCCGGCGTGGGCCCGCTCGTGGGCGGCCCGGTCCAGGTCTGCGGTGACGCCGTGCTCGGCCATGTGGGCCTGGATGCAGCGGAATGTCTCGTCGGACAGGTCGTGCTCTATCTTGCAGGCGTCCCGGTAGGCCGTGCCCCTGTCCACCCCCAGGCTCATGAGCACCGCCGCGATGGTCTCGTGGCGCTCATAGATGCGTTTGGCGATGGCCAGGCCCTTGTCCTCCAGGTAGAGGAGCCGGTCCCCGTCCCGGCGGATGTAGCCGTTGGCCTCCAGCTGCTTCATGGCCACGCTGACGGAGGGCTTGGAGTAGCCCAGGGAGTTGGCCACGTCGATGGAGCGGACAACGCCCTTTTCCAGGCCGATCATGTAGATGGCCTCCAGATAATCCTCCGCGGACTCGTGGATGTTCATACGCGCACCCCCTGTTCTCAAAGCTTTAATTTATTGTATCATACCCATCGGAAAATTACAAGCGAGGCATGCCATGACCAACGTACCCGCACCCATCGAAACGCTGCTCGGAGCCCTGCGGGCGGCGGGCTATGAGGCGTACCCGGTGGGGGGCTGCGTCCGGGACAGCCTCATGGGCCGCGTTCCGGCGGACTGGGATCTGTGCACCAGCGCCCTGCCCCATGAGACCGAGGCGGTCTTCGCCGGATACCGGCTCATCGAGACGGGACTGAAGCACGGCACCGTCGCGGTGCTGACGGAGGAGGGAGTCGTGGAGATCACCACCTTCCGGGCCGACGGGACCTATGCCGACGGCCGCCACCCGGACGCGGTGACCTTCGTCCCGGATATCCGGGAGGACCTGGCCCGGCGGGACTTCACCGTGAACGCCATGGCCCTGGCCCCGGACGGGACGGTGATCGACCCCTTCGGGGGCCGGGAGGACCTGGCCGCGGGCGTCATCCGCTGCGTGGGGGAGCCGGACGCCCGCTTACATGAGGACGGACTGCGCATCCTGCGGGCGCTGCGGTTCGCCTCCAAGCTGGATTTTGAAATCGAGCCCGCCACGGCCCGAAGCGTCATCGCGGACCGGGCCCTGCTGGACGGCATCTCCCGGGAGCGGGTGCTCTCGGAGCTCAAAGGCCTGCTCATGGGCCCGGGAGCGGGACGGGTGCTGCGGGATTTTGCCCCGGTCATCTTCCAGGTCATCCCGGAGCTGGCCGCGGCGGCGGGATTTGAGCAGCATAACCCCTACCACATCCACGACGTGTGGACCCACACGACGATGGCGGTAGACGCCTCTCCCCGGGACGAGGCGCTGCGCCTTGCCATGCTGCTGCACGACGTTTCCAAGCCGGAGAAATTCTTCACCGATGAAAAGGGCGCGGGCCATTTCTACGGCCATGCCCAGGCGGGGGCGGAGGCGGCGGATAATATCCTGCGCAGGCTCAAATGCGACAACGACACCCGCCGGACGGTGGTCACCCTCATCGATAACCACGACATCCAGCCGCCCCAGACGCCCCGGGCCATGAGAAGGCTCCTGGCAAAGGTGGGGGAGGAGAGAGTGCGGCAGCTCATCGCCTGCTGGCGGGCGGACCAGTCCGACCGGGCGGAGGAGGTCATGGCCCGGAACATGCCCATGATCGACGCCGCGGAGGGGCTGCTGGCCCAGGTCCTCAGCGAGGAGGCCTGCCTCTCGGTGAAGAGCCTGGCGGTGAACGGCCGGGACATCCTGGCCCTGGGCGTGGAAAAAGGCCCGGAAGTGGGGCGGATATTGAATGCGCTGTTTTCTTTGGTACTGGACGGGGCATTGCCCGACCGGCGGGAGGAACTGCTGAAAAAGGCGGCGGAGCTGGCGGCGGAGGGGAAATAAAAACTGCCCCATTTTGACCGTTTTTTCGCGGATCTTTTCGGCGGCGAAAAAACATGGGATAAATATGCACATTTTGCTTGCCTTTTTCCGAGAAGGTATATATAATATATCCGTAATTCATCTTATTTCCACAGGAGGAAAATATCATGCCCAGACCCAAGGGAAGCAAGAACAAGAAATCCATCGCCTCTGTGGCGAAGGTGGAAGAAAAGCTGGCCGCCCAGGAAGCGCTGAAAAAGACGCTGGAGGCCGAGCAGGCGGAGATCCTGGCCGCCATCGAGAAGCAGAAGCAGCTTCTGAAGGCCAAGAAGAAGGAGCTGCGGGCCGTGGAGAAATCCATCGTCTCCCTGGAACAGAAGAAGGTGGAGGCCGCCGCCATCGAGACCGCCGTGGCCCAGAAGGCGGAGATCGAGAAGGTCGTGACAAAGCTTGTCAGCAGCGGAAAGTCCGCCGAAGACATCCTGGAGATGCTGAAAAAATAAACCGTCCCCTCATCCGGCCGGCTGTATCGCCGGCCGGTATTTTTATCGTATGGACTGTAAAGAACTTTGCCGGGTGATACGGGGCAAAAAGGCGGCCCTGTTCGACATGGACGGCACGCTCATCGACTCCATCGGCGTCTGGAACGAGACAGACCGGCGCCTGCATGTGGAGCTGACGGGCGCTGAGCCGGATATGACGGCGCTCCAGGCCTTTCGGGATGACGCTTTGCGCCGGTTCCGGGGGGAGGAAAACCCCTATCTCCGCTACGGCGCGGCGCTGAAAGCGCGGTATCACACCGCCCTCTCCGCCCGGGAGATATACGAGCGCCGGTACGCCATCGCCCAGGACCTTTTGGAGCGGGTGGACTATAAGCCCGGGGCCGACCGGCTTTTATGGGCGCTGAAGAGCGCGGGCCTGCGGCTTTTTCTGGTGACCACCACACGCCGGCGCACCATAGAGACATATCGGACAAAAAACGAAAATATCATGAAAAAGGCCCCGCTGGACGCGCTTTTCGAGCATGTCTATACCTGCGAGGACGCAAAGCACATCAAGCCGGACCCGGAGATATATTTTACGCTCTTTCGGGATACCGGCCTCGGGCCGGAGGACTGCGTGGTATTTGAGGACTCCCTCACCGGCGTGCGGGCGGCGAAGGACGCAGGGCTCTTCACCGTGGCGGTGTACGACAAATATTCCGACGCCGACCGGGAGAAGATCATTTCCCTGGCGGACGGATATATCGGCGGCTTCCCGGCGCTTATAGAGGCGCTCACCGAAAAAGAGGAGAAAAAAGCATGAAAAAATTTGACCGTATCATGGCCGTGGTCATGTCCCTGACCGGCGGGGCCTATCTTGTCTATGTCATATGGCAGCTTTGGGACCGGCACGCCCGGCCGGAATTCTATGCCGTGGGCTCCGCGCCCTGGTATACGTCCATGGAGATCATGGGGCTCATCGCGGCGGGGCTTATTGCCTTAGAGATGGTGGTCTATATGGCTCTGCGCCGGTTCGCCGAGCGGGCGGATCAGCAGAAAAACGCCGGGAAAACTGAAAAGAAGGACGAAGAGCCCTGACGCATGGAAAATGCCCCCAAAAAGCGGATATGGATACTCTTCGCCGTCTACGCCGCGGTGCTCATCTGGCTGCTCTTTGGACAGCGGCTGGGATCGCCCCTGACGGAGGAGACCCTGGGCGGGGCCAGCCGGCTCAACCTGGAGCCCTTCGCCATCATCCGCCACTTCCTGCGGGTCGCGGCCCTGGCCGATAAGCCCTGGCTGGTGCGCCTGGCGGTGGTGAATCTGGCGGGGAACGTGGCGGTGTTCGTGCCCATGGGCGTGTTTTTGCCCTGGCTGTGGCCGCCCATGCGGAAGCTGTGGCTGTTTTTGCCTGTTATATTGGCCCTCATCGTTCTCATTGAAGTGGTGCAGTACGCCACGTACCTTGGCGTGTGCGACGTGGACGACCTCATCCTGAACGCCGCCGGCTGCCTCATGGGCTGGGCCATATTCATGCTGGCCCGCCATGTTCGCAGGAAGAAGAAATAAAACAGTTCATTATTGGCCCCCTTGTGCAAAGGGGGCTGGCTCCGGCGTCAGCCGGAGACTGAGGGATTGTTACGTTACGGAAGGTCACAACCCCTCCGACCGCCTGACGGCGGCCACCTCCCCTTGCACAGGGGAGGCTTTTTTGTGGGGGAAATGGGCATACTCTCTTGCGGGGGCAGGCGGGGTGTGATACAATACCTTGTTAGCAAACTATGGTATGGAGGACCCTCTATGGCGGAGCTTTACGACATCCTCATACTGGGCGCGGGGCCCGCGGGCATCTCGGCGGCCCTGACGGCGAAGGCCCGGGGCAGAAACACCGTGATCCTATCGGCGGAGCCCCTCAATACGCCTTTGGCCGAGGCGCCCCATATCGCCAACTACCCGGGCGTGGCCGCCATGGACGGGCGGCAGCTGTTGGCCTCCATGCTGGGCAACGTCTTTGAGCAGGGCGTGCCCATCCGCACCGGCCGGGTCACGAACGCGGTGGCCTTTGACGGGAAGTTCATGGTCAGCCAGGAGCAGGAGGTATTCCAGGCGAAGAGCCTCATCCTCTGCCCGGGGGCGCAGCAGGGGACGAAGCCCCTCCCCGGCGAGGCGGAGCACTTGGGAAAGGGCGTAAGCTACTGCGCCACCTGCGACGGGATGCTGTACCGGGGCAAGCATGTGGCTGTACTGGGCCTGGGCAGCGGGGCGGAGAAGGACGCTGAATTTCTGCGCGGCATCGGCTGCGACGTGCTCCTTCTCACCGGGGCCCAGGCGAAAGACGTGGAGATCATTGGCGCGGACGCCGTGACGGCCATCCGCTTCGGCGGCGAAGAGCAGGCCGTGGACGGGGTGTTCATCCTCCGGGACACGGTGGCGGCGGACGCCCTTTTGCCGGGCCTTGCCATGGCCGATGGCCATATCGCCGTGGGCCCGGATATGCAGACGAATATCCCCGGCGTGTTCGCCGCCGGGGACTGCACCGGCCGGCCCTATCAGGTGGCCCGGGCGGTGGGACAGGGAAATGTGGCGGCCCTGGCCGCAGACAGATATGTGAAGGAGCGGGAGACATGAGCGTGATAGAGCTTACGAAAGAAAACTTCGACGAGACCATCGCCGACGGAACCACCCTGGTGGACTTCTGGGCCGTATGGTGCACCCCCTGCAAGATGCAGGCCCCCGTGGTGGAGGCTTTCGCGGAAAAGCAGAGCGAGGTGAAGGTGGGCAAGGTCAACGTGGACGAGCAGGTGGACCTGGCCGCCCGGTACGGCATCATGAGCATCCCCACCCTGATGGTGTTCCGGGACGGGGTGCTGGTCAATAAAACGGTGGGCCTTTCCGGCCCCGAGGAGATAGAGGAGCTGTGCAAATGAGAGAGCTGCCCAAACAGTACGACCCCAAGCAGGTCGAGAAGAAGATATACCAGCAGTGGCTGGACGGCAATTACTTCCACGCCCAGCGGGACCCGGAGAAGAAGCCCTTCACCATCGTCATCCCGCCCCCCAACGTGACGGGCCAGCTCCACCTGGGCCACGCCGTGGACGAGACCATCCAGGACGTGCTCACCCGCTACAAACGGATGAAGGGCTACTCCGCCCTGTGGCTGCCCGGCTATGACCACGCGGGCATCGCCACCCAGATCAAGGTGGAGGAGAACCTGCGCAACGAGGAGGGCCTGACCCGCTTCGACCTGGGCCGGGAGAAGTTCCTGGACCGGGTGTGGGACTGGAAGAACAAGTACGGCGACCGCATCGTGGAGCAGCTGAAGACCCTGGGCTCCTCCTGCGACTGGTCTCGCCAGCGCTTCACTATGGACGAGGGCTGCTCCAAGGCGGTGCGGGAGGTGTTCTGCTCCCTCTATGAGAAGGGCCTCATCTACAAGGGCAAGCGCATCATCAACTGGTGCCCCCACTGCACCACCGCCCTCTCCGACGCGGAGGTGGAGTATGAGGAAAAGCCGGGCCACCTGTGGCACCTGCGCTATCCCCTGGCCGACGGCTCCGGGGAAGTGGTGGTGGCTACCACCCGGCCCGAGACCATGCTGGGCGACACCGGCGTGGCGGTGAACCCCAATGACGAGCGGTATACGGATATCGTCGGCAAGACCTGCATCCTGCCCCTGGTGGGCCGGGAGATACCCATCGTGGCCGACGAGTACGTGGACATGGAATTTGGCACCGGCTGCGTGAAGATGACCCCCTGCCACGACCCCAACGACTTCGAGGTAGGCCTGCGGCATAACTTGGAACAGATCCTGGTCATCGACGACAACGGCTGTATCATCAACGGCGGCAAGTATGATGGCCTGGACCGGTACGAGGCCCGGAAGGTCATCCTGAAGGACCTGGAAGAGCAGGGGTATCTTGTGAAGGTGGAGGAACACGTACATAACGTGGGCACCTGCTACCGCTGCCACAGCGACGTGGAGCCCCTGGCCAGTGACCAGTGGTTCGTGAAGATGGAGCCCCTGGCGAAGGAGGCCATCCGCGTCGTGGAGGACGGCACTATCAAGTTCGTCCCCGACCGCTTCGCCAAGACCTACCTCAACTGGATGCACAACGTCCGGGACTGGTGCATATCCCGGCAGCTGTGGTGGGGCCACCAGATACCCGCCTGGTACTGCGCGGACTGCGGCCATGTGACCGTGAGCCGTGAGGACGCATGCCAGTGCGAAAAGTGCGGGTCCAAAAACATTGAGCGGGACCCGGATGTGCTGGACACATGGTTTTCCTCCGCCCTGTGGCCCTTCTCCACCCTGGGCTGGCCGGACAAGACCGAGGACCTGGAATACTTCTATCCCACCGACGTGCTGGTGACGGGCTACGACATCATCTTCTTCTGGGTGGCGAGGATGATATTCTCCGGCATGGAGCACATGAAAAAGGAGCCCTTCAAGACCGTGCTGATACACGGCCTTGTCCGGGACCCCCACGGCAAGAAGATGAGCAAATCCGCCGGCAACGGCGTGGACCCCATCGAGGTCATCGACCAGTACGGCGCGGACGCCCTGCGCTTCAACCTCATCACCGGTAACTCCCCCGGCAACGACATGCGCTTCTACGTGGAGCGGTGCGAGGCCATGCGCAACTTCGCCAACAAGCTGTGGAACGCCGCCCGGTACGTGATGATGAACCTGACGGTGGAGGAGAATAAGCTGCCCGCGGCGCTGAAGCTGGAGGACAAGTGGATCCTCTCCAAGCTCCAGTGCCTCATCGCCGAGGTCAACGAGAACTTCGATAAGTACGAGCTGGGTCTCGCCGCCACGAAGATATATGACTTCATCTGGGACAGCTTCTGCGACTGGTATATCGAGATCACCAAGCCCCGCCTGCGGGAGGGGGACGTGAGCGCCCAGCAGGTGCTGCTGTATGTGCTCACCGACATCCTGCGGCTGCTCCACCCCTTCATGCCCTTCATCACCGAGGAGATCTACGGCGCCATCCCCCATGAGGGAAAGGCTCTCATCGTGGAGACCTATCCCGAGGTGAACGAGGCCCTGTGCTTTAAGACCGAGGAAGAGGACTTCGAGAAGATCATGGAGGCGGTGAAGGCGGTGCGCAGCCGCCGGGCGGAGATGAATGTGCCGCCCTCCAAGCGGCCCCATATCACCCTTGTCACCGCCGAGCCCCAGGTCTATGAGGCCGGGACAGTGTACATGGCGAACCTGGCCTATGCCGGGGCGGTGAACGTGACGACCGAGGCCCCCGCGGATGTGTCCGGCATGGTGACGGTGGTCACCGGCGGCGCCACGGTGTATATGCCCATGGCGGAGCTGGTGGACCTGGACAAGGAGCGCCAGCGCATCGAAAAGGAGCTGGCGAAGGCGAAGCAGGACATCGCCAACCAGGAGAAGAAGCTGGCCAACGAGAGCTTCGTCTCCCGGGCCCCGGAGCGGGTGGTGGCCGCCGAGCGGGACAAGCTGGCGAAAGCCCAGGCCCTGGCGGCGAACCTGGAGGAGAGCCTGAAGAACCTGGGGTAAGGCATAATAAAACGGACCGGCGCGGCATCATGCCGCGCCGGTTTTATGCGATTTTATATCCCCAATATCTGGTCGGACGAGACGTGGTACAGCCGGCACAGCGCTATCAAATGGCGGATGGGGAGTTCGTTCGCGCCGCGCTCATACCGGGCGTACATCGTCTGGGACGTGCCCAGATAGGCAGCCACCTGCTCCTGGGTCAGGTCATGGTCCTCCCGGAGCGCTCTGATGCGTTCCTGATATGCTTCCATGGTTATTTCCCGCCCAGTTCGATTTTGCCGTGCTCCTGTTCGTACTGCTCGACGCACCGGCGGATGAGGATCAATATCTGGCTGTTGGCAGACCGCCCCTCGTAGTCCGCCACCACGTGGAGCTTGTCCAAGAGCTCCGGCTCTATCCGAATGGAAAGGCTCTTTGTGACCACGAAATCACCCCAAAACAAATATATTTTGTATTTATTTTAGGGCGGATATGTGTTATACTGGCGAAAATGGATGCGTTATATATCCAAAATATGTTTACAAGGAGCTGCTATTATGGCGGACTATCAGAAGATGTACTATATCCTGTGCCGGGCCATGGACAAGGCGCTGGATATGCTGCCGGATGGAGAGGCGCGGCAGATACTGCAGCGGGCCATGGAAGAGGCGGAGGAAAAATATATCGATACGGCGGGGGAGCAGGATTGATATTTTCCTGCCGCCACCGTTCAACGGCATTCGACAGCGCATATATCGTAAAATCACACTGTACGTTTGTACGGTGTGATTTTTTGCCGGGAAAAAGGGGGACGAGCCTTATGAAGGTGCTGTCAAGCTACGTGGACGGGCGGCTGACGCTGTATCTGAAGGGGGAGCTGGACCATCACGAGGCGTCGGCGGCCCTCAGGAAGATCAGCGCCGCCGTGGACGACTATCTGCCCCGGGACTGTGTGGTGGACATGGCCGGGCTCACCTTCATGGACTCCTCCGGCATCGCCCTCATATTGAAGATCGCCCGGCTCATGGCGGAGACCGGGGGCCGTGCCTGGGTGGAGAATGTGAAGAACCAGCCCTTAAAGGTCATCGACGCATCGGGGATAGACAGAGTTATCAAGATCAGCACCGGCGCGTGACAGTGACGCCGGATACATAAGGAGAACGCATATGAAACAGCGCAACTACATAAAGCTGGAATTCCCCGCCAGGAGCGTGAACGAGGGCTTCGCCCGGGCCGCGGCGGCGGCTTTCGCCGCCCAGATGGACCCCACGCTGGAGGAGCTGGGGGATATCCGCACTGCCGTAAGTGAGGCGGTGACTAACGCCATCGTCCACGCCTACCCGGACCGGGTGGGCACGGTGCAGATGCGCCTGCGCATCCTGGAGGGGAGCGTGCTGGAGATCATGGTGCGGGACAGGGGCCGGGGCATCCCGGACGTGAAAAAGGCCATGGAGCCCATGTACTCCACCGGCGGGGAGGAGCGAAGCGGCATGGGCTTCACCATCATGGGCTCTTTCATGGACGGCCTGCGGGTCCGCTCCACCGTGGACAAGGGTACCACCGTCACCATGTCCAAGCGCATCCGGGTGAAGGCGAGCGCGTAATTGGACGAGACCATCACCCTTCTGCGGGCCGCCCAGGCCGGGGACCGGGAAGCGGCGGGCCGCATGATCGAGGCCAACGCGGGCCTCATATGGAGCGTGGCCCGGCGGTACTTCGGCCGGGGCGCGGAGCCGGACGACCTGTACCAGCTGGGGTGTCTGGGCTTTCTGAAGGCCATCGACGGCTTTGACGAGAGCTACGGCACCCGTTTCTCCACCTACGCCGTGCCCAAGATATCCGGGGAGATACGCCGCTTCCTGAGGGACGACGGGGCGGTAAAGGTGAGCCGGGGCATCAAGGAACGGGCCATGGCCCTGCGCACGGCCCGGAAGACCCTGGAGCAGGACCTGGGCCGGGACCCCACTGTGTCGGAGCTGGCCGCGGCCACGGGCATCAGCCCCGAGGATATCGCCGTGGCGGAGACCGCCACCGTGCCCATCGAGTCCCTGCAGCAGCCCAACACCGAGGACGGCTTTTCCCTGGAACAGGTGCTGGGGGACTGGACCGAGGAGGAGAGGCTGGTGGAGCATGTGGCCCTGCGCCAGGCCATCGAACAGCTGCCCGAAAAGGAGCGGCAGGTGGTGTTCCTGCGCTTTTACCACGGCATGACCCAGGACCGGGCCAGCCGGGTGCTGGGGGTGAGCCAGGTGCAGGTGTCCCGCCTGGAGCGCCGGGCGGTGCGCCAGCTCCGGGCCCTGCTGGAATGACGTTCCCCGCCTTGTCAAAAGGCGGGGAACATGCTATCATGGGCGGGACCGAAAGGGGGTCAAGTCCATGAAAAAACGCGCGCTGTGCCTGGCGCTCATCCTGGCGCTGGCGGCATCTTTCTGCGCCCTGGGGGCTGGCGCCCTGGGGGCGGAAGACGCCTATGAAGAGCAGGTGCTCTTTGCCGGCGGCGGGATCACCGTGTCCGTCACGGGCTATGAACCGGAGGGCACATGGGGCCCGGCCTTCACCATCCTTTTGGAAAACGGTGCCGACCGGAGCATGGACTTTGCCCTGGACAGGATATCCGTGAACGGCGTCATGTGTGGGCAGGGCTGGAGCGAGACGGTGCCCGCCGTGAAGCCGGCGACATCTGAGGTGGGGTGGTTCGCCGAGGACCTGGCCGCCGCGGGTGTGAACTACATTGAGACGGTGGAGGCATTTCTCACCGTCCGGCCCGGCGGAGACAGGGAGGCGGCGCCTCTGTTCGCCGGGAAGGTATCTTGGTCTGCCCCCGAGGAGGAGCATACCGGCCCCGCGGCGACGGAGCCCGCTGTAGAGGACTTCGTGCCCGTGCCTCTGATGGAGGGGGACCTGGCCGTGACGGCGATAGATTATAGATCCGGTGACGACGGCCCGGCGGTGCTGCTCCGGGTGGACAACGGCACGGACCGGGACCTGTGGCTGCACATGAAGCGCGCGGCGGTGGACGGGGAGTTCTCCGAGCCATATTGGAGCGCGGCGGTCTCCGCCGGGAAGCGGGCCTACGAATGGTGCCGGTGGGATGGGGAGGACCTGGAGGCCCTGCCCCGGAGGGCGGAGCTCACCGTAGAGGCGGTGGACCTGGACACCCTGGACCCGGTGGACGAGACCACGGCGGAACTGGCGTTTCCGGCGGCGAAAACGCCTGCGGAAACGGAGACGCCGGAGGCGACGGAAACGCCCCTGGACGAGGACACCGCGCCTCTGGGCGTGCTGAAGGCGGGACGGTACGAGAACGCGTGGTTCGGTCTGGCCTTTGAGCCGGGGGAGAACTGGCACTTCATGACCGAGGAGGCGATCCGGGCGATCCAGGACGCCAGCGTGCAGATCATCGGCGGGGACGACGCCCAGAGCTATATGGACCTGCTGGCCGGCAGCTTCGTGGCCTCCGCCAGCACCCTGGACGGGCGGATGAACGTGAACATCATGGTCCGGCAGGTGCCGGGCCTCGCCGAGGCGGCGGACCAGGAGGACTTCCTGGACCTGGTGCTGGGGGACGTGGGCACGGACGAGGACGGCGAGCTCGCCATTCCCGGCATGGAGAACGCCACGGTCCGGCGCAACACGGTCACGCTGGCGGGGCAGGAGCTGCCCGGCCTGCTGGTGGAGACCGGCTCCCGGGTGCTGGGAATGGACATGTCCATGACCCAGCAGCAGGCTTACGCCGTCAAGGGAGACTGGTTCATGCAGCTGAGCATGACATGCCTCTCCGCTGCCGGGGGCGCGGAGGATATGACGGCCCTGTTCACGCCCCTGGAGGGGTGAAAAACCGCATAAAAATACGGCCCGCTCTCCCAAAGGAGGGCGGGTTTTTCGTTTGATATGTAAAAATATAAAAAAAGAGCGGTCCGGCGGGGGAAATATACTTGATAAATGGCCGGATTTCGATTATAATCATCATGGCGTGAAAGGGCACTTGCGCCCGGACATTGTTACATAAATAACAAACGAGGTCGAGAATTATGGCATTAGTAGAACTGGAACTGAAGGATCAGGTCGGCATCCTGACCATCAACCGCCCGGAGGCCCTGAACGCGCTGAACGACCAGGTCATCAGCGAGCTGGACAAGGTCCTGGACAGCATCGACGTGAATACCGTGCGGTGCCTCATCGTCACCGGCGCGGGCCAGAAGGCCTTCGTGGCCGGCGCGGACATCGCCCAGATGAGCGGTCTTACCAAGGCCGAGGGCGAGGCCTTCGGAAAGCTTGGAAACGACGTGTTCCGCAAGCTGGAGACCCTCCCCATCCCCACCATCGCCGCGGTGAACGGCTTCGCCCTGGGCGGCGGCTGTGAGCTCAGCATGAGCTGCGACATCCGCCTGGCCTCTGAGACGGCGGTGTTCGGCCAGCCCGAGGTGGGCCTGGGCATCACCCCCGGCTTCGGCGGCACCCAGCGCCTGGCCCGGCTGGTAGGCATGGGCAAGGCCAAGGAGATGATCTACACCGCCCGCAACATCAAGGCTCCCGAGGCCCTGGCCTGCGGCCTGGTGCAGGCGGTCTATCCCGCCGAGGAGCTGATGGCGGAGGCTGAGAAGATGGCCGCGCGCATCGCCGGCAACGCCCCCATCGCCGTGCGAGCCTGCAAGAAGGCCATCAACGACGGCACCCAGGTGGACATGGACAAGGCCATCGTCGTCGAGGAGAAGCTCTTCGGCTCCTGCTTCGAGACGAAGGACCAGCGCAGCGCCATGGCCGCGTTCGTGGAAAAGCGCAAGCACGACCCGTTTGAAAACTGCTGATAAGGCGGATTTCATATACCAAAGGAATTTAAAAAATTATTTTTAGGAGGACCACATAATGAAAGTCGCAGTATTTGGCGCCGGCACCATGGGCAGCGGTATCGCCCAGGTCTTTGCCGCCAAGGGCCACACCGTCATGATGTTCGCCAGCTCCGTCGCTTCCGCTCAGAAGCATAAGGACAAGCTGGCCGCCTCCCTGGCCAAGCGCGTGGCCAAGGGCAAGATGACCCAGGAGGCCGTGGACGCCCTGCTGGCCAACATCGTCACCGAGGAGCGCCCCGCCGCCGCTGACGCCGATCTTGTCATCGAGTGCGTCAAGGAGGATATGGCCACCAAGAAGACCCTGCTCCAGGAGCTGGATACGCTCTGCAAGCCCGAGACCGTCTTCGCCTCCAATACCTCCTCCCTGTCCGTCACCGAGATGGGCAACGGCCTTGCCCACCCCGTCATCGGCATGCACTTCTTCAACCCCGTCCCCAGCATGAAGCTGGTGGAGGTCATCCGGGGCGCCAACACCACCCAGGAGACCTTTGACTTCATCTACAAGCTGGCCCAGGACATCGGCAAGGACCCCGTGGAGGTCGCCGAGGCCCCCGGCTTCGTCGTCAACAAGATCCTCATTCCCATGATCAACGAGGCCATCGGCCTGGTGGAGACCGGCGTCGCCTCCGTCGAGGACATCGACAAGGCCATGCAGCTGGGCGCCAACCACCCCATGGGCCCCCTGACCCTGGGCGACTTCATCGGCCTGGACGTGTGCCTGGCCATCATGGAGACCCTCTTCAACGAGACCGGCGACCCCAAGTACCGTCCGGCGCTGCTGCTGAAGAAGATGGTCCGCGGCGGCCTGCTGGGCCGGAAGACCGGCAAGGGCTTTTACGATTACAGCAAATAACATTTTGAAGGAGAAAAAAGTATGGACTTTCATCTGAGTAAAGAGCAGCAGATGCTCCGCAAGATGTACCGGGATTTCGCCGAGAACGAGGTCAAGCCCCTGGCGCAGGAGATCGATGAGGAAGAGCGCTTCCCCATGGAGACCGTGGAGAAGATGGGCAAGCTCGGCATGATGGGCATCTACTTCCCCAAGGAGTACGGCGGCGCCGGCGGCGACGTCCTCAGCTACGCCATGTGCGTGGAGGAGCTGGCCAAGGTGTGCGGCACCACCGCCGTCATCGTGTCCGCCCACACCTCCCTGTGCTGCGCCCCCATCTTTGAGTTCGGCACCGAGGAGCAGAAGAAAAAGTACCTGCCCGACCTGTGCTCCGGCAAGAAGATCGGCGCTTTCGGCCTGACCGAGCCCGGCGCCGGCACCGACGCCCAGGGCCAGCAGACCACCGCCGTCCTGGAGGGCGACCACTACGTCCTCAACGGCTCCAAGTGCTTCATCACCAACGGCAACGTGGCCGACACCTTCGTGATCATCGCTGTCACCGGCAAGACCACCGACAAGCGCGGCCGCCCCATGAAGGAGATCAGCGCCTTCATCGTGGAGAAGGACTTCCCCGGCTTCAGCCAGGGCAAGCATGAGAAGAAGATGGGCATCCGCGGCAGCTCCACCTGCGACCTGATCTTCGAGGACTGCATCGTGCCCAAGGAGAACCTGCTGGGCAAGATCGGCCAGGGCTTCAAGATCGCTATGATGACCCTGGACGGCGGCCGTATCGGCATCGCCGCGCAGGCCCTGGGCCTGGGCGAGGGCGCCGTGCTCGAGGCCATCAAGTACACCAAGGAGCGCGTCCAGTTCGGCCGCCGCATCAGCCAGTTCCAGAACACCCAGTTCCAGCTGGCCGACATGCACACCCGCATGCAGGCCGCCCAGTTCCTGGTATATTCCGCCGCCTGCAAGAAGCAGCTGCATGAGGACTATTCCATGGACGCGGCCATGGCGAAGCTCTTCGCGGCCGAGGCCGCCAGCGACGTGACCCGCCGGGCGGTACAGCTCTTCGGCGGCTACGGCTACACCCGTGAGTATCCGGTGGAGCGCATGATGCGCGACGCCAAGATCACCGAGATCTACGAGGGCACTTCCGAAGTCCAGCGTATGGTCATCTCCAGCCATCTGGGCGTGAAATAAGCAGGAGGTAAAGGATAGAAATGAAAGTTATCGTTTGTGTGAAGCAGGTCCCCGACACCTCCGGCAAGGTGGCGGTGAATCCGGACGGCACCCTGAACCGTGCCTCCATGGAGACCATCACGAACCCCGACGACATGAACGCCGTCGAGGCCGCTCTGAAGCTGAAGGACGAGACCGGCTGCAAGGTCATCGTCGTGACCATGGGTCCTCCCCCCGCGGAGGGCATGCTGCGCGAGCTGCTGGCCATGGGCGCCGATGAGGGCTACCTCATCTCTGGCCGTGAGTTCGGCGGTTCCGATACCTATGCCACCAGCCAGATCGTCGCCGCCGGCGTCAACAAGATCGGCGTGGAGAAGGGCGACATCGTCATGTGCGGCCGGCAGGCCATCGACGGCGACACCGCCCAGGTGGGTCCCCAGATCGCCGAGAAGCTGCACCTGCCCCAGGTGACCTACGCCGCCGACATCCAGAAGGACGGCGACGACATCACCGTCAAGCGCATGCTGGAGGACGGCTACATGACCATCAAGGTCAAGACCCCCTGCCTGCTGACCTGCATCAAAGAGCTGAACGAGCCCCGCTACATGTCCGTTGGCGGCATCTTCGAGGCCTACAGCAAGCCCGTGACCGTGCTGGACTACGAGGCGCTGAAGGACGATCCCCTGATCGACGCCACCACCATCGGCCTGAAGGGCTCCCCCACCAACATCCTGGTCTCCTTCACGCCCCCCCAGAAGGGCGCCGGCATGATGCTGGAGGGCGCCGATATGGCTACCTGCGAGAAGCTGGCGGGCATCCTGGCCGGCAAGCACATCATCTGAGAGAGGAGTTAAGAAAATGGCTTTTAACAATACTGATCTGGCTGCTTTCAAGGATGTATGGGTATTCTGTGAGCAGCGCGAGGGCAAGCTGATGCCCACCGATTTTGAGCTGATCAGCGAAGGCCGCCGTCTGGCGGACGAGCTGGGCGTGGACCTGTGCGGCCTGCTGCTGGGCGACAATGTCGAGGGCCTGGCCAAGGAGCTGGGCGGCTACGGCGCCGACAAGGTCTATGTCTGCGACCATCCCCTGCTGAAGGTCTACACCACCGACGCCTATGCCAAGGTCATCTGCGACGTGATCGAGGAGCTGAAGCCCGAGGCGTTCCTCATCGGCGCCACCAACATCGGCCGTGACCTGGGCCCCCGGTGCGCCGCCCGGCTTCACACCGGCCTGTGCGCCGACTGCACCCACCTGGACGTGGACATGGGCATCTACAAGGACTTCCTGCACGAGGCCTCCACGCTGGAGGACGCCCGCATCGACGGCCTGAACACCGCCATGGTCCTGGGCGAGAAGCACGACGTTTCCCGTGACCTCAAGATGACCCGTCCCGCTTTCGGCGGCCACCTGATGGCCTCCATCATCTGCCCCCGGTTCCGTCCCACCATGGCCACGGTCCGTCCCGGCGTTATGAAAAAGCGCCCCTTCGACCAGGCCAAGGCCGACGCCGTCGAGATCGTGAAGCCCGCCTTTGAGCTTTCCGAGGCCGACATGCAGACCGAGGTCACCGAGGTCGTCAAGGCCGCGAAGAAGCTGGTGGACCTGATCGGCGCGGACTTCATCGTGTCCGTGGGCCGCGGCATCAGCAAGGACGTGGAAGGCGGCATCAAGCTGGCCGAGGAGCTGGCTGCGGAGCTGGGCGGCGTCGTCGGCGGCTCCCGTGCCGTTATCGACTCTGGCTGGCTCTCCGCCGACCATCAGGTTGGCCAGACCGGCAAGACCGTGCACCCCAAGGTATACGTGGCTCTGGGCATCTCCGGCGCCATCCAGCACAAGGCTGGCATGCAGGACTCCGAGTGCATCATCGCGGTGAACAAGAACGAGTCCGCCCCCATCTTCGAGATCGCCGATTACGGCATCTGCGGCGACCTGTTCAAGGTCACCCCCATGCTGACCGAGGCCATCCGCGCCGCCAAGGCCGCGAAGTAAGGGACCCATCCCAATCGCAACAAAAGGACCGCTCTCCGAGCGGTCCTTTTTCTGTGTAAATGGCGATAGTATTCCGGCGGGCGGTGTGCTATACTGCCGGGAGAAACAGCGAAAGGCGGGACATCATGCTTTACGACATCACCCAGGAGATCTTCTCCTGCAAGGTATATCCCGGGGACCCGGCCCCGGCCATGGAGCGCATCCGCAGCATCGACAGGGGGGACGCCAGCAACCTGACGGCGTTTTCCATGTGTGCCCACAACGGCACCCATGTGGACGCGCCCTTCCACTTTGTGAACACCGGCAGGACCCTGGACCAGATGGGACTGGACCCCTTCGTGGGCCGGTGCGCCGTCGTCCGGCGGGAGGGCTCACTCTCGGCGGCGGACGCGCAGTCCGTTCTGGCGGAGGCTAAGGCCGCCGGCGGGGCGGAGCGCATTCTCATCGCCGGCGACGTCACCGTCACGGCCCAGGCCGCGGAGGTATTCGCCGCGGCGGGGCTGAAGCTTTTGGGCAACGAGAGCCAGACCTTCGGCCCCGACGAGGACCATAAGACCGTCCACCGGATATTGCTGGGGGCGGGCATGGTCCTGCTGGAGGGCGTGGTGCTGGACGGTGTGCCCGCGGGGACCTATCTTCTGAACGCCGCGCCGCTGAATCTGGGCGGCTGCGAGGGGGCGCCCTGCCGGGCGTGGCTCATGAAATGAAGACGAAGACGAACAAAAACGCCCTGGCGGTGGCGATGATCCTGATCGCCGCCAGCGGATGGGGCGTCATAGGCGTGTTCTCCCGGCCCATGACCGCGGCGGGCCTCAGCTCTTTTCAGGTGACGCTGGTGCGCAGCGTCACGGTGATGGTGCTCATGGGGGCGCTGCTGCTGGTGAAAGACCGGGCGCTGTTCAAGGTGAAGCTCCGGGATTTTTGGATGTTCCTGGGCACGGGGCTCATCAGCATCGTGTTTTTCAACGTGTGCTACTTCTCCACCATCCAGATGACCACCCTGGCCACCGCGTCCATATTGCTGTACACCGCGCCCTGCTTCGTCATGCTCATGTCGGCGGTGTTCTTCCATGAGGCTGTCACCGCCCGGAAGCTGACGGCGCTGGTGCTGGCCTTCGCCGGGTGCGTGCTGGTCAGCGGCCTCACCAGCGGTTCCATCACGCCCCGCGCTCTGCTCACGGGCGTCGGCGCCGGGTTCGGCTACGCCACCTACAGCATCTTCGGGAAGGTGGCGCTGAAAAAATACCACACCTTCACCGTTATCTTTTACACCTTCGTGGTGTCCACGGTGTGCCTGCTGCCCTTCGCCGGGGCGGGGGAGGCCTTCGCCATTTTGGCATCCAACGGCCGCGCGGCCTTGATGGCCCTGGGCCTGGGGGTCATAAGCACCTTCATGCCCTATGTGTTCTACACTACCGGTCTGGAGAGCGTGGAGGCGGGGAAGGCCTCCGTGCTGGCCTTCGCCGAGCCCATGGTGGCTACCATATCGGGCATATTGGTGTTCCATGAGAAGCTGAACGTCATGAACGCCGCTGGTATCGGGCTCATCTTCGTGGCCATCGTGCTTTTGAACGTGCCGGCGGGCGGGAAGAAGGGAGAATGACATGAGCGTGCGCATCATCACGGACTCCGCCTGCGACATCCCGCCGGAGGAGGCCAGTGCCTTGGGGATAGAGGTGCTGCCCATCACCGTCATGTTCGGCGATAGAGAGTACCTGGACGGGGTCACGTTGTCCAATCGGGCGTTTTTCGAGAAGCTGGTGGAGTCGGACGCCCTGCCCCATACCTGCCAGATCACCCCCTTCCAGTATGGGGAGGCGTTCCGCGCCGCCAAAGAGGCAGGGGAGGAGGCAGTGTGCCTCACCCTGTCCGGCCGTCTCTCCGGCTGCTGGAACAGCGCCTGCCTCGCGGCGGAGGACTATGAAAACGTCACCGTGGTGGACAGCGAGAACGTGAGCATCGGCATGCGCATCCTGGTGCTGCTGGCGGTGCGGCTCCGGGACGAGGGGCTCTCCGCGGCTCAGATCGCCGCGGCGCTGGAGGCGCAGAAAAAGCGCGTCCGGCTGCTGGCACTGCTGGACACGCTGGAATATCTGAAAAAGGGCGGGCGCATCTCCCCGGCGGTGGCCTTTGCCGGGGGCATATTGTCCATCAAACCGGTGGTGGCGGTGCAGAAGGGCGAGGTGGCGCTCATCGGCAAGGCGAGAGGCTCCAAGAACGGCAATAACCTGCTGACCCAGTTCGTGGAGAGAAGCGGCGGGATAGACTTCTCCCTGCCCTATGCCCTGGGCTACAGCGGCCTCAGCGACGCCCTGCTGCAAAAGTACATCCGGGACAGCGAGGCGCTGTACAAGGACCATGTGCGGGAGCTGCCCGTCTGCTGCATTGGCAGCACCATCGGCACCTACGCCGGCCCCGGCGCCGTGGGCGTGGCCTTCTTCAGCGCGGGGTGACGAGGGGTGCTACCAAGGCGGCCTCGCCCGACAGGGCCCCTCCCGCTAAAGTTCGCTTCGCTCACCGAGCGCGTGCGGGGCACTGCCGGTTCTCGCCGCCCGTCGGACTGGCAAAGCCTCGCAGAGTTCGCGTCCGCAGACGCGAAAAAAGTGGGATATGATTTCCGGGGGCGTGTACCTCGGAAATCATACTTATCAGCCCGCAAACGTGGAAATCCCCCGTCCAATGGACGGGGGATTTATGCGCTGCAGCGGGCTGCAGCTCTTATCGGGGTCCCCATGAGAGCCCAGCGAAGCGGGTCTCATGGGGTAGCTTTTAGCATTTCTCCCAGATCGTCGCAACGCCCATGCCGCCGCCGATGCACAGGGTGGCCAGGCCCTTCTTGGCCTCGGGACGCTTCAGCATCTCGTGGATGAGGGTGACGATGATACGCGCGCCGGAGGCGCCCACGGGGTGGCCCAGGGCGATGGCGCCGCCGTTGACGTTGACCTTGGACATGTCGAAGCCCAGCTCACGGGCCACGGCGATGGACTGAGCCGCGAAAGCCTCGTTGGCCTCGATGAGGTCCATGTCGTCGATGGTCAGGTCGGCCTTGGCCAGCGCCTGACGGGTGGCGGGCACGGGGCCCACGCCCATGATCTTGGGATCCACGCCGCCCTGGCCGTAGCTGATGAGCTTGGCCATGGGCTTGAGGCCGTACTTCTCCACGGCCTCGCCGCTGGCAAGAATGATGCAGGCGGCGCCGTCGTTGATGCCGGAGGCGTTGGCGGCGGTGACGCGCTGGACATGCTTCTTGGTGTCGGCCTCATGGACCTGGGTGGGCTCAAAGGTGTGGACGATCTCGTCCTCCACGCCCTCGGGGCCCACGGGGAAGGCGCCGCGCAGCTTGGCGATGCTCTCGGGGGTCACGCCCTTGCGGGGGAACTCGTCGACCTTGAACTCGATGGTCTCCTTCTTGACCTTCACGGGGACGGGGACGATCTCGTCGTCGAACTTGCCGGCGGCCTGGGCGGCCTCGGTCTTCTGCTGGCTGGAGGCGGCGAAGGCGTCCAGCTCCTCGCGGGTGATGCCCCACACGTCGCAGATGTTCTCAGCGGTGGTGCCCATGTGGTAGTTGTTGTAAGCGTCCCACAGGCCGTCCTTGATCATGGTATCCACCATCTTGGTGTCGCCCATGCGCGCGCCCATACGGGTGGCGGGGGTGGCGTAGGGGGCCATGGTCATGCTCTCCATGCCGCCGGCCACGATGATGTCGGCGTCGCCGGCGTTGATGGCCCGGGCGCCCTCAATGACGCTCTTCATGCCGGAGCCGCAGACCATGCCCACGGTGTAGGCGGGAACGGACAGGGGCAGGCCGGCCTTGATGCCCACCTGGCGGGCAGGGTTCTGGCCCTGGGCGGCGGTGAGGATGCAGCCGAACATCAGCTCGTCCACCGCGTCGGCGGGGACGTTGCCGCGCTTCAGGGCTTCCTTCACGACGATGGAGCCCAGCTCCACGGCGGGGGTCTTGCTCAGGGTGCCCTGGAAGCTGCCGATGGCGGTACGGCAGCAGGATACGAGATAAATGTCTTTCACGGGGGGTATCCTCCTTAAAATGATTTTCTGGTCCTTCGCTCCCGTGGGAACGATTTGCCGGGGTACAATTGTTTAAATTTTAGCAGCATCAGTATAGTATAATATATAGTAAAAGTCAAGACGCACCCATGAGGAATTTCCGCCGGCGGGGCCATAGAAAGGGGCTTATGGACATATCTGCCGCCCTTGACAACCGGGGCGCCGGAGGGTAAACTATTGACAATATTACATAACAAAAGGAGACTTTCCCATATGGACTATCAGGCGCTGTATAAGTCAAAGCTCACCACCCCGGCCGAGGCCGTGAAGCTGGTGAAGTCCGGGGACTGGGTGGACTACACCTGGTGCACCAACCATCCCGTGGAGCTGGACAAGGCACTGGCGGCCCGGGCCCATGAGCTCACCGACGTGAAGGTCCGGGGCGGCGTGACCATGTGGATGCCCGAGATCGCCAAGGCGGACGACGCGGGTGACCATTTCGCCTGGCACTCCTGGCACTGCTCCGGCGTGGACCGGAAGATCATCGCCAAGGGCATGGGCTGGTTCAGCCCCATCCGCTACTCCGAGCTGCCCCGCTACTACCGGGAGAACATCGATGTGGACGTGGTGATGATGCAGGTCCCGCCCATGGACGCCCACGGCAACTTCTCCCTGTCCCTGGCCCCCTCCCACCTCTATGACATGTGCGCCAAGGCCAAGCACGTCATCGTGGAGGTCAACGAGAACCTGCCCGTGGTCTACGGCCTCTACAAGAGCGAGATCAACATCCAGGACGTGGACTATGTGGTGGAGGGCTCCAATCCCCCCGTGGCGGAGCTGGGCTCCGCCGCCCCCAGCGACATCGACGTCGCCGTGGCGAACCTCATCGTCCCCGAGATACCCAACGGCGCGTGCCTGCAGTTGGGCATTGGCGGCATGCCCAACGCCGTGGGCGCCATGATCGCCCAGTCGGACCTCAAAGACCTGGGCGTACATACCGAGATGTATGTGGACGGCTTCGTGGACATCGCCATGGCCGGGAAGATCAACGGCAAGAACAAGACCCGGGACTATGGCCGGCAGGTGTTCGCCTTTGCGGCGGGCTCCAAGAAGCTGCATGATTATGTAAACCGCAATCCCGACGTGGTGGGCGCGCCGGTGGACTACACCAACGACGTGCAGGTCATCGCCCAGCTGGATAAGTTCATCTCCATCAACAACGCCGTGGACCTGGACCTGTTCGGCCAGGTGAACGCCGAGTCCGCCGGCATCAAGCACATCTCCGGCACCGGCGGCCAGCTGGACTTCGTCATGGGCGCGTATTTGAGCAAAGGCGGCAAGAGCTTCATCTGCCTCTCCTCCACCATGAAGGCCAAGGACGGCACCGTGAAGAGCCGCATCGTGCCCACCCTCACCCCGGGCTCTATCGCCACGGACCCCCGCTCCTGCGTGCAGTACATCGTCACCGAGTACGGCATGGTGAATCTGAAGGGCCTGTCCACCTGGCAGCGGGCCGAGGCGCTCATCTCCATCGCCCACCCCGACTTCCGGGAGGAGCTCATCGCCGAGGCCGAGAAGATGCACATCTGGAGAAGGAGCAATAAGTAACCTGTTAAAAGCAGTGACCCCGCCCGTTCCCGGGCGGGGTCTTCATATTGGAGGCTCCCTTGTGCAAAGGAAGCTGGCTCCGGCGTCAGCCGGAGTCTGAGGGATTATAACGTCGGATAACAGACAACCCCTCCACCGCACTTCGTGCGGTCCCCCTCCCCTTGCACAGGGGAGGCTTTATTGCACCGCTTTATGGCGAGGACATTATTCCCCGCTGGCTTCGGCGGAAATGTATAGCTCTTCTGCCTTATCCAGAGCCTGCTGCAGCGTCTCCCGTCCGGCGGCGTTCTCCGCCGTCTCCGGCAGCTTGTCCAGCGCCTCCGACGCCGCGGCACATAGAATGGCATACATCTTTTTATAGTCCGGCATAGTGCTCACCTCCACGGCGAGCATAACATATTTTTGGGATATACGCAAGTGCGTATACGCGCGTGCGGACAAAACGATACTATCGCTGTTGAGGTGATAGTACGATGGTCAAGGACGCGGTGGCCGTGCGGTTTGCCCAGCTGTGCCGGGAGCGGCATATCAAATATAACGAGCTGGCGACGCTGTCCGGCGTAACGCCCTCCACGGTGTACAGCATGATGGACCCGGCCCGCAGGGATATATCCGTCACCACTGTCAAAAAGCTGTGCGACGGATTGGACATCACCCTGGGCGCGTTCTTCTCCGCGCCGGTGTTCGACGAACTGGAACAGGAAATACGATGAAGACCGCCCCACCGGGGCAGTCTATGGAGGCGTCTATCGTGGTGAGGCTGAATGTGCTGGATCTGTTGGAGAGGAAGGGGAAGACGAAGTATTGGCTCTATAAGCAGCTGGGGATGAGCTATCAGAACTTCAGCCGTATGGTCAACAACGAGACCAGCTCCATCAAACTGGAGCGCATCGAGACCCTTTGCCAGCTCCTGGACTGCACGCCCAACGAGCTTTTTGTGATCGACTGGGATAAATAAAGTCTCCCTCTGACAAGGGAGGCGAACATAGTGAACCCCCGCCCGTTCCCGGGCGGGGTCTTCATATTGATTTGGTTACACATCTTTCGCATATACGCGTGACATTTCGCCGTTCATGGCCGGCAGAAGGCGGTCGAAGTGCCAGCCGTATTTTTCGTACAGGCCCGTCTCGCCGGTGGAGATATAGACGCGCTTTGCCCCCTCGGCCCCGGCGATTTGAAACGCGTGATCCAGGAGCCGACCAACGCAGCGGTGGCCCCGCCAGGCCGGGAAGGTGTACACGAAGCCGATCCAGGGGCCCAGGTCCGTGTCCCGCACATCGTCTTGCTCCGCCAGGGTGCAGAAACTGACAAGATCGGTACCCTCTGTCAGTAAATACACCCGCGCTGTTTTGCCGCACAGAGGCCGGAAGGCACCGGAGCACAGCAGCCAGTATAGGAGCTGTCCCGCGGCCCAGTCGCTCTCCCTGAGTTTGCCCAGCCAGCGGTCCTTATCCGGCTGGGGCAGGGAGTAGTATTCCAGGATATCCATATCACACCTCAAAACGCTCCGCGGCGCGGACAGTGTTCACCAAATATTTTATGACCTCCACGGGGTATTGGCCGGCGGCGGTCTCGCCGGTGACCATCACCGAGGCGGCCCCGTCCAGGACGGCGTTGAAGATATCGTTGACCTCCGCCCGGGTGGGGACGGGGCTATGTTCCATGCTGGCCAGCATCTGGGTCACCACCATGAAGGGCGTGCCCACCGCACGGCATTGGGCGGCGATGCGCTTTTGCAGGGCGGGCAGGTCCCACAGGGGAACGGCGTTGCCCAGGTCCCCCCGGGCGATGACGATCTCGTCCGCGGCGGACAGGAGCTCCGCCAGCTTTTCCGCCCCGGCCAGGTTCTCGATCTTGGCGAACAGGCGCACATGGCCGCAGCCCGCCTCATCCAGGTCCGCCCGGACGGCCTCCAGGTCCGCCCGGTCCCGGACGAAGGGCTGCATGACCCCGGTGACGCCGTACTCTGCCGCGTCCCGGAGGTTTTCCCTGTCCGCCTCCGTCAGCGCCGGCAGGCGCACGTCCAGCCCCGGCAGGGCCAGGCTCTTCCGGCTTTGGAGCATGCCGCCCCGCAGGACCCGGGCTCGCCCGCCGCCGGACACCTCCAAGAGCAGCTTCCCGTCGTCCAGGAGCATTTGCTGGCCTGCCGCGAGCAGGGGCAGGACGGGGGCGGGCAGGGGGATGGCGCTCAGGTCCACAATGGCGCCCTCTTCCAGCGCCAAGGGCGCGGCCAGGGCGCCCACCCGCAGCTCCGGCCCCTGCATGTCGATGAGCAGCTTTGGCGCGACGCCCGCCCGCTTCGCGGCGGCGTGGAAGGCGTCCAGCAGGGGGGCGGAGGAACGCAGTGTGGTGTGGGAAAGGTTCAGGCGCACGCCGGTCATGCCGGCCCGGAACATGGCCTCCAACGTGTCCTCCGACCCGCAGGCGGGGCCCAGGGTGCCGTATATCTCCAAGGAACGCGCCTCCTTTTTTCTCTATGTGAAAAACATATCATATCCCCCGCCGGGGCGCAAGAGTTTCCAGTTATCGCCTATTGACATACCCGGCGGATTTTGGTATATTTAGCGAAGTGCATAAGAAAAAGTTTTGCCAAACATTAAAAACACTCACACATTGGAGCGCATAGAATAGAATGGGTTATGAAGACGAGTACAGGAAAAGACTAACGACTGCCGACGGCGTCGCGGCCATGATCGAGAGCGGCTGGACCTGCGTCACGGACGCGGCGGCGGCCATCCCGCCGGCGATATTGGAGGCATTGGGCCGCCGCGCCGGGGCGGGGGATGTGAAGGACCTGACCTTCCACGGCCTTTTGGACCTCATGCCCAGCGCCATGTTCTCCTATCCCGGCCTGTTCACTCCCGTGTCATGGTTCTCCGGGAAGATCGCCAAGGCGGCGGCGAACCGGGGCGAGGCGGACATCATGCCCTGCTACTACCGGGATATGCCGGGGCTTTACCGGGACTATATCCACGTGGACGCCTTCCTCATCGTGGTGTCCCCCATGGACGCGGACGGCTTTTTCAGCGCCGGGGTCACCGGGTCCTATACGGCGGCCCTCTTTGAAAAGGCGGAGCACATCTTTTTGGAGGTCAACCCCAAAATGCCCCGGGCGGTGACAGCCCCGAAGATACATATCTCCCAGGTGACGGCCCTGTGCCAGTCGGACGCGCCCCTGCCCATCCTGCCCCCGGCGCAGCTGGACGACGTGAGCCGGACCATCGGCGGGTATATCGCCGAAGAGGTGCCCAGCGGCGCGACATTGCAGCTGGGCATCGGCGCGGTGCCCGAGGCGGTGGGCCTGGCGCTCAAAGGTAAGCACGACCTGGGCATCCACACGGAGCTGCTGCCTGACAGCATGATCGAGCTCATCGAGTGCGGCGCGGTCACCAATATGAAAAAACCCATCCATACCGGCAAGACCGTGGCCACCTTCACCTTCGGCTCGGAGCGGCTCTATAAGTTCATAGACAACAACCCGGACGTGGAGATACTGCCGGTGGACTACGTGAACGACCCCGCGGTCATCGCCCGCCATCCCAACTTCATATCCGTGAACGGGGGGCTGGAGGTGGACTTCTTCGGCCAGGTCTGCGCCGAGAGCATCGGCACCGTCCATGTCTCCGGCACCGGCGGTCAGACGGACTATGTCCGGGGGGCCATCCAGTCCCCCGGGGGCAAGAGCTTCATCGCCTTCCCCTCCACCGCCGCGGGGGGCACCGTGAGCCGCATCCGGCCCACACTGAACCCCGGCGCCCGCGTCAGCACCAGCAAGAACGACGTGGACTACATCGCCACGGAGTACGGCCTGGCCAAGCTCCGGGGCAAGACCGTCTCCCAGCGGACCAAAGCCCTGATCGCCATCGCCCATCCCCGGTTCCGGGAGGAGCTGACCGCCCAGGCCAGGGCCATGCACATCCTGATATGAGGAGGCGCCCATGACGAACGATCTTCCCGCCTGGATGACCGCCCACCGGCTCACGGCCATCGTGGGCCACATGGGCGGCGGCAAGACGGAGCTGGCGGTGAATATGGCGGTGGCCCTGGCGAAGGCCGGGGAGAGGACCGCCATCGCGGACCTGGACGTAGTGAACCCCTACTTCCGCAGTCGGGAGCAGCGGGAGATGTTCAAGGCCCTGGGCATCCGGTTCGTGGCCTCCGCCCAGAGCCTCATCGACGCAGATGTGCCCTCTCTGCCGGCTGAGCTCAATACCCTTTTGCAGGACGAGAGCTTTTATAGCGTCCTGGACATCGGCGGGGACTCGGGGGCCCGGGTCCTGGCCCGGTACCGGCACCAGATCGCGGCGAGGGATTTCGCCGTGTGGTTCGTTTTGAACGCCCGGCGGCCCCAGACTGCCACATTGGAAAAGGCCGTCTGGTCCCTCCGAAAGATCGAGGAGGAGATGGGCCTTCCCGTGACGGGCGTCGTCAACAACACCCATCTCTGCGCCGAGACGACGGCCGCCGACGTGCTTCTGGGCGCAGGCCTGGCCGACGAGGTCTCTTATGTTACGAACATCCCGGTGATCTGCCACACGGCGCCCCGGCCCATCGCGGCGGGGCTGCCCCAGCTGGCGGAGCCGGTGTTCCCCATAGATATCTACATGAAAAAGCCCTGGGAGCGCTGATGAGCGCGAGGGAGAGGGGAGGTGACAACCTATGACCGTGTTTTTACATTTCGACAGCGACCGCTGCAAGGGCTGTGAGCTGTGCGTGTCGGTGTGCCCCAAGCACATCTTGGCGCTGGACATGGCCGCCGTCAACGTGAAGGGCTACCACCCGGCGTCGGTGACGGACCCGTCGGCGTGCATCGCCTGTGCCAGCTGCGCGAAGATCTGTCCTGATTCGGTCATCAGCATTGAGAAGGAATAACGGTGAAAAGGAGATGAATACCGTGGAAAAAGAACTGTGGAAGGGCAACGAGGCCGTGGCGGAGGCCGCCATACGGGCGGGCTGCAAGTGCTTCTTCGGTTACCCTATCACCCCTCAGAATGAGATACCGGAATACATGTCCGCCCATCTGCCCGAGGCGGGGGGCGTGTTCGTCCAGTCGGAGTCGGAGCTGGCGGCCATCAACATGGTCTACGGCGCGGCGGCCTCCGGTGTGCGGGCCATGACTTCCTCCTCCTCCCCCGGCATCAGCCTGAAGCAGGAGGGCATCAGCGCCATGAGCAGCGGCGAGCTGCCCGGCGTGGTGGTGAACATGATGCGCGGCGGCCCGGGCCTGGGAACCATCCAGCCGTCCCAGTGCGACTACTTCCAGGCCACCCGGGGCGGCGGCAACGGCGACTACCGAACCATCGTGCTGGCCCCCTGCGACATCCAGGAGGCCGTGGACATGACCCAGGAGGCCTTCGACCTGGCGGACATCTACCGCATGCCCGTGATGATATTGGGCGACGGCATGATCGGCCAGATGATGGAGCCCATCGTGTGGCACGATATCCCCAAGCGGGAGCTGCCCCCCAAGGACTGGTGCGCCGGCGGCCGGAAGGGCCGGGATCACAGCAATTTCGTGACCTCCCTTCGCATCGACGCCCAGGACTGCGAGGACTTCAACCGGCATCTTGAGGCCAAGTATAAGACCATCGCCGAGAAGGAGACCCGGTGGGCGGAGAAGGACGCCGAGGGCTGCGAGATTTTGATCGCCGCCTACGGCACCCCCTCCCGCATCGCCCTGTCTGCGGCGGAGGAGCTGGAGGCCAAGGGCATCAAGGCGGGCCTCTTCCGTCCCCAGACCGTGTGGCCCTTCCCGTCCAAGCGGCTGGCGGAGCTGGCCGCCCAGGAGAGCGTCAAGGCCATCCTGGTGGTGGAGATGAGCCTGGGCCAGATGCTGGAGGACGTGCAGCTGGCCGTCCAGGGCATAAAGCCCGTGCGGTTTTACGGCCGCGTGGGCGGCATGGTGCCCAGCGTGGAGGAGATCGCCGAGGAAGCGGAGAAGATCCTTCAGGAGGTGCAGTGATATGACCACAGTATATCGCAAGAGCGCGGGATTGCAGGACCGGGAGCTCCACTACTGCCCCGGCTGCAGCCACGGTATCGTACATAAATTGGTAGCGGAGTGCATGGAGGAGCTGGGCCTCATCGACACGGCCATCCTCGTCTGCCCGGTGGGCTGCTCGGTGTTCGCGGGCAACTACTTCGCCTGCGACTGCATCGAGGCCATCCATGGCCGGGCCCCGGCGGTGGCCACCGCCGTGAAGCGCACCCACCCGGACCAGCTGGTCGTCACCTATCAGGGCGACGGGGACCTGGCTTCCATCGGCGCGGCGGAGATCGTCCACGCCGCCATGCGGGGGGAGAAGTTCACCACGGTCTTTATCAATAACGCCATCTACGGCATGACCGGCGGCCAGATGGCCCCCACCACCCTCCTGGGCCAGCGGGCCACCACCGCCCCCCACGGGCGCATCAAGGAGCTGCACGGCAGCCCCATCCGCATGGCGGAGCTTCTGTCCACCATGGACGGGCTGGCCTACGCCGAGCGGGTGTGCGTGGCGGACATCCCCCACCTGAACAAAGCCAAAAAGGCCATCAAGAAGGCCTTCGAGGTGCAGCTTTCCGGCGCGGGCTTCTCCTTCGTGGAGGTGCTGTCCGCCTGCCCCACCAACTGGGGCATGACGCCGCTGGAGGCCAACAAGTGGCTTTTGGAGAACATGGCCGCCTACTATCCCCTGGGGGTCATCAAGGAGGTGCCGGAATCATGAAAAAGCAGATCACCATCGCCGGCTTCGGCGGCCAGGGCGTCATGAGCATCGGCAAGAGCCTGGTGGAGGCCGCCGTCAACGAGGGCCTGCACGCCACATGGGTGCCCTCCTACGGCCCGGAGATGCGGGGCGGCACCGCTAACTGCGAGGTGGTGCTCTCCGAGGAGCCCGTGGGCTCTCCCGTATTCACCTACCCCACAGAGCTCATCGCCATGAACCGGCCTTCCCTTCACAAGTTCGAGGACAAGGTGAAGCCCGGCGGCATCATCTTTGTCAACAGTTCCATCATCGGGGACAAGGTCCAGCGCACGGACGTGAAGGCCGTGTATGTGCCCTGCGACACCATCGCGGACGAGCTGGGCAACAAGAAGGTGTCCAACATGGTGATGCTGGGGGCGTATATCGCCGCCACCGGCGCGCTGAAGGAGGAGACCATCCGCCAGATGCTGGTGCACATGTTCACAGGCCCCAAGGCAAAGCTGGTGGACCTGAACATGAAGGCCCTGGAGCGGGGCGCGGCCTGCATCGGCTGACAGTTCACAAATATAGCAAGGTCCCGGGGCGTATGCCCCGGGACCGTTTTGTTTACCGCTTTCTGTATATCTCCGTTGTCACCGCCAGCACCGCGGCCAGGGTGACGGCCAGGGCCAGCCAGCGGAGGATATCCGTCTCATCCCCGGTCCGGGGAGCCGTCTGGCCGCCGGTGGGGGCCTGGGCCGGTCCCGTGGGGCCGTCCGCCGCCGGGATGGGCGCGCCGGGCGTCACTGTGGGGGCTGTGGACATCTCAGTGGGGAAGAAAGGCGTTTCTGTGGCCGGAACCGGCGTAATGGTGGGGCCGAGCGTTGGCATATCGGTGGGAATTGGCGTCAAAGTGGGGGATGTGGTCGGTTCCGGAGTCGGCACAGGTGTGTCGGTGGGGAGTGGGGCCGGTTTTATCGTTGGTATGGGCGTCATGGTGGGGGACACGGTTGGTTCTGTCTTGGGAATAGGCGTGTCGGTGGGGACCGGCGACGGTTCTGTGGTAGGAACGGGCGTGTCCGTGGGGACGGGCGTGTCCGTTGGCGTGTCGCTGGGCTCGGCGGTGTAGACCGGGTCCGGCGTCGGCGTATCGGTGGGCTCCGGCGTATCGGTGGGCTCCGGTGTATCGGAGGGCACCGGAGTATCGGAAGGCTCCGGCGTGGCGGGAATGATGGCCTCGAAGTCCAGCACGGGATAGCCGTTGTTCTGCCCGGTCGCGGCCTGGTAGAAGGCCTCGCTCAGCAGGGCGGGGAAGGGGGCGCTCTGCATCTGGACAGTGGGCGCGCCCGTGACCGTGCCGCCGTAGGCCCCCGCACCGGAAGCGGTCAGGGGGGCCGTCAGCTCCCCGTCATGCCAGACATTGCTGAAGCTGGAGCCGCCCGTCATGCCGGCGAAGGCTCCGGCGGTGTTGGCGCCGGTGACCATGCCCCCGGCGGCGTAGCTGTCCGTCACCTGGCTGTCGGCCAGGTACCCGGCGTAGCCGCCCAGGACGAGCCCGGCGTCGTTGCCGAAGACATAGGCGGTGGCGTAGCAGTTGGTGAGGGCGCCGCCGGTGAGATAGCCTATCGCGCCGCCCACATATACCTTGGCGCCGAAGGCCCCCGCCGCCCCCAGGGAGCCCCGGGCGGCGCACCGGTCCATGACGGTCCGGCCCTCCGCCCGTCCGGCGAGCACTCCGGCGGCCAGCACGCCGTCGGGGGAGGCCGCCCAGCTCCCGGCGGTGACGGTCCCGTCCACCGCCACGTTCAAAAGGGTAGTGTCCGTCATCCGGCCCGCCAGGCCGCCGGCGGCGGTCTGGCCCTGGGCGCTGACCGTGACGGCGAGGTGCAGGTTTTTGACCACCGCCCCCCGGAGGGCGGCGAACAGCCCCGGCCCGGCGATGGCCAGCCCCTGTATGGTGTGCCCCTGGCCGTCAAAGATGCCCTGGAACGATTGGCTGCCGTCGGGGGTGTCCCGGCCGATGGGGGCCAGGGCCCGGCCGGTCATGTCGATGTCCCCGGCCAGAAGCACAGTCCGGCCGGCATAGGTCTGCCCGGCGGATACGCTGTCGCTGAAGGCGGCCAGCGCCCCGGGCCCGTCGATGACCACCGGCCCCTCCGCCCCGTAGGCGGCGGGGAGCCAGGCGATCAGCAGCGATAACAAAAAGAGACCGGCTATACACCCGGTCACGATGCGACGTATTCTCATGTGTATACCCCTCTCATACGATTTAGTGAGGCGCTATGGCCTCACTCCATTGTATACAGAGGGGCATGGATAGGTGCGGACAGGCATATTCTGGAAAAGCCGCGGGCACGTCAGACGTGTCCGCGGCCTATGTTTTATTTGTTTTCAAGAGCGCGGATGGCCCGGTCCCGGCGGAAGGCGAGGCACAGGACCACGCCCGCGAACCCCAGCAGACCCAGCAGCAGCGCCGCGCCGCTGCCCTTGCCGGAACCAACCAGACGGACCGCCCACGCGCCCGGGGCCAGCGACGCCATATAGGGCTCGAACACCCGGTCCACCGCCAGTCCGCCTAGAAAATATCCCAGAGGGATGGTGAAATACTGCAAACAGTTGCGCACCGCGTAGACCCGGCCCTGGAGGGCGGCGGGGATGCGCAGGCGGAACAGCGCGCTCATGCAGGCGTTCATCAGCGGGATGGGCGCCCAGCCCAGAAAGGAGCCCAGACACCACGCCGCCGGGCCCCGGCCGAAGGCCAGGAGAAAATTCTCCGTGCCCAGGGAGATGAAGAGGCAAAGCCATATGGTCCGGACCCGGCTCCTGGGCGCGGGCAGGGCCGCCGCCAGAAGGCTCCCGGCCAGCATGGCCAGCCCCGCCGCGGAGCTCACCAGGCCCATGACACGCTCCCCGCCGCCGGCCCGGGACAGGAGCATGGCGGGAAAGGCGGCCTCGTACAGGGAGGATACCAGGTTGACCGCCGCCAGAAACAGGATCATATGGGCCAGGCCCGGCTCCCGGCGGAGATAGGCCAGTCCTTCGCCCGCCGTGCGCAGCAGGCCTTCATCCTGCATGCCGGGCGCCTCCGGCACCGGGGGGATACGGATAAAGAAGAGCAGGGCCAGCGCCGCCGCAGCGAAGGAGCCCAGGTCCAGGGCCAGCACGGCCCCCATGCCCCGGAGGCCCATCACCGCCGTGGTGAGAAGGGGCGTCAGGAGCGTGGTCACGGACCCGGACAGCTGGCTCAGCCCGCCGGCCCGCTGGTAGTATTTTTCCGGCAGCAGCAGCGTCACCGCCACCTCCGAGGCGGGCTGCTGGACGGAGTTCATCAGCCCTGTCAGGGCGTTGATGAGGTAGAGATGACCCACCCGAAGCTGCCCGGCGTGGAGAAGCACCGCCACCGCCAGGGTGCCTGCCGCGGCCAGGCCGTCACAGCAGAGCATGGTGCGTTTTTTGTCCCACCGGTCGCTGAGGGCGCCGGCGAAGACGCTGACCAGCACGTAGGGCGTGTAGGAGCACACCATCAGCAGGGCGGTGCGCAGCGCCGAGCCGTGTTGACCGTAGGACCAGAGAACCAGGGCATACGCCGTCATGGCGCTGCCCAGACCGGAGAGGGCCTGGGTGCTCCACAGCAGAAGAAAGGGCCCCATGTCGTGAAGCCCTTGTTTTATTTTGTTCATTTGCTTTGCTCCTTTTTTGATGTTTGTGTCGGTCAAAGAGCAAAGCCGGCAGGATAGGAGACATCCTGCTCCATGCGGCCCCTATCCTATGCGGCTTCGCATGGAGCAAAAACGATGGCAAGCGGTAAAACGATCATATCCTGTCCTTTCTCACATGAGAGGGGCGGCGATCTTCAAGAGCGCCGCGGCCAGGCGGGTGGAGAGCTTCATGTTCTTCACCGTCTCCTCCGTCACAAGGCGGCACTGGGGGAAGGTGTCCTGAAAGTCCCCCATGATGTCTTTCAGGACCGGGGACTTGTAGAGGTAGGCCGCGCACTCGAAGTTGAGGTAGAGGCTCCGGTAGTCCAAATTAATGGTGCCAACCACGGCGCAGGTGTCATCGGCCAGGAACACCTTGGAGTGGATGAACCCGGGGGCGTATTCGTATATCTTCACCCCCGCCTCCGTCAGGGCCTTATAGTGGCCCTTTGCCAGGAGGTTGGCGTACTTCTTGTCCGGGATGCCCGGCAGGATGATGCGCACGTCCACGCCCCGGCGGGCGGCGAAGGTGAGGGCCGTGGCCATCTCCCCGTCCAGGATGAGATAGGGGGTCATGATGTACACATACCGCCGGGCGGTGTTGAGGATGTGCAGATAGAACATCTCCCCGGTGCGCTCGTCGTCCATGGGGCTGTCCCCGTAGGGGATGACGTAGCCCAGGCTGCCGTCGGAGGCGGGGCCGGGGTCATTGAGGTACGGCGCGTATTCCTGCTGCTTCTCGCCGGCGTTCCATATCCGCAGGAACATGAGCGTCATGCTGCGCACCGCGTCGCCGGTGAGCATGATGCCCTCGTCCTTCCAGTGGCCGAACTTCTCCCGGCGGTTGATGTACTCGTCCGCCAGGTTCACCCCGCCGGTGAAGCCCACCTTCCCGTCTATCACCAATATCTTCCGGTGGTCCCGGTTGTTGTAGCTGGTGGAGATGAAGGGCCGGATGGGGGCGAAGACCTTGCACTGGATGCCAAGGGCCCGCAGGGTCTTGGGGTAGCTGGCCGGCAGGCGCAGCAGGGAGCAGGTGCCGTCATAGAGGACCCGCACGTCCACGCCCTGGCGTACCTTGCGCTTCAGGATGTCCAGTACGGCGTCCCACATCTCCCCCTCCTCCATGATGAAGTACTCCAGGAAGATGAACTTCTCCGCCTTCTCCAGCTCCCGCAGGAGGGCGGCATATTTGTCCTCCCCCTGGGGGTAGTACTCGGCGGCGGTGTTTTCATATACGGCGAAGCCGTTGCGCTTGGATGCGTACACGGCGAGGGGATAGAGGTCCGGCTCGGACTCTTTAAGCCGCTCCATGAGTTCTTTTTGCTGGGGCATATAGGGGGCGCTGGCTTCCACCTGGGCCCGGAAGATGCGCTGCTCTGCCCGGTGGCCAAGATCAAAGGTGATAAAAAGATAAAGGAGCACACCGAACACCGGCACCAGCGCGATGATGACGCACCAGCTCAGCTTGACGCTGGGGTCAGAGCCGGTGTTCAGCAGATACACCAAAAACAGCCCCGCCAGCAGGTCTACTGCCCAGGTCAGATAGAAGCTGGACCGCTGCAGCCGGAAGAAGAGCAGGAAGATGAAGAGGAACTGCATCAGCAGCAGGATGGCCGCCACGGCGCCCCGGCCGAACACGATGCTCAAAAACCCCCGCCGGGACCGAGTGTTCCGGGAGTTATTTTCTTTTTCCGGCATGGCACGTTCCCCCTGTTCTTTCAGTCTCCTTATTATAATACTGCCACGCTTGGGCGGAAAAATCAAGTAGCGGGGTGTGCGCGCAAAAAATAACGAAGAGGCACTTGACAGGGCGGGATGCATATGATAACATATGAACAATAATTCATATGTTTGTTTGAAGGAGGCAGGACCATGGCGGAGAACGATGTGGAGCGGTGCGGTTTTCTGTTCGTCCATGAGGCCGTGGTGGAGCAGGTGTTGTCCGAGATGCCGGCCGACGAAAAGCTCTACGACCTGGCGGAGCTTTTCAAGGTCTTCGGCGACTCCACCCGCATCAAAATTCTGTACGCCCTGTTCGAGGCGGAGCTTTGCGTGTGCGACATTGCCCAGCTTCTGGGCCTGACCCAGTCCGCCGTGAGCCACCAGCTGCGGGTGTTGAAGGCGGGGCGGCTGGTGAAGCCCCGGAAGGACGGCAAGACGGTATTCTACTCCCTGGCCGATGACCATGTGCGGACCCTCATCGCCCAGGGCATGGAACATATCGAGGAATAATGCCCTCCCAAAAGCCTCCCCTGTGCAAGGGGAGGTGGGCCGCCGTAAGGCGGCTCGGAGGGGTTGTAAACGTTCGTGACGCAACAATCCCTCAGTCAGCGCTTACGCGCTGCCAGCTCCCTTTGCACAAGGGAGCCTAAGAGGAATTAATTAAATGAGAGGAGATATACATCATGAAAAAGTCATTCAAGCTGGTGGACCTGGACTGCGCCAACTGCGCCCGGAAGATGGAGGACGCCATCAAGAAGCTGGACGGCGTCAACGACGCCACCGTCAGCTTCCTCACCCAGAAGATGACCGTGGACGCGGACGACGGCCGCTTCGACGACATCATGAAGCAGGTGGTCAAGTGCTGCAAGCGGGTGGAGCCCGACTGTGAGATCGTGCTGAAGTGAGGAGGCGGGGCCCATGACCCGGAAGGAGAAAAAGGCCCTGGCCCGCATCCTCGCGGCCGGGGCGCTGCTCATCGCGGTGAGCATCTGGAAGCCGGAGGGCTATATCGCCCTGGCGGCGTATCTGGTGCCCTACGCCGTGGTGGGCTGGGACGTGCTGTGGAAGGCGGTGCGGAACATCGCCCACGGGCAGGTGTTCGACGAGAACTTCCTCATGGCCCTGGCCACCGTGGGGGCCCTGGCCCTGGGGGAGTATTCCGAGGCCGTGGGCGTCATGCTCTTCTACCAGGTGGGCGAGCTGTTCCAGACCCACGCCGTGGGCCAGAGCCGCAAGTCCATCGCCGCCCTCATGGACATCCGCCCGGATACCGCGACCGTAGAGCGGGACGGGGCGTTCGTGGAGGCGGACCCGGAAGAGGTGGCCGTGGGCGACGTCATCCAGGTGAAGCCGGGGGAGAAGGTGCCCCTGGACGGGGTGGTGCTCACCGGCACGTCCACATTGGACACCGCCGCCCTCACCGGCGAGAGCGTGCCCCGGCGCATAGCCGAGGGGGACGAGATCGTCTCCGGGTGCGTGAACCTGTCGGGCGTGCTCACCATCCGGGTGACCAAGCCCTTCGGGGAGAGCACCGTGGCGAAGATATTGGAGCTGGTGGAGAACGCCGCCAGCAAGAAGGCCCAGGCGGAGAACTTCATCACCCGCTTCGCCCGGGTATACACCCCCGCGGTGGTCATCGGCGCGGTGTGCCTGGCCCTGATCCCGCCGCTGTTCACAGGCGGATGGGCCACCTGGGTCCACCGGGCGCTCATCTTCCTGGTCATCAGCTGCCCCTGCGCGCTGGTCATCTCCATCCCCCTGGCCTTCTTCGGGGGCATCGGCGGGGCGTCCCGCCGGGGCATCCTGGTGAAGGGAGGCAACTATCTGGAAAAGCTGGCCCAGGTGAAGGTGGCCGTGTTCGACAAGACCGGCACCCTCACCAAGGGCGAATTCGAGGTGGCCGCCGTCCATCCGGCGGCGGGCGTGACGGAGGATATGCTCTTGGAGTCCGCCGCCCTCGCGGAGCAGTACTCCACCCACCCCATCGCCCAGTCCCTCCTGCGGGCCTATGGCAAGGCCCCGGACCCGGCCCGGGCCGCTGACGTGTCAGAGGTCGCCGGCCAGGGCGTCACCGCCCTGGTGGACGGGGAGAAGGTGGCCGCCGGCAACCGGCGGCTCATGCAGACCCAGGGCCTGGACGCCCCCGAGGACGGCTGCGCCGGCACGGTGGTCCATGTGGCCCGGGCGGGGCAGTATATGGGCCATATCCTCATCGCCGACGGGGTGAAAGAGACCACCCCCGCCGCCATCCGGGAGCTGAAAGAGCGGGGCATCCGCACCGTCATGCTCACCGGCGACGCCCAGGCCGTGGGCGACGCGGTAGGGAAGGAATTGGGCCTGGACGAGGTCCACGGCGGGCTCCTGCCTGGGGACAAGGTGGACCGGCTGGAGGCCATCCTGGCCCAAAAGGACCCCAAAAGCGCCCTGGCCTATGTGGGCGACGGGGTGAACGACGCGCCGGTCTTAAGCCGGGCGGACGTGGGCGTGGCCATGGGAGCCATGGGCTCCGACGCCGCCTTGGAGGCGGCGGACGTGGTGCTCATGGACGACGACCTGGGCAAGCTGGTCCAGGCCATGGACGTGGCCCGCAAGTGCAGCCGCATCGTGAAGGAGAACATCGTCTTCGCCCTGGGGGTGAAGGGGCTGTTCCTTATCCTGGGTGCCTTTGGCCTGGCCTCCATGTGGGAGGCGGTGTTCGCCGACGTGGGCGTGGCCGTCATCGCCATCATCAACTCAGGGAGAATGTTACGGACGAAGTAAGGGAACATATATATGGAATGGGACCGGCGAGAGCCGGTCCCGTTTGTTATTCTTCTGTACCTTCGTTCTCTGCGGAGATATATAGCTCCTCTGCCTGAAGAAGCGCGGCTTGGAGCCGTTCCCGCCCTGGCTGGTTTTCCACCGTCTCTGGCAATAGGTCCAGCGCGTCTGACGCCGCGCCGCATACCAACGCATACATTTTCTTGTAATCCGGCACCCGTTCTCACCTCACCCAAACTCTTTTGAGTTAATTTTAACTCAAAAGAGTTAACCTTGTCAAGGATATCTGTCTATCCTCATAACAAGAGGTGAGGCGGATGCGCATAGGCGAAGCGGTAAAGGAACGGATATTGCAGCTGTGCCGGGAGCGTGACCTGTCTGTCAACAAGCTGTGCACCATGAGCGGCGTCACACAGTCCACGGTGAACAACATCATCAGCGACCGCAATCACAGCGTGACCGTCTCCACCATCCAAAAGCTATGCGACGGGCTGGGCATATCTATCCAGGACTTTTTCGATTCTCCGTTGTTCAAGGATATTGAACAAGAAATAAAATAAGTGAACACATATATGGAACGGGACCGGCTGGGCCGGTCCCATTTCTATATGTGATTTGTGCCTCGTTTGAGCTTAAGGTGTTAAACAGCGTCCCAGGTCACAAAGCGGTTGTATTCCCGAAGTGTCATGTCAATAGGCTCAATTCCTTTCTCCTTGCAGTATGCAAGGATCCCACGCACATCGACATGCTGCTTGGCATCCGGGAAGAACGACACATATCCTCCTGCGCGGTCAGCTATCTCGTCCAGTTCCCTCAAGTCCTCGCGATCTTTATCCGTCATGTCCACTCACCTCCAAAGGAGTATCTATCAGATTTTGCACTATTTTCAATGCTGTTTGTCCCTCTCCCTTGGCCATTTTTCGATGATGGTGTTGAGCCAGGCGCCCAGGAAAAGGAGGTAGAGGGAGGCGTACATCCAGAACAGGGAGATGATCACGACGGCGAGGCCGCCGTAGATGCTGTAAAAGCCGAAGCTGGACACCGCCCAGGAGTAGATGCGGGAGAAGATGAGCCAGGCCGCCGCGGAGAAGGCCGCGCCGGGCAGCTGCTTTGTATACCGCAGCTCCTTCTGGGGCACGTGGGTGAAGAGCAGCGCGTTCAGGGCCGTCACGATGAGAAAGAACACGATCTCCCGGCCCCGGATGAGGATGGCCCACAGGTCCGACCACTTGGAGATGAATCCGATGGAGGCCAATATCTTCTCCCCGGTGAACAGCAGCACCATGTTGCCCAGGATGATGACCACCAGCGCAGCGGTATAGAGGGCGCCCCGGAGGCGCCGCAGGAGGAAGCTGCCGTGGGTCCTGCCGTCATAGATGAGCTCCACGGTGCGCATGATGAGGCTGAACACCTTTCCGGCGGACCACAGCTCCACAACGAGGCCTATGCCGATGGCCGCGGTGGACCCGGCGTACACCCCGTCCACCAGCCGGCCGATGAGCTCCCGGAAGGGCTCCGGCGCGTAGCCCAGCAGGGTGTCCATCAGCTGCTCCTCGGTGAAGGGCATATAGGGCAGCAGGCCCAGCAGCACCACCAGCAGCGGGCCCAGGGCGAAGAACAGATAATAGGCCCCGCTGGTGGCGTACAGCCACATGCTGGTCCTGCCGTATTCCCCGGCGGCCCAGCGGAGCTTTTCCATGGCGGGGCTGTCCTTCATGGCGTCTTCCTTTCGTCTTTATCGAAAAAGGCCGCCCAGCGCGGGGCGGCGTATGGGCTTATTATAGTATGCTTTTCCGGCGGGCGGTCATGCCTTTTTCCGGCAGGCGGGGCAGAGGTGGTAGAGCTTCAGGTCGTAACCGGTGATGTCCTCTCCCAGTTCCAATGCGAAGGGCCGCAGCAGGCCGTCGGGCATGATAAGGTCCTCCACCTTTCCGCACCTTTCGCACACCAGGTGGGGGTGGGGCCGCCGCTCCCGGTCGTACCGGGCAGGGGCGTCGGGCATTTCAAGCTTGCGTATCTGCCCCTCCCGGACCAGCAGGCCCAGGTTCCGGTACACGGTGCCCCGGGCCAGAGAGGGCATCTCTGCCCTGGCCAGGTCGTATATCTCCTCTGCCGTCCGGTGCTCCGGCGCGGCCATGATGAGGTCGAAGATGAGCTGTCGCTGCCGGGTCATAGTCTCACCGCCCTTTAGGATTCATTCCTAATTTATTATAACTGTCCCAAGCAGCGTTGTCAACGGGATACTTTTTAGTCAAAATACACAGTAGAAATCAACAAAAGTATGCTTTTGTTGACAAATATTGACAACACAAAATAGAGACGATATAATCAAACGCGATAAAAATCGCAAGAGGGCCCTCTTGCATGCTGTTGTGACCAACAGCATGATAAACCTTAAGGGCCGGGATCGGATGGACCGGACATGCTGTTCAATTCTTTACAATTCCTGATATTCTTCCCGCTGGTGGTATGCGTTTGCTTCGTGCTGCCGAAGAAGGTGCGGTATATCTGGCTGCTCATCGCCAGCTATTATTTTTATATGTGCTGGAACGCCAGGTATGCCCTGCTCCTGCTGGCGTCCACGGTGATAACCTATCTGAGCGGCCTCTATATGGACTCGTTCAAGAAAAAGAAAAAGGGAAATCCCACCGTGATAAAGTGCAAGAAACTGTGCGTGGCGGTGAGCTTCGCTCTCAACCTGTCCATTTTGTTTTTCTTCAAGTATTTCGATTTTGCCGTGGACAGCCTGAGCAGGGTCCTGACCCTGGTACATATCCAGCTGAATAAGCCCACGTTCGACGTGTTGCTGCCGGTGGGCATATCGTTTTATACCTTCCAGGCCCTGAGCTATACCATGGACGTATACCGGGGCGAGATATACGCGGAGAGGAACTTCCTGCGGTACGCGCTGTTCGTGTCCTTCTTCCCCCAGCTGGTGGCGGGGCCCATTGAGCGGAGCAAGAACCTGCTGCGGCAGCTGTCGGAGGACAGCAGATTCAATTATGACAATGTCCGCACCGGCCTTCTGTGGATGCTGTGGGGGTACTTTCTGAAGGTGGTCATCTCCGACCGGTGCGCCGTGCTGGTCAACACGGTCTACGGGAACTACGCCGCCTACCAGGGTTTTCAGCTGATCGCTGCCAACGTGTGCTTCGCGCTGCAGATATACTGCGACTTCATGGGCTACTCCACTATCGCCAAGGGCGCGGCAAAGGTGCTGGGATACGACATCATGGACAACTTCCGCCAGCCCTATTTCGCCACGACGGTCAAAGACTTCTGGCGGCGGTGGCATATCTCACTGAGCACCTGGTTCCGGGATTACCTGTACTTCCCCCTGGGCGGCAGCCGGAAGGGAAAGGTCAGGACCTGGTTCAATCTCATGGTTGTGTTTCTGGTGAGCGGCCTGTGGCACGGGGCCAGCTGGACATTCGTGATGTGGGGCGGGGTCCACGGTCTGCTCCAGATCATAGAGGGCATTCTCGCGCCGCCCTTCGAGAAACTGTGTGACCGGATGCATGTGCGGCGGGACGTGTTTTCCTGGCGGGCGCTGGGTGCGGTCAAGACGTTCATCCTGGTGGATGCGGCGTGGGTATTTTTCCGGGCCGACACCATCCAGGCGGCGTTCCAGATATTGAAAAACTCGCTGAAACTGTCCAATATTGGCCTCATCCTGAACGACGGACTGCTGAAGCTGGGTCTGAACAACAGGAACATGTCTATTCTGGTATTCGCGCTGATGATCCTTCTCGCTGTCAGTGTGCTCCAGGAAAAGGGCACAGATGCGGTGACCTGGATAACAAAGCAGAACGCTGTGTTTCGGTATGCGGTCTACTGGACAGTGCTGATTCTTATACTCTTCTCTCTGGACATCACGGGCCAGGAATTCATCTACTTCCAGTTCTAGGAGGCGCACCATGAAAATATACACAAAGCTTTTGGGCAAGTGTATAGCGGTGATGGCACCGCTCGTTTTGCTTTTGGTCTACTTTCCCAACTTTATGATCAATTATATTGATGGCGAGGCGCCGTCCTTCATTTGGAACAAAAGGGTCTCCAACACGCCACAGGACAAATATTATGACGTTGTCGTATTGGGCGATTCCGTCTCCAATGCGGCCTATGTGCCGGAAGAGTTATCCGACAGCACGATCAATCTCGCCCTGAGCGGGAATGGGCCGCTTGAAAATTACTATACTATGCAAAACTGGCTGGAACACAATGCCCCGCCGAAGATCTGTTATATCAGCTTTATGGATATTCATTTCCAATCGCTGCCTTCCTTTTGGAAACGGGACATGTATTTTCATCAATTCAGTTTAAAGAACAGTATGGCGATGCTTGAGGAAGCGGCTGATGCCGGCAAGACGAAAATATGGAACGAACAGGCTATGTGGGATTTTATATCCTATGAATTATGGCTTCCCAATAAATATATAACGGCGTTCATGAACGGGAGTTTCAACCAGCGACGGGCGTCGAATATCGAAAACACAACGTTGACAGCACTTCACGGAGGGCGGTTTATTGGAAGTACGACGAAGGAATATTCTCCGGAGACAGATCAGGTTTTTGATACATTCACCGTAAATCCGCTCTATGACCGATACTATAAAAAGCTGATAAAGCTTTGTATCGAAAACAACATACAGGTCCGCCTCATTCGGCTGCCGATGCCGGAGAACTGTTTGTTTACAGACAAGTATCATGAGACCTTTTATGCCTATTATGACGCGCTGCAGGAGGAGTACCCAGGGATCACAGTCGACTGGTTCCCGCTTTATGAAAACAGCGATTTCTATGACCGCTGGCACATGAACTCTTACGGCGCCCTGCGCTTCAGTACGGAACTGAAAAAACTGTACCCGGAGGATTTTGGGGACGAGCCTCTTACTTCGGACCAGATCGCGGGCGTCGACGAATACATCAAGCAGGAGATCGATCCGCGACACATCTTCGACTGGGTCGCCGGCCAGGGGTATACGGTGCTCCTGTATGATGATCAAAATATCGTTCCGACTCTGTATGGAGACAAGATCGACACGGCCGTGTCGGATGTGCCGCTGGCCGTTACGCCGCTGGACGCGGACGGCATCTATGCCGTCACCGACGGAGGCGTGACGGACGTGACCGTTACCCAGGCGGAGGACGGGACGCTGACGGCCCAATTCCCTGACGGAAAGCCGATGTCTTGGGCGGTGAAGGCCGGCGCCGATATGAGCGTGTTCGTCATCGACGGTTTTGGCAGAGCGGTCTGTGCCAAATCCTTTAACTATCTGGAGGGCCCGGAGTTCACGCTGATAAGCTGAAAAAACATAGCCCCGGAGGGATATCCCTCCGGGGCAGGTTTTGTTCATATCGTCGTCAGATACTGATAAAGCGGCACCAGGGTCTCATATACGTCCAGCACCCGGTCCAGAAGCTCCTTCCCCGGCGGGTCGGGCTCGAAATACTCCGTCATGCCCATCTCCACCGAGCGGGCGTTGTACCAGTCATAGAGCAGGGGCCCCGGGTCTCCCTTGGGCTTTTTGTAGACCTCCCCGTAGCGGTGCAGCTCCGGGTGTTTGTTCAGGGCCTTCACGATGGGCGTCAGCCGCTGGGGGGCCAGGTCGATGCTTTTCCGCCAGCGCTCCAGGAGCTCCCCCTTCATGTTCCAGCAGCCCATGCCCGCCTCCCAGCTCTTGGCGTCGATGCCGAACCAGAACTGGGGCAGGGGGGTGTATATCTCCCCGGAGAGCCCCAGGGAGAACCACATGTGCTCCTTGAAGGGCCCCCGACCGAAGAGCCGCCGGGCGTCCCGCCATATGCGGGAGACATGCAGCGCCGGGGCAAGGCCGGGATGACGGTCCTCCATGGCCGCCTTCACGTCCTCCGCCAGGGCGTGGATGGGGATATCCAGGCACCGCTCGAAGTCCTCCCGGTGGGCGTTGAACCAGGGCCGCTCGTTATTGAAGCTGAGCCCCCACAGAAAGTCGGGCAGGTCCTTGGGGAACCCCTCGAAGGGGGGAATGTTCTTGGGCATGGGCATTCACCTCGCCTCCATAATATAACATAAATATAGCACACGCGCCGGCGAAAAAACAACCGGCGCGTGTGGGCATATGTTCAGTTTCTCGGTGCCATATAGTTGTGGTCTATGTTCAGCTCTACCTCCGCCTCCGGGTACTGCTCCCGGACGATGGCGGCCAGCCGGCGCCGCAGGGCACCCTCGGGGATGGGCACCTCCGGCGGGGCGAAGCAGTCGAAGCGGACGAGGGTGCGGCCCGCCTCCTGCGATATCTCCAGGTCATGGACCGTGAGGCGGGTGTCCAGGGAGGCCATGCGGCCAATGAGATAGGTCTGTAGCCGGTTCTCCGGGCTGTCGTCCTGGGAGATGGGGTCCAGCTGGAAGAGGATATGCAGCCCGTCTTTTTCCAGGAACTCCGCCGCCAGGGCCGCCAGGGCCCGGTGGAGGGTCATGATGTCGTCCTCTGCCGGGAATTCCACGTGGGCGCTGGCATAGCGCCGCCCGGGGCCGTAGTCGTGCAGCAGCAGGTCATGGGTGCCCAGCACCCCGGGGCAGGCCAGGATGCGGGCGCGGATGGACTCGATGACCTCCGGCTCGGGCCGCCGGCCCAGCAGGGGGTCCAGGGTGTCCCGGACGATGCCGCAGCCGCTCCAGAGGATGAAGAGGGCTACCCCCACGCCCAGGTATCCGTCCAGGTCGAAGCCGGTGATGGCGGAGACGCCCATGCCGAAGAGCACCACGCTTGTGGCGATGGCGTCGTTGCGGCTGTCCATGGCCGTGGCGGCCAGGGTGCCGGAGGATATGCGCTTTCCCGCGTCGGCGTTGAAGGCCATCATCCACAGCTTCACCACGATGGACCCGGCCAGCACCAGGGCCATGGGCCAGGAGAACTGGGGCGTCTCGGGGTGCAAGATGCGCGTCACGCCGCTTTTCAGAAGCTCCAGCCCTGCCAGCAGCACCAGCACCGACACGGTGAGCCCGGCCAGGTACTCATACCGGCCATGGCCGTAGGGGTGTTCCTCGTCCGCGGGCCGGGCCGCCAGGCGGAACCCCAGCAGGGCCACTACGTTGGAGGCGGCGTCGGAGATATTGTTCACCGCGTCCGCCACGATGGCCACCGACCCGGCGGCCAGGCCGGTCAAAAGCTTGAAGAGGAACAGCAGGCCGTTGCAGACGATGGCCAATATGCCCGCCAAGCGGCCGTAGGCCGCCCGGACCTCAGGCCGGTCCGTCCTGTCATAATCCCGTATGAACTTCGCCGCCAGAAGCCGGAACATCCCGCCGCCCCCTTTCCTGTCTTTTGGTCATGATATGCCCGGAAAAGTTTCTTTGTCAATCCTAACTGCGCCCGGTGCTCCACCCAGTAGAGACAAAGCCGGCCACCCGAGGGTGGCCGGCTCTGCAACAAAGAAGAGAGGAGTGAAAAATGAAAAATGTCGGTGGTGTCATGCCTGCTGTCCGGTCTTGGGGGCGTCGGCTCGCTCCCTTGACCTTGTGACTGTATGATACCGCAACCCTCCCGGGAAGTGGTGAATAAACTTGTAATGATTTGTAAACAAATGATGAATGGATCATTAACAGCTCATGCGCCCGGCAGCGCCAGCTCATGGCCCTGGAAGGTGACGGCGGTCACCTCGCCCAGGTCGATGGGCGCGGCGAACTCGTAGCGGGTCACCCGGGCCTGCTGGTTCTCCTCCCAGCCGCAGCCGGAGGCGACGACCTCCGCCTGGCCGCTGCCGCCGACCAGCTCAATGTCCAGGTCCCAGCCGATGTCGGGGCCGCTCTCCGGGCCCTCGCCCTCGGCGTACTCGCCCTCGTACACGTAGGTGCACACAGCGCCCATGGGGTTGAGCTTCAGGCTGGTGACCGTCACATCCACGTCCTCATATTCTATCTCAAAGCCGTCGTCGTTGTCGATCATGGTCCCCGGCTCCAAAGTGCCCCGCTCATAGGGCTCGCCGTTTAGGTACTCATGGGCGAACCGGGCCCTGGCGGTGAAGGGCTCCGTTACCAGCTCCATCGCCCCATCCTCGCCGGGGGTCACGGTGAATTCAAAGACCCAGGGACCGTCCACATAGGTCTCCTCGCCGTCATATCCGTTCGTCAGGCAGTCCACCGTCAGCGTCAGGGGATAGGAAAAGTCGATGTCTTGGTCCAGGTATTGGGAGTTGACGGACGTCTCCATGATTTGAGAGAGCGTCTCGTCTGTCCGGTCGAATTGGCTCATCCCGCCGCCGGTGAACAGGTCCTCCGGCGCCGCCGGGTCGGTGCTGGTGAGCTGGCCGCGCAGGATGGTGTCCACGACCTTTGTCCCCTCATCCTCGGGCCGGGCGGTCAGGTTCATGAACACACGCTCCCCGTCGGTCATGGCCGAAGCCAGCGTCACGGTCCAGCCGCCGGCGGTGACGGATTGGCCCACGTCCGCGGCGGCCCGGTCGATGTACTCGATCTGCCCCTCGGTGAGCTCTGTCTGGCTCGCGGAGGCGAACCAGCGCTTGAACCATTCCGCCCCGTCCAGGGCGGCGTAGGCCGTCGCCCCCAGGGCCAGCACCAGCGCGGCGGCCAGAGCCAATGTGACGACGCGTTTCGTGTATTTATTCGTTCTCATATCCTGCTCCTTTCTCATGGACGCCTTCACCCGCCCCAGCAGGGCCGGGTCCGGCGCGCCCGGGTCCAGGGCCCGGCGGAGCAGCGCTTCGGTATCAGTTTTCATCCTCGGCCAGTCCTTTCTCCACCAGCGCCCGGGCCGTATGGAGGCGGCGCTTTACCGTCCCAACAGGCAGGCCCAGCGTCCGGGCGATATCGTTTACCTTCATCTCCATGCCGTAGTACAGCGCCAGGGGCAGCCGGTACTTCTCCGGCAGGGCCGCCGCGGCGGCCCGCACCCGTTCCAGCTCCTCCCGGGCCAGGGCTTCCGCCTCCGGCTCGGGCCCTCCGGCCGCGTCCCGGTCCTCCAGGGGGCCGGTGGGGGCGATGCGGGCCCGGCGGGCGTGCTTTCGCTTCCCGCTCCGCCAGAGGCCGAGGGCGGTGGAGAAGAGAAAGTTCTTCGGGTCCGCCGCCAGCTTTCCCGGCCGTTCCAGGGCCTTCAAAAAGGTGTCCTGGAAGAGGTCCTCGGCATCCTCCCGGTCAAAGGCCAGGCTCCGGCAGAAGCGGTACAGCATGGGGCCGTAGGCATCCGCCAGAGCGTCCGTATCCACTTTCGCGCGCAAGCTGTCCACGGACGCCCTCCTCCCGGTGTGTATGCCTGTATATCGCCGCGAAAACGACAAAGGTTCGCTCAGTTGACGATTTTTTTGTTCTATGCTATAATAACCAACCGATTTAACTTTGGAAAGCATGAGGTGGTTTTTCCCGATGGATGATGGCAGTTGGCTGTCTATCCTGTTTCTCATCGCGCTTCTGGGCATGGCCATGTACTTCGCCTTCGCGGAGACGGCCTTCGCCTCCGTGTCCAAAAACCGCATCCGCGTCCGCCAGGAGAAGGGGGACGCCCGGGCCAAAAAGGCCATGTGGGTGCTGGACAATTTTGACCGCGCTATCACCACGATCCTGATCGGCACCAATATCGCCCACCTGACGGCGGCGGCGGTGATGACGGTGCTTGTGACCCATCATTTCGGCATGGGCGCCGTGGCCTGGGGGACCCTGGTCACGACGTTGATATTGTTCCTCTTCGGGGAGATGCTCCCCAAAACGATAGCGAAAAAATACAGCGAGCGGTTCTGCCTGGGCACCGCCGGTTCGCTGTGCTTTTTTATGCACTTTTTCGCCCCGCTGGCGGCGCTGCTCACGGCCATCGGCCAGGGGTTGGCCAAGCTCTCCAAGGGGGAGGGCGAGGTGTCCGTGACGGAGGACGAGCTCTACGACCTCATCGAGGACATGACCGACGCGGGGAGCCTGGACGAGGACCAGGGGGACCTGGTCCAGTCGGCGCTGGAATTCGGGGATATCACTGTGGAGCACGTGCTCACCGCCCGGGTGGACATGGCGGCCATCGACGTGGCCTGGCCCGCGGAGAAGGTCATCCAGTTCATCCGCTCCCAGCGCCACACCCGCCTGCCCGTCTATGAGGGGCAGGTGGATGACATCATCGGCATATTGCAGATACGAAAGTACATCCGGGCCTGGCTGAGCCAGGGAGACGGGGTGGACATCCGCAGCCTTCTGGACGTTGCCTACTTCGTGCCCTCCACAACCAAGGTGGACGACCTTCTGCCGGAGCTGAGCCGCAACCGCTCCAACATGGCCGTGGTCACGGACCCCTGGGGCGGGACCCTGGGCGTGGTGACCGTGGAGGACATCCTGGAGGAATTGGTGGGCGAGATCTGGGACGAGGAGGACGAGGTGGAGGAGCTGTTCCAGCCCATCGGCGGCGGCCGGTACGAGGCCGACGGCCGGCTGGACGTGGACGAGCTATTTGACCGCATGGACTGGGAGGACCCGGACCATGACGAGGCGCTTATCCACAAGCCCCTGGCCGAGTGGACGTTGGAACACTTCGAGCTCATGCCCCAGCAGCGGGACAGATTCACCTACCACGACCTGGAATTCACCGTCTCTGACGTGCGCCAACACCGCATCCGCAAGCTCACCGTGTGCCGCCTGCCCCAGGCGGCGGAGGAAGGGGGCGAGGCGCAATGACGGCGTATGTTCTGGCCCTTGTGGTGTGTCTGGCCCTGTCCGGGTTCTTCTCCGCGGCGGAGATGGCCCTGTCCGCCGCCAACCGGCTCCGGCTGGAGGGCGCGGCGGAAAACGGGAACAAGTCCGCCAAGACCGCCCTGGCCCTGCTGGACGACTTCGACAAGGCCCTGGGCGCCATCCTCATCGGCAACAACCTGGTGAACGTGGCGGCCAGCTCTTTGAGCTCTGTCATTGCCATCGGCGTCGCCATGCGCACCGGCGTGACGGACGGCCTGGCCTCCACGGTGGCTACGGTGATCGTCACCGTGCTGGTCATCATCTTCGGCGAGACCGTGCCCAAGATATTCGCCCGGAAGAACGCCACCCGCCTGACCCTGGCGGTGGCCGGGCCCCTGCGGGCGCTGGCTGTTATATTGTCGCCTCTGGTGTGGTGTGCCGTGGGCCTTACACGGCTCATCGGCGGCGCTTTGAAGGGGGAGAGCCCCGAGGACGCCCAGGAGGCGGCGGTGGAGGAGCTGCAGTCCATCATCGAGACCGCCCAGGACGAGGCCGTGCTGGACGACGACCGGGGCGAGCTTCTGCAGGCCGCCCTGGACTTCGGCGACGTGTCCGCCAGCCAGGCCATGACCGCCCGGGTGGACATGATGGCCTTGGATATCGACGACGGCATGGAGAAAATATTGGAAGAGGTCAGCGACTGCCCCCACTCCCGGCTGCCCGTCTATGAGGGCGACACGGACAACATCATCGGCGTGCTGCACCTCAATACGCTGTACCGGGCCCTGCTGGATGGCCCCGATGTGGACATCCGGGCCATCCTCACCGAGCCCTGCTGGGTCTACAAGACCGTGAAACTGCCCGCGGTGCTGGAAATGCTGCGGGAGAAGCAGACCCATCTCGCCATCGTCACGGACGAGTACGGCGGCACCGCCGGCGTCATCTCCATGGAGGACGTGCTGGAGTACCTGGTGGGGGATATCTGGGACGAGACCGACGAGGTGGAGGAGGAAGTGGTCCAGACCTCCGAGGACAGCTGGGAGCTGGACGGCGACCTGCCCATCGGGGACTTTTTGGAGCTGGTGGACCTGGACGGCGAGGGGTTCGACTTTGAGAGCGAGACCGTGGGCGGCTGGGTCATGGAGCTCATGGAGGGCTACGCCTCCGCCGGCAGCGCCGTGACCTATGAGGACCTGAATATCATGGTCCTGGAGGCCGACGACAAGCGGGTGGAAAAGGTCCGGGTCACCCGGAGCAAGCCCGCGGGGAAGGAATAAAAGGACATGATGGAAGAGGTCATCCGCCGGTACTTCCGCGCGTGGCTGGATAAGGACATCGAGGCCGTCAGAGACACGTTTTCCGATGACGCGGTATACAGTGAGTGCTACGGCCCGGAATACCGGGGCCTGGCTCAGATCCTGCAATGGTTCGGGGATTGGAACCAGCGGGGCCGGGTCCTGGAGTGGTCGGTGAAACGGGTGCTGGAGAAAGACCGCACCGCCGTGGCGGAATGGTATTTCAGGTGCGAATACGACGGCGTGACCGATGGGTTCGACGGGGTCACGATCGCCGATTTTGACGAAAACGGAAAGATCGCGAAGCTGTGCGAGTTCCAGTCCAAAGCGGAGCACTGCTGTCCGTATGGGAGTGTGGACCAATGAACAGTGAGCATTTGATTATCTTTAAGACCGACGACGGCGCCGTATCTCTGGATGTCCGCATGGACGAGGATACGGTCTGGCTCACGCTGGACCAGATGGCAGCACTGTTTGACAAGGCCCGCTCTACTATTAATGAACACGTTTTAAACATCTACGCTGAGGGAGAACTCACAGAAGCAGAATCAAAAAGAAAAATCGGGAATACCGATTTTTCTACCAAGCCGACGAATTACTATAATCTAGACGTGATCATCTCTGTCGGATACCGGGTCAAGTCCCTGCGGGGCACCCAGTTCCGCCAGTGGGCCACGAAGCGGTTGAATGAATATATCCGCAAGGGCTTCACGCTGGATGATGAGCGGTTGAAAAACGGCGGCGGACGATACTTCCGGGAGCTGCTCCAGCGTGTCCGGGACATTCGTTCCAGCGAGCGGAATCTTTACCAACAGGTCACGGACATTTACGCGACGGCTATCGATTATGATCCCTGCGCTGAACTGACACGGGAATTTTTTGCCACGGTGCAGAACAAGATGCACTACGCTGCCAATCAGCACACCGCGGCGGAGATCATCTTCCAGCGTTCGGACAGCGAAAAGCCCCTGGTTGGCATGACCAACTTCAAGGGCCGCTATGTCACCAAGGGCGATGTCCGTATTGCTAAAAATTATTTGACAGAAAAAGAATTACAGGTGCTCAATCTGCTCGTCTCGCAGTTTCTGGACTACGCCGAGCTGCAGGCGTTGGAAGAGCACGCCATGACCATGCAGGACTGGGCGGATGAGCTGGACCGGCAGCTGCTGGGCAACCGCCGTCCTCTTTTGGAGGGCAAGGGTAGCATCTCTCATCAGGAGGCAGTTCAAAAAGCGGAGCGGGAATTTGAGCTGTATCGGGCACGGGAGATGAAGCAGCTGGAAAGCGATTTTGACCGGGCCGTCAAGGAACTGTCCAATAAAAAGCAATAATGCCCTCACAACAAGGAAAGAGCCCGGAGCGATGCTCCGGGCTCTCGTATTTACGGAAAATCAAACGGCGCGCTGGACCTTGCCGCTGCGCAGGCAGCGGGTGCAGACATACACATGCTGGGGCTTTCCGTCCACGACCGCCTTCACGCGCTTTACGTTGGGCTTCCACATGCGGTTGGAACGCCGGTGGGAGTGGCTGACCTTGATGCCGAAAGTCACGCCTTTTCCGCAAACCTCACATTTTGCCATCGTAATCAGCTCCTTCCTGCTGTCCGGCGGACAGCCTCAATATAATAACAGAGCCTAAGACAAAATGCAAGCATTTTTTTCGCGGGAGGGAAAAACTTGAAAAAATCCGGCGGGAACGATTGCGCCGGTGGGTGTTCTGTATTAAAATATAATAGACATAAACTGCAAAGGATGTGGTCGCCTTGGAGAAGAAATACTTTGTGGACCTGAAGGAGCTGGCGCAGGAGCATAACCTGAAAGTGGTATACGCCGCCCCGGACTATGACACCATGCGCATCGGCTCTGTGGATATAAACCGGCCCGGCATCCAGCTGATGGGCTATCTGGAGCACTTCGACGACACCCGCATCCAGGTCATCGGCCGGAGCGAGAACGCCATGATGGAGGAGCAGGACCACCAGCAGCGGGTGGCGGGCTTCGCCGCCATCATGAGCCGGCGGGTGCCGGCGGTGATCGTGGCCCACGACGAGGTGGTGCTGCCCGAGTGCCTGGAGATGGCCCAGAAGTACGGCGTGAGCCTTCTCGCCACCGACATGGACACGTCGGAGTTCTCCGCCCGGCTCATCCACTCCCTGCGCTACCACCTGGCCCCCCGGGAGACCATCCACGGGGTGCTTATGGAGGTCTACGGCGAGGGCATGCTCATCATCGGCGACAGCGGCGTGGGCAAGTCGGAGACGGCTCTCGGCCTTTTGAAGCAGGGCCACCGGCTCATCGCCGACGACGCGGTGGAGATCCTGCGCACATCCTCCTTCCACCTGGAGGGCCGCTCCCCCTCCATCATCAAGCACTTCATGGAGCTGCGGGGCATCGGCGTCATCAACGTGCCCAGCGTGTTTGGCATCGGCGCGGTGAAGCCCTCCTGCCAGATCGACCTGGTGGTGCAGATGGAGATATGGAACGAGACGAAGCACTATGACCGCCTGGGCCTGGATACCCGGACCACGGAATATCTGGGCGTGGATGTGCCCCTGGTGACCATCCCGGTGCGGCCCGGCCGGAACCTGGCCGTCATATTGGAGATCGCGGCCATGACCAACCGGCAGAAGAAGACCGGCTACAACGCCGCCGAGGACCTGGCCCGCCGGGTGGACGAGAGCGTAGACCTTGGACTGGCATTTTAAATCTGACCTGATCCGCCGCCCCGGCGGCGAACTCTGCGAGGTTTATAGTGAATTATAAAACGTTACTCAACGACATACGCATCGCCCTGCCCGGGCTGGACCTGCGGGAGGATGAGCCCATGGCGGAGCACTGCTCCTTCCGCATCGGCGGCCCGGCGGCGGCCATGGCCCTGCCCCGGTCGGCCCGGGAGCTGGAGGCGCTCTGCCGCCTGCTGCGGGAGAAGGGGGTAAAACCCCTTCTCATCGGCAACGGCACCAACATCCTGCCCCCGGACAGGGGGCTGGACCGGTTCGTCGTCGCCACCTGCCCCGGCGCGGGGGAGGTCTTGGTGGACGGCACCGCCGTCACGGCGGACTGCGGCGCCACATTGGCCGCGGCGGCCATGGCCGCCGCGGAGGCGGGGCTCACAGGCCTGGAATTTGCCCACGGCATCCCCGGCAGCGTGGGGGGCGGCGTGGTGATGAACGCCGGCGCCTACGGCGGGGAGCTGAAGGATGCAGTACAGCGTACTGAGTACCTGGACGAGGACCTTGTCCCCCGTACGGCCCAGGGCGCGGAGCACGATTTTTCCTACCGGCACAGCGCCTTTTCGGGCCGGGAGGCAGTCATTTTGCGCACCACGTTTTCCCTGGCGCCCGGGGATAAGGAGGCCATCCAGGGGCGGATGCGGGAGCTGGCGGCGAAGCGCCGGGCCAGCCAGCCCCTGGATATGCCCTCGGCGGGCAGCACCTTCAAGCGGCCTGCGGGCGGCTATGCCGCTGCCCTCATCGACGAGGCGGGGCTGAAGGGCTTCTCCGTCGGCGGGGCCCAGGTGTCGGAAAAGCACGCCGGGTTCGTGGTGAACGCGGGCGGCGCCACCTGTGGGGATGTACTCAGGCTCATGGAGCACATCCAAAAGACCGTCCTGGCCCGCAGCGGCATAGCCCTGGAGCCGGAAGTGCTGGTGCTGTAAGACATGGAATTTCTCATCATAACGGGCCTCTCCGGCGCGGGCAAGAGCCGGGCGGCGGACATATGCGAGGACCTGGGCTATTACTGCGTGGACAACCTGCCGGCGGCGCTGGCGGGCCGGTTCGCGGCACTGTGCCTGGCCACCCGGGGCCGGTACGAGCGGGTGGCTCTGGTGATGGACGCCCGGAGCGTCACGGACTGCGCGGAGCTCATCGGCGCGCTGGAGGAACTGAAGAGCTTGGACTGCCGGGTGCGGATGCTCTATCTGGAGGCGGACACGGACACCCTCATCCGCCGGTACAAGGAATCCCGTCGGCCCCATCCTTTGGGAGAGCAGGGCCTGACCATTGCCCAGGCCGTGGAGCGGGAGCGGGCGTTCCTCGCGCCCCTGCGGGCCCGGGCGGACCATATCATCACCACCGACGCGGGGTCCCTGAACCAATTGAAAGCGCAGATGTGCCGGTGCCTGGGCCAGCGGGAGGGCTCCTTCGCCGTGACGGTCATGAGCTTCGGCTTCAAGCGGGGCCTGCCCCCGGAGGCGGACCTGGTGTTCGACGTGCGGTGCCTGCCCAACCCCTACTATGAGCCGGACCTGGCGGACCTGACCGGCCTGGACGGGCCGGTGCGGGACTATGTGTTTAGGTCCGGGGACGCCCAGGCGCTGCTTACCAAGCTCACGGACCTGCTGGCGCTGACCATCCCCCTGTTCGAGGCGGACCGGCGGGAGCTCACCGTGGCGGTGGGCTGCACCGGGGGCCGCCACCGGAGCGTGGCCATGGCCCAGGCCCTGGGGGAGGCCTTGCAGGACAAAGCCGCCGTGACGGTGTTCCATCGGGAACTGGGAAGCTGAAAAGCCTCCCCTGTGCAAGGGGAGGTGCCGAGCGGAGCGAGGCGGAGGGGTTGTCAGACAGCAGTAGACGACAATCCCTCAGTCACCGCCTGACGGCGGCGACAGCTCCCTTTGCACAAGGGAGCCTTAAGAAGTGTGTAAAGCACGGAGAGAATACATGAGCTTTTCATCGGAGGTAAAAACGGAGCTGTGCCGGGCGGAGGTGAACCGCCGGTGCTGCGCCCTGGCGGAGGCCTACGGGGTGCTGCTGTACGCCAACAGCTTCTCCCTGAGCCAGGTCCGGGTCATGACGGAGAGCGGCGCCTTCGCCGCCCGGCTGCCCCGGCTTTTTCGCCGTGCCTTCGGGCTGGACTTCGACGTGCTGCCCCCGGAGGGGGCAGAGGGCAAGCGGTCCTTTCTCATCACGGACCCGGCGAAGCTCCGGGCCGTCTTCGCCGCCTTCGGCTATGACCCAGATAAGGCCTTGTCCCACCATATAAACCTGGCCGTAGTGGAGCAGGAGTGCGACCGGGTGTCCTTCCTGCGGGGGGCGTTCCTGGCCGGCGGCAGCGTCACGGATCCTCACCGCAGCTACCACATGGAGCTGGCCACCGGCCATGAGAGCGTGTGCCGGGAGACCCACGCCCTGCTTCTTGAGATGGGCTTCGAGCCCCGGGACGCGGTGCGGGGCCGGACATGGATCACGTACTTTAAGCGCAGCGAGGCCATCGAGGACCTGCTGGTGACCATGGGGGCCAGCGTGGCCGCCATGGGCATGATGGAGGCCAAGGCGGAAAAGCACATGGCCAACGCCATGAACCGGCTCACCAACTGCGACATGGCCAACGCCGACAAGATCACCGTCTCCGCGGCGGAGCAGCTGGCGGCCATCCGGGCCATCGAGGCGGGGCCCGGGCTGGACGCCCTGCCCCAGGCATTGCAGGAGACGGCGCTGCTGCGCATCGCGAACCCCGCCGGCAGCCTTTCGGACCTTGCCCAATTGGCGTATCCCCCCGTGACGAAAAGCTGCATGAACCACCGGCTCCGCAAGCTCATGGAGCTGAGCCGGACCCTGGAATGAGGATCAAAAATGAGCTTCGTACATCTTCATGTACACAGTGAATACAGCCTTCTGGACGGGGCCTGCCGGGTCGGCGAGATGGCGCAGTACGCCAAAGAGCTGGGCCAGGAGGCCCTGGCCGTCACCGACCACGGGGTCATGTACGGCGTGGTGGAATTCTACAAGGCCTGCCGGGACGCGGGGATCAAGCCCATCATCGGCTGCGAGGTCTACGTGGCCCCCCGGGGCTATACAGACAAGGAGGCGGGGCTGGACAACCGCTACTCCCACCTCATCCTCCTGTGCCGGAACGAGACGGGGTACCACAACCTCTGCCGGATGGTGAGCGAGGCCTTTGTGAACGGCTTTTATATCCGCCCCCGCATCGACTGGGACATGCTCCATGAACACGCCCAGGGGCTCATATGCCTGTCGGCGTGCCTCGCCGGGGACATCCCCCAGAAGATCGTGGGCGGCCAGTACGAGGCCGCCAAGGCCCGGGCATTGGAGCTTTCGGAGCTCTTCGGCCCCGACGGGTTTTATTTGGAGCTGCAGGACCACGGCATCGCCGACGAGCGCCGGGCCGCCCAGGGGCTCATCCGCATCCACCAGGAGACGGGCATCCCCCTGGCGGTCACCAACGACGCCCACTATCTGCGCAAGGACGACGCCTACATCCAGGACATCCTCATGTGTGTGCAGACGGGCAAGAAGGTGGACGACCCGGACAGGATGCGCTTCGAGGGCCAGGAGATGTATCTCAAGAGCGAGGAGGAGATGCGCGCGCTCTTCCCCGACTTCCCCGAGGCCTATGACAACACCGTCAAGATAGCAGAACTTTGTAACTTCGACTTCGAGTTCGGCCATTACCACCTGCCTCAGTTCCAGCTCCCGGCGGGGGAGACGGACAGCTTTGCATATCTTAAGAAGCTCTGCTATGAGGGCCTTGCCGAGCGCAAGCCCGGCTGCGGGGAGGAGTATGCCCGGCAGCTGGAATATGAGCTGGGGGTCATCTCCCAGATGGGGTTCGTGGACTACTTCCTCATCGTGTGGGACTTCCGGAACTATGCCCGCACCCGGGGCGTCCCCACCGGCCCGGGCCGGGGCTCCGCCGCCGGGAGCCTTGTGAGCTACGTGCTGCATATCACCGACGTGGACCCCATCAAGTACAGCCTGTTCTTTGAGCGGTTTTTGAACCCCGAGCGGGTGACCATGCCGGATATCGACATCGACTTCGGCGACGAGCGCCGGGGCGAGGTCATCGACTATGTGCGCCGGAAATACGGCGCGGACAACGTGGCCCAGATCGTCACCTTCGGCACCATGGCCGCCCGGGCGTCCATCCGGGACGTGGGCCGGGTGCTGGACGTGGGCTACGCCGAGACGGACGCGGTGGCAAAGCAGGTGCCCTTCGCCCCGAAGATCACCCTGGACGAGGCCATGCGCCTTTCCCGGCCCCTCAAGGAGATGTACGAGACCGACGAAAAGGTGCGGGACCTCATCGACACCGCCCGCCGTTTGGAGGGCATGCCCCGCAACGCCTCCACCCACGCCTCCGGCGTGGTCATCACCGCCCGGCCCCTCACCGACTATCTGCCCCTGGCCCGCACCGATGAGGCGGTGGTGTGCCAGTTCGACATGGTCACCGTGGAGCAGCTGGGCCTTCTCAAGATGGACTTTCTGGGCCTGCGGAACCTGACCGTCATGGACGACGCTGCCCGGCTCATCCGCCGGTATGTGCCGGACTTCCGGGTGGACGCCATCCCCGAGGATGATGAGGAGACCTACCGGATGCTCTCCGAGGGCCGCACCAGCGGCGTGTTCCAGCTGGAATCCGCGGGCATGACCGGCGTGTGCACGGGCCTGAAGCCCCGGTCCATCGAGGATATCACCGCCGTCATCGCCCTGTACCGGCCCGGGCCCATGGCCTCCATCCCCCGGTTTCTGGAGTGCGCCTCGGACCCCTCCCATGTGACCTATAAGCATGAGCTTTTGCGCCCCATCCTGGACGTGACATACGGCTGCATCGTCTACCAGGAGCAGGTGCTGGACATCTTCCGGAAGCTGGCGGGCTTCTCCCTGGGCCAGGCGGACATGATACGCCGGGCCATGTCGAAGAAAAAGCACAGCGTCATCGACGCCGAGCGGAAGGCCTTCGTCTACGGCGACCCCGCGCGAAACATCGCCGGGTGCCTCGCCAACGGAGTACCGGAGGACATCGCCAACAGCATATACGACGAGATCATCGACTTCGCCTCCTACGCCTTCAACAAGGCCCACGCGGTGGTGTACGCCATCGTGGCCTACCGGACCGCGTGGATGAAGTGCCACTGGCCCAAGGAATACATGGCCGCGCTGATGACCAGCGTGCTGGGTTCCTCCGCCAAGGTAGCGGAGTATACGGCCGCCTGCAAGGCCATGGGCATCGACGTGCTGCCCCCGGACGTGAACGAGTCCGACGCGGACTTTTCTGTGGCGGGCCCCAACATCCGCTACGGCCTGGCGGCCATCAAAAACGTGGGCGTGGGCTTCGTGGAGCAGCTCAAAGCCGAGCGGGAGGCGGGAGGACCCTTCACCGCCTTCGACGAGTTCTGCCGCCGGATGTACGGAAAAGAGCTGAACCGAAAACCGGTGGAGAGCCTCATCCAGGCCGGGGCCTTCGACTCCATGGGCTACAAGCGCAAGGCCCTCCTGCAGGTGCTGGACAAGGTCCTGAACGGCGTGAATTCCGCCGGCCGGCGGAATCTGGAGGGCCAGTTCGACCTGTTCTCCATGGACACGGAGGAGGAGCCCGTCTCCACATTGGAGCTGCCCGATGTGGAGGAATTCTCCGTGCGGGAGAAGCTGGCCATGGAGAAGGCCGTCACCGGCCTTTATATGAGCGGCCACCCCATGGACGACTACGCGGACACGGTGCAAAAGCTGGGCGCCGCGCCCATGGGTGCCATTCTGGAGGACTTTACCCAGGAGGACGGCCCCCGGCAGTACCGGGACGGCCAGAACGTGATCCTGGCGGGGGTGGTGTCCGCCGTCCGGACCCGGAGCACGAAAAACAACACCCTCATGAGCTACGTGACATTGGAGGACCGGTCCGGGTCCATGGAGATGCTGGCCTTCCAGCGGGCCCTGGACCAGGGAGGGGCGTACCTCAAAGAGGGGGAGGCGGTGTGCTGCACCGGGCGGCTGTCCGTCCGGGAGGACAAGCCCCCTCAGCTCATGCTGGACGGGGCCTACCCCCTGGACGACATGACCGACAGCACCGTCGCCGCGGTGAAGAACGCCGCGAAAGACGGGGGCTATGCGGGCCGCCGGGCCCCCATGCAGGCGCAGGCCCCCGCCGCGCCCTCTCAGGAAAGCGGGCGGAAGCTGTGGGTGAAGGTGCCCGGTCAGGGCCATCCGGCGTTCAACCATATCAAGCTGGTGCTGAACATGTTCCCCGGCACGGAGAGCATGGTGGTCTACTTCGAGGACACGAAAAAGCGCGTGGGCGCCAAATGCGTCATCCACCCGGCCCTTATTGAGGAGCTCCAGGAGCTCCTGGGGGCGGAGAACGTGGTGGTCAAATAACATGCAAGCGAGGACAAAACCATTCAGGATACGACGGTAAAAAAGGAACGGGCCGCGCTGGCAGGGCTGGCGGCGGCCAGCATGGACGCCTCCGAGCGCAGCGACGATGTCTCCATGGACGAGCTGTGGAGGCTCGCGGAGACGGCCGGGGCCGAGCCGGTGGGCGCGGTGCTCCAGACCCGGGACAAGCCGGACCCCCACAGCTTTCTGGGGATGGGCAAGGTGCAGGAGCTCAAGGACCTGGTGCAGAACGAGGGGTGCGACCTCGTCATGTTCGACAATGACCTGACCCCCTCCCAGGCGCGGGTATTGGAGGAAGCCCTGGGGGTACGGGTGCTGGACCGGACGGGCCTCATCCTGGACATCTTCGCCCAGAGGGCCAGGACGAGAGAGGGCAAGCTGCAGGTGGAGCTGGCCCAGTATAAATATCTCCTGCCCCGGCTCACGGGCATGTGGACCCACTTAAAGCGCCAGGCGGGCACATCCGCCCCCATCGGCACCCGGGGCCCCGGCGAGACCCAGCTGGAGACGGACCGGCGGCACATCCGCCGGCGCATCCAGAAGCTCTCGGAGGAGCTGGAGCAGGTGCGCCGGGTGCGGGGCACCCAGCGGCGGAAGCGGGAGAGAAACGCCGTGCCCGTGGCGGCCCTGGTGGGCTATACCAACGCAGGGAAGAGCACCCTTTTGAATACCCTCACTGGCGACTGCATCCAGACCGGGGACCGGCTCTTCGACACCCTGGACACCACCACCCGGCGGCTGGACCTGCCCGAGGGGGGCCAGGCCCTTCTCTCCGACACGGTGGGCTTTATCCGAAAGCTGCCCACGGAGCTGGTGGACGCGTTCAAGGCTACCCTGGAGGAACTTACCTACGCGGACCTTCTCCTGCACGTCATCGACATCTCCAACCCGGACTGGGAGACCCAGGCACGGGTGGTGGACGACCTCATCGAAAAGCTGGGCGCGGGGCAGACGCCCTGCCTGCGGGTATATAATAAGTGCGACGCCTATGTGGGCCGCCTGCCGGCGGGCCAGGACGAGGTATGCGTCTGCGCCCGGACCGGGGAGGGCACCCCGGAACTGCTGTTCGCCGTGGGGCGGAAGCTGAACGGGGACATGGCAAGGGTGGAGCTGCATGTGCCCTACGAAAGGGCGGGGCTCATCGAGCAGCTGCGCCGGGAGGCAAGCGTCCTGGACGTGCGGTATACGGACGAGGGCGCGGAGGTGCTGGCCGTAGTGCGGCCGGCCATGCGTGACGCGGTGCGGCCCTATGAGGTAGAGAGCCATGGGTGAGCGCATGCGCCTATGTGGCTATGGCACGGGCCAGTACGAGGAAAAGCGCTCCCGGTTCATCGGGGAGATATTCCCCGTGTCCGGCGAGGACGAAGCCCGGGAGAATCTCGCGAAGGTCAAAAAGAAATACCCCGACGCCCGGCACCACTGCTGGGCCTGGGTCATGCCCGACGGGGCATGCCGCTGGTCCGACGACGGGGAGCCCGGCGGCACCGCGGGCGGGCCCATGGCGGCGGTGCTGAAGGGCGCGGATGTCTACGGCGCGCTGTGCGTGGTAACGCGGTACTTCGGCGGCACCCTTTTGGGCAGCGGCGGGCTGGTGCGGGCCTATTCCAAGGCGGCGAGCCTGGCCCTGGCCGACGCCGGCACCGAGCCGGACCCGGAGACGCAGCTTTTGACCATCGCCTGCCCCTGGGACAGCGTGGACCGGGTACACCGGCTCATCCGGGAGTATGAGGGGGAGCTCACGGACAGCGACTATGCCTCCGACCCGGAGCGGGCCCGCCTCACCGTGCGGCTTTTGGCTGACCGGGCGGAGGAATTGGCCCGGCGGGTCACCGACGCCACCGGCGGGCGGGGGATGGCGGCGCTGCAGGGACAGGAAGGGATTTCGTAAAAGTCAGGTTTGGTTACCAAAATGTCAGGGCCGGCGCGTTGAAGGCGCCGACCCTGACATGTTAAAATCTTAAAGGAAAAATTTTCGTTCCGGCTGGCCCTTTTGGCCCGGTGGAACGTATAAAGAGACAGTGAGACGACGCGAAGCGCGTTTCAAATAGAAAAGCATGAAAGAGGAGGAGCATCCAATGAACGAGGAAATGATCGCGAAGCTGAAAAAGGCGAAGTCCGCGGAGGACGTCATCGCCATCGCGAAGGAGTACGGCAAGGAGCTGGCGCTGGAGCAGGCCAAGGCCCTGCTGGACCGGGTGAAGGGCGCCGAGCTGTCCGACGACGCCCTGGGCGCCGTCGCCGGAGGGAGCATCCACGATGCCCGCGTCCCCGATCCCCGCCGTCTTGGCGATCCCCTCCTTGCGAGCTACTATTTGCGCTCTTCGGCAGCACCGGAACAAACAACAGTAGAGGACGCGGCTGACCCCCATAACTGGTGAAAAGCGGCGCGGCCCCCTCAGACGAGGGGGCCGCGTCCTTACGTCTCCCGATAATAGAAATTCATCGTCAGCCGGTCCCGGCCGTCCAGGGCCAGGGCCAGGATGGGGCAATAAAACCGGGGATGGGCGTCGTCCCAGGCCATCAGCTCCCCGATCTGCCGGAGCAGCCGGGGGTCCTGTTCCCTCCCGAACGCCTCCGCCAGGCCTTGGTAGAGGAATATCGGACCGGTGATGTAAATTTTATATTTCCGCTCCCCGGTGAGCCAGTAGTCCGTCCCCACCATGCACACGTCTCCGCCGCAGCAGCCCAGCACGTCCCGGACCAGGGGGCAGAGGCGCTCTATGGCGGGTATGCCGCTCTGCGCCAGCCAGGTCAGGAAGTAGCCGCTGTCGTAGCGGCCCAGCCGCGACGGCGTGGAGACGTCCTTATGCCGGCGGCAGAGATAGTGGTATTTCAGGGCGGTGACCCGGTCGTCCTCAGAGACGAAGCCCAGAAAGTGCATGCCGGCCAGGGGAAACGCCCGCGCGTCGCATATGGGCATGGCGGCCAGGGTCCTGATCTCGCTCTCCCGCCGGGAAAATATGCCGAAGTGGTCCCTCAGCCAGACGAAGAGGGCCTCCATATTCTCGTTGGTGCGTCTTTTGAGGCTGATGTCATAGCGGTACCGCCGGCGGCCGCCGGTGTCCTCCGCCAGGGTCAGGAAGCGGATCATGTCCCGTTCCCGGAGAAGGCCGAGGAGAGAGGACGGCCGCCCCTCGCTGAGAGTGCGGGTGTAGTCATCCTTATAGTAGAGCTTGACGAGCGGCTCTTCCCCGCCGAGGTTGACGCCCAGATAATCCACCCGCTTTTGGGCATAGTCCTCACTGTGCCGGGCTATGAAATCGTCCAGTTTCTCTGACCAGTCCGCCATGAGAGCACCGCCTTTCCATGAATAGAACTGCCCCTACCTTAAAGTTTTCCGCCCGGTCTGTCAATGGCGCGGGGTGGGGGGATTTCGTAAAAGTCAGGTTTGATTCCGAAAACGTCAGAACCTGCGGATTGAAGATACCAGCGCGGCGTGATAAAGTTAAATAAGCGAAATACGAAAGGTTTTGGCCCTTTTGGCCGGCCGGAACGTATAAAGAGACGGAGCACGCAATGGGGAGACGACGCGAAGCGCGTTTCAAATACATTTTAAGAAGGAGACACACCATGAACGAGAAAATGCTGAAAGAGCTCCTGGGGGGGGGTAAGACTCCTGAAGAAGTGGTCGCCATCGCGAAGGAGCACGGCAAGGAACTGACCTTGGAGCAGGCGCAGGCCCTGTTGGACCGGGTGAAGAACTCCGTGACCGGCGAACTGTCCGAAGACGACCTGGAGGCTGTCGCCGGGGGCGTCCAAGGTGCCGTTGACGTTGTCAAGGAATGGATGGGCTCCACCTTTTTTGGAGTGTAATTCCAAACTATGACAAGGGGCTGCCGCATCCGCGGCAGCTCCTTGTCATATGATATGCCTCCCCTGTGCAAGGGGAGGTGGGCGGCGATAGCCGCTCGGAGGGGTTGTAAAACGACAATCCCTCAGTCACCTCGTTGGAGCACGCGCTGCCAGGTCTCCCTTTGCCGCAAGCGGCAAAGCTCGAATGGCCCGCGGCTCCTCCTCTCCCCACGCGACCCGCTTGCGCTGGGCTCGCGTGGGGGCCCCGTCGGCGGCGACAGCCCCCTTTACACAAGGGGGCCCTCCAAGCAGAGCTCCCCCGACTGGGAGAGCATCCTTATGTCTCCCGGTAATAGAAATTGATGGTCAGCCGGTCCTGGTCGTCCAGGGCCAGGGCCAGACCCACGCAGTAAAACCGGCGGCGGGCGTCGTCCCAGGCCATCAGCTCTTCGAGCTGCCGGAGCAGCCGGGGGTCCTGTTCCTTCCCGAACACCTCTGCCAGACCCTGGTAGAGGAACACCGGGTCGATGACGTAAATTTTGTACTTTCGCTCCCCGGTGAGCCAGTAGTCCGTCCCCGCCATGAACACGTGCCCGCCGCAGCGGCCGAGCACGTCCCGGACCAGGGGGCAGAGGCGCTGAAAGACGGGTATGCCGCTTTGCTCCAGACAGGACAGATAGTAGTCGTCGGGGAAATGGCCCCGCAGGGAGGAGAGGTCCTTCTGCATCCAGCAGAGATAGTGGCATTTCAGGGCGGTGACCTGGCCGGCCTGGTCGATGAAGCCCAGAAAGTGCATGGCGGCCAGACGGAATTCCTCCTCACTGTATACCCGCATAGCGGCCAGCTTTCTGATTTCGTCCTCCCGCTGGGAGAACACGGCGACGTGTTCCTTCAGCCAGGCGAAAAGTACCTCCATGTTCTCGTCAGTGCGGCGTTTAAGGCCGATGTCATAGCGGAACCGCTGGCAGTCGCCCGTGTCCTCCGCCAGGGTGAGAAAGTTTATCATATCCCGCTCCCGCAGAAGGTCAATGAGGGAAGATTGCCGTCCCTCGCTGCGGGCGCTGGTATAGTCATTTTTGTAGTATATCTTGAACAGCGGTTCTTCTCCGCCGATATTGACGCCCAGATAATCCACCCGCTTTTGGGCATAGTCCTCGCTGTGTTGTGCCACGAATCCGTCCAGTTTCTCATGCCAGTCCGCCATGAGAGCACCGCCTTTCCATAGAGCTTATCCTACTTTAAAGCCCTCTGCCCCGTCTGTCAACCGTGCGGTGGCAGACATCACGTAAACGTCAGGTTTGACCGCGAAAACGTCAGGGAGAACATAAAAAATATTTTTTCAAAAGAAAAAGGGAAAAAGCAAAAATGCGGCGTATAAGGGTATTGCAAAGTGATTTGCGATACCTTTTTTACATATCGGGGGTATGGTCATGCCCAGCTTTCGGGAGATACGCCAGCAGCAGGAGGCGCTGATCATCGGGCCCTATGGGACGCTTTCCGTGAACAGCAGGGGCCGGCCCGTGCCGGAGCCGGAGGACGAGGTGCGCACCTGCTTCCAGCGGGACGTGGACCGGGTGACTCACTCCAAGGCCTTCCGCCGTCTGCGCCATAAGACCCAGGTGTTCCTGCGGCCCGAGGGGGACCACTACCGCACCCGCCTGACCCATACCCTGGAGGTGGCCCGCATCGCCCGGACCATCGCCCGGGCACTGGCCCTCAACGAGGACCTGACCGAGGCCATCGCCCTGGGCCACGACCTGGGCCATACCCCCTTCGGCCACGCCGGGGAGCGGGCCCTGCGGGACATCACAGGGGGCTTTCACCACTACGAGCAGAGCCTGCGGGTAGTGGACAAGCTGGAGAAGGAGGGCCAGGGCCTCAATCTCTGCCAGGAGACCCGCATGGGCATCCTGAACCACACCACCGGCGCGCCCAAGGATACCGTGGAGGCGGACGTGGTGCGCCTGGCGGACCATATCGCCTATCTGAACCACGACCTGGACGACGCGGAGCGGGCGGGCATCGTGCTGGCCACGGACGTGCCCCTCATCATCCGCACCCGGGTGGGCACCCGCAACTCCCAGCGCATCAACGCCATGGTCACGGACGCCATCGTGTCCAGCGGCCAGGGCAGGGTGGGGTTCTCCCCGGATATGGAGGAGGCCTATAAGGCCTTCGAGGAGTTCATGTACGCCGCGGTGTACCACAACCCCACCGCCAAGGGGGAGGAGTCCAAGGTGAAGGGCATCCTGGGGCCCATCATGGAGTACTACGGCAAGTGCCCGGACAAGCTGCCCGCGGAGTACCGGGCCATCGCCGATAAAGAGGGCGTGGGCGTGGCCGTGACGGACTATGTGTCCGGCATGACCGACAGCTTCGCCATCTATACGTTTGAGGACCTGTTCATCCCGGCCAGCTGGTCGGTGAAGTAAAGGGCCGCGTGGTGCCAGGGCGGCCTCGCCCGACAGGGCCCCTCCCGCTAAAGTTCGCTACGCTCACCGAGCGCGTGCGGGGCACTGCCGGTTCTCGCCGCCCGTCGGGTAAAAGCCTCCCCTGTGCAAGGGGAGGGGGACCGCACGAAGTGCGGTGGAGGGGTTGTCAGACAATCCCCCAGTCAGCGCTTGCGCGCTGCCAGCCCCCTTTGCACAAGGGGGCCTTATGAGAAGAAATAAAAAAGGAGGTGACCGCGGATGGCGTTTCCGGAGACATTCATCGAGGAACTGAAGGAGCGCAACGACATCGTGGACGTGGTCGGCTCCTATGTGCCGCTGACGAAAAAAAGCGGCGGCAGCCTCTTCGGCCTGTGCCCCTTCCACAACGAAAAGACCCCCTCCTTTTCCGTCAACCAGGGGATGCAGATCTACCACTGCTTCGGCTGCGGCAAGGGCGGCGGCGTGGTCAACTTCATCATGGAGATCGAAAACCTCTCCTACCCGGACGCGGTGCGGTTCCTGGCCAAGCGGGCGGGGATGGAGGTGCCCGAGGACACCTATGACCCCCGCCGGGGCCGGCGGGAGCGGATGCTCCAGCTGAACCGGGAGGCGGCGCGGTTCTTCCGCGCCCAGCTCTTAGCCCCCACGGGCGCGGCGGGACAGGCCTATGTGCGCAGGCGGGGCATCGTGAAGATGGTCAACCCCTTCGGCCTGGGCTATGCCCCGGACAGCTGGCAGGCCCTGACCGACGCCATGACCGCCAAGGGCTATACCCACGAGGAGCTGGTGGACGCGGGGCTGGCCCGGGTGGGAAAGTCCGGCGGGCTTTACGACTACTTCCGTGACCGGCTCATGTTTCCCGTCATCGACGTGCGGGGCAACGTCATAGGCTTTTCGGGACGCATTTTGGGGGACGGGGAGCCCAAGTACCTCAACAGTCCCGACACCTTGGTCTACAGCAAGAGCCGGAGCCTTTTCGCCCTGAATCTGGCTAAAAAGTCCAAAAGCGGATATATTCTTCTCGCGGAGGGAAATATAGACGTTGTCAGCCTCCATCAGGCGGGGTTCGACAGTGCCGTGGCAAGCTTGGGCACCTCTCTCACGCCGGAACAGGCCCGGCTGATGGCGAGCTACACCACCCGTGTGGTCATCGCCTACGACGCCGACGCCGCCGGCCAAAAGGCCGCCCAGCGGGCCATCGGCATATTGCAGCCGTTGGACCTGAAGATCAACGTGGTAAAGATACCCGGCGCCAAGGACCCGGACGAGTTCATCCAGGCCAACGGCCCGGATAAGTTCCGCCAGCTCATCGAGCGCAGCGGCAACCAGACGGAATACCGCCTGGAGGAGACCGCCGCCCAGTTCGATCTGAAGACCGACGACGGCCGGCTGGGTTACCTGAAAGCCGCCGCGAAGCTGATCGCCTCCCTGCCGGGGAGCGTGGAGCGGGAGATATACGGCATGCGGGCCGCGGAGAAGGCGGATGTGTCCAGGGATGCCTTCATGCTGGAGGTGGAGAAGGTCCGGCGGCAGAATGCCTCCGCCGCCCGGAAAAAGCGGGAGCGGGAAGCCGCCGCGCCCCTGCGCGCGGCCCAGCCGGCGGACCGGAGCCTGCGGTATCAGAATGTGCCCAGCGCCGTGGCGGAGGAAGGCGTGCTGAATCTTCTATGCCGGTTCCCGGAGCAGTTCCGTGATCTGCCGCTGGGCAAAGAGGACTTCACCAGCCCCGCCCTGGGCGGACTATACGAGGCCATATACGCCCAGGCCCGGGCCGGGGGCGGCTTTTCGGCGGCGGTGCTGGAGCAGAACTTCTCCCCGGAGGAGATGGCCCTGCTGACGGGGATACTACAGCGGGATGAGATATCCGCCGCGGCCGCGGAGCAGGCCATGGGCGACTACATAAAAAAGATACGCGCGGAAAAAGACAAAACGGCTCCGGGAGATGACCTGCGGGCCTACGCGGAAAAGCTGAAACGAACGAAAGGGTATGGTTCATAAGGATGGCTGCACAGAAAAAGAAAGCAACGGAAGAGACCGCCGCCCCCCTGGCGGAGGAGACCGCTCCGGTGACGGAGACCGCCGCCCCCGTGGAGGCGGAGGCCAAGCCCGCCAAAAAGAAGACGGCGAAGAAAGCCGCGGCGGCGAAAGTCCCGGCTGAGGAGACGGCCCCCGTGGCGGAAGTATCCGCCGAGGCGGCGCCTGTGGAGGAAGTCCCCGCGGAGCCTGCCCCCAAGAAAAAGTCCCGGAAAAAGGCCGCGCCTTCTGAGGAGCCCGCCGCCGAAAAGCCGGAAGAGGCCGCCGCTTCGGAGCAGCCCGCCCATGAGAAGACCAACGAGGAGAAGATCGCCGAGCTCATCGAAAAGGGCAAAAAGGCCGGCAAGCTCACCAGCAAGGAGCTTAGCGACGTGCTGGACAACATGGGTCTCACCCCCGACGAGGTGGACGCCGTCTACGACCAGCTGGAGGACTTGGGCATCGAGACCGCCGGGGACGAGTTCCTGCCGCCCCTGGAGGACGACGCTCTGCCCGAGCTGGAGGAACTGGACGAACTGGAAGAGCTGGAGGACCTGGAGATCGGCGAGGTGGCCGAGGAGGAGATCGTGGACACGGACGCCGTGGCCGAGAGCTTCTCTACCGACGACCCGGTGCGCATGTATCTCAAGGAGATCGGCAAGGTGCCCCTGCTGACCCCGGAGGAGGAGGTAGCCCTGGCCGCCCGCATGGCCGAGGGGGACGAGGAAGCCAAGCGCCGCATGGCCGAGGCAAACCTGCGCCTGGTGGTATCCATCGCCAAGCGCTACGTGGGCCGGGGCATGCTCTTCCTGGACCTCATCCAGGAGGGCAACCTGGGCCTCATCAAAGCCGTGGAGAAGTTCGACTACACCAAGGGCTACAAGTTCTCCACCTACGCCACCTGGTGGATCCGCCAGGCCATCACCCGGGCCATCGCCGACCAGGCCCGGACCATCCGCATCCCCGTGCACATGGTGGAGACCATCAATAAGGTCATCCGCGTCTCCCGGCAGCTCCTCCAGGAGCTGGGCCATGACCCCTCCGCCGAGGAGATCGCCGAGGAGATGAACATCCCCGCCGACAAAGTCCGGGAGATCCTGAAGATCGCCCAGGAGCCCGTGAGTCTGGAGACGCCCATCGGCGAGGAGGAGGACTCCCACCTTGGCGACTTCATCGAGGACGAGGGTGCCTCCGAGCCCTCCGAGGCCGCCAGCTTCACGCTGCTGAAGGAGCAGCTCATGAACGTGCTGGACACCCTGACCCCCCGGGAGAAGAAGGTGCTGGAGCTGCGCTTCGGCATCCTGGACGGCCGCACCCGCACCCTGGAGGAGGTGGGCAAGGAGTTCCAGGTCACCCGGGAGCGCATCCGCCAGATCGAGGCCAAGGCCCTGCGCAAGCTCCGCCACCCCTCCCGGTCGAAAAAGCTGAGAGACTTCCTCAACTGAACCGGGACGAAAACAAACTGACCGCGCCGGACTTGACAGACTGGTCCGGCGCGGCTATAATAGGCATATAAAAGGGCGCTGTGACAAGCGGTTAGTCCTGTTGGGTTAGGATTCTAAAGAAAGAACCGTCACCGGCCAGGGTGGCGGTTCGTCCTTCTTACAGTCAACGTTATCGTATATCTTCCGATATGTAACGTCAGCGTAATAGGCATACGCCTCACCCCCTTTCGGGGAGTGTGACTAACCGCCTGCCGTTGTACAGCGCCCTGGTGCCGAAGCACCAAAAGCAGGATATCATACCTGCGCAAAAAAGACAAGCCCCGGGACCGCGGTCCCGGGGCTTGCTTGTCAGTGCTTGGGGCGTTTTTCCCGCTCTGCGATGTAGTCGCAGCTCACGCCGTAAAAATCAGCCAGACGGATGATGAAAGAGAAGGGCGGTTCCCGCTTTCCCTGCTCATAGTTGGTGTAAGTGGTCTTATGCATGCCCAGCTGTTGGGCCAGCTTTACCTGGGTCAGGTCGGCGTCCTCCCGCAGGTCCCGTATCCTTCTGTAGTACAGACGCCATCCCTCCCCTCAATGTGGATGGTTTTATTATGCCTTAATACAACGAATGATGTTGACAAAATACAACAAACGATGTATTACTTTGTTTCAAATACAACGTTTGATGTATGGAGGCGCGAGATGCCGGACTACGAAAAGATGTATCACATGTTGTTCAATGCCATCACGGATGCATTGGAGGAATGGAAGGAAAAAGCGCCGGATGCGGCTGCAGAGAGATTACGGCAGGCGCAGTGCGATGCGGAAGAGATGTATATCCAGGCGGAAGAGTGAAATGTCCCCCGGGACCGCGGTCCCGAGGGCAAGTTGTTTTCTCCGCCCAAATCATGAACAAATTACAAATTATAATCCCTGGGCCCTTGACATACACTGAAAGACGTGGTAAATTAGCACTCGGAAAGAAAGAGTGCTAGCACCGGTGAGCCGGGAATGCCAGGAGGCGCGCATGGACCTGAGCGATCGGAAAAAGCGCATACTGACCGCCGTAGTGGAGGGTTACATCGCCACCGCCGAGCCGGTGGGCTCCAAGCATTTGGCGGAGCAGATCGGCTGTTCCTCCGCCACCATCCGCAACGAGATGAGCGAGCTGACAACCATGGGCTACCTGGAGCAGCCCCACACCAGCGCGGGGCGGGTCCCCTCCCCGGCGGGCTACCGGCTGTATGTCAACGAGCTGATGGAGAAGCAGAAGCTCACCGAGGCGGAGACCGCTGCCATCAACGAAAAGCTGGCCCGGAAGGACGAGCAGATCGAAAAGCTCATGGCGGAGGTGGGGCAGCTCACCAGCTCCATGACCCAGTACCCGGCTTACGCCCTGACCATGAAGCCGCCGGTGGCGGTGAAGCGCTTCGACTTCATCTATGTGGACCAGAACACCTTTATTGTTGTGGCGCTGCTGACCGACAACATGGTGAAGAACAAGCTCATCCACCTGCCCTTCTCTGTCCACCAGGAGCAGATCACCACGCTCTCGGCCCTCTTCAACGCCAACTTCACCGGCGTGACGGACCGGGAGATCACCGAGTCCATCATCCGCTCCACGGAGCGGGCCGCGGGAGACACCTACGGTCTGGTCGCGGTGGTGGCCAGCTTCACTATGGAGTGCCTGGCGGCGGCGAGGACGGCCCCTGTGGGGATAGCCGGAGCCTCCCGGCTGTTGAATCAGCCGGAGTACCGGGACCCGGACAAGGCCCACGCCCTGATGAATTTCATCGCCGACGGAAGCCGCCTTGTGGACGATCTGCCCCCCGCGGGCATGGGCGCCGACGGCATCCGGGTGACCATCGGACCGGAGAACCTGGCGGAGGAGCTCAAGGACTCCAGCGTGGTCATGGCCTCCTACGACGCCGGAGACGGCATGCGGGGCTACATCGGCGTGGTTGGCCCCACGAGAATGGACTATTCCGGCGTGGCCGCCAAGCTGAGCTACATCGCCGCGGGATTGAGCCGGCTGCTGGCAGGCACCGACGCCCCGGCGGGCCTGGATAACAAACTGGTTTTGAAGGAAAGTGAACACCATGAGCAAGAAGGATGAGAAAAAGAACAAGCCCCAGCAGCCCGAGGAGCCCAAGGCGGAAGAGGTAAAGACCGAGGAAGCCAAGCCTGCCGAAGAGCCGGCTCCCGAGGAGAAGAAGCCCAGCGAGGCGGACGCTCTGAAGGCCAGCCTTGCCGAGGCCAACGACAAGTACCTTCGCATGCTGGCGGAGTACGATAACTACCGCCGCCGCAGCCAGAAGGAGCGGGAGAGCATCTACGCCGACGTGCGGGCGGACACGGTGAAGAAGTTCCTGCCGGTGTATGACAACCTGGCCCGGGCCATCCAGCACGAGACCGACGAGGAGACCCGCAAGGGCGTGGAGGGCATCTTCAACCAGCTCAAGGCCATATTGGAGGGCTTGGGGGTCACGGAGATCGAGACCGTGGGCAAGAAGTTCGACGCCAACCTCCATGACGCGCTGCTGCACATCGAGGACGAAAAATACGGCGAGGGCGAGATCGTCCTGGAGCTGGAAAAGGGCTTCAAGCTGGGCGACAAGGTCATCCGCTTCGCCAAGGTCCAGGTGGCAAACTAAAATCGCATACCCGTCCCGAGGGGACATGAAGATATAAACTGAGAATTCATCATACAGGAGGAACATCACAATGGGAAAGATCATCGGTATCGACCTGGGTACTACCAATAGCTGCGTGGCCGTCATGGAGGGCGGCGAGGCGGCCGTTATCACCAACGCCGAGGGCGCGCGCACCACGCCCTCCGTGGTCGCATTCACCAAGGACGGAGAGCGCATGGTTGGCCAGGTGGCCAAGCGCCAGGCCGTCACTAACCCCGACCGGACCATCAGCTCCATCAAGCGGGAGATGGGCTCCGCCTACCGGGTCACCGTGGACGGCAAGAGCTACTCCCCCCAGGAGATCAGCGCCATGGTGCTGGCTAAGCTGAAGAAGGACGCGGAGGCGTATCTGGGAACCACCGTCACCGAGGCGGTCATCACCGTGCCCGCCTACTTCACCGACTCCCAGCGCCAGGCCACCAAGGACGCGGGCAAGATCGCGGGCCTGGAGGTCAAGCGCATCATCAACGAGCCCACCGCCGCGGCCCTGGCCTACGGCCTGGACAAGGAGACCGACCAGAAGATCATGGTCTATGACCTGGGCGGCGGCACCTTCGACGTGTCCGTGCTGGAGATCGGCGACGGCGTCATCGAGGTGCTGGCCACCGCCGGCAACAACCGCCTGGGCGGCGACGACTTCGACGAGGCCATCACCAAGTGGCTGGTGGATGAGTTCCGCAGGAGCTCCGGCGTGGACCTGTCCGGCGACAAGGTGGCCATGCAGCGGCTGCGGGAGGCCGCCGAGAAGGCCAAGTGCGACCTCTCCGGCGTGACCACGGCGCAGATCAATCTTCCCTATATCACCGCCGATGCCACCGGCCCCAAGCACTTGGACATCACCCTCTCCCGTGCCAAGTTCAACGAGCTGACGGCCCACCTGGTTGAGAAGACCGTGGGCCCCGTGCAGCAGGCGCTCTCTGACGCGGGCCTCTCCGCGGGCCAGCTGAGCAAGGTCCTGCTGGTGGGCGGCTCTACCCGTATTCCCGCCGTGCAGGAGAAGGTCAAGGCCCTCACCGGCAAGGAGCCCTTCAAGGGCATCAACCCCGACGAGTGCGTGGCCGTGGGCGCCGCCATCCAGGGCGGCGTGCTGGGCGGCGACGTGGAGGGCATCCTCCTGCTGGACGTGACGCCCCTGAGCCTGGGCATCGAGACCCTGGGCGGCGTGTGCACCAAGCTCATCGAGCGCAACACCACCATCCCCACCCGCAAGAGCCAGATCTTCTCCACCGCCGCGGACAACCAGACCAGCGTGGAGGTCAACGTCCTCCAGGGCGAGCGGGAGCTGGCGGCTTACAACAAGAGCCTGGGCCGGTTCCATCTGGACGGCATCGCGCCGGCCCGCCGGGGCGTGCCTCAGATCGAGGTCACCTTCGACATCGACGCCAACGGCATCGTGAATGTCTCTGCCAAGGACCTGGGCACCGGCAAGGAGCAGCACATCACCATCACCGCCTCCACCAACCTCTCCAAGGACGAGATCGACAAGGCCGTGAAGGACGCCGAGCAGTATGCCGCCGAGGACGCCAAGCGCAAGGAAGAGGTGGACGTGCGCAACGCCGGCGACCAGATGGTCTACCAGACCGAGAAGACCCTCCAGGAGATGGGCGACAAGCTGGACGCCGCCGACAAGGCGGAGGTGGAGGCCAAGCTCGCCGACCTGAAGACGGCCCTGTCCGGCTCCGACTCCGGCCTCATCAAGACCGCCACCGAGCAGCTGACCCAGGCCTTCTACAAGGTCTCCGAGAAGCTCTACCAGCAGGCGGCCCCCAACCAGGGCGCCGGCCCCAACGCGGGCCCTGGCCCGGACATGGGCGGCGGCCAGTCGGATAACGGCCAGACCTACTACGACGCGGACTACACCGAGGTCGACCCGGACAATAAGTAAGAAGCACGGTGGGCGCGGTCACTCCGCGCCCACCATTGAAAAAGCCTCCCCTGTGTAAGGGGAGGTGCCGAGCGAAGAAAAAACCACCAAGCCTCCCCTGTGCAAGGGGAGGGGGACCGCACGAAGTGCGGTGGAGGGGTTGTCAGACCCTGGAGAACAATCCCTCAGTCACGGCTTCGCCGTGCCAGCTCCCTTTGCACAAGGGAGCCTAAGAGGTAGTGATTTTATATGGCAGACAAACGGGATTATTATGAGGTCCTGGGGCTGAAAAAGGGCGCCACGGACGAGGAGATCAAAAAAGCATACCGCCAGGCCGCCAAGGCCAACCACCCGGACCTGCACCCCGGCGACAAGGCCGCGGAGGCCCGGTTCAAGGAGGCCAACGAGGCCTATGCCGTGCTGTCCGACCCGGACAAGAAGGCCAAGTACGACCAGTTCGGCTTTGCCGGCGTGGATCCCAGCTATGGCGCGGGCGCCGGCGGTTTCACCGGGGACTTTGGGGACCTGGGAGACATCTTTGGGGACATCTTCGGCGGCTTCGGGGGCTTCGGCGGATTTGGCGGCGCGCGCCAGCAGAACCGCACCGGCCCCCGCCGGGGGGAGAACCTGCGGGTGAGGCTGGCCATCTCCTTTGAGGAGGCGGCCTTCGGCTGCAAGAAGGACATAAACGTCACCAAGGTGGACCCCTGCCTGGACTGCAAGGGCACCGGCTGCGCCCCCGGCACCACGCCGGAGGTATGCCCCGACTGCCGGGGCAGCGGTACGGTCATGCGCCAGCAGCGCACCCCCTTCGGCATGATGCAGTCCACCGGCCCCTGCCCCAAGTGCGGCGGCACGGGACGCATCATCCACTCCCCCTGCGCCAAGTGCCGGGGCGCCGGGTCCATCCGGGCCCAGCGGAAACTGAACGTGTCCATCCCCGCGGGCATCGACGACGGGGAGACCGTGTCCCTCCGGGGCCAGGGCAACGCCGGAGCCAACGGCGGGCCCGCCGGGGATCTTCTGGTGACGGTCCAGGTCCGGCCCAGCCCCACCTTCCGGCGGGATGGGACCAATCTCTATACCACCGCCTCCATCAGCTTCGTCCAGGCGGCCCTGGGCACGGAGATACAGGTGCCCACCCTGGACGGCGAGGTGAGCCTGAACATACCCGAGGGCACCCAGACGGGCAGCGTGTTCCGCCTGCGGGGCAAGGGCGTGCCCAGCCTGCGCACGGGGCTCAAGGGCGACCAGTTCGTGACCGTGGACCTGACCACCCCCAAGAACATGAACCGCCGGCAGAAGGAGCTTTTGCAGGAATTCGCGGACATCGCGGGGGAGAAGACGGGCGGCAAAAAGAAAAAGCGGTTTTAAAAAGCGAACATTCTCTTGATTTTTACCGGGGACATTGCAGTGTCCCCGGTTTTGGTATATAATACCTGTATCTGACCATTTAAAAAGCACAGAAAAGGTAACCCATATGACGGTGCGCGATATGATAAACAATCTGACGATCATCTTCCCGCTGGCGGTGGCTCTGGGGATACTGCTGTGGTACCTGCGCTGGGCGGCCATCCACCGCCGGGCGGCTCTGGCCGCGCCGGAGGGGGAGCGCCCGGCCCCGGACCGGGCCATGAAGAAGGCGGACTGGCTGGTGCTGGCCGCCCTGACGGCGGTGTGGGCCGTCATAGCCTTCTTCGGCCTGGGCTCTACCAAGGCGCCCCAGACCTTCCTCCACTTCGAGCAGGGCAATACCTACGCCCAATTGGAGCTGGCCGAGCCCCAGTACATCACCTCCATACGGTATTATTCGGGTCTGTGCACCGAGCCCTATGAGCTCCAGTTCTCCCTGGACGGGGAGGAATGGGAGACCCAGATGAAGGAGGACTTCACCTCCGGCATGACCCAGGAGTACACCCAGCTGTTCCGCTGGAACGACGCCTATCTCAACGCCGACCGGGGGCCGGTGCGGTTCATCCGCATCATCTCCGGCGGGGAGGAATACCTGGGGGAGATAGCCGTTTACGGCGAGGACGGGCTTTTGCTGGATGCCGGGGCGATCACCGCCGCCCCGGGCTGCGAGATGCTCCTGGACGAGCAGGACGTGATACCCGCCGCCTACAGCTACGAAAACGGCACCTACTTCGACGAGATATACTTTGCCCGCACGGCCCTGGAGCACATCCAAGAGCGCTGGCCCTATGAGATCACCCACCCGCCCCTGGGCAAGATGATACTCGCCATCGGCATCCGGCTGTTCGGCATGACGCCCTTCGGCTGGCGGTTCATGGGGACGCTCTTCGGCGTGCTGATGCTGCCGGCGCTGTATCTGCTTTTAAAGCGCATGTTCGGGTATCTCGCCGCGGCGGCCTGCGGCAGCGCGGTGTTCGCCTTCGACTTCATGCACTTCGTCCAGCCCCGCCTGGCCACCATCGACTCCTACGCGGTGTTCTTCATCATCCTGATGAACCTCTTCATGTACCTCTGGCTCACGGAGCCGCCGGAGAAGGAGAAGAGGCGGCTTTTGTGGCTGGGCCTCGCGGGCCTCTCCTTTGGCCTGGGCGCGGCCAGCAAGTGGATATGCATCTACGCCGGCGCGGGCCTGGGGGTGCTGTGGGCCGTCTACTGGGTCATGCGCTATGTCCGGGAGAGAAGAGATAAGGAGAAGAAGGCGGTGCGGCGGGCGTTCCTCCACAACGTGGGCTGGTGCCTCATCTTCTTCGTGCTGGTTCCCTGCGCGGTATATTATTGCAGCTACTGGGCCTACGGTCCCAGCCAGGGGGCGGACGGGCCCTTCCGCTGGTTCAGCCCCAAGTACATGAAGGTAGTGCTGGACAACCAGACCTATATGTGGAACTATCACTCCGGCCTGGAATCCACCCACCCCTATTCCTCCAAGTGGTACCAGTGGCTGTTCGACGTGCGGCCCATCCTCTACTACATGGACAATCCCGGCGCCGGGACCACCATCCGCTTCGCCTCCTTCAACAGCCCCATCGTCGCCTGGGGCGGCCTGGCCGCCATGGCGGGCATGGGGTGGCTGGCCGTAAAGGAGAAGGACGAGCGGGCCATATTCATCCTCATCGGGTACCTGGCCAACCTCCTGCCCTGGGTGCTGGTGAGCCGGCTCACCTTCGCCTATCACTACTTCCCCTGCACAGTGTTCCTGGTGCTTGCCATCAGCTACATCTTCGCGGACCTATGTCAAAAAGACCCCCATTGGAAGGCCTCGGTGGGGGGCTTCACGGCGGCCTGCATCGCGCTCTTCTGCCTGTTCTATCCCGTGCTGGCCGGCACAGAGGTGAGCGAACAGTATTGCGCAGTATTTTTGAGGTGGTTTAAAGACACATGGCCGTTTTAGTCGATTATCACTGCCATACGGATATATCCCTGGACAGCCGGGCAAAGTACCTGGACATGGTCATGGCGGAGTACGCCGCCGGGGTGCGGTGGCTGTGCATCACGGACCACTGCGACACGGTGGACTGGCGGACGCTGGACTTCCATCCGGAGTGCCGCACTGTGGCCCAAAGGGAGCTGGAGGCCTATGAGGCGGCGAAGGACCGCGTCCCTGAGGATATGCATCTTCGCATGGGCATGGAGCTGGCCGAGCTCATCTTCCACCCGGAGCTGGTGGAGGAGCTGTCCAGTCCTCCATGGCTGGATTTTATCCTGGGCTCCTACCATATCACCCGGGAGCACGGGGACTTCCATGAGCAGGACTACCGGGACCCGGCCTTCTGCAGAGAGCTCACGGACATCTACCTCAGGGACCTGCAGTGGGTGGCGGACTTAAACTATTTTGACGTGATGGCCCATATCGGCTACTTCCGCCGGTATGCCTCCTGGCAGGGGGTGGACACGGGCCTCACGCTCAAAGAACACGGGGACCGCATCGAGAATATCCTGAAGACCATCATCCAAAACGGCAAGGGCATCGAGATCAACTGCTCCGGCCTGCGGGACGGGGTGGGTCCCTTCCCCTCGGAGGAGATACTGAAGCTCTACAAGTCCCTGGGGGGCGAGATCGTCACCGTGGGCTCCGACGCCCACCGGCCGGAGGACGCGGCCAAGTGCGTGGACATAGGCCAGCAGGTACTGAAAGCCTGCGGCTTCAAATACGTCGCCGTGTTCACCAAACGCAAGCCTGAATTCATCCCCATCTGAAAAGGAGAGGAACATCATGATCGCTATCGCATCGGACCACGCGGGCTATGCCCTGAAGGGCATGCTCATCGACCATCTCAAGGAGCGGGGCGTCCCCGTGGAGGACCTGGGCTGCGGCGGCGAGCCGGTGGACTATCCCCTGTACGCCGACAAGCTCTGCCGGGCCATCGTGGAGGGGAAGTATGAGCGAGGCATCCTGGTCTGCGGCACGGGCATCGGCATGTCCATCGCCGCCAACAAGATACCCGGCATCCGGGCGGCCCTGTGCGGGGACTGCTTCTCCGCGGAGATGAGCCGTCAGCACAACGACGCCAACGTCCTGTGCCTGGGCGGGCGCGTGGTGGGCCCGGAGCTTGCCAAGCGCATCGTGGACACCTATCTGGACACGGGCTTCTCCAACGGGGAGAGCCACATCCGGCGTATCGGCCAGATACGCGACTTGGAGAAATAAATGCCCTACCGTCCCAAGGACATATACAGGGGCCGCCGGAAATTCAAGGTGCCCCTGAACATATTCCTGTTCGTGCTGGCGCTGCTTCTGGTCGGCGCCGTGTCGCTGTTCTACTTTTTGCAGCAGTACGCGGTGTATGATGACGAGGGAGCGCACCTGGAGCTGCCCTTCGGCAGGGAGAAGGAGGAGCAGGTCCCGGAGGAGGACCCCGCCGCCATCACGCCGGAGCCCACCTTCGAGCCGGTGCCCGTGGAGGTCATATGGGAGGACCCGGACTTCGAGGACGTGGACATGGGCGGCTGGGAGGATTTAAAGCCCATCCACGGCCGGTTCATATCCCTGAACGACGTGATGAGCGGGAACCTCACCTCCGCGGTGGCCTCCGTGACCGACGGGGACTACTATAACGCCGCCGTCTTCCAGATGAAGGACGCCAGCGGCCAGCTGGCCTGGTCCTCCGTGGCGCCCACCGCCGTGTCCTACGGCACCTCCGGCACCGCGGACGTGTCCGAGGCCATCGACGCCCTCCACGGGGCGGGAAAGACCGCCGTGGCGCAGATCAGCTGCTTCACCGATACCCTCCTGGCCCAGCGGGACTGGCCCGTGGCGCTGATGAAGGACGGCATGACCTACCGGGACGACAGCGGCCGGTACTGGGTGGACCCCTATAACCCCACCGTGCGGACCTATATCACGGACCTGGCGAAAGAGCTTTCCTCCATGGGCTTCGACGAGATCGTCCTGGCGGACCTGGAGCACCCCATGACCGACTCGGAGACGGGCTTTACCTACACCACGGAGCTTCGCACCAGCCCCGACCCGGTGGTGGCCGTGTGCCAGATGGGCCGGCGGGTTGCCCAGGCCTTGGAGGGGACGGGCACGGCGGTGTCCGTGCGCCTCAATGACGCCAGTCTCCGCCAGGGGCTGGGAAGCCGGACCGGGCAGGACATCCCCATCTTCTGGCGGCTGTTCGCGAGACTGTACTGCCCCACCAGCCCCGAGGTCCTGGCAAACGACATGGAGATGGCCATCGACAAGATGAACGATGGCGACGCCGGCGTGCGGTTCGTGCCCGTCATGGGCCTGGTCCCCGAGGTGGGGGACTCCTACGTCATCACAAGTTAAGATATAATTCTATACCGCCCCGTCCCGGATGGGATAGGGCGGTATTTTTGCGGGCAAGCTAAAAATATGTGCAAGAATTTTATATAAATTGCTTGACAAAGTTTATATAGCGCGGTAGAATATTTACGAGGTGAGAGATATGAAGAAGACCCTGTACAGCCTGATGCTCTCCGACGACGTGGTCCGGGCGGTGGACGCCCTGGCCCACCGGATGGGAACCAACCGCTCGGCCCTGGTGAACCAGATATTGGCCGAGTACACGGACATGGTGACGCCGGAGCGCCGGGTCCAGGACATCTTCCGCCAGATCGGGGAGATATTGGGCGCGGACACGGACCTGGTGCCCTTCGTGGCCCCCAACGCCATGACCATGAGCATGAAGTCCAGCCTCCAGTACCGCTACCGGCCCACGGTGAAGTACTCCGTGGAGCTGTACCGGGACAGGGAGGAGGCCTTGGGGGAGCTTTCGGTGGTGTTCCGCACCCAGTCCAGGGAGCTCTTAGACGCCATGGGGGATTTCTTCCGGCTGTGGAAGCAGGTGGAGGATGAGCTCATCGCCCCCCACAAGAGCTACGAGACCGACTACGCCCTCTATCCGGGGCGCTTCACCCGCACCATCGCCCTGCCGGGCCGGCGGGACTACGCCACCGGCGACGTGGCCGCGGCCATCAGCGCCTATGTGCAGCTTTTTGACCGGCTCATGAAGGGGTATCTGGCGGGGAACATGGCCCCCCGGGACGTGGAGAGCGAGTATCTTGATTGGCTGCGCGCGGGGAATACGATATTGTAATGTTGGCCGCCCTCGCCAATCCGACGCCCGGCGGGAACCGGCAAAAAGCCTCCCCTGTGCAAGGGGAGGTGCCGAGCGACAGCGAGGCGGAGGGGTTGTACGCCGGAGAACGATCCCCCAGTCAGCGCTTTGCGCTGACAGCCCCCTTTGCACAAGGGGGCCTAAGCAGTAATGATCATAAAAGGAAGTGACCTGTTATGAACAGCGACAAGCTGACACAGAAGACCATAGAGACCATCAACAACGCCACCGCCATGGCCCGGGAAAACGACAACCAGTACGTCACGGCGGAACACCTATTCTACGCCCTGGTAGACGCGGATGGGGGGCTCATCCCCACCCTCTTCGGCCGCATGGGCGTGGACTGCGACGGCGTCCTGGCGGCCCTGGACAACACCATCGGGAAGCTGCCCAGGGTCCAGGGGGCCCAGAGCGTGTACCCCTCCAATGAGTTCGGTAAAATTATAGATTTCGCCCAGAAGGTGGCGGCCCAGCTCAAGGACGAGTACGTGTCCGTGGAGCACCTGATGCTGGGCATATTCGCCCACCCCACCCCCGCCATCCGGGACATTTTGCGGCAGTATAACGTGACGAAGGACGGCTTCACCGCGGAGCTTGCCAAGGTCAAGACCGGCCATGTCACCACCGACAGCCCGGAGGACACCTACGACGCCCTGGAAAAGTACGGCACGGACCTGGTCCAGCGGGCCAGGGACAACGAGCTGGACCCGGTCATCGGCCGGGACACGGAGATACGAAACGTCATCCGTATCCTCTCCCGGAAGACCAAGAATAACCCGGTGCTCATCGGCGAGCCAGGCGTGGGCAAGACCGCCATCGCCGAGGGCCTTGCCCAGCGCATCGTCCGGGGGGACGTGCCCGAGGGGCTGAAGGACAAGACCGTATTTTCTCTCGATATGGGCGCTCTCGTGGCCGGGGCCAAGTACCGGGGCGAGTTTGAGGAGCGGCTAAAGGCCGTGCTGGAGGAGATCGCGAAGAGCGAGGGGAAGATCCTGCTCTTCATCGACGAGCTGCACACCATCGTGGGCGCCGGCAAGACCGAGGGCAGCATGGACGCGGGCAACCTTTTAAAGCCCATGCTGGCCCGGGGGCAGCTGCACTGCATCGGCGCCACTACATTGGACGAGTACAGAAAATATATCGAAAAGGACGCGGCCCTGGAGAGAAGGTTCCAGCCCGTGCTGGTGGCCGAGCCCACGGTGGAGGACACCATCTCCATCCTTCGGGGCCTCAAGGAGCGCTACGAGATATACCACGGCGTGCGCATCCATGACGCGGCCCTGGTAGCGGCGGCGACCTTGTCCAACCGGTATATCACCGACCGGTTCCTGCCGGACAAGGCCATCGACCTGGTGGACGAGGCCTGCGCCCTCATCCGCACGGAGATAGACTCCATGCCCTCGGAGCTGGACGACGTGCGCCGGCGCATCATGCAGATGGAGATCGAGGAGATGGCCCTCAAGAAGGAGACGGACCGCCTGAGCCAGGACCGGCTTGAAAAGCTCCGCCAGGAGCTGGCCGCCGAGAAGGAGACCTTCGCGGAGATGAAGGCCCGCTGGGAGGCAGAGAAGGCGGACGTGGACGCGGTGAAGGGGCTGAAGGCCGAGATCGAGCGCCAGACCGCCGACATGGAGCGGGCCCAGCAGAACTATGAGTATGAAAAGGCCGCCCGGCTCAAGTATGAGACCATCCCGGCGCTGCAAAAGAAACTGGTCGAGGCGGAGGCCGCGCCCCACAAGAGCGAGAGCCTTGTGCAGGACGCGGTGACCGAGGAGGAGATCGCCGGCATCGTGGCCCGCTGGACGGGCATCCCCGTGGCCCGGCTCATGGAGGGCGAGCGGGAGAAGCTGCTGCATCTGGAGGACATTTTGCACCGGCGGGTGGTGGGCCAGGACGAGGCGGTGCGCCTTGTCACCGAGGCCATACTGCGCTCCCGGGCGGGCATCGCGGACCCCAACAGGCCCATCGGCTCCTTCCTCTTCCTGGGCCCCACCGGCGTGGGCAAGACGGAGCTTGCCAAGAGCCTGGCCCAGGCCCTCTTCGACGACGAGAAGAGCATGGTCCGCATCGACATGACCGAGTACATGGAGAAGTTCTCCGTCTCCCGGCTCATCGGCGCCCCTCCGGGGTACGTGGGCTATGACGAGGGCGGCCAGCTCACCGAGGCGGTGCGCCGCCGGCCCTATAGCGTGGTCCTCTTCGACGAGGTGGAAAAAGCCCACCCGGACGTGTTCAACATCCTGCTGCAAATTCTCGACGACGGGCGCATCACCGACTCTCAGGGCCGGACGGTGGACTTTAAAAACACCGTCATCATCCTCACCTCCAACCTGGGAAGCCCCTACCTTCTGGAAGGCATCGGCCCGGACGGGGACATCACGGCCGAGGCGAAGGCCGCCGTCATGGGCGAGCTGCAGCGCTCTTTCCGGCCGGAATTTTTGAACCGGCTGGACGAGATGGTGTTCTTCAAGCCACTGACGAAGGAGAACCTCACCGGCATCATCGCTATCCTCACCGACAGCCTGCGGCAGCGGCTGGCGGACAAGGGCCTGGGCCTGGAATTCACCCCCGCGGCCACCGAGCTCATCATCGACCGGGGCTTCGACCCGGTGTACGGCGCGAGACCGCTCAAGCGGTATCTGCAAAGCGCCGCCGAGACCCTCATCGCCAAGAAACTGCTCTCCGGGGACATCCCCGCCGGGGCCACCCTGACGGTGGACGTGGCCAACGGCGAGCTCACCTGCCTTACGCGGGACATCGCAGAAGCATAAAAATACGACCCGCCGCGGGGATATTCCCCGCGGCGGTGTTGCGTTTTGGGCAAGGACATGGTATACTTTGTTCAATCGATAATGATTTGAGGTGAAAAGATGATCAACACTTCCTGCTGACAGCGTGGCATGACGGGCTTACCATAGGCCCGGCGGCGGAGGCCGCCGTTTCGTCATGCCGGCCTTGCGGGGAGCGGCATTCTTTTCATCCGAAATCAGCGGCATAGGCGATGACTATGCCCTCCGTCGGCTGTGGGAGCGTTCTCCCGCGGCCGATATTTTACTTTTGGGAGGGCATGACTTTATGGCATTGATAGACGTTTCTGACCTGTCCTTCGCCTATGGCGGAGGCTACGACTACATCTTCCGGCATGTGAGCTTTCAGCTGGACACCAACTGGCGTCTGGGCTTCACTGGCCGCAACGGCCGGGGAAAGACCACTTTTCTGCAGCTGCTCATGGGCCGGTATGAGTACCAGGGGACCATCACGGCCCCGGTGGAATTTGAGTATTTTCCCTATCCAGTGCCGGACCCGGACGCGGACACCGCCGTCGTATTGGAGGCGGTGTGTCCGGACGCGCCGGCATGGAAACTGCGGCGGGAGCTGGCGGCCCTGGACGTGGAGGAGGGCATTTTGTACCGGCCTTTTTCCACGCTGTCCAATGGGGAGCGCACCAAGGCGCTGCTGGCGGCCATGTTCCTGCGGGAGAACGCTTTCCTGCTCATCGACGAGCCCACCAACCATCTGGATATGCGGGGCCGGGAAAAGGTGAGCGCCTACCTGCGGCGGAAAAAAGGATTCATCCTGGTCAGCCACGACCGGGCCTTCCTGGACGGGTGCGTGGACCATATCCTGTCCATCAACCGGGCGGATATCCAGGTGTGCCGGGGGGACTTCTCCACCTGGTGGGAGAATAAGCAGAACCAGGACGAGTTTGAACTGGCGGAGAACGAAAAGCTGAAGAAGGAGATAAAGCGCCTGCAAACCACCGCCCGGGAGAAGGCCGGCTGGTCTGACGCGGCGGAGCGGAGCAAGACGGGGATCGACCGGAACAAGGTGGACAACATCAAGGGCTGGGCGCCCAAGCAGGGGGCCAAAGCCAAGAAGCAGATGAGCCGCGCCAAGGCCATCCAGGCCCGGCAGCAGCGGGCGGTGGAGGAGAAGTCGAAGCTGTTGAAAAACATCGAGAGCGCTGAGGACCTGAAGCTGGCGCCGCTTGCGTGGCACAGCCCCCGGCTGGCGCTGCTGCGGGACCTCACGGTGGACTACGGCGAAGGGCCGGTGTGCCCGTCCGTCTCGTTCACCGTGGAGCGGGGGGACCGGATCGCCCTTATCGGCCGCAACGGCGCGGGCAAGTCCAGCCTCCTGAAGCTCATCTGCGGGGAGGACGTCCCCTATACCGGCGTGCTGGGGCGGGGAAGCGGTCTGCGGATATCCTATGTGCCCCAGGACACGGCGGGTCTGGCGGGGCGTCTGGCGGACTACGCCGACCAGTGCGGCGTCGACGGGGACCTGTTCCGGGCGATACTGCGCAAGCTGGACTTCGACCGGGGACAGTTCGACAAGGACATGGGCGACTATTCCGCCGGGCAGAAGAAAAAGGTGCTCATCGCCCGCAGCCTCTGCCAGCAGGCCCATCTGTACGTGTGGGACGAGCCCATGAACTATATCGACGTGCTCAGCCGCATGCAGATCGAGCAGCTTATCCTGCGGGCCCGGCCGACGCTGGTGTTCGTGGAGCACGATCGGGCCTTCTGCGAAAGGATCGCCACAAAGACGGTGGACCTGTAATAAGTATCGGGAGAGCATATCGCTCTCCCGGTATCCGGTCTATGCCTATTATCGGAAATACCGCCGGCAGAAGATGGCCGCGGCCAGGGCGCAGAGGATACACACCGCCCCGCCAAGCCAAAACGCCCCGTCCAGGGAGATGTCCGCCGCCCGGCCCAGGATGAGGGTGCTCCCGGCGGCCACGGCCTCGTCCAGCACCGCGTAGATGCTCAGCTCCGTGGCCCGGTCAGCGGTGTTCACCTGCCGGTTCCACACCTGGTTCATGAGGGGGCTCACGAGAGCATAGGCGCCTTCCATGAGGAGGATGCACCCCACGGAGAGGACCGCCGAGCGGGTCAGCGTCAGGGCGGCGCAGGCCGCGCCCGTCAGCAGGAATGCCCCCAGCACCGAGCGGCTCCGGCCCAGTTTATCGGTGAAGCGCTGGGAGAACGCGCCGGCCATGGATACCGCCGACACGGCGATGTAGACCAAGCCCATGGCCCGGCTGGACATGCCGCACCGGAGGTACTGGTTCTGGCTGAGCCAGGTGCACACCGTGCTGAGCGCCACGCCGTACAGCGCCCAGCAGACCACCAGGAGCAAAAAACGCCCCTGGCGCAATGTGGCGCCCAGCAGTCGGAAAAAGGCCCGCACCGGTGCCCGCCGCTCCCTCTCCGGGGGCCGGACCTCGGTGAGAAATGCCGTGAGCGCCGCCGCCAAGGCATAGGCAGCGAGGGTGGCGAGAGCCGCCAGGGCGCAGTCATCGGCCATGAAGAGGGAAAAGACCCCGGCGCTCAGGAGAAGCCCCGCGGTGCCCCAGGCGCCGGACCGGCCAAAGACCTTCTGGCTGTCCCCGTCGCCGCAGGAAAGGTACAGTATGCTCTCGTCCACCCCGGACAGGGCGGCGACGGATATGCTTAAGAGCATCCGTTCCCAGAAAAAGTCCATGAAGCTGTCCGCCCACCAGAAGATGAATTTCGACAGCGCGTACACGCCGCAGCCGGCGAGCATGGTCTTTTTGTAGCCGATCCGGTCGGCGATAATGCCCCAGGGAAGCTCCATGACCAGGGACAGAAGGAAGGATATGCTCTCGATGAGGGCGATCTGCCCCAGGGTCAGGCCCCGGGCCTGCCGGTACAGGGAGGCCACGGGGGCGTAAAACACCATGCCCTGCAAAAAAGACACAGCGTAAAGGATACGGATATTGCGTTGATTTTTCATGATATTCAGACCTCAAAACAGAAATGATCGAGCCCAAATGGGCGCAAAAAGCCCACGGAAACACGGCAAGCCGAAGCCTGCCTCATTATCCGTGGGTCATTCTGTTTTTAAGATCGAAATGCCATGTCAAAACTACCTCGCGCAGGACATTATACGCTCGCGTCTAAGCCTCTGTCAACCCAGGCTCCGGGCCTTTTTCAGTGCCCGGACGTCGCTGCCCACGAAGGACAGTACCTGATATTCCCCCTCCAGCCGGGAGACGATGGGCGCCGGGTACCGGGCCGCCATCTGCTCCGCGGTGAGGTTGGTGCTGATGATGGTGCTCTTCCGGGCCGTCAGCCGGGTGTTGATAAGCGTATAGAGGGCGCTGACGGACGGGGAATTGACGCTTTCCGTGCCCAGGTCGTCCAATATGAGCAGGTCGCAGCCCTCCATGCGCCGGACCATATTTTGGGCCTCCTCGTCGGCGTCGTAGCCCCGGGCGTCGTGATAGGCGTCCATGGCCGCCACGGCGGTCTCGTACACTACGGAGAAATCTCTTTTGGCTACCTCCCGGGCGATGCAGGCGGACAAAAACGTCTTGCCAAGACCCGTCCCACCCCGGAAGAGCAGGTCCATGTGCCCCCGGCCGAAGCTGCGGGCATAGTCTTTACACAGGCCGTAGACCGTCTCCATCTGGGCCCGGGGGGATACCCCGGAGACCGGGTCGGGCCGGTCGTCGTAGTAGCTCAGGTCGAAGTCGCCGAAGCTCTCGTTCTCCGCCGTCAGCAGGGCGGACAGGTCCCGGACCCGGGCCTTCTCGTAGAGCGTCTTAAGGCACTCGCACATCCGGCCCTCCACGTAGCCCGTGTCCCGGCAGCGGGGGCAGTCCCACGCCCCGTCCAGAAAGTCCATGGGCCAGCCGTTGGCGGTCAGAAGCTCCGCCCGCCGGGCCTGCAGTTCCAGGCTCCGGGCCCGCAGGGCGTCCAGGGAGCCTCTGCCGTTCATGACGCCCGCGGCGGCCTTCGGCACCAGGGCCGCGATGTCCGCGTCCAGCTTTCGCAGCTCGGGGACCTTGGCGTAGGCCTGCTCATGGCGCTGCCTATCTGTGCGCAGGGCCAGGCGGCGGATATTTTCTTTTTCCTCTCTGGCCTGGGCCAGCAGTCTCCCGTCCATGCTCTCTCCTTTAGCTGTTCGTCAGCTTTTCCCGTATCTTCCGCATCCGCTCCAGCTCCCCGGCGTCCGGGGCGGCGGGGGCGGCGCCTCTCCGCCCGGCGGGCGTCTTCCGGTCGCCCTTCTCTATCTCGGGGACGGTGTGCAGGCCCTTTTTATGCCAGGAATTGACGATAGAGTCCATGTATTTCCAATTAAGCTGTCCTGTGTTGGTGACGGTCCTGTCCGCCGCCAGGGCCAGCGCCTCCGGGCCAAAGCCCATGTCTATCCAGGCGGCGATGTACTTCCTCTCTGTGGGAGCCAGTTCCCTGTCCCGGATGCCCATGGCCCGCTGGATCTCCCTGGCCAGGCTCCGGCGCTGCTCCTGTTCCTCAAGCCAGCTCTCCGCCTGCTCGTAGGTCATGAGTTCCCTGTCGAACCAGGCGTAGGCCTCCCGCTCGATGACGGAGAAGCCCAGGTGCTTCTCCGCGCCGTAGCGCCGGTCGTGCTCCTGCTTGCAGTGGTGTATGAGCAGCATGATCACGTCCGCGGGCAGGCCCAGATCGTCGTATATGCCGAAGAGCTTTTTAAGGTCCGTGGAAGAAAGCACCCTTCCCAGGGTGGTCTGGGTCTCCTCCACCAGGGCCTGGAACGCCGGGTCCGACTGGCTCCGCCGGACCACGTCCGCCGCCCGGTATTCCGGGGGCTCCCGGTCCGGCAGGGGCTTTGTATCTCCCCCGGACAGCAGGCCCATGCCCTCCAGCTTCATGGCAAGCGCCTGGATGCGCCGCGCCGACAGGCGCAGCTCCGCCGCGGCCCGGGAAACGTCCAGCGCCCCGCCGTTTTTCAGGATGTGCAGGTAGAGGAGCGCCGCGTCCCCGTCGCCGGACTCCAAAAGCCGGTCCGCGTGCTGCCGGGGCACCGCCAGCAGGGCGGGGCAGTTCAGTTTTAGCTTACCGTCGTCCATAAGTGAACGTCCTTGTCTCTTTGGTGTAAAGTCCTCAACTAAGTAGTATAACAGAACTGACCGGCTGTGACAAGTTTTGCTTGTTTGGCCCGAACATGGTATACTGACAAAAAAGGGAGGGCGCGCCGATGAAGGGAAACGTTGACCTGCATATCCACACCACGGCCTCGGACGGGACATATACGCCCCGCCAGGCGGTGGAGCTTGCCCATACGCTCGGCCTCGCCGCTATCGCGGTGACCGACCACGACACGGCCGCGGGCGTGCCCGAGGCCATGGCCGCCGGGGCGGCGCTGGGGGTGGAGGTCATCCCCGGGGTGGAGATGAACGCCCGGTACCGGGACAAGGGCGTGCACATCGTGGGGCTCTTTATAGACCCCGCCGCGGAGAGCGTCCGCGCCGCCATGGCTTTCGCCGTCCGGGCCCGGGATGAACGAAACGAAAAGATCATCGCCGCCATGGCCGCGGACGGGTTCGATATCACCGTTGACGGCCTGCGCAAGTTATACCCCGGGGCGGTGCTGGGCCGGCCCCACATCGCCCAGTGGATCGCGGACAGCGGCTTCGCCCCCACCGTGGACGACGCCTTCCGTGTGTATCTGGGAAAGCGGGGGCGCTACTACATCCCCCGGGCGCGGATGGAACTGCCCGAAGCGGTGCGGGCCATCCGGGAGGCCGGGGGCCTCGCGGTGGCGGCCCATCCCCTCCAATACGGCTGGGAGGGGGCGGACCTGGAGGCCTTCCTGCGGGCGGCCAAAGACGCCGGGTGCGGGGCCATGGAGGTGTGGTATCCCGGCTATTCGGAGGAAGAGCGGGCCATGCTCCTGGACCTGGCGGACCGCCTGGGCCTGACGCCCTCCGGGGGCAGCGACTTTCATGGGACCCGCAAGCTCCACATCGCCATGGGCACCGGGAAGGATGGGGACCTGGCGGTACCTTATGAGGTGCTGGAAGGCCTCAAGACGGCCCGGGCGGCGAATTTATTACAAAGACCTTAATTTGGGGATTTATACTTGTTTTATGGGCAGATGTTGTTTATAATATAGTGGCCTATACAGTTTTTTCAGTCATCGTATCATGTGAGGAACTATGCTTGAGCTTTTAGCCCCCGCCGGGAGCACCGAGGCGGTCATCGCCGCGGTGCAGAGCGGGGCGGACACAGTATATATGGGCGACGCGCTCACGGCCCCGGGCAAAAGCGGACGGGACCTGGACCGGGAGGGCCTGGCCAGGAGCATCCGCTACTGCCGCCTCAGGGGCTGCCGGGCCGCGGTGTCTGTCGGCGGGCTCTGCACCGACGAGAGCATGGGCCGGGCCCTGGACCTGGCCGTATTCGCCGCGAAGGAGGGCGCGGACGCCCTCGTCGTCCGGGACATCGGCCTCATCGGCGCGCTGCGCCGGGTGCTGCCGGATACGCCCCTGTGGGGGGATATCCGCCTGGCCGCCAGCAGCCTGGAGGGCGTGACGGCCGCCGCCGCCATGGGTCTTTCCCGGGTGGCGCTGGCCCCGGAGCTGTCCGCCGAGCAGCTGGCCGTCATCGCCCGGGCCGCCCCTATAGAAACGGCGGTGTGCGTCCACGGGCCGGTGTGCGTGGCCCACGGGGGACGCTGCTACATAGGCGCGCTGGCCCACGAGCACCGCAGCGACAGCTGCATGAACTGCACCGAGCCCTGCCGGGGCCGGTTCTCCCTGGGCGGGCGGATGGACGAGCGGCCGCTGTCCATGGCGGACGTGTGCCTCATAGACCATTTGGAGGGCCTGGAGGCGGTGGGCGTTGCCTGCGCTTTCATCGAGGGCCGGAGCCGGACGCCGGAGTATGTGGCCTATGTGACGCGCCTCTACGCCCGGGCCATCCGGGAGCGGGTGATGCCCTCCGACGAGGAGCGGGAGACCCTGCGCGCCGTGTTCTCCTCCGGCGCCCTCACGGACAGCTGGTTCACCGGGGAGCCGGGACCGGATATGTTCGCCCTGCCGGAGATAAAGCCGGACCGGGCCGCGGCCCGGACGGCCGCCGAGGTGCGCAAGGGCTATATGAACGGGGAGCTGCGCCGGGTGCCGGTGAAGTTTTACGCGGTGATGGAGCAGGGCAAGAAGGCCCTGTTCGCCGTGGAGGACGGCATGGGCCGCCGGGCGGCCTACCGGGGCTATGAGCCCCTGGACATGGGCCGTCAGGGCATATCCGAGGGCCGGGTGCGGGAGATCCTCTACCGCACGGGGGGCACCCCCTTTTACTGCACCGAGGCCAACTGCGCCATCGGGGCCGGCTTGGACTACCCCGACGAGGCGGTGGAGGAGGCCCGGAAGGCCCTTTTGGCGGACCTGGCGGACAAGACACGGGAGGCCGCGCCCATCCGGGAGGGGGAGCGCCCGGCCATGCCGGAGACTATCCCGCCCCAGGGCCCGCCCAAGCTCATCATCCAGGTGACCAACGAAAATCAGCTCACGGCGGAGCTGGCCGCTGAGGGGCCGGACCTCTTATACGTCCCCGCGGAGCTCTTAGCCGCGGGCACGGCGGGCATAGAGCCCTTCTTGGCCCGGGGCACCCGCATCGCGGCGGTGCTGCCGGCGGTGGTGTCCGAGGCGGAAAAGCCGGAGCTGCGGGAGCTTCTGGAGACCTTGAAGGCCCGGGGCATAACGGAAGTGCTGGCCGGGGACCTGGGGCTTCTGGCCGCCGCGGGGCAGGCGGGCATGGCCGTGCGGGGGGACTTCGGTCTCAACGTGGCCAACTCCTGGACGCTGGACCGGCTGGGCCGTGCGGGCTTTCAGTCCGTGACTGTGTCCTGCGAGCTGTCCGCCCGGCAGATCGCCGCCATGGCGAAATCTGCCCCCACGGAGATGATCGTCTACGGCCGGGTGCCGGTGATGGTGACGGACCACTGCCTCATCCGCAACAGCGCGGGACGGTGCTCCTGCTCCACCCCCACCAGCATGTCCGACGTGTTCGGCGGCGTGTACCCGGTGGCGAAGGAATTCGGCTGCCGGAACACGGTCTATGACGCGCGAAAGATATTCCTGGCCGACCACCCGGAGGTGTATACCGGCATAGGCCTCTGGGGCCTTCGGCTCCTTTTCACGGCGGAGAGCCCCCGGGAGTGCCTGCTGGTGACGAAGCGTTACAAGGCCATGAACGACTATGTGCCCATCAACGCCAGCCGGGGCGCCTATCAGAAGGGAGCGCTATGGATCTGATACTGGCCTCGGCTTCCCCCAGACGGCGGGAGCTGATGGGATATTTCGGCCTGCCCTTCGATATCGTCCCCGCCGCGGGACCGGAGACGCCCCCCGCCGGGGCGGACGCCGCCCATACGGCGGAAGCACTGGCCCTGGCCAAGGCGAAAGAGATAGCGGAGAGCCGCCCCGGCGCCGTGGTCATCGGCGCGGACACGGTGGTGGAGATCGAGGGCGTCATATTGGGCAAGCCCAAGGATGAAGAAGACGCGAAGCGGATGCTGCGGATGCTCTCCGGCCGGGAGCACCGGGTGTATACGGGCCTCGCGGTCATATATGGGGACAAAACAGAGAGCTGTGCCGAGTGTACGCGGGTGCATTTCCGGCCCATGACCGAAGCGGAGATCGACGATTACATCGCTACCGGCGAGTCCATGGACAAGGCCGGCGCCTACGGCTATCAGGGCCGGGCGGGCCAGTATATCCGGGGCATAGAGGGGGACTTTTTCAACGTGGTGGGTCTGCCCCTGTGCCGGCTGGGACTTATGCTTGCAAAAATAGGAGTCAAGCTGCATTGAAGGAATACCTGAAAAAATACGGTCTGCGGATCGGGGCGGCGGTATTGGCCGTGGTGCTGGTGGTGGTCTTGGCCACCGCGCTGCTGCATGGCCGGGCCGGGCTCATGTCCAATCTGACCGGCGCCATCGCCAGCCCCGTGGGCCAGGCGGCCTCCGCCGCCGTGGAGTGGATCGAGGGCATATACGGCTATATCTACAAATACGATCAGCTGGTGGCGGAGAACAACTCCCTCCGGGCCCAGCTGGCCCAGGCCCAGCAGGCGGCCATCGATGTGACCCAGTATCAGGAGGAGAACAAGAGCCTCAGAAACGTCCTGAACTTCGCGGAGAAGCACGAGGACTACGTGATGGAGCCGGCCAAGATCACCGAGTGGTCCAGCTCCAACTGGGAGAGCTCTTTCCGCATCTCCAAGGGCTCCGACAACGCCGCAAACCCCATCGAGGCGGGCGACTGTGTGGTCACGGAGTACGGCGCCCTGGTGGGCCAGGTCATCGAGGTGGGCGACAGCTGGAGCACGGTGCGCACCCTGGTAGACTCCAGCATCGACGTGGGCGCCCTGGTGGGCGAGGCCGGCGCGGTGGGCATGTGCGTGGGCGACTTCGCCCTCATGCAGGACGACCTGCTGCGGCTGACCTACCTCTCCGAGAACGCCCAGCTGGTGGAGGGGGAGGCGGTGCTGACCTCCGGCCGCGGCTCCATCCCCCAGGGATTGGTCATCGGCTACATCAGCCAGGTCTTATCCGAGGGCAACGGACAGTCCCTCTACGGCGTGGTGGAGCCGGCCTGTGACCTGGGCAGCCTCTCCCAGGTGTACATCATCACGGACTTCACCATCCAGGAGTAAGACATGCTTTTAGACCTGATCGACTTATCCAAGCTGCGCCGGGCCATCGTGTACGGCCTTGTGCTGGCGGGGCTGTTCATATTGCAGGACCTGATCGTGGCCCGCGTCCCCCTGTTCGGGGTGCGCGCGCTGCTCGTCCCAGCGGCGGTGACGGCCATCGGCCTTTTCGAGGGCGGCATCTGGGGCGGGGTCATCGGTCTCGTGGCCGGATACTTCGCCGACATGGCCACAGGCCACGTGATATTGTTCACTGTCCTGCTCCCGGCGGCGGGCTTTTTATCCGGCGCGCTGGGAAAGTTCATGCTCCACAAGGGCTTCATGTCCTATATGACCCTGGCGCTTCTGGTGCTGGCTGTCGCGGCCTTCTGCCAGATGTTCCGGTTTTTGTTCCTCCTGGACGCCGACGCCAAGACCTTCCACAGCCTGTATCTGGGCGGGTCCTCCGCCTGGCGGGTGCTGCGCACGGGGCTTGTACAGACCCTGTGGAGCCTGGTGTGGGCCGTGCCCATCTACTTCCCCTGCAAGCTCATCGCCTCCAAGCCCATGGGCCGGTAACGGCCAAGAAAGGTTCCCCATGAAAAAGCTCATAAGTCCCGGACGGCTGGTGTTTCTGGGTATCCTGGTGGCCGCGGTCCTGGGCATATTCTTCACAAAGCTATATATGCTGCAGATCGTGGAGGGCAACGCCAACTATGAGGCCAGCACCAACTCCATCATGTCTACCGAGACGGTCATCGCCGCCCGGGGCAACATCATGGACCGGTACGGCCGCCTGCTGGTATCCAACCGCAACTGCAATAACCTCCTCATAGACGTGGACGAGCTCTTTTACTCGGGCCTTGACGACAACGAGATCAACGCCGCCATACTGCAGATGTGCCGGCTCATCGAATCCAACGGCGACCACTACAACGACGAGCTGCCCATCACTACCAACACCCCCTGGGAGTTCACAAGCATGTCTTCCACCCAGGCCCAGCTTCTGAACGCCTGGCTGGACGCCAAGGGCCTGCCCCGGAGCGCCACCGCCGTGGAGGTCATGGCCCGCATGCGCACCCGCTACGGCATCGACGGCAACTACTCCGCCGAGGAGATGCGCATCATCGCCTCCGTGCGCTATTCCATCAACGTCCGCTACGACATCAACACGTCGGACTACATCTTCGCCCAGGACGTGAACATCAACACCATCACCTCCCTCATGGAGGCGGACCTGCCCGGCTTCGACGTGCAGGTCAGCTACATCCGCGAGTACAACACCTCCTACGCCCCCCATCTGCTGGGCTACACCGGCCTCATGGACGCGGAGGATTACAAGAAATACAAGGACAAGGGCTACCCCATGAACGCCACCATCGGCAAGTCCGGCATCGAGGCGGCCTTTGAGGACTATCTCCACGGCGTGGACGGCGAGGCGGAGATCACCCGCACCAGCGAGGGCGTAGTGACCCGCACCGTGTATACGAAGGTGCCCCAGCCGGGGAACAATATCTATATCACCATCGACAGCGAGCTGCAGGGCGCGGCGGAGACCGCATTGGCGACCTATATCGAGAACGCCAACACCGAGACGGAGCGCAGCAACCAGCAGGCCGAGGCCAACGGAAAGCTCTCGGAGATACGGGAGCTGATCACCGGCGGGGCGCTGGTGGCCCTGGACGTGAACACCGGCGAGCCCCTGTGCATCGCCAGCTACCCCTCCTATAACCTGGAGACCTTCTGGGACGACGTAGACGAGCTGATGCACGACAAGACGAACCCCCTGGTGAACCGGGCCCTGTCGGGCCTTTACTCCCCCGGGTCCACCTGGAAGCCCTGCATGGCCGTGGCGGCCCTGACGGAGGGCTTCATCGACGGCAAGACCCAGTTCAACTGCACCGGCATCTTCAACAAGTACATCGACGCGGGCTACGCCCCCGGCTGTACCGGCGGGCCCCACGGCCAGCTGACGGTGGATCAGGCCCTGACATGGAGCTGTAACTTTTTCTTCTTCTCGGTGGGCGACATGATCACCATCAAGAACATCGACAAGTACGCCGCCCTCTTCGGCCTGGGCGAGCCCACGGGCATCGAGCTGGCCGAGGCCAGCGGCCGGGTCTCCTCCCCGGAGTACAAGGCCCAGCTTTACGCCGGCCGGCGGGACGCGGCCTGGTACGCGGCGGACACCCTCCTGGCCTCCATCGGCCAGGGCCTCACCGGCGTCACGCCCCTGCAGCTGGCCCGGTACTGCGCGGCCATCGCCAACGGCGGCAATGTATATAGCTGCTCGCTTCTAAAGTCCGCGTCCAGCTATGACTACTCCGAGAGCGTCTACGAGCGGGAGCCGGAGGTCATGAGCGAGGTCAAGAGCGGCCAGTATGTGTGGGACCTGGTCCACGAGGGCATGCGGGGCGTGGTCACCCGGGGCACGGCCGTCAGCCAGTTCTACGGCTTCCCCTACACCGTGGCCGCCAAGACCGGCACCACCGAGACCGGCAACGCCACCAACGACGCCTTCTTCATCTGCTACGCCCCCTATGAAAAGCCGGAGGTAGCGGTGGCGGTGGCCATCGAGAACGGCTCCAGGGGCGCGAACCTGGGCAACATCGCCCGGGAGATGCTGCAATATTACTTCGAATTCAAGCAGAGCACACAACAGACGGAAAACGAGCTGACCATGCTGCACTGAGGCATGGGAGGCGTACACATATGTTTAGGAGGAACGGCATGAATATCGCACTGATGGCCCACGACGGAAAGAAGGAATTGATGGTCCAGTTCTGTATCGCCTACTGCGGCATTTTGGCGGAACACACCATCGTCGCCACCAACACCACCGGCAAGCTGGTCAGCGAAGCCACGGGCCTGCCCATCGAGCTGTACATGAACTCGTCCCAGGGCGGCGTACAGCAGATCGGCGCCCGCATCGCCTACAACGAGATAGACCTGGTCCTGTTTTTCGCGGACCCCTACCACCCGGAGCTGTTCGGCCCGGTGAACGAGATCGCCCTTCTCTGCGCCAGCCACAACATCCCCTTCGCCTCCAACATGGCGACGGCGGAGGTGCTGGTCCAGGGCCTGCGCCGGGGCGACTTCGCCTGGCGCGACATCGTCAACCCCAAGAACAAGAAGAAATAAGAAGAGAATGGAAAGAAGAGGCGGCAGCCTGTTTGGCTGCCGCCATCCATGAGGAACGACTATGGAACGCATCAAGCCCCGGACCCTGTCCGGGTTTATGGAGCTGCTGCCCGGGCCCCAGGCACAGATGGACGCCGTCATGCAGGTGCTGCGGGATACCTACGCCCTGTACGGCTTTACCGCCATCGACACCCCCGCCATCGAGGCGGCGGAGGTGCTGCTGGCCAAGGGCGGCGGCGAGACGGAAAAGCAGATATACCGCTTCATGAAAGGGGACCATGACCTGGCCCTCCGGTTCGACCTGACCGTGCCTTTGGCCAAGTACGTGGCCATGCACTACGGGGAGCTGGCCTTCCCCTTCCGCCGCTGCCAGATCGGCAAGGTCTATCGGGGCGAGCGGAGCCAGCGGGGCCGGTTCCGGGAGTTCTACCAGGCGGACATCGACGTCATCGGCGACGGGAGTCTGGATATCGCCAACGACGCGGAGATGCCGGCGGTGATATGTGAAGTGTTCCGCCGGCTTGGCATCGAGCGGTTCTGCATCCGCATCAATAACCGGAAGATTTTGAACGGGCTGTTCGCGTACCTGGGCGTGGGGGACCGGGCCGGGGCGGTGATGACCGCCGTGGACAAGCTGGAGAAGATCGGCCGGGACAAGGTGGCGGGGCTGCTCGAAGGGCTGGGCATGACCGCGGCCGCGGCGGCGGAGCTTTTGGATGTGCTGGCGTCCGATGACCCCATGGGGACCCTGGCGGCCCTCGCCGGGAAGAATGAGACCTTGGATGCTGGTATATCCGAGCTCAAGGCCGTCACCGGCCTGCTGCCCACCTTGGGCGTGCCGGACGACAAGTGGCGGGTGGACCTGACCATCGCCCGGGGCTTGGACTACTACACCGGCACGGTGTATGAGACCCAGCTTCTGGACCATCCGGAGGTGGGAAGCGTGTGCTCCGGCGGGCGCTATGACGACCTGGCGGGGTATTATACCGACAAAAAGCTGCCCGGCGTGGGCCTCTCCATCGGCGTGACGCGGCTTTTCTACATCCTCCAGGAGCAGGGGCTTTTGAATGAGGACCTGCCCACCGCCCCCTGCGACGCGCTGGTGATCCCCCTGGGGGAGGACATGGGCTACGCCATGGCCTGTGCCACCGTTTTGCGCCAGGCGGGCGTGCGGACCCAGGTGTATACGGAAAAGAAAAAGACCAAGGCCAAGTTCGCCTACGCGGACAAGCTGGCCGTGCCCTACGCCGTGGTTGTGGGCGGTGACGAGGAAGCCAGCGGCACCGTGGGGCTCAAGGACCTGCGGGCGGGGGGCCAGGTGACCGTGTCCGCCGCCGAGGCCGCCGATATCATAAAAAAGAGCATAGCCAGGCACGTGAAGCCTGTGAAGGGAGAGTAAAGAGACTATGACACAAATGCGCACCCATACCTGCGGCGAGCTGCGTCTTTCCGACGCGGGGAAGCAGGTGAAGATCGTCGGCTGGATGGAGAACGTCCGGGAGGTGGGCTCTGCCCTGGCCTTCGCGGTCATCCGGGACTTTTACGGCACCACCCAGGTGGTGGCTGAGACCGAGGATATGGTGAAGGCCTTCCGGGCCATCACCAAGGAGAGCACCGTCTCCGTCACCGGCACGGTCCGGGAGCGGGACAACAAAAACCCCAAGATACCCACCGGCGATATCGAGGTGGTCCCCCAGGCCGTGGAGGTGCTGGGCCGGTGCCACTATAACGAGCTGCCCTTTGAGATAAACCGCAGCCGGGAGGCGGATGAGACATTGCGGCTCAAGTACCGGTATCTCGACCTTCGCAATCCCGCGGTGAAGAAGAACATCATCCTCCGCTGCAATGTGGTGGCGGCGCTTCGCAGCGCCATGCTGGCCCATGACTTCCTGGAGATCACCACCCCCATCCTGACCGCCTCCAGTCCGGAGGGGGCCCGGGACTACCTGGTGCCCGCCCGGAAGCATCCCGGCAAGTTCTACGCCCTGCCCCAGGCGCCCCAGCAGTTCAAGCAGCTTTTGATGACCTCCGGCTTCGACCGGTACTTCCAGATCGCCCCCTGCTTCCGGGACGAGGACGCCCGGGGCGACCGCTCCCCCGGTGAGTTCTACCAGCTGGATATGGAGATGGCCTTCGCCAGCCAGGAGGACGTGTTCGCCGTCATCGAGGACGTGCTGCCGCCCATCTTCGCCAAGTACGGCACCTACGACATCGCCTCCAAGCCGCCTTTTAAGCGCATCAGCTTCAACGACGCCATGGAGACCTACGGCACCGACAAGCCGGACCTGCGCATCGACCTGACCGTGAAGGATATGACCGACCTGGCCCATGGCACCGAGGGCTTTGAGCCCTTCGCCCAGGCGAAGACCGTGAAGCTGGTGCCCTGCACCGGCGCGGAGCTCACCCGCAAGCAGATAGACAAGCTCTGCGACGACATCGCCGTCCAGTCCGGCAAAAAGCCCTACTGGGTGCGCATGGATGAAAATGGCGCCCTGGTGGGCGGCGTGGCCAAGTTCCTTGTGGGCCATGAGGAGGAGCTGAAGGCTCTCGGTATGGCTCCCGGCGCACTGGGCGTCATCGCCGCGGGCACGAAGGACGAGGCCCGAAAGACCGCCGGCGTGGCGGTGAAGATGCTGGGCGCGGCCGTGCCCGGCCATATGGATGAAAAGCGCTACGAGTTCTGCTGGATCGTGGACTTCCCCATGTTCGAGATCGGGGAGGAGTCCGGCGAGCTTGAGTTCTGCCACAACCCCTTCTCCATGCCCAACGGCGGCCTGGAGGTCCTGGAAAAGGCGGAAAAGGGCGAGGTGGACCCCCTGGACATCTACGCCTATCAGTATGACCTGGTGTGCAACGGCGTGGAGCTCTCCTCCGGCGCGGTGCGGAACCACGACCCCGACATCATGGTCAAGGCCTTTGAGATGGTGGGCCTGGGGGAGGCCGACGTGAAGGCCAAGTTCCCCGCCATGTACAACGCCTTCTGCTACGGCGCGCCCCCTCACGCGGGCATCGCTCCGGGCGTGGACCGCATGGTCATGCTCCTGGCCGGCGAGCCCTCCATCCGGGAGATCATCCCCTTCCCCATGAACAAGAACGCCCAGGACGTGATGATGGACGCCCCCTCCGCCGTGGAGCAAAAGCAGCTGGACGAACTGCATATCGCGGTCGTCGGGGTAGAGGAGTAATATTCGCCGCGAAGCCGCGCACCACTTAAGGCTCCCTTGTGCAAAGGGAGCTGGCTCCGGCGATAGCCGGAGACTGAGGGATTGTTGCCACAGGCCGGGGTGTTTTCCAAGACTGGCAACAACCCCTCCGAGCCGCCTTACGGCGGCCCACCTCCCCTTGCACAGGGGAGGCTTTGCCTGTAACGAAAGGAGGAACCGCCCATGTATTCTCGCATACGTTCCCTTGGCATCAAAGGAATAGGGGGCTACGAGGTGGAGCTGGAGACCTCCATCTCCTCCGGCCTGCCCAGGCTTGACATGGTGGGCCTGCCCGACGCCGCCGTGAAGGAGGCCGCCGACCGGGTCCGGGCCGCGGTGAAGCACAACGGCTGGGACTTTCCGGTGAGCCGCATCACGGTTAATCTCGCCCCGGCGGACACGAAAAAGGCCGGCACGGTCTATGACATGCCGGTGCTGCTGGGCATTCTCACCGCCTCGGGGCAGATCAAGGCCCCCCGGGCGGACGACATGTTTTTCGGCGAGCTGTCCCTGACGGGGCAGCTCCGGCCCGTTTCCGGGGCGCTGCCCATGGCCCTGGCCGCAGAGGCGGCGGGGGCAAAGCGCCTGTTCGTACCCAAGGACAACGCCGCGGAGGCGGCCTTTGCCCAGGGCTTGGAGGTATACCCGGTGGAGGACGTGCGCAAGCTTGCCGCCTTCCTGGCCGGGGAGGGGGACATGACCCCCGCCGCCCCCGGCGTCATCCGCCCGGGCGCCGCGCCTGTGCCGGACTTTTTTGAGGTCAAGGCCCAGGAGAACGTGAAGCGGGCCCTGGAGGTGGCCGCCGCGGGCGGCCACAACGTGCTCATGGTGGGCCCGCCGGGAGCGGGCAAGAGCATGCTTGCCAAGCGCCTGCCTGGCATATTGCCGGACATGAGCCGGGAGGAGGCGCTGCGCACCACGGCCATATGGTCCGTGGCGGGGCTCACCACCGCCGCTGACCCCATCGTGGGCCGCCGGCCCTTCCGGGCGCCCAACCAGACCGCCTCCCGCCAGGCCTTGGCCGGGGGCGCGGATTTAAAGCCCGGGGAGATGAGCCTGGCCCACAACGGGGTGCTGTTTCTCGATGAGCTGCCGGAATTTCACCGGGACGTGCTGGACCTGCTGCGCCAGCCCCTGGAGGACGGGGAGATCACCGTCTCCCGGGCCTCCGGCTCCGTCACCTACCCCAGCCGGTTCATGCTGGTGTGCGCCATGAACCCCTGCCGCTGCGGCTGGTACGGCCACCCCTCCGGCCGGTGCCGGTGCACCCGCAAGTCCGTGGCGGAATACCGGGCGAAGATATCCGGGCCCCTTTTGGACCGCATCGACATCACCGTGGAGGTGCCCGCCATGGCCTATGAGGAGCTGGAGGCGAGGCCAAACGGGGAGCCCTCCGCCGCCATCAAGGCGAGGGTGGATGCCGCGAGAGAGGCCCAGCGGGCGCGGTTCGCTGGCTCCGGCACGGAGTCCAACGCCCGAATGAGCCCGGCGGACATGGAGCGCTTCTGCGCCCTGGACGAGGCGGGCTCCGCCCTCATGAAGAGCGCCTATGAGGCCCTGGGCCTCACGGGCCGGAGCTATGACCGCACATTGCGGGTGGCCCGGACCATCGCGGACCTGGCCGGCAGCGAAAACATCCAGCCCCAGCACCTGGCCGAGGCCATACAGTATAGAACATTCCAACTGAAGTGAGAACGTATACATGACCGATATGATACTCCTGAAGGAGGGCGAGGTGGTCTTAAAAGGCCTCAACAAGCGCTCCTTTGAACAGAAACTTACATCCAATCTCCGCCGGCGCATCAAGCGCTTCGGCCCCTTCACCGTGACCGCGAACCAGTCCGTCATCTACGTGGAGCCGCAAAGCGAGGAATGCGATGTGGACGGGGCCTTTGAGGCTCTTCAAAAGGTGTTCGGCATCATGACCCTGACCCGGGCTGCCGCCTGCGAAAAGGACCCCGAGGCCATCGCCAAGCGGGCCGCGGAATACCTGCGGGACGAGCTCACCAGCGTCAAAAGCTTCAAGGTGGAGTCCCGCCGGGGGGACAAGTCCTTTCCCATGACCAGCGTGCAGCTGAGCCAGTACGTGGGCGGGGCCCTCCACGACGCGTACCCGGACCTCATCGCCGACATGCACACTCCGGAACTGGTGGTACACCTGGAAGTCCGTGACCGGGCGGCCTACATCCACGGCGCGCCGGTGCCCGGGGCGGGGGGCCTGCCCGTGGGCACGGCGGGATCCGCCGTGAGCCTCCTCTCCGGCGGCATCGACAGCCCCGTGTCCACCTGGATGATGGCGAAGCGGGGCATGCGCATATTGCCGGTGCACTTTTTCTCCTTCCCCTACACCTCGGAGCTGGCGAAGGAAAAGGTGCTGGACCTGGCGAAGCTCCTTGTGCCCTGGTGCGGGCGGATGGTGGTGCAGGTGGTGCCCTTCACCCACATCCAGGAGGAGATAAGGGCCAAGTGCCCGGAGGACTACTTCACCATCATCATGCGGCGCATGATGATGCGCATCGCCTCGGCGGTGGCGGCGGACAACAAGTGCGGCGCCATCATCACCGGGGAGAGCCTGGGCCAGGTGGCCAGCCAGACCATGGAGGCTATGGCCGCCACGGAGGACTGCGCCGATGTGCCCGTGCTGCGGCCCCTGGTGGGTATGGACAAGGCGGAGGTCATCAGTATTGCCCGGCGCATAGGGACGTTTGATACGTCCATACTGCCCTATGAGGACTGTTGCACCGTGTTCACCCCCCGGCACCCCTGCACCCACCCCAAGCTCAAAAAGGTCCGGGAGGCGGAAGCGCCCTTGGATGTGGACGCCCTGGTGGCCGAGGCGGTGGCCGGGATAGAATTTATAAAGGTCGGTTATTGATATGGTGGAGAACTTTGACGCCAAATTGAATGAGTACGCCCACCTGCTGGTGGACGTGGGCCTGAATGTCCAGGCCGGGCAGACGCTGCGTGTCTCCTGCTCCGTGGAGTGCGCGCCCCTTGCCCGTCTGTGCGTGGCCGCCTGCTACGACAGGGGCGCCCGGGACGTGGTGCTGGACTGGTATGACGACTTCACCGACCGGGAGAGATACCTGCGGGCGGACGAGGCCGTGTTCGGCGAGTACCCCGCCTATAAGAAGGCGAAGCTGGACTGGCTGCTGGAGAAAAACGCTCCGGCGCTCAATATCATCGGCTCGGACCCGGAGCTATTCAAGGGCGTGGACCCCAAACGCATCCAGACCTACCAGCGGGTGGCCGGGACCAACAGCAAGGCCTACTACGACGCCATGGACGCGGGGCGGTTCCAGTGGTCTATCGGCGCGTACCCCACTTCCGCCTGGGCGAGGAAGGTCTTCCCGGATATGTCCGAGGCAGCCGCTATGGACGCCCTCTGGGACGCCATATTCGACGTCTGCCGTATCACCGGGGACGGCAGCGCGGTCCGGCGCTGGCAGGAGCACATCGATGTCACCGCCCGCCGGGCGAAGAAGCTGAATGACTACAACTTCAAGAGCTTGCATTATGTAAACTCCATCGGCACGGACCTGACCGTAGAGCTGCCGGAAAAACACGTCTGGATGGGCGGCGCGGAGGACACGGCGAACGGCGTGCGCTTCGTGGCCAACATCCCCACGGAGGAGATATTCACCGCCCCCAGGTGGGACGGCGTGAACGGCCGGGCCGCGGCGGCCATGCCCCTGGCCCTGGACGGGAACCTGGTGAAGGATTTCTACCTGGACTTCAAGGATGGGCGCATCGTGGACGTGCACGCGGCCCAGGGGGAGGACGTGCTGCGCCACTCCATCGACCTGGACGAGGGCTCCCACTATCTGGGCGAGGCGGCCTTGGTGCCCTACGACAGCCCCATCCGCAATAAGGGGATACTCTTTTACGAGACCCTCTTCGACGAGAACGCCTCCTGCCACCTGGCCTTCGGCTCCGCCTACGCCACCTGTGTGAAGGGCGGGGCGGACATGACCGAGGCCGAGCAGAAGGCCGCGGGTCTCAACCAGTCCATCAACCACGTGGACTTCATGGTGGGAACGAAGGACCTCTCCATCGCGGGAACCACCCACGATGGCCGCGAGGTGCCCGTGTTCGTGGACGGGAACTTTGCGTTTTAAGAAAATACTCAAAGAGCGCAGGACCGCCCATTCGGGCGGTCCTGCGCTCTGTCTGTTATTCGATCTCTGCCGGTCAGGCCACAGGCTCCCAAGTGAACTCAGCGTACTTCCCGTCGGGACTTTCCACCCTGACAAGGCAGCCGTTGCCGTCGTAGGTCAGGGAGGGTTCGCTGTCAAAGTGAAATACAGCCCGGAAAATATCCTGGTCTTCGTTGGCTTTCAGCGATAGAGAAAAGCGCTTGAGAGTGTACGACGTACCGTCGACCGTTTCGACAGAAGTATCCTGCCAGGATGTATCCAGCAGAGGCGTCTTGTATTCCACATTTACACTGCCGTTGTCACGGGTTTGGGTAGCGCTGCGGCCGTCTTCGCTGTAAGTATAGGTATAGGTCGCCGCATTGCCCTCTCCGCTGGTATCGGTTATCAAAGCGTTCAGCTTCCGGCCCTCGCTGTCATAGGTGTACTCGACGGTGTTAGAGAGTGCATCGTCGCTGCCGTAGTTATAAGTATATTCCTCCCGGACACAGTTGCCGTCTTCATCGTATGTATACTCGGTGACGACGGTATTGGAGCTGTCGCCATAGTCGGCGGTCTGCTCTGTGTAGACGCAGCTGCCGTCTTCATCGTATGTATACTCGGTGACGACGGTGGTGGAGCTATCGCCAGAATCGGTCGTCTGCTCTGTCCGGATCCGGTTACCGGCTTCATCGTAGACATACTCCGCGATGACGGTGGTGGGACCGTCACCGTAATCGGTCGTCTGCTCTGTCCTGACCAGGTCACCGGCCTCGTCGTAAACATTGGAAATGGTCTGGTATCCATCCTGCAGGGCCGTAAGCCGTCCGGCCTCGTCATAGACAGCTGTGATCGGGCAGCTCATGTCGTTGGGACACGTGACCTCCGTAGGCAGATACCCGCCCTGACCGTAGGTAAAAGTGTATGTGGTCGGGTAGCCATCACTTACATAGACGACGCTCGCCAGCCGGTATACCGGACTTGGCTCGGAAGCTGACTTCGGCACCTCTTCTGCCAGGGCCTGGCCGCCCAGGGACAGAAGCATGGTCAGAGCCAGAGCAATGCTGAAAACACGCTTTTTCATGGTTCTTTTTCCTTTCCTGATCTAGACTTACAGTCACTGCCAAAAAGGAGCGCGATTTATCCGGCGGTGCTGTGCTGCTCCAACGGTACGGCCCGCGGGAACAGGGCCTGCCCCTGTCCCGCGAACTTTCCCGCCGAAACAACAAAGGCGGTGCAGGGCAGAACCCCACACCGCGCGCAACACAACACAAAAGCCGCATAACCTGCCCTTGTAAAAAGCCAGGGGAACAGGTATAATGAGCTTTGGGCGCTGAAAAGCTGTGTAGGAGGTCACGACTCCTGCATAGGGCCGTGAGGTGTCCTACCACCTTGCGGCCCGCCTTTGCTATTCCGTTATTGTCATTATAACGTGCAGACCGTCTGAGTGCAAGTGTTTTTCTGGCAAAGCCGCCCAATGGCTTTCCATAAGGAGATATACTATGAACTGTGAGATATTGGCCGTGGGGACCGAATTGCTGCTGGGCAACACCGTGAACACCAACGCGGCGAACCTGTCGGAGCTGCTGTCCGGCTTAGGGATAAACGTGTTCTGGCACACGGTGGTGGGGGACAACCCCAAGCGCCTGGCGGAGGCGGTATCCATCGCCCGCTCCCGGGCGGACCTCATCATCACCACCGGCGGCCTGGGCCCCACCTATGACGACCTTACCAAGAACGTGCTGGCGGAATGCTTCGGCCGGAAGCTGGAGCTGCACCCGGAGGAAGAGACGTTTTTGAAGGAATGGTTCAAGCGCAATTCCTCGAGCGGCTACACGGAAAATAACCTGCAGCAGGCCTATCTCCCCGAGCGGTGCACGGTGTTCCACAACGACTGGGGCACCGCCCCCGGCTGCGCCTTTGAGGAGGGCGGGGTGCACGTGATCATGCTGCCCGGCCCGCCCCGGGAGTGTATCCCCATGTTCAACGCCTGCGCGGTGCCGTACCTCCAAAAGCTCTCCGGGGATGTGATATTCTCCCGGAAGATCATGGTCTTCGGCATCGGCGAGAGCGCCATCGAGACCCTGTTCCGGGCGGAGATGGAGAAGATGGCGAATCCGACGCTGGCTACGTACGCCAAGTTCGGCGAGGTCATGCTCCGGGTCACCGCCAAGGCCCCCACGGAGGCGGAGGCGGAGGCCATGTGCGAGCCCGTAGTGGAGAAGGTTTGCGCGACGCTGGGGGACAAGGCCTACGCCGTGGACGAGCCCAGCATGGAGGCGGTGAGCCTGCGGCTGCTCACGGAGCAGGGGAAGACCTTCTCCGCCGCGGAGAGCCTCACCGGCGGGCTCATCGGGGAGCGGTTCACGGCCCTCTCCGGCGCGTCGGCGGTATACAAGGGCGGGGCGGTGACCTACTGCAACGAGGCCAAGGCCGCCATGCTCCACATCGACAGGGACCTCATCGAGACGAACGGCGCGGTGTCTTACGAGACCGCCGCGGCCATGGCAAAGGGCGTGCGCCTCGCCGCTAACACGGACATCGGCCTTTCCGCCACGGGCCTGGCCGGGCCCGACGGGGACGGGGTCCATCCCGTGGGCACCGTGTTCGTGGGCCTGGCGGACGGTAATAATGTATGGGTGCGTCAGCTCAACCTGGGCACCGGCCGGGCCCGGGTGCGCCAGCTGGCCGCCAACCACGCCTTCGACATGCTCCGCCGGTACCTGCAGGGCCTGGACGTGGTGCCGGAAAAGTACGTTCCCGCGGGGAAATAACACCGCAAAGGAGGAAGCGCGTATGCTCCTTTCCATCATCGTCCCCTGCTATAACGAGCGGGAGGTGCTGCCCCTTTTCTACCGGAAGACCGGCGAGGTGCTGGAGAAAATGGGATGCGAGTATGAGCTGATTCTTGTAGATGACGGGTCCAGGGACGGCACCCTGGCCGTCATGAAGGACCTGGCCCAAAAAGACCAGCACGTAAAATACCTGTCCTTCTCCCGGAATTTTGGCAAGGAGTCGGCCATGTACGCGGGGCTGGTGAGCGCCAGGGGGGACTATGTGGCCGTGATGGACGCGGACATGCAGGACCCGCCAAGCCTGCTGCCCCGGATGCTGGACAGGCTCCAAACGGGGGAGTATGACTGCGTGGCGGCCCGGCGGGTGAGCCGGCAGGGGGAGCCCAAGATACGCAGTTTCTTCGCCCGGGGCTTTTATAAGCTGGTGAACCTCATCTCCGAGGCGGAGATCGTGGACGGGGCCCGGGATTTCCGGCTCATGAAACGGGAAATGGTACAGGCCGTGCTGTCCATGGGGGAGTATAACCGCTTCTCCAAGGGCATCTTCAGCTGGGTGGGGTTCAGGACCGCCTGGGTGGAGTATGAGAATGCCGAGCGGGCCGCGGGGACCACGAAGTGGAGCTTCTGGGGCTTGGTGAAATACGCCATGGACGGGGTGGTGAGCTTTTCCCAGGCGCCATTGAGTTTCATCGCCTGGCTGGGCCTCATCATGACCGCCTTCGCGGCGGTGATGCTGGTGTTCGTGGTGGTGCGAAAGCTCATCTTCGGCGACCCGGTGACCGGCTGGGCCTCCACCATGAGCGTCATCATCTTCATAGGGGGCTTGCAGCTATTTTGTCTCGGCATCATCGCCCAGTATCTGGCCAAGACCTACATGGAGACGAAGCGCCGGCCCCACTACATCATCGCCGAGACCAACGACCCGGACGCGGAAAAGATACGCTGAGAAAAATAAAAAAACTGCCGCACGGTTTCGTGCGGCAGTTTTTTGCGGGACGCGCTCACGCCTCGGCGCCCAGGAGCTTGTGGAGCAGGTCGTAGAGCTGCATGGCCTCGGCCGGTTCCAGGCGGATGCAGGACGCCAGGTGCCCGGGGATGTCCACTGCTTGGTCCTTCAGTGCCTCTCCCTTTTCCGTCAGGGAGACGATCAGGTTCCGCTCGTCCGTCTTGGACCGGGCCCGGACCACCAGACCCTTCTCCTCCAGCTTTTTAAAGAGGGGGGTCAGGGTGCCGGAATCCAGGTACAGCAGCTGGCCCGCGTCCTTCACGGTGATGGAGCCGTGTTCCCACAGCACCAGCATGGTGATATACTGGGTATAGGTCAGGTCCAGCTTGTCCAGATAGGGGCTGTAGCGTTTCACTACCTCCCGGGAGGCGGCGTACAGGGGAAAGCACAGTTGGTTGTCAAGCTTCAGGCAGTCGTACTTGTTGTTTGGCATACGGGTTTCGGTCTCCTCTTTCTTTGTCCCGAATATGATAGCACGATTTTCCGCGATTTGCAAACACTTGCGTGCATTTTTAAGAACTTTCACAAAAATTTCTTATGATTGTTTGCGACCGAATCGACCCGGGCCTGCCGGCGCGGCTCCTTGACAGGCCACGGCATACTAATTATAATGCTATACAGGAAAATGGGGCCATCGGAGGACGAGTATGGACGCATTCGCCAGGGAAAAAATAACCGTGATCATGCCGGTCTATAAGGCGGAGAAGTACCTGGCCCAAAGCGTGGAGAGCGTGCTGGCCCAGACCTATGAAAACCTGGAGCTCATCCTGGTGGACGACGGCTCCCCGGATGGCTCCGGGGCGCTGTGCGAGGCCTACGCCGCCCGGGACAGCCGGGTGCGGGTGCTCCACCGGGAAAACGGCGGGGCCGCCGCCGCCCGGAACACGGGCCTGGACGCGGCCGCGGGGGACTATATCGCCTTTGTGGACGCCGACGACCACGTGACCCCGGACATGCTGGAAAAACTCCACGCCGCCCTTGTGAAGGCCGGGGCGGACATGAGCCTGGGCGGTGTGACCTATGTGGACGGGGAGGACAGGCCCCTCATGGACCTGCCGCCCATGGCGGAGGAGGTCATAGGGCCAAAGGAATTTTACGAGCGGATGGAGTTCGCCCCGGAGTCCTGGCGGTACATCGTGCCCTGGAACCGGCTGCACCGGCGGGCGCTGTTTGATACGGTCCGCTTCCGGGAAGGGCGCATCTATGAGGACGAGATCCTGTCCACCGAGCAGACGATATTGTGCGGATCCATCGCGGTAATCCCCGACGTGCTCTATTACGACGTGCGCCGGGAGGGGAGCGTTATGACCTCGCCGGTGAGCCTGAAAAATCTCGCGGCGGTGGAGGCCTTCACGGAGCGGTATGATTTCTACCGTTCCCAGGGCTGGCCGGACCTGGCCAAGTCCGCCCTGCGCCGGGCGTATATAAACCTCTGGACCGTGCTGGATAAGGTGGATGTGCCCGCCGGGCGTGGGGAGATCGAGCCCTGGGTGCGGGCTGTGGCGGGGCGTATGCTGGGCCGGGGGGATATGCGGGCCCTGTGGCTGCGGCTGCACTACCGCAGGCTTCTGTCCGGGAGGTGAGAGACGTGGGAACGATCAGCATCATCATCCCGGTCTATAAGGTGGAGGATTATCTCGACCGGTGCGTTCAGAGCGTGCTGGCCCAGACCCATGCCGATCTGGAGGTCATCCTGGTGGATGACGGCTCCCCCGACGGCTGTGGGGCAAAGTGCGAGGCTTTTGCCGCCCGGGACAGCCGGGTGAAGGTCATCCACCGGGAAAACGGCGGCCTCTCCGCCGCCCGGAACACCGGCCTGGACGCCGCCGCGGGGGAGTATATCCTCTTCGTGGACGGGGACGACTACATCGCTCCGGACATGGCCGAAAAGCTGCTGGCTGCGCTGGAGGGGACCTGCGCGGACGCGGCGCTGTGCGATATAAAGTGCGTGGACGACGCCGGCAATGTGGTCCGGGAGCTGCCCCCCTTCGAGGCGGGGGTGTTTGGCCCGGAGGAGATATACCGGCGCATGACCTTCGACGACTGGGCCATGCGGTATGTGACCGCCTGGAACCGGCTGTATAAGCGGGCGCTCTTCGACGGCCTGCGCTTTGAAGAGGGGAAGGTCCACGAGGACGAATTTCTCGCCCACCGGCTCTATGACAGGTGCCAAAAGATCGCGGCCGTGTCCGACGAGCTCTACTATTACGTCCAGCGGGGCGGGAGCATCATGAGCGCGCCCAAGTCCCTGGCCCGGCTGGACAGGGTCCAGGCCCGGTTTGAGCGGTACGAGTTTTTTAAGGCCAAGGGCTTTAAGGACCTGACGGGCCCCACCCTCCGGCGGGACTATGAATTCTTGTGGGACGTGATGGCCCATGTGGACGTGAAGGCGAATCGTGCCGCCATCCGCCCCTGGGCCGCCGCCATTGCCAAAGAGCAGCTGAAAGCGCTGGACGCAAGGGGCGCGTGGCTGTGGCTATACTACCTGCGCCGGGCGTACGGGCCCGGGAGAGAGGACGCATGAGCGGGGAAGAATCCAAAGAAAAACGGCTGTTCATCAACATGGCGGCCCAGATCGTGTCCTTCGGCGTCAGCGCGGGCATCAGCTTTTTCCTCACCCCCTTCATCGTGGAGAAGCTGGGCCGGGAGGCCTACGGCTTCGTGGGCCTGGCCAACGACTTCATAAGCTATGCCCAGATATTGGCGACGGCCCTGAACTCCATGGCCTCCCGGTTCATCACCATCAGCATCCACCGGGGGGAGAACCAGTCCGCCAACGAGTACTTCACCTCCCTCATCATCGCAAACGCCATCATCACCCTTGTCCTGCTGGTGCCGGCGGTGCTGGTGGTGCTGTATCTGGACAGGCTCCTGGACGTGCCGGCGGTCATCCTGGGCGACGTGCGGCTTTTATGGTCGTTGCTGTTCCTGGAGGCCCTCGCGGGCATCGCCATGAGCGTGTATGGCAGCGCCACGTACGTCAAGAACCGGCTGGACCTTTCCAGCAAGCGGCTCATCGAGTCGGAGCTGCTGCGGGCGGGCATCCTGCTGGCGGCCTTTTCCCTTCTGCCGCCCCATGTGTACTACTTGGGCGTGTCCGCGGTGGTATGTGTGACCTACCGGACCATCACCAACATCCGCTATACCCGGATGCTGCTGCCGGAGATAGAGGTCAAACGGCGCTATTTCCGCTGGGCGCGGATCAGGGAGCTGGTCTCCGCAGGGGTGTGGAACTCCGTGACGAAGGTGGGGTCCATCCTCTCCAACCAGCTGGACCTTCTCATCACCAACGTGCTGGTGGGGGCCTCGGCCATGGGCGCGGTCAGCGTCGCCAAGAGCCTGCCGGCGCTGATACAGGCCGTGTTCAGCATGCTGGCGTCGGTGTTCATGCCCCAGCTGAACATCAGCTATGCCAAGGGCGACACAGACCAGATGCGCGCCGAGCTCATCTTCTCCATAAAGCTGCTGGGCATGATCGCCTGCATCCCGGTGGCCTGCGTTTACGCCTTCGGGGACGTGTTCTTCTCCCTGTGGGTGCCGGACCAGGACGCGAAGCTTTTGCAGGGTCTCGCCATCGTGACCATGCTGGCAAGCCCCCTGGGGTACCCTCTGGAACCTCTGTGGAACATCTTCACGGTGACCAATAAGATCAAGCAGTCCTCCCTCTACCTTGTCGCCAACGCCTTTGCCACCATCGGCGTGGTGTTCGGCCTTCTGCACTTCGCCCGGACCGACACGGCGAAGATGTTCATCATCGTGGGCGTCAGCTCCGTCTTCAGCATCATCCGGGGCGCCACGTTCCTGCCCCTCTACGGGGCCAAGTGCCTCAACATGAAGCTGACCACCTTCTACGGGCCGATCTTAAAGAACTTGGCGGCCCTGGCGGTGGTGAGCGCCGCGGCCTTCGCCCTGAAGGCCATGTTCCACGTGCACACCTGGCAGGGGTTCATCCTGGTGTGCGGCACGGTGGGGGTCATGGCCCTGGCGGTGAATTACTTCGTGCTCCTGAGCCGGGACGAGCGGGCATTGCTCCATACGAAAGTCAAAGGGTGGCTGAAAAAGACATGATACCGAAGATCATCCATTACTGCTGGTTCGGCGGCAAGCCCCTCAGCGCCGAGACGGAAAAGTATATCGCCACCTGGCGGGCCCAGTGCCCGGACTATGAGATCAAAAGGTGGGACGAGACCACCTTCGACGTGGAACTGTGCCCCTATGCCAAAGAGGCTTATGAGGCGAAGAAGTGGGCGTTTCTCGCGGACTACGCCCGGCTGTGGGCGCTTCATAAGTACGGCGGCGTCTACATGGACACGGACGTGGAGCTCATAAAGCCCCTGGACGGGTTTTTAAGCGAGAGCGCCTTCTGCGGCTTTGAGGAGCAGGGGCGGCTCTGCACCGCCCTCATGGGCTCCGAGCCCGGGGGAAAGTGGGTGCGTGCCCTGCTGGACAGCTACCGGGACCGGCACTTTCTCCTGCCGGACGGGAGCTTCGACGAGACCACCAACGTGACGGTCATCTCCCAGCAGACGGAAAAGATCTTCGGCCTTTCCATGGACGGCACGGCCCAAAAGGCGGAGGGGGTGCTGACCCTTTATCCCCGGGACCGGTTCAGCCCCATGGACTTTGAGACGGGGAAGGTGGAGCGTACGGATGATACCGTGGCCATCCACCACTTCGTGGCCTCCTGGCACGATGAAAAATGGCTCCGGGAGCGGGCGGTGCGCTACAGGTGCATAAAGCTCTTCGGCGAGGGCCTGGGCAATCGCGTCGCCAACGCCGTGAACTTCGCCCGCCGGCGGGACGGCAGCTTCCGCCGGGGCGTCATCTATTACCTGACCCTGCCCCTTATCGACGTGAGCCGCCTGCTCCCCGTGGGGAATGCCGTGATATTCGAGACGGAAGGGGACTTCTGCGATAACGGCCGGGCGCTGTATGAGTATCTGCTCCGGGTGGGGGCCAATCGCCGCCGGAAGCTCATATGGCTGGTGAAGGAGCCTGAGAAGTTCAAAGACCGGCAGCGGGACAACGTGCTCTTTCTGGACAGGAACAGTCTGGCGGGCCGGTACTGGATGAGCCGGGCGCAGTTTTTCTTCTTCACCCACCCCTGGTGGATGAAGTCCTGGCGGAAAGGCCAGACGGTGGTTAGCCTGTGGCACGGGGTGCCCCTGAAGGCCGGGAACGGCCGGGACCTGTCGGGGCTGTTCGACTTCTTTGTGGCCTCCTCTCCGGAGACATACGAGCTCTACCATCAGTTCACCGGCGTGAAGCTCTCTCAGTATCTGCCCCTGGGTCAGCCCCGGCTGGACGTGATGTTCCAAAAGCGGGACCTCTCGCCCCTGTTGGGCGGGCTCGTCCGGGGGAAGGACTATGAAAAGCTCATCCTCTGTATGCCCACCTTCCGGCAGACCCGGCAGTGGACCGACGGGGACTTCGCCAACACCTACTCCATCAATCCGGTGGAGACCCTGGCGCAGCTGGAGGAGCTGAACGCCTTTCTGGCGGCGCATAAGATGGTCCTGGCCGCCAAGATACACCACCTGCAAAAGCTGGACTTTTTGAAAACGACCAGTCTTTCCAATATCCTCTACCTCACGGACGGCGACCTTCTGGCCGCGGAGACGCAGCTATACGAGCTGGTGGGCGGGGCGGACTGCCTTCTGACGGACTACTCCTCCATCTATTTCGACTACCTCACCCTGGACAGGCCCATCGGCTTTTTCGTGGGGGACCTTGAGCAGTACACCCGGGGCTTTCTGGTGGAGGATCCCATCGCCTGGATGCCGGGGGAGAAGATCAAAGACTTTGCCGGGCTCCTGGCCTTTTTGGAGGACGTCTCCGCCGGGAAGGATGATCATGGTCCCGCGCGGAAGGCGCTGCGGAACAGGGTGGACCCCTATCAGGACGACGAAAACTGTAAGCGCATCGCGGAAAACTTCGGCCTTTGAGGAGCGGGTATGGACATAGACACAAAAGCGGTACAGGCCCGGGAGCTGGCGATACTGAAGGAGGTATCGGCGGTGCTGGACCGGCTGGGCCTGCGGTACTGGGCCGACGGGGGCACCCTGCTGGGGGCCGCCCGGCACAGGGGGTTCATCCCCTGGGACGATGACGTGGACATCGGCATGCCCCGGCCGGATTTCGATAAGTTCCGCCATCTGGCCGCCAAAGAGCTGCCCGAGTGGCTGGCGCTGCAGGACTATGAGAACGTGCGCCACGCGGGCCACTCTATCCTGAAAATACACGACGTGCGCACCACCTTTGTGGAGGATGTCTTTGCCTCCTATCCCGAGTGCCACACGGGGGTGTATATCGACATCTTCTGCTTCGACGGCTTCCCGGACCCGGGGCCGGAGCGGGAGGAGCGGGTGCGCCGGAAAAAGCAGTTCATCCGCCTGAACGGCTTTTTGCGGGCCGACTGGCGGGACACCCGGACAACGGGCGAGAAGCTGCGGTATATCCTGCTGTCCCCGGTGCGGTGGCTGCTGCCCTTCAACTGGGCGAGCATGTGCCAGGAGGAGCTGTATCGGAAGACCGGCTTCGACGATGCCAACTGGATCAGCGAGTGCTTCGAGTGGGTGGTCTACCCCGCCGGATGCCTGCGGGGGACGGTGACGCTGCCCTTTGAGGATATGGAGCTTCCATGCCCGGCGGGATACGACGAGTACCTGACTGTGGCATACGGGGACTGGCGGCAGCCGCCCCCGGATGGGGAACGGGTCCCCGCCCACCCGGTGGCATGGTTCAGCCTGGACAAGTCCTACCTGGACCGCTGGTGGGAAAAATAAATGGAAGGAAAGCCCCCTCACGCGTACGCGTGAGGGGGCGCTGTCATATCCTTACTTGCCCGCGGCCCGGAGCCGCATCTTCGTCACCCACAGGGCGGGGAGGTAGAGCCGGCACTTCACCAGCAGCACATAGAGCTTTATATATCCCGGCAGGCCGTCCAGGGCCAGGTCCCGGGCAAGGCCCGTCTCCTTCATGGCGGCGGCGACCCGCTTCGCCGCGGCCGTCAGGCCCGTCCCGCCGTACAGCACCTCCATGGACAGGCCCCGGATGAGGCCGTTGTGGACTGTGAAGGCGTTGATCTGAGCCGGGAACAGGGGGGAGAGGGGGGCCAGATGAGAGTTTGCATAATCTAGAAACCAGCGTATCTCCAGAAAGAACCGGGGCCGGTAATGGCGCAGGTTGGAGTTTTCCACCCGGCGGTAGATATAGAGCTTCTCCCGGGAGATGTACACGTCATTGGCGAACCAGAGGCATTCATAGGTCATGGCCGTGTCCTCGTAGAGGGTGATACGGCCGTCGGAGAGGTAGTGCTCCGCGATGAGTTCCCGCTTCCACGCCTTGGTGTACAGGAAGCCTGGCAGCAGCTGGGTGCCGAAGGGGGCGCGGCGGGCGTCGATGACCATATAGGGGTATATCTCTTTTTCCAGGCGGGCCTTGTCGTAATAGCCCTCGTCGGCGTATACGGGCTGCTCCGTCTTGCCGGTGTCCCGGGCGATGTCGCAGACCACCACGTCCGGCTCATGGCAGGCGTCGATATGGCCCTTGAGCACTTCCAGCCACCGGGCCTCCACCCAGTCGTCCGCGTCGGCGAAGCACACATACTTGCCGCTGGCCCTATCCAGGCCCGCCTTTCGGGCAGGGGTGGGACCGGCGTTTTTCTGGTGTATCACGGCGACGCGGCCGTCTTTCGCGGCGTAAGCGTCGCATAGGGCGGGGCTGCCGTCGGGGGAGCCGTCGTCCACCAGGATGAGCTCAAAGTCCCCGCAGGTCTGGGAGAGGATGCTCTCCACGCACTGAGAAAGATACTTCTCCGCGTTATAGACCGGGACGATGACGGAAAAAAGCGGCATAGGCTTCTCCTTTCAGTCCATGCGCGAACGCACCAGCGCCGCGGCCGCCGGCCACAGCCGGCACTTCAAAAGCACCAGGAACGCTTTCATGTAAAGGGGCAGGCCGCCGAAGGAGAGCTCCCCGGGGATGCCCGTCTGGCGCATAGCCCGGCCCGTGTTCCGGGCGGCGGCGGAGAGGCTCTCCCAGTGGGCGCACTCGGTGGCTATGGCGGTGATGACCATGCCCATGTACGCGCCGTTGATCTGCCGGTCGATGGAGGGCTCCAGGCCCCCCATGCGGCGGCGCAGATACCGAAAGCAGGTCTGCACCTCCTGAAAGTACCGGGGCCGGTAGCCATTCAAAAGCGACCCCTCCCGCAGCCGGTAGACATACAGGGGCTCATGGGTCACGTACATGCTCCCAGCATAGTACATGCACTCGTAGGCCATGGCAATGTCCTCGAAGAGGGTGACGCCGGAGGAGGCCTCCACGTAGTGGTCTTCGAGCAGCTGCCGCTTTCCCACCCGGGCCCAGATGAAGGCGGGCACCTTCCGGGAGGGGGAGGCGTTGTCGCAGATCATGCAGGGGTAGACCTCCGCCGCGAGACGGGCCTTATCGTAATACCCCTCCGCCGCGCCGATGGGGTAGCGGGTGGGGCCCGTGTCCCGGGTGTGGCCGAAGAGGATAAGGTCTGGCCTGTTATAGGCGTCGATGTGGCCTTTTATCGTCTCCAGCCATCGGGGCAGCACCCAGTCGTCGGAGTCCACGAAGGCCACATATTCGCTCGTTGCCGCGTCCAGGCCCGTCTTCCGGGCGGCGGCGAGGCCGCCGTTTTCCTGGTGGATGACCCGGATGCGGGGGTCTTTCTGGGCGTAGGCGTCGCAGAGAGCCGGGCAGCCGTCGGGGGAGCCGTCGTCCACCAGGATGAGCTCGAAATCGGTCCAGGTCTGGGCGAGGATGCTGTCCACGCACTGGGCCAGGTATTCCTCCACCTTGTAGACCGGGACCACGACCGTGAATTCGCTCATGTCCCCGCCCCCTTTCCGGCCATGGCCGCCGCGATGCGCACGCACAGGCCCGTGAAGCCCATGTCCAGCAGCCGGTAGAATACCCGGGCGGCCATATCGCCCCGGGCGGCGGCGTACCGGGCCAGGGCCCCGGCGGGGGCGCCGTCGGCGAACCGCCGGACCAATGCCCGCCGCTGGGCCATGGTCAGGTCCGCCCGGCCCGCGGCCCGGTAGATGCGGGCGTGGACCATGCTGCCCACGAAGGCCAGCACGGCGTCTTTGTCCATGTCAAGATCTACCGCCACCTTCGTCAGGGCCTCGTATACGGCCCCGATGCGCATAAGCTCCTCCTCCCCGGAGCGGTGGGACACGGAGCCCGCCAGGATGCGGTGGTGGTATTTGGCGGTCGTGGGCAGAGTAACGACTTTTTGGCTGAGGGAAACCGCCGCGGCGTTCAGCACCGCGTCCTCCCCCAGGGACAGCCGCCCGTCGTACCATGGAAGGGCCTTTATGAGCAGATCCCGCCGGTAGAGCTTGTCCCACTTGGCGTAGGTCAGGGGCCGGTCCGGCTTATCGGGGATGCCGTCATAGCGGAAGGAGAGCATGTATTCGTTCGCGAGGTTCTTTATGTCCTCCGGCCCCTCCCAGCAGGTGACGCCGGTACGGCGGCTGCCCAGGGTGCGCTGCCCCCCGGCGGAGAATACCTCATTGACGAACTGGCCCTCGGCGATATCCGCGCCGTGGGCTTCCATAGCCTTCAAAAGCTCCGCGAACCAGTCCGGGTCCACCCAGTCGTCCGCGTCCACGAAGCCCAGGACATCCCCGGAGGCGGCCTCGATCCCCGCGGCCACGGCGTCGGCCACGCCTCCCGGGGCCCGGTGGAGGACCCGGACGCGGGCGTCCTTCGCCGCGTAGCTGTCGCACATAGCGGGGCTTTCGTCCGTGGAGCCGTCGTCCACCAGGATGAGCTCCCAGTCATCAAGAGACTGTCCGAGGACGCTGTCTACACATTGGGCGAGATATTCTGCCGCGTTATAGACGGGAACGATGATGGATACCATAGCGCGCCTCACTTAAGTTCAGTCAGCTCTTTGTACCAGCCCCGCCGGTCCACGAACTGGCGCACGCATATGTCCGCCCGGTCGTTGCCCTCTATAAGGCACACGCCCTTGTCCGTCACGGCCACGTCCCAGCCGATGTAGCGCATGTCGGGGACCTCTTTGGCCGCGGCGGTGACCAGGGCCACCGCCTCCTCCCAGTGGGGCACATGATAGCCCGGGAAGGGGACGCCGCTGAGGGGGTGCACCACGTACTCCTGCCGGTGCATGTCGATGGCGGGGGTGGTGACGACGCCGGTGGCCACGTCGATGTGGGCGGCCATGCCCCCCGCGCCCATGTTGTCCACCACAGCGTTCCCCGCGCCGGTGCGCAGGAACGCGGAGAACACGTGCACATTTCCCTTCCTGTCCACCATGGTATTCAGCCGGGGCACGTTGGTGCTGGCGGGGTTGAAGGCGGCGAGGCTGGAGTGCTGGAGCACCATCTCCTCTGCCAGCATGTCCCGGCTGCCGTCATAGAGGGAGCGCAGGTCGTCCGCCGGGTCATAGTCATAGCGGGAGATGCCCTTGCCGCAGGAGAGGCTGGTGGCCTTGAGCATCACATGGCCGTGGGATCTGACGAAGGCCTCGAATTCCTCGAAGGAGGCCTGGGACAGGTCCAGCCAGTCCCGGTTCAGGTAGGCCGCGAACCGCCGGTTGAAGGCGGCCTTGTTGATAAAAAGCTGTTTGTCCCCGGTGTTGACCTTTTTGATGAAGCGCTCGAAGCGGAGCATGGTAAAGTACCGCGCCCGCTCACGGTCGCTTTTTTTATCGAAGTTCAGCTGGGCGTACTCCGCGGGGCTGGAGCCGTGGCGCGCCACGCACCAGAGCATGCTGACCCAGTTAGTGAAGTATCCCCAGCCACTGTATTGGGCCTTCATCTGCTCCCGGAAAAACCCGAAGGAGCTCTGAAAAAGCCCTTTTAAGGTGGCCTCCCGAAAGATGTCGCTCATGCCTTATCCTCTTTCTTCTCCGCCCGGGGGGCGTTCTCCGTGCGGCGGACGGTGTACTGGGGCAGGTCGCTGACGGTCATGAAGATGCGCCCCACGTACTCGCCCAGGATGCCCAGCATCATCATGATGACGCCGCCGATGAAGCACTGCACGGCGATGGAGGTGGTGTAGCCGGCGGCAATGTTGGCGTTCAGAAGCTTGCGGATGACCATGACCACCGCCACCAGAAAGCCGAACACGGCGGTGAGGACGCCCACCACCGACGCCATCCGCAGAGGCACGATGGAGAAATTCGTCAGGGCCGTCACCGTCAGGGCCATCAGGCTCTTCAGGCTGTAGTTGGACTTGCCCACCAGGCGGTCCCGGTGCTCCATGGGGACGTTGGCGATGCGGGTGGTGATACGGTTGAGGTAGAGCCCCGCCGCGGGGAAGGGGCTGTGGTATTTCTTCGCGGCCTCCACAGCCATCCGGTCCCAGGCGGTGAAGGAGCTCACCGCGATGTCCCGGGGCCGGTTGCCCATCCAGGCGGACACGGTCTGATAGAGCTTGGAGCAGGTGCGCTTGAACCAGGAGTGGTGCTTCTGGGGAAATTGGGCGTACACCACGTCGCAGCCCTCGGCCAGCTTTTCCAGCATGGGGAAGATGCCCTCGGCCGGGTGCTGGCCGTCGTCGTCCATGTAGACCACCGCGTCGCCCTGGGCATAGGCCAGCGCCGCCTGCTTGGCGGCGGCCTGGCCGTAGTTGCGGGAGAGCTCCACGCCTATGATATGCGGGTCATCCTTGCACAGCGCGCATATCACGTCGTAGGTGTCGTCGGGAGAGCCGTCGCATACCAGCACCAGCTGGTAATCATAGCCCTCGTGCTTTGCGAAGGCCTCGCGTATTTCCTTCACCACCGCGGGCAGGGTCTTGGCGCTGCGGTAGCAGGGGATGCATACGGATACGAGCATTGCTTTTTCCTCCCCGTTCAAGTCTCGTCAAGGCGGAAGGCGCCGGGCCGGCCGCCGGGCGTCAGGGCGTGGTCGAATATGCCCTTTTCCTGCAGGGGCAGGGTCCGGGCCAGGTGTTTGGCCCGCTGGTAGAAGTCCCAGCCCAGGGCCACGTCCACATAGGAAAGGCCCACGGCGTTGAAGTAGATGAACTCCTCCGGCTTTTCCCTTCCCGGGATGCGTCCCGCCACGATGTCGGGCAGGTCCCCGTGGATGTCGCCGTCACGGAGCTTCCCGGCCTGATACAGGCGGGTGAGGGTGGGGCTTCCCCGGCTCCGGAGATGGTGCCAGTTGTCGCAGACGATCTTGTCCGCCTTGAAGACGGTCTCGTCGTCGTCCTCCCAGCCGCCCACGTGGCTGTAGAAGGCTCCGGGCTTGCACCAGGCCCCATGGAGCACCGGCGCCTGGCCGCTGATGGCCGTGACGATCACATCCGCGCCTGTGGCGGCCTTTTCATAGTCCCCCCGGCAGGGGATGAACTCCATGTCCGGGAAGAGGGGAGAAAGCTCCCGGATGAACTCCTGTTCCCTTGCCTCCGTCCGGGAGGACACCCGGCAGACCCGCAGCCCCGGCAGGGCGGTCTTTAAGCCCGCCAGGTGCATTTTCGCCATCTCCCCGGCGCCGATGAAGCCGACCTCGGCGCTGTCCGGCCGGGCCAGGTACTTGGCCCCCACGGCACTGACCGCGGCGGTGCGCACGGCGGAACAGAGCATGGCCTCGATGAGGGCGATGGGATAGCCGGTCTCCAGGCTGGACAAGAGCACCACGGCGGATTGATTCTGGGTGCCGAAACGGTGGGGATTTTCCGGGAACACGGATATCCACTTGGCCCCGCACACCCCCTTATCCAGCAGGGTGGCCGGGAGGATATTGATGCGGCTTTGCACCGCCTCGTCGAAGATCTGCACGGTCTTGTCCGGGTAGAGGACCCGGCCGTTTGCGTAGGCCAGCATGACGTCCTCCACCACGGCCATGGCCCGCTCCATGTCGAAGCAGCCGGCCCGGAGCATGTCCTCCTGGGAGAGATATTGGATGTTGAGCTCAGTTTCCATGGGTGTGCCTTTCTTTTCAGGAAAAACGGTAGAGCTGGAAGATCATGTTTTCGCACCGGTCGTCCTCCGCCCGGAGCAGGCTTGTCACCTCATCCACGGCGGCGGCCAGGCCGGCCATGTCGTCATAGAGAAGATGCAGGTAGCAGAACACCTGGCTCACCGTGCCGGTGGCTTTGATCGTATCACCGGCCCGGTGGATGGGGACGTAGACGTAGACCTGGGGAAGGGCCCGGACCGCGTCCTCGCCGGAGACGGTTTGGATGGTCCCCGGGCGGATGTGCAGCGGCAATATGCCGTAACGCTTCCCGGCAGGGCGGTCATGACGGATGAGGCTCGTATGCTTCGCCGGGTCGGGCGCCTCGCCCAGGGCATAGCGCAGCATCAGCTCCAGCTGGTCCACGCCGGTGAAGTACCGCACCGGGTGATAGGTCATGGACCCGCCGAAGCGGTAGCCCATCTCGTTGAAGATGAACCGGCCCCGGTCGTTGAACGCCTCTATCCACACGGGGCCGTCGTGCATCCCCGCGGCGCGGAACATGGCCCGCACCTTTTCGTCCAGGGTGGCGAGATATTGCTCGGTCCAGACGGAGGGGAACTGCTGCAATGCCATGACGGACCCGCCGCCTTGCCCTAAGAGCATGGAGCGCTTATCGGATATGCCGCCAAAGAGGGCCTCGCCGCCGCAGAGGGTGTAGTGGATGATGGAGGAGTCGTAGGGGATATATTCCTCGATGAGCACCGTGCCGGTGCGGGAGAAGGGCAGGGCCTTTTCCAGCGCGGGGGCCAGTTCCTCCGGGGCCCGGCAGATGGAGAAGCCCTGGCTGCCGCAGCTGTCCGCCGGCTTCACCGCCACGGGCCAGACCACCTCTTCCGGCCTCGCCGGGTCATAGGTCTTTGCCACCGGGATGCCCGCGGCCCGGCACATGGCCTTGAACTTGGCCTTGTTGGCGCACTCGTCCCACATCTTCCCGTCGCAGTAGACGGGAAGGCCGGTCATCTCCGCCGCGGCGATGGCGTGGGGCATCACGTCCTCGTTGTTGCCGGGGAAGATACCGTCGATGCGGGCGGTCTTGATGAGCGCCGCCAGGGCGTTTTCGTCCACCGCGTCGGCGTCGTAGGACTCGTCGGCGACGGCCTTCAGGGCGGTGAGGCCGAAACGGGGCGGGGCGGTGGCGATGAGGGTGACGCCGTGCTCGTCCGCGAAGCGGCGGATATCCTCCGTGCTGTTGGACCCGCCCAGCAGCAGCAGGCGCTTTCCGGTAAGGCTCATAGAGATTCTCCTAAGGTTATCCACCAGCCGTGACGGCTGGCGCTGTCGGTGACGCCGCCGTCGGGATGGCCGTCATAGCTATAGCGCCAGAGGCTCTCTGGGGCGTCACGCTTTATTCTCTCCAGTTTTTCCGCGTCATCCCGGGTGAAGATGAACCGCACCGCGGCGGCACAGGGTTCCCGCTTGGGGGCGAGGTCGGGAGCGTGCCCTAAGGCGATGTCGATGACGGCGGCCATGTAGTCCACGCCGGTGGAGAGGTACACCAGGTCCGAGCCGATGCAGTCCCCGCCCATGCGGGCGCCGATCTCGATGATGTGAGCCCGGCCGTCGGGACCCAGGCGGAACTCCCCGTGGCTGGCCCCATAGCGGACGGAGAGGGCGTCCAGCGCCTTCTTCATATCGGCGTATATGGCGGGGATGAGGTCCGCCGGGATGTCCGAGGGCTCGTCATGGCCCGTCTCGATAAAATGGGGCACGCCGGTGGTGTATTTTTTCGTCAGGGCCAGGATGTGGTGCTCCCCGGCGAAGGACACGCTCTCGCAGCTGTACTCCGGGCCGGTCAGGACCTCCTCCACGATGGCCTCATGATGGAAGGACTGGGCCGCCGCCTGGGGGATGGCGGCGCAGAGGGACGGGTAATCCGATACCTGAAAGATGCCCCGGCTGCCGGAGCGGTCCGTGGGCTTGACGATGAGGGGCCAGGTCATATCCGCCAGGTCTTCCTCCGCCGGCGGGGCGGAGACCTTTAAAAACCGGGGGCAGGCCACATTCGCGGCGGCCAGGGCCCGGCGCATCTCGTATTTATCCGTGGCGATGGTGTCAGTGATCTCGGGGTTGCAGGGGATGCCAAGCCTGCGCTGGACGTAGTTCACCGTGTGCACGGCCAGGTCCGACCCGATGGAGCAGCACCCCTCCACGCCCTCGGACCGGCATACCTGCCAGATGGCGTCCTTTTCCGTGATGCTGATGGGGTGGAATTTGTCCGCAATTTTCTCGCCCACGTCCCCCGCCGCCCAGGCGAATGCGTGGGTCTCAAAGCCCATCTCCTTCGCCTTTTGGATGAGGGGGGCCTGGAATTCATTGGCGCCGATGACGGCCAGCTTTCTCATGAATGCTCCTTTGTGTCAGCCCTCTAAAAGGCTGTAAGCGGTGGTGGTGTATACCTGCCCGCCCTCCGCCGTGAGGCTGGCGGTGAGTTGGGCCTGGCCGCCCGCGGGGGCGAAGGTATAGGTCTCTCCGTCGATGGTCTGCTCTCCCGCGAGAGCCTGGCCGTCCCGGAAATAGTAAGTCATGCCGTTCTGCTCATGCCAGCCGGTATAGCCCTCCGAGGGACACACCAGATCCAGGTCCGTGACGAAGGTGTCGGCGGTGAGCTGGGCCAGGCTCCTGGCTTGGACGGGGCCGAAGTCCAGCGTCAGATATTGCAGCAGCGCCAGGAGGGTGCTGGGCCTCTGGCACATGAACTGGACATCTTCCCGGAAAAAGGCGTCGGCATAGAGCCGGTCCGGGTCCGAGGTGACGCCGGTGCCGCCCCAGAGATGCATGTTGCCGGGGTAGGCGGCCGCGTCGTGGAAGGGGTCCAGGTTCTGGCTGATGAAGTTGGTGACGAAGTATATATCCGGGTGGGCGTTGGCATAGCCCTCCGTGGCCTCCTGAAAGGCGAAGACATCCTTCCGGCCCACGGCCTCGCCGGTATAGGGTACGCTCCGGGCGGAGAGCCCCGCCGTGACGCAAAGCGCCGCGCCAAGGAGTACGGCGATGCCCTTCTGCCAGGGCCGGGCGGGTTTCTCCGCCGCCGGGCCGGACAGGGCAAAGAGAAGCAGCATCACCGCCGCGGGGATGACCACTACCAGGTGGACCCTGAGCAGAAACCGCCCCTGCCGGATGAGGTACAGCAATAGCACCGCCCCGCCGCCGAAGGCCCCCAGTGCCCCCAATATCTCCGGCCAGGAGCGTCTGCCCCGGCGGAGAAGTTCCAGCAGCGCCAGCGCCAGCAATAAGGGCAGGCCCAGGGCCGTCAGGGCCATGGTGCGCAGATGGCCGGCGCTCTCCATGGAGGTGGCTGCCGCCAGGGAGCCCGCCCCCAGGGAGGGCTCATAGTACATGTCCGCGATGGCCTTGAAGGTGTCGGTGTTGACCCGCTCGTCCATGAAGTACCAGGCCCGCAGGAGGTTGGATAGCTCCGGGGGCAGGCCCGCGGCCTCCAGCTGCTCGTTGGTCAGACCGTCTATGAGGTAGTCCATGACGACGGAGCGGTAGTGTTCGGCGTTGGCGTATTCGGCGGAGGCGGCGGGGTCCTGCCCGGCGTCAGAGCTGTCCAGCCAGAGATGCCCCACGCCCTCATAAAGCCCGAAGCCCACGGCGGCGCAGAGGGCCAGGGCGGCGAGACGTCGTGCCCGGTCCGGGCCCTTTTGAAGCCATGTCCGCAGCAGCTGATATCCTACCGCCAGGGCCCAGAAGCACATGACGCATTGGGCCGTGTAGGTGCGCTGGAGCCGGACCAGCAGGAGCATCAGCAGGCACCCGAGGTCCGAGGCGGCGCGCCCGGCGCGGCTGGCCGTCCCGTCCCGGCAGAGCGTCAGGGCGATGGCCGCCGCGCCCAGCAGGGCGGGGGTCACGGTGAAGGAGAGCTCCGCCGTCGCGGGCAGGGCAAGCCCCGCGCACAGCAGCGCGAATATCCCCATCCCGCCCAGGGCGGACAGGCCCCGGCGGGAGATTTTGACAAGGATACACCGGCCGATGACGGTGAGGGACACAGCGATGGCGAAGATGTGATAGCCGCCGTACCAATACCCGTGGGGGTCCAAGCGGTAGAAGAGGCTCAGAAGGCCGCAGAACAGGTAATGGGAAAAGGCGTGGGCGGCGGCGCCCAGCCCCTCCCCGGGGATGCGGGCGATGGTGCGCATGAGCGTCACGTCGTCGTTGGTCATGAAACTGATGACCGTGACCCGCCATGTCCACAGGAGGAAAAGCCCCGTCAGGACAGCCGCCGTCAGCCACCGAAAGCGGTCCTTCTCCATGGCCTTATTCAGCCCCGCCAGGAGCTGTTCGCCCCTATCTGTGGCGAACAGGGCCATAAGGGCCACCGTGAGAACGAGAAACAGCGCCGTCCGGCCGGGATATGCCGTGCCGCCCCAGGCGGGCAGGAGCGCGTCCATCGTCATGCGCCGGACGACGGCGCTCTGGAGGGCGAGATAGGACAAAAGCGCCGCGGCCAGGGCCCGGAGCGAGACGGACCACTTGTCCTCCCTGGAGGCATACAGCCGCCCGCATATCACCGCCGCGGCGGCGGTGAGGGCGAATATGGCGATGTAGCGCAGGTAGGTCATAGCCGCTCCTTGTGTCAGTCTTCCATAAGGCTGTAGGCGTCGGTGGTATAGACCACCGCGCCGTCCTCCCCGGCGACGGGCATGAACTGAGCTTCACTCCCGGCGGGGGCGAAGGTGTAGGTCTTTCCGCCGATGGTCTGCTGGCCGGTGAGAGCCTGGCCGTCCCGGAAGTAATAGGTCATGCCGCCCAGCTCATACCAGCCGGTATACCCCTCCCCGGGGGAGACGGCGTCAATGTCCGTCACGGTGACGCCCTCGCCCAGCTGGGCCTCCAGGGTCGCCTGCACGGGGCCGTAGTCCACGCTCAGGTATTGCAGCAGGGCCGCCAGGGTGGAGAAGCGGTCGTTCATAACGAGCACGCCGTCCCGGAGGAAGGCGTCGGCGTAGAGCCGGTCCTCAGGGGCCTTGGCCGTGTCGCCGCAGTAGCCCCACTGGACGATGTTGTCCGGGTAATCGCCCAGGGGACAGAGGGGATCGGTGTTGGCCTCGTGGTTGTCGTAGACGCTGGAGATGATGAGCTTGTTCTCATTGCTGGCGGCCAGGCCGTCGATGGCGGACTGCAGGGCGAACACATCCGAGCGGGTGACGGCCTCCGCCGCCCGGGGCGTGGTATATACACACAGCGCGCAGCATACCACCGCGGCCGCGGCGCCCAGAGCGGCCAGCGTTCCGGCGGCGCGCCGCCGGGAGAGGGCGGGAGCATCCGCCTGGGCCGGGGCGGTCAGCGCTGTCAGGAGCAGCAGCACCGCGGCGGGCAGCGTCACCACCAGAAATACCCGGAGGGGGAAACGGCCCCTGTCCACCAGGTACAGCAGCAGTATCCCCGTGCCGCCCAGACCGCACAGCGCGCACAGAAGCTCCGGCCACCACCGCCTGCCGAAGCGGATGAGAGCGGCGGCGCAGCAAAGGACCATCGCGAAGAGGAAGCCCAGCCGCGCGGACATCTGTCTGTCCGCGCGCACGTAACCGGCCAGACGGGCGAGAAGGCCGCCTGCCCGGGAGAGGGCGGAGGCGTCTCCGCCGCCGGTCTGGTTCTGGTAGTGGATGTTGATCACATCCCGGAAGAGATCCGTTGTCACCTGCTCGTCCATGAAGAACCAGCCATGGATCAGCGTGGCCAGCTCCCGGGAGATGCCGGCCTGCTCATACTCCTCCAGGGTCAGCTCGTCGTTGAGATAGTCCACGATGCGGGAGCGGTAATTCTCCGCCTGGCTGTAGGCGGGGTCGACGGGAACGATCACAGCGCGGCCGACGGCCGTCACGCCCAGGGCGATGGCCAGGGATGCGGCGGCGAACAGGGCGGTCCGCCCCCATCCTGCCCGGGCAAGGCCCATGCGCACCAGCTGATAGCCCACAGCCACGGCCCAGAAGCACAGCACTGCCCGGCCCGTCTGCCGCCGCTGAAGGATGCTGAGAACCAAGAGCACGGCCACGGCTATATCGGACCAGACCCGCCGGCCGGTGGTCCTGTTCCCATCCCGGCAGAAGGTGAGCGCCATAGCCGCGGAGCCCGCCACGGCGGGGGTCACGGTGAAGGAGATGGCGGCGAAGCAATAGAGGAAGAGCCCCCCACACAGCCCGGCCTGGATGGCCGCGCCGGTCCAGGCAGGCCACCCCCGCCCGCAGGTCCGAAGCAGGATGCACCGGCCGATGACCGTGAGGGAGCAAAGCAGCACGGTAAGGTGAAAGCCCAGATACCAGTACCCGTCCGGATAAAGACCGTAGAGCTTTCCCAGGGCCCAGCTCAGAAGCTGGCTGGAGAACACACCGGAGGTGGCGTCCAGGCCCTTCTCCGGCACCTGGGCGATGGCCAGAAGGAACGTGGTGTCGTCCATGGTCATGTAGGCCAATACCGTCACCCGCAGCGCCCAGGCGAAAAACAGCGCTGTGACAACGGCGGCGGTGAGCCAGCGGTATCTGTCCTTCTGACAGGCCCGGTCCCAGGCGGCGAGCATGGCCCGGCCTTTATCCGTCAGGGACAGGGCGAAACCCAGCACCAGAAAGGCACACAGCCGCGCCAGCCGCCCTGGGAGGAAGACCCCCTCCGCTATCGGCAGGAACAGGTCCAGGCCCACCCGCCGGGCCACGGCGCTCTCCACCGCCAGAAAGGCGATGAGCCCCGCCATGAGGCCGGTCAGGGCCGCGGCCCACGGATAGCGCCGCTCGGTCATCTCTTGTAAAAGGCCGTGACGGCCTCCACCACTTTTTCCACGTCGCTGTCGGCAAGACCGTAATGCATGGGCAGGCGCAGCAGCCGCTCGCTCTCGGCGGTGGTGTACTTATCCTCCCCATGGAACCGGCCGAAGCGCAATCCCGCCGCAGCGGAGTGCAGGGGCACATAGTGGAACACGGACTGGACGCCCCGCTCCCGCAAAAAGGCGATGAGGGCGGTGCGCTCGGAGATATCCTTCGCCTTGACGTAGAACATGTGGCCGTTGTGCACGCACCCCTCCGGGACGGTCTGCCAGTCGATACAGCCCTCTTTTTCCAGGGGGGCCAGCCCCTCCCGGTAGAGCTGCCAGCTGTGGAGCCGGGCGGCGTTGATCTCGTCAGCCATCTCCAGCTGGCCGCAGAGGTAGGCGGCGTTCAGCTCGCTGGGCAGATAGCTGGAGCCCAGGTCCTCCCAGGTGTACTTGTCCACCTGGCCCCGGAGCAGCCGGGCCCGGTTGGTGCCCTTCTCCCGGATGATCTCCGCCCGGGGGTCGTCCTCACGCAGGAGGATGGCGCCGCCCTCGCCCATGGAGTAGTTTTTCGTCTCATGGAAGCTGTAGCAGCCGTAGTCCCCGATGGCGCCCAGGGCCCTGCCCTTGTAGGCGGCCATGACCCCCTGGGCCGCGTCCTCCACTACCTTCAGGCCATGGCGGCGGGCGATGTCCAGAATGGTATCCATCTCGCAGGCCACGCCCGCGTAGTGCATGACGCAGATAGCCCGGGTCTTGGGCGTGATGGCGTCCTCGATGAGCGCCTCGTCTATGTTCATGGTGTCCGGCCGTATATCCACGAACACAGGCACTGCCCCGGCCAGCACAAAGGCGTTGGCCGTGGAGGAGAAGGTATAGGAGGGCAGGATGACCTCGTCCCCGGGCTGGAACCGGCACAGCAGCGCCGCCATGTCCAGGGCGTGGGTGCCGCTGGTGGTCAGGAATGCCCGGGCCGCGCCGGTGCGCTCAGTGAGCCATTCGTGGCACTTTTTCGTGAAGGCCCCGTCGCCGCATATCTTGTGGGAGTGGATGGCCTCCAGGACATACCGGTCCTCCCGGCCGCAGTAGGGGGGTACGTTAAATGGGATCATGAGGGTTCCTCCATGTGTCCGCGCGTCAGCGGTCGCCGTACATCCGCTGGTAGTAGGTCTTATACTCGCCGGAGACGATCTGCTCCCACCAGGGGCGGTTCGCCAGATACCACCGGATGGTCTTTTGGATGCCGTCCGAAAAGGCGGTCTCCGGGGCCCAGCCCAGCTCCGCCTGTATCTTCGCCGGGTCGATGGCGTAGCGCAGGTCATGTCCGGCCCGGTCGGTGACGTAGGTGATCAGGCTCTCGGGCTTATCCAGGGCTTTGCATATGAGCTTCACGATGTCGATGTTGCGCATCTCGCTGCGGCCGCCGATGTTGTAAACTTCGCCGATACGGCCCTTTTCCAGGATGAGGCCGATGGCTTTGCAGTGGTCATCCACGTACAGCCAGTCCCGCACGTTCAGGCCCTGGCCGTATACCGGCAGGGGCTTGTCCGCCAGGCAGTTCGCGATCATCAGGGGGATGAGCTTTTCCGGGAACTGGTAAGGCCCGTAGTTGTTGGAGCAGCGGCTCACCGTCACGGGCAGGCCGTAGGTGCGCCCATAGGCCAGGGTCAGCAGGTCCGCCCCCGCCTTGGAGGCGCTGTAGGGGCTGGAGGGGCGCAGATGGCTCTGCTCGGTGAAGAGCATATCCGGCCGGTCCAGGGGCAGGTCCCCGTATACCTCGTCGGTGGACACCTGGTGGAAGCGGATATTCCCGTGGGCCCGGCAGGCGTCCATCAGCACCTGTACGCCCAGGACGTTGGTCTTCAGGAATATCTCCGGGTCCTCGATGGACCGGTCCACATGGGTCTCCGCGGCGAAGTTCACCACCGCGTCGGGAGCTTCTTTTTCAAAGATGGCGTCTATCCCCGCCCGGTCCCGGATGTCCTGCTTATAGAAAGTGAAGCGGCTGTCCTCCATGGCCCGGGCCAAGGTGGACATGTTCCCCGCGTAGGTCAGGCTGTCCACGCAGACGAGCCGGACGTCCTCGTGACGGTCCAGCATGTAGTAGACGAAGTTGGCGCCGATAAAGCCGGCGCCGCCGGTGACCAGCAGCTTTTTCATAGGCCCTCCCGGAGGCAGACTTTATTTTATAATAAACCTATTTCTTCCTATTAAAGCATTATACCACAGCCGCCCCCAAAAGCAACACCATTTGACATAATATATGGTCCCCAAAGGGCCCTGTTGGGCCTTTTGGGGACCATGATAAAAGTGTTACTTATGCTCCCGCGAACCTAAACACCGCGCCGGCGACGGCGCCGATGAGGATGAGGAAGGCGGGGTGGAGCTTTTTGAAGACCTTGCTCACGGCGAAGATGACCGCCGCCAGGACCCATGCCTTCCAGTCCAGCATGGTCCAGAACTTCGATACGCCCTCCCAGGCGTCCAGCCGGAACAGCACCCCCAGGGCCACGGTGATCCCCGCCGCGGCGATCAGGCCCGTGGACACGGGGCGGATGCCGTAAAAGGCGCCCTTTACGTACTTATTGTCCCGGAAGGCCCGCAGGGCGGCGGCGATAAGGATGATGACGATGATGCTGGGGGTGACGATGCCCACCAGCGCGGCCACGCTGCCCAACACGCCGGCGCTGGTATAGCCGGTGTACACGGCCATGTTGATGCCGATGGGGCCGGGGGTGGACTCGCTGACGGCCAGCATGTCCGCCACCTGCTGGGCGGTGAACCAGCCGGTGCGCTCGCCCATCTCGTAGAGGAAGGGAAGGGTGGCCAGACCCCCGCCCACGGCGAAGAGGCCTGTCTTGAAGAATTCCCAGAACAGCTGCAAAAATATCATTTCTTTGCCGCCCCCTTCCGCATCTGAAGCGCCACGCCGATGACGCCCGCCGCCAGCACGAACAGCACCGGGGACACGTCCAGCACCAGGCTCAGCACCGCCGCGGCCACGAAAATGCAGGCGGTGAGCTTATCCACCACGGAGGACTTTAAGAGCTTGATGACCGCGTTCAGGATGAGCACCGTCACCGCCACCCGGATGCCGGCGAAGGCGTTCTGGACGATGGCATAGTCCGCGAAGTTCTGCAAAAGGGCGGCGATGAGGCCGATGATGATGAAGCTGGGCAGCACCAGGGAATAGGTGGCGGCGATGGCGCCGGGCACGCCCTTCTGCTTGAAGCCGATGAAGGTGGCGGTATTCACGGCGATGATGCCGGGGGTGCACTGGCCGATGGCGTAATAGTCCGTCAGCTCCTCGTTGGTGCACCAGCCCCGGCTCTCCACCACCTCCCGCTGGAGGATGGGCAGCATGGCGTAGCCGCCGCCGAAGGTGATGGCCCCCATGCGGAAGAAGGTGACGAAAAGCTCCCAGTATATCTTCATGGCTGCGCCTCCCGGTCCTTGCACACGTCGCACCACCCGGCGGGATTGCATAAGCTCTCCAGCTCCTGCCAGGTGAGGGCCACGCCGGAGTGGGCGCTGCCCGCGGCAGGATAGACCGTGTCGTGGTCCTTTAAGCTCACGTCCAGCCACACCTCCGCCTGGGGCGGGACCAGGAAGGGGCACACCCCGCCGGGGGCGTTGCCCGTGAACCGCTCGGTGTCCTCGGCCGAGAGCATCTTCGCCTTGCCGCCGAAGGTGTCCTTGAACTTGCGGTTATCCACCCGGCGCTTGCCGGCGGCCACTACCAGCACCGCCCCGTCCCCGTGGTAAAAGCCCAGGGTCTTGGCGATCTGGTCCGGGTCCACGCCCAATGCCTCCGCCGCCAGGTCCACCGTGGCGGTGGACTGGGGGAACTCGTGCAGCCGGTCCAAAAAACCTTTTTCTTCCAAAAAAACACGCACTTTTTCGATGTTCATGGGGGAAAACTCCTTGCAAAATGGAAAATCTGCGCTACAATGATACCATGAATGAGGAAAAAAGAAAAGTCGCCGTTATCGGCGCTCTGAACGTGGACATCAGCGGCCGGGCGGAGGCCCCTCTGGCGAGGGGCGACTCCGTTATGGGCAAGGTGCGCACAACCCTGGGCGGGGTGGGCTGGAACGTGGCGCGAAACTGTGCTCTGCTGGGGGCGGACGTGTCCTTCTACTCCCTGCTGGGCCGGGACGGCCAGGCCGACGCCATCCGGGCGGAGAGCGCCCGGTACGTGGTGGATATCTCCGGCTGCCGCTGGGTGGATGAGCCCAACAACCGCTATCTTTATATCTGCGACGAGCACGGGGACGTGGCCTGCTGCGTCAACGACATGGCCCTGTGCAATCGGATGGACAAGGGCTTCGCCGCCCGGTGCCTGGACGCGGTGCAGGACTGTGGCGCGGTGGCGGCGGACGCCAACCTCCCCCAGGGGACGCTGACCTACCTCGGCGAGAATTTGAAAGCGCCGCTGGTTGTGGACTGCGTGTCCACGGCAAAGTGCGTGCGCCTGCGGCCCATACTGGGCCATATCCACACCCTGAAGGCCAACCTCTCCGAGGCGGAGACGCTCATAGGCGCCAAGGGCCCGGAGGAGTGCATCGCGGCGCTCACCGCCGCCGGGGTGAAACGGGTGGTCATCTCCATGGCCGCCGAGGGCGTCATATGCGGCGAGGCCGGCGGGGAGATATTCGCCAAGCGGTCGGTGCACACCGAGGTGGTGGACGCCACCGGCGCGGGGGACAGCATGACCGCCGCCCTGACCGTGGGCCTGGCCGCGGGGATGAGCTTCACCGACTGCGCCTCCATGGGCGTCACCGCCGCCGGCATCACCATCGCCAACCCCGGCGCCGTGACATCGGCATTAGCAGTTCTTCGGCCTTGGTAAAGGGCGGATGGGCCCGACAGGGCCCCTCCTGCTAAAGTTCGCTTCGCTCACCGAGCGCATGCGGGGCACTGCCGGTTCCCACCGCCCGTCGGTGCGGCAAAGCCTCTCAGAGTTCGCCGCCGGAGCGGCGAATTAATTTGGATATGATTTCCGGGGACATGTGCCTCGGAAATCATACTTCTCGGCTCACGGAGTGTGCGAGCGCAGCGAGTGCGCGTATGTGAGCCGCAACCCCAAACTAAAATGAAGAGAGAGTTGCTTTGCAACTCTCTCTTCATTTTATAAAAGCCACACCCCTGCGCGCTTCGGAAGTTGGAAAGGAGTTTCCTGTATGAGAAAGCATCAAGAGGAGAAAGGGGAGTTAAAGGTGGGCCCATTTACAGGGGCGTGGCCGGCGGCGAAGTCACTGGCCGGAGACTTTGCTCCGACCTTCTATGCCTATCTAAACACATTTTGGACAGTTCGTCAAGGAAATTTTTCAATAATCTGGAAATTTTTATAACACCTGAACGAAAAGGGCCAAATTGGTTCCATTTTTTGATATTTATCCTGCATTTTTGACACGGGCCAGGGCGGCCAGCACCGCCTCCCGGATGGCCTCCGGCGGCCCCGCCATGACCGCCCCGGCGGCGTCGGCATGGCCCCCGCCGGCGGGGGAGAGGGCGTGGAGGATATTTCCCGCGTGTACGGAGCCGTCCGTGCGCAGGGAGACCTTCCACGTCCCGTCGGGCAGCTCCCGGATGAGCAAGCCTGCCCATGTCCCCTCCGGGAGCATGGTGAGAAGCGAGATTTTATCCATGTCGTCCTCCCCGGCGCCGCAGGCGGCGATGGTGGAAAGGGGCAGGACCATGACGCATATGCCGTCATGGAGTTCCATGGCGCCGAAGAGGACGCTCTCCAGCCGCAGCCGGGCGGGGGATCTCGTCTCAAAAAGCCGCCGTGTAAGGCCCGCCGCGTCGAAGCCCGTCTCCCGCAGCGCCCCGGCGATGGTGAGGGTCCGGCCGGTGGTGCCCGGGGTGCGGAAGCAGTTGGTGTCAGTGGCCAGGGCGGTATAGAGCGCCTCGGCGGTGTCCCCGTCCAGGGGCGCGTTCAGCTCCTTCAGCAGCAGGTACACAAGCTCGCCCGCGGCGGCGCTGTCCGGCTCCAGGAAGGTATATTTCGCGTACCCGGCGTTGGTGCCGTGGTGGTCCACGGCCAGGTCCGTGCGGGCGGCCATGTGTTCCCAGCCCACCGGGAACTGGGCCGGGCCCGGGGTGTCCACGGCGGCCACAAACCGGGGCTCAAATCCCTCCGGGGCAAAGTAGGGAACCATGTACTTCTCATACCGGGCCATGCTGGGCGGGTTGGCGGCGAGATATGCCCGTTTGCCCAGGGCCCGCAGGCCCCGGCACAGGGCACAGCCGCTCCCCGCCGCGTCCCCGTCGGGGCGGACGTGGGTGATGATGAGGATGTCGTCCGCCGCCGCCAGCAGCGCCGCGGCCCGGGTCACGTCTACGCGTTCCATAGGCGCCTCCTTATCCCAGGGACAGGTCCTGGGCCTCCCACAGCCGGGCGAAGGCCCCGCCTTTGGCGATGAGCTCCTCCCGGGTGCCCAGCTCCACGATGTGCTCGTTTTCCACCACGGCGATGGCGTCCGCGTTCTTCACGGTGGAGAGCCGGTGGGCGATGATGATGCTGGTGCGCCCCTTCGCCAGCTCGTCCAATGAGGCCTGGATGCGCTGCTCGGTGACGCTGTCCAGGGCGCTGGTGGCCTCGTCCAGGATGAGCACCGGCGGGTTTTTGAGGAAGACCCGGGCGATGCTGAGCCGCTGCTTCTGGCCCCCGGAGAGCATCACGCCCCGCTCGCCCACGAAGGTGTCGTAGCCGTCGGGCATAGCCAATATCTCCTCATGTATCTCCGCCCGGACGGCGGCTGCCACGATTTCCGCGTCGGTGGCGTCGGGCCGGCCGTAGCGGATGTTCTCCCGGATGGTGTCGGCGAAGACGAACACGTCCTGCTGGATGATGCCGATGTTCTGCCGCAGGCTGTGCTGGGTCACGTCACGGACGTCTTTCCCGTCGATGGTCACCGCCCCGCCGGTCACGTCGTAGAACCGGGGAAGAAGTTGACATAACGTAGTCTTCCCGCCGCCGGAGGGGCCTACCACAGCGAGGCATTTTCCGTGGGGCAGGGTGAAGCTCACGTGCTCCAGCACCGGGCCGCCCTCGGCGTAGGAGAAGGACACATCCTTGTACTCCACGTCCCCGGCCACGTCCTGCAAGTCCTCCGCCCCAGGCTTATCCTGGATATCCGGCTGGGTGTTCATGATCTCCAGAAACCGCTTGAAGCCGGTCATGCCGTCGGTGAAGGTCTCGATGAAATCCGCCAGCTGGGTCACGGGCCGGGTGAAGGTGGACACGTACAGGGAGAAGGTTATAAGGTCGACATAATCCATCTTTCCCTTCATGATGAAGAACCCGCCGGCGGCGATGGTGAGCACTTGCATCAGGCTCATGGTGGACTCGATGCCGGAGTGGTAGATGCCCATGGTCTTGTACCACTTCTTTTTCGACTCCTTGAACGCGTCGTTGGCGGAGCGGAACTTGTCCGCCTCGGCGTCCTCGTTGGCGAAGGCCTTGGCGGTGCGGATGCCGGAGATGCCTGACTCGATGGAGGCGTTGATCTCCGCCAGGTTCTTCTTCACCTCCGCGTTGGCCTCGTCCATGCGGCCGTTCCAGTGGACGGTGAAGAGGATGAAGAGGGGCACCACCGCCAGGATGATGAGGGCCAGGGGCCAGCATATGGTACACAGGATGGCGAAGGCGCCCAGGATGGTCACCAGGCTGGTCATCAGGTTCTCCGGCCCGTGGTGGCTCAGCTCCGTAATGGAGAACAGGTCGTTGGTGATACGGCTCATGATGACGCCGGTGCGGTTGTGGTCGAAAAAGGAGAAGGACAGGGTCTGGATGTGGGTGAGGATATCCGTGCGCATGTCCGCCTCCAGGCGCACGCCCATGAGATGCCCCAGATAGGTGATGATGTACTTGCACACGGCCTTGACGATATAGGCCCCCGCCAGGATGGCCATGACGGCGAAGAAGAGGCCGAACAGCCGGTCCGGCAGGAGGGTATTGAGGGTATAGCGGGTGGCGTAGGGGAAGATGAGGTCCGCCAGGCACGCCGTCAGCGCGCATGTCATGTCCAGCAGAAACAGCCGCATGTGAGGCTTATAGTAGCTGGCGAACAGCTTTATGGGGTGGGCGGAAAAATCTCGCTGCTTCATATATGTACGCTCTTTCTGAAAAATAAAAGGCCCCCTTGTGCAAAGGGGGCTGTCAGCGAAGCTGACTGAGGGATTGTCTGACAACCCCTCCGCCTCGCTCCGCTCGGCACCTCCCCTTGCACAGGGGAGGCTTTACGTTGTTCTCAAATCGCCGCGATAACGACTTGGCCATCTTCCGCGGACACCGATATGGTGCGGACCTGGCCCTTGCGCTTGTCGATGATCTCGGCGGCGATGGCGTCCTCGATGTCCTTCTGTATCTGCCGGCGCAGGTTCCGGGCCCCGTAGGTCACGGAGTAGCTTTTCTCCACCAGATAGTCCACCACGGCCTCGTCCCAGGAGAAGTCTATCTTCCGCTCGGCCATCACGTCCCGGAGCTCGCCCAGGATGAGCGCGGCGATGCCCCGGAAGGTCTCTTCGGACAGGGGCTGGAAATAGACGATCTCGTCCACCCGGTTTATGAACTCCGGCCGCAGGAAGTCCTTCAGAGCCTTCATGGCCTTTTCCTTCCCCATGTCCCCCAGGGACTGGCCGAAGCCCAGGCCTCCCACCTGCCGGTCGGAGCCGGCGTTTGTTGTCATGATGAGCACGGTGTTCTCAAAGTTCACCGTCCGGCCCTGGGCGTCGGTGATGCGCCCGTCGTCCAGTATCTGCAGAAGGATGTTCATCACGTCCGGATGGGCCTTTTCGATCTCGTCGAAGAGGACCACGGAGTAGGGGCGGCGGCGTATCTTCTCGGTGAGCTGCCCGGCCTCGTCATATCCCACGTAGCCGGGAGGCGAGCCGATGATGCGGGAGACGGAGAACTTCTCCATGAACTCGCTCATATCCAGCCTTATCAGGCTCTCCGGGGCGGAGAACAGGTCCAGGGCCAGCTGCTTCACAAGCTCGGTCTTGCCGATGCCGGTGCTGCCCACGAAGATGAAGGAGCAGGGCTTTCTCTTGGCCTGGAGCCCGACCCGGCTGCGCTTGATGGCGGCGCAGACCGCGTCCACGGCCTCGTCCTGGCCGATGATGTGCTTTTTGAGCCGCTCGTTGAGGCCGGAGAGGCGGTCAAACTCGTCGTCGGTGATATTGGAGGCGGGTATCTTCGTCCACAGCTCGATGATGCGGGCCAGGTTCGCCGCGGTGAGGGCCGGGCGGCCCTTGGCGTTCAGGGCGGTGAGCTCGTCGGATATCTGCATCTGCCGGGAGCGGATGGCCGCCAGGCGCTCGAAGTTGTCCGTCTCGGCGGTGAGGAGCATCTCCCGCTCCTTTTCCAGGTCGGCGTTCTCCTTCTCCAGCTCCAGCCGCCGGGCGGTGTCGGCGTTTTTGAGGTCCACGTCGGAGCAGGCCTCGTCCAAGAGGTCGATGGCCTTGTCAGGCAGGTACCTATCGGTGATATACCGCTCGGACAGCGTCACGGCCAGGCGGCACATCTCGTCGGAGATGTCCACGCCGTGGAAGTCCTCGTAGTATCTGCGCACGCCCTTGAGGATCTCCACGCTGTCGGCCACGGAGGGCTCCGCCACGGTGACGGGCTGGAAGCGCCGCTCCAGGGCGGCGTCCTTTTCGATGTACTTTCTGTACTCGTTGAAGGTGGTGGCGCCGATGACCTGTATCTCCCCCCGGGAGAGGGCGGGTTTCAGGATATTGGCGGCGTTCATGCTGCCCTCGGCGTCCCCGGCGCCCACGATGTTGTGCACCTCGTCGATGACCAGGATGATGTTGCCCTGGCGGCGTATCTCGTCGATGAGGCCCTTCATGCGGCTTTCGAACTGGCCCCGGAACTGGGTGCCGGCCACGAGGCTGGTCAGGTCCAGCAGATAGACCTCCTTATCCCGCAGCTTATAGGGCACCTGGTCGGCGGCGATGCGCTGGGCCAGGCCCTCGGCGATGGCGGTCTTGCCCACGCCGGGCTCGCCGATGAGGCAGGGGTTGTTCTTCTGCCGCCGGTTCAGGATCTGGATGACCCGCTCCAGCTCCTCGGCCCGGCCGATCATCCGGTCCAGCTTGCCCTCCCGGGCCCGCTGGGTCAGGCTGATGCAGTAATTTTCCAGGAACTTTTTCTTGCCGCCCCGGCGCTCGGGGGCGGGGGCGGAGGGGCCCGGTCCGGGGGAGGGGCCGCCGGCATTGTCGCCGCCCTCGGGACCCTGGCTGCCGCCGAAGAGGCGGTTCAGGAAGGGGAAGGTGGCGGTCTTGCCCTGGTCGGCGTCGTCCCCATCGGCGTCGGTGGTGTCGATGCCCATCAGGCCCTCCAAGCCCTCGGCGCCGCCCAGGGCGTTGGTCATCTCCCCGGAGAGATTCTCCAGGTCCTCGTCGGTCAGGCCCATCCGGGCGATGATGTCGTCCACGGGCTTGATGTGCAGCTCCCGGGCACAGCTTAAGCACAGACCCTCGTTCTTGGTCTGGTTGTTCTCTATTTTCGTGATGAAGATCACCGCCATATTCTTATGGCAGCGGGCGCATAAAGCAGGTTGCATGGAAGTCTCCTTGTATCGAAGCTCAGAGGGATATGTAGTTGCCCAGCAGGTCCTTTGTCAGGAAGAAATCCGCCAGGCCCGTGGCCCGCAGGGTCTCCTCCGGCAGGAGCAGGCCCGCGAACTTGAACACCCACACGATCACCGAGCAGAACAGCGCCCCCACAAAGAGCCCGATGACGATACCGCCGATATCGTTCACGATGCCCACATAGGGCAGCTTGAAGCTCAGGTTGGGGATGTTCACGATGACCATGAGGATGGCGAAGATGATGATGAACGCCAGCAGAAATCCGCCGTACCAGGTGATGGACTGGCAGGTGGTGGTCACCACCGCGGAGGACAGCGACGCGCCGTTGTCCCGGACATAGGCCATGGTCTTGTCCGTCAGGTTCTGGGCCATGTCGTCGTAAAGGCCCAGGCCCTTATAGGTGTTGAAAGCGATCTCCTCGCCCTTGGAGGGGTCGGAGTTCAGCATGTCCGTCATGGAGTAGGGGACGTTATAATTGCCGGTCTTCTCGTCCTTTGTGTAGCCGAAGGCCTCGTAGGTGTTGGTCTCCACCTGGGCCTCCATATAGCCGCTGACGAAGGGCTTCAGCACCGGGATGACCTCATAGGAGTACGTATCGGACAGCAGCTGTGCGCCGTATAGAGATAGTATTATCACCAGCACCTCGATAATTCCCATGATGATGCCCTTTTTGTAGCCCTGCCAGGCGCACACGACCAATATGACGATGAGCAGCACATTGATCACCGCGTTGACGGACACGTTCAGGGAGGATACGGACTCGACGATGGACTCTACCTTGGACATAAGACGCTACCTCTCGCAATAGTGTGGTGGGTGGATATCGGTCAGAAGGTATATACCTCCGCGTAGTTGGAGGCGATGAGCAATGCCTCGCCCCGGGACCGGAGCAGGGCGTATTTGAAGCCGGGCAGGCCGGTGAGACGGCCCTTCTCGGCAAGGGAGCTGTTGTAGAGGATGGCCCCGTCGGAGCACAGGACCATGATCTCCAGGTCCGACGCCGTGAGGCACACGATGCCGCTTTCCACCTCCGCGGTGCCCAGCTCCTGGCCCGTGGGGTCCAGGGATACCAGCGTGGCGGTGGTGCCCGCCCGGTAGGGGCTCAGGGCGAAGGCCGCGCAGTTGGGCCCGTCGAAGGTATAGCCCACCAAGTACTGGCCGGCGAAGGCATAGGTGTTCTGCCACTCGCCCTTGGCGTCGAAGAAGAATACCTGCTCCCCGCTGAGGGCGCAGAGCCTCTGGTCGGAGAACCAGTGCACGTCCAAAAGCACCGTGTCCGTCACGGAGAAGGTGCCCTGGGACTCCTCCCGGCTCAGATCAAAGAAGCGGACCTCGCTGCCGCTGACGGTATAGGACAGCACCGCCATCTTCCGCCCGTCGGGGGAGACGTGGGCGCTCAGCACCCAGGCGGAGGAGGAATACCACTGATATACCTCGTCCAGGTCGGGGCCGTAGACGGTGACCAGGGCCCGGCGGCCGGTGTATTCCGTGGTGACGGCGATGAAGCCGCCCTCGGACACGGTGGCGGAGATGATGTTCCCGGCCACGGTCAGCTCCTCCACGGTGCCGTCGAACCGGGCCACGGCCATCTGCGTGCCGCCCAGGTCATAGAACACCGCGAAGTCGTCGCAGCCCGCGGCGGTGGGGTTCTCCATCTGCATGAGCTTGCTGGTGACGGCGGTGCCGGTGCCGTCCAGAAGCTCCAGCCCGGAGGAATTGGCCACGGCCAGGCCCTGGCCCGCGGCGGCGAAGGCCTCCCCGGAGCCCGCGTCGAAGACGTACTCGTCCTTGGGCGCGGCGGCGGTGTCCACGGATAAGATCATCCCGTCGGGGGAGAAACTGTCCCGGTAGACGTATACCACCACCGTGGCGGCCAGGAGCACCAGCGCGGCCACCAGGGCGATGAGGGCGCCGGTGGCGTCCCGCTGGCTGAAGGCGCCGCCCTCCTCCCGGGAGGGCTCCTCCTTCACCCGCTCCCGGCGGAAGAAGACCTTCTTCTCCTTGGGGGCCGGGGCCTCCTGGGCTTGGGCTTTTTCCTGCTCGGCCTTGGTCAGGGTGAAGCGGGGGGCGCTCTCCTGATCGGCCTTTTTCTCCGCCTCGGTCATCTCCCGGACCGGCTTTTCCTTCACCAGCCGGGGGCCTTTTTGGGGTTTGCGCTCCAGGGCGGCGGCCACCTCCGCCACCAGGGCGGGGTCCGCCTCGGAGGCCTTGTTCTTATCCCGGCGCTTTTTGGACTTTTTCTCCTTGGGCGCGTCCGCCTTGGAGGCGGCCTCATGGGAGCCCTTGGAGGCCCCCTCCCGGGAGCCTTTGGCAGCCGTATCCACTTTTTTCAGATGCTTGCTGGCCATAAGGCGTCCCCTGTGTCACGGTTTACTGCAACTATACATTATAGCACATTAAATCATATTTTGTCTATCCATCATTTTCCCCACGTCCCCCTCGTACCACAGCCGGTGCATGTATAGCCCCTGGGGCGGCATGGTGGGGCCGGTGAGCCGCCGGTCGCCCTTTTCCAGCAGGGCGGGGATGTCGGCCGGGGCCAGCTTTCCGTCGGAGGCGTAGACCAGCGTGCCCACGATGGCCCGGACCATGTTGTACAAAAACCCGTCGGCGCATACCGCCACGGTGATCATGTCCCCGGTCCGCTCCGCCCGGCACCACTTCACCGTGCGGACGGTGGTCTTCGTCTCCGTGCCCACGCTGCGCACGGCGGCGAAGTCGTGCCTGCCCACGAAGGCGGCGGCCGCCGCGTCCATGATCTCCGCGTCCAATGGCGCGGGCCAGAAGCAGGCCCGGCAGTCCAAAAAGGGGTCCCGGATGCGGCTGTTGTGGATGCGGTAGATGTATTCCTTCTGGATGCAGGAGCCGATGGCGTTGAACTCGATGGGGGCCTCCACTGCGTCCTGCACGGCGATGTCCGCGGGCAGGCGGGAATTGAGCGCCAGGGGGACCCGGTCGATGGGGATCGTTGACTCCGTGCGGAAGTTGGCGCAGTAGGAAAGGGCGTGGACCCCGGCGTCGGTGCGGCCGCAGCCGGTGACGTGCACCGAATGTTGTACGGTCTTCTCCACCGCCCGCTCCAGGGTCTGCTGGACCGTGGCCTCCTTCGCCTGGGTCTGCCAGCCGTGGTAATGGGTGCCGTCATAGGCAAGGCGCAGGGCGATGTTCCTCATATCCCCAGCCTCCGCAATATAAGGATGCCCGCCACCAGCAGCGCGCCCAGACCGAAGGCCGCGGCGTCCTGCCAGCCCATGTGCAGCTGTTTCATACGGGTGCGGCCCTGGCCGCCGTTGTAGCAGCGGCACTCCATGGCCAGCGCCAGCTCGTCCGCCCGCCGGAAGGCGGAGATGAAAAGGGGTATCAGCAGGGGCAGCAGCGCCTTGGCCCGCTCAGGCAGGGAGCCTGTCTCCAGGTCCGCGCCCCGGGCCTTCTGGGCGGACATGATGCGGTCCGTCTCTTCAATGAGGGTGGGGATGAACCGCAGGGCGATGCACATCATGAGGCTCAGCTCATATACCGGCACGTGAAGCCTGTTGAGAGGGGACAGGAGCCGCTCCAGCCCGTCGGTGATAGCCAGGGGGGAGGTGGTGTAGGTGAGCATGAACGTGCCCGACACCAGCAGCATGACCCGCAGCACCATGGACACGGCCCGCTCCAGGCCCGTGTGGGTGACGCGGATAAAGCGCCACTGGAACAGGATGTCGTCCCCGGCGGTGAAAAAGAGGTTCAATACCGCCGTGAACACGATGATGAAGATGAGGGGCTTCAGGCCCTTCAAAAGGGCCCGGGGCCGGATATGGGCGACGAACGTGACGGCGGCCAGGGCCGCGATGACGAGAATATATCCGCCCCAGGTCTTCACCATGAACAGCGCCGCGATATAGACCACGGTCAATATGAGCTTGGTCCTGGGGTCCAGCCGGTGGACCGGGGTGTCGCCGGGGAAGTACTGGCCTAGGGTGATATCCTTCAGCATGGCCGGCCCCCCTTTCCCCGGAGGGATAGGATGGCGTCGGCCAGCTGGTCCACGGTATAGATGGCGGCGGGCAGGTCCACCCCCGCCCGGCGGAGAAGCCCCGCGATATGGGCCGCGGCGGGCAGGTCCAGGCCCGAGCCCCGCAATTGCTCGCTGGCGGCGAACACGATCTCCGGCGGTCCGTCCAGGACGATGCGCCCGGACTCCAACACCACCAGGCGCTCACAGCGGTTGGCGATGGACATGTCGTGGGTGACCAGGATGATGGTGCCGCCGGAGGCATCCTTCCAGGCGAAGAGCTTTTCCAAAAGATCCTCCCGCCCGGCGGGGTCCAGCCCCGCGGTGGGCTCGTCCAGCACCAGCACCTCCGGCTCCATGGCAAGCACCCCGGCGATGGCCGCCCGGCGCTTCTGGCCGCCGGACAGCTCCAGGGGGGAACGGTTGAATTGGTCCTCCGATAGGCCCACGAAGGCCGCGGCCTCCCGGACCCGGCGGTCGATCTCCTGCTGGGAAAGGCGCTGGTTCTTCGGCCCGTAGGCGATATCCGCGTACACCGTCTCTTCAAAAAGCTGATACTCGGGGTACTGAAACACCACCCCCACCCGGAACCGGGCGTGGCGCATGGCGGCCTTGGAGGAATAGATATCCTCGCCGCTAAAGAGGACCGTGCCCTCGGTGGGCTTTAAGAGGGCGTTCAGATGGCTTATGAGGGTGCTCTTGCCGCTGCCCGTGTGGCCGATGAGGCCCAGGGTCTCGCCCGCCCCGATGTCCAGGTCCAGGTGGTCGATGGCCACCTTTTCAAAGGGCGTGCCCCGGCTGTATACGTGGGTCAAGTTTCGTAATTCCAGCAGGCTCATGACAGCGCCTCCTTGATGGCGGCGGCGCAGGCCTCCGGCGTCAGGGCGGAGAGAGGAAGATGCATCCCCGCGGCGTTCAGTTTTTCGATGAGGGCGGTGGTGTCCGGCACGGTGAGGGACAGCGCCCGCAGCTCATCCGCCCGGGCGAACACCTCCGCCGGAGTCCCGTCCATGACGATATGGCCGTGGTCCATGATGAGGACCCGGTCTGCCCGCACCGCTTCGTCCATGTGGTGGGTGATGAGAAGGACCGTGATGCCCTTTTCCCGGCACAGCCGCTCCACGGTGCCCACTACCTCCCGGCGGCCCCGGGGGTCCAGCATGGCGGTGGGCTCGTCCAGCACCAGCACCTCCGGCCCCATGGCCAGCACGCCGGCGATGGCCACCCGCTGTTTCTGTCCGCCGGAGAGAAGGTGCGGCGCGTGCAGGCGAAAGTCGTACATGCCCACCTGCTTCAGGGCCTCGTCCACCCGGCGGCGTATCTCCCTGGGCTCCACGCCCAGGTTCTCCAGGGCGAAGGCCACGTCGTCCTCCACCACGTTCGCCACGATCTGGTTGTCCGGGTTCTGGAACACCATGCCCACCTTCCGGCGGATGGGCAGGAGGCTGCCCTCGTCGATGGTGTCCATGCCGTCCACCAGCACCTTCCCGGATTGGGGAAGGAGGATGGCGTTCAGGTGCTTGGCAAGGGTGCTCTTGCCGCTGCCGTTGGAGCCCAGCACCGCCACGAAAGTGCCCGGCGCCACGTCCAGGCTCACCCCGTCCAGGGCGGGCCCGGGGGCGTCGGGATAGGTGTATGTGAGGTTTTTGATGCGGATGATCGGGTCCATAGGTATAAAATCCTTGTTCGTTTTACGGCCCCCTCTGACGAGGGGGCTGTCAGCGCTTGCGCTGACTGGGGGAGAGATTTTAAATTTTCTCTCCCTCTGTCTCGCCCTGACGGGCGAGCCACCTCCCTCGTCAGAGGGAGGCTTTATTTCTCCCACCTGCAGCTGGCCCCGCAGGGCAGAACCAATCCTGATGCGGTAGCACGCAGGCCCAGCTCCTGGGCGTCGCTGCGGCCGCCGAAGCGTTTGGTGAACAGGCTCTCGGAGATATAGGTGAGCACCGACGGGCTCAGGCCCGTGGTGTAGGAGTTGATGAGCACGAAGAGGGGGTCGTCACTGAGAAGCGGCACGATGGAACTGACAAAGGGCCACAGGTCGTCCTCCAGCTTCCAGACCTCCCCGCCAGGGCCCCGGCCATAGGAGGGCGGGTCCATGATGATGGCGTCGTAGCGCTTTCCCCGGCGTATCTCCCGCTGACAGAACTTGCCGCAGTCGTCCACGATCCAGCGCACGGGCCTGTCCGCGACGCCGGAGCAGACGGCATTCTCCCTGGCCCAGGTCACCATGCCTTTGGCCGCGTCCACGTGGCACACCTCCGCCCCGGCGGCAAGGCAGGCGACTGTCGCCCCGCCGGTGTAGGCGAAGAGGTTCAGCACCCGGATGGGCCGCTTGGCCCCGCGTATCTTCTCCATGGCCCAGTCCCAGTTAGCGGCCTGTTCGGGGAAGAGCCCTGTGTGCTTGAAGCTCATGGGCTTGACCTGGAAGGTGAGATCCCTATAGCGTATCTGCCAGCTGGGGGGCAGGGAATTTTTCTCCCAGGCTCCGCCGCCGGAGCTGGACCGGCGGTACCGGGCGTCGGGCCTGCGCCAGCGGGGGTCGGAGCGCTCCGTGGCCCATATGGCCTGGGGATCCGGGCGCAGGAGGATATGGCTGCCCCAGCGCTCCAGCTTCTCCCCGCCGGAGGCGTCTATGAGCTCATAGTCCCGCCACTTGTCCGCGACCCACATGGTATCCAAATTCCCCCAGGTTACAAATTGACTACATAGTTATAGCATGGTCTGCGGTTCCGGCGTCAGCCGGGAGCAGAACGCTTTAAATTACCTTATACTGGCTACTTCGCGGCCAGTATAACACTTGTTTCCGGGCTGGTCAATGCCCTCACAGACCGGGCACGTCGGTCATATCCTGCGATAGATGGGCGATAACGCCCGGCGTCTGGAGGATAGGATAACGTTGCATATATTGGAAGAGTTTTTATTGGTGCTGGGCCTTTCCATGGACGGCTTTGCCGCCTCCGTGTGCATGGGCATGGCGGCGGGGGGCCGGCGGATAGGCCCCATCGTGGCCATCATGAGCGGGTTCCATGTGGGCATGCTCCTTCTGGGCTACGCCGTGGGGGTGGGGCTGCCCGACTGCCTCGCCGCCATGTACCCCTGGGCGGCGGGAGCGCTGCTGGCGGGCATGGGCACGAAGATGCTGATCGAAGCCCGAAAACCCGAGGAGGAGCCAAAGGCCGGGCAGTCGGCGGCGTCCATCGCGGCGCTGAGCCTCGCCACCAGCATAGACGCCATGACCGTGGGGGTCACCTTCGCGGTGATGGCGGTGCCCGCCCTGCGGGCGGGGGCCATGGTGGCGGCGGTGATGGGCTCGCTGTCTACCCTGGGGGCCGCCCTGGGCGGCCGGGTGGGCCGGTCCCGCCGCCGTGCGGCCCGGACCGCCGGCGGGGCTATACTGTGCCTTCTGGGCCTGAAGCTCCTGCTGGGGGCTTTGGGTATCATCGGCTTTTGAACTATGCTTTGCGCCGCATAGAAAATATGCTATAATCGGAATATGGTACGAACGATAATAGGCCGGGCGGGCGCCGGGAAGACGGCGCTGGTATTCCGGGAGATAGCCGAATATGTGCGCCAGGGCGTGGGGAAGACGGTCCTGCTGGTGCCGGAGCAGTACAGCCACGAGGCGGAGCGGGAGCTCTGCGCCGCCGCGGGGGATACGCTGAGCCGGTACGGGGAGGTGCTGTCCTTCACGGGCCTGGCGCGGAAGGTGTTTGCCCAGGTGGGGGGAGAGAGGCCCGCCATGGACGGGGCCGGGCGGCTTTTGTGCATGGCCGTGGCGGCCCAGGGGCTGGAAGGGCAGCTCCGCGTTTACCATCGCGGCCGGCAGGAGCCCCGGACCCTGGACAGCCTCACCCGGGCCATGGAGGAGCTGAAAAACGCCGGCGTGAGCCCCTCGGAGCTCAGCGGCGCGGCGGCGCATACCCAGGGGGCACTTTCCGACAAGCTGCGGGACCTGGGCCTTCTCATGGAGGCCTACACTGCCGTGGAGAGCCTCTCCGGAGCGGACAGCGCCGACAGGCTTTCGTCCCTCGCGGCCCTGCTGGGCGAGAGCGACATCGGCGGGCGGTACTATGCCGACGGCTTTTCTGACTTTACGGCCCTGGAAAAAGAGGTCCTGCGGCAGATCGTCCGGGCCGGGGCGGACCTCACCGTATGCCTCACCTGCGACGAGAGCCGGGAGGGGGCGAGCCTGCTGCCTCTCGCCACGGCCCGGTGGCTCAGGACCGTGGCGGGGGAATATGGCGCGGAGTACGTGGAACAGCGCGTGGAGCCGGCGGGGCCGGTGACGCCTATACGGTATTACTGCGACCACCTGTTCGACTTCGGCGCCCCTCCTTACGAGGGCGGGGCCGACGCGGTGGCCTGCGTCCGGGCGGGGGACATATCCCAGGAGTGCGAGCTGGCGGCGGCCCGGATGGCGGAGCTTGCCCGGGGTGGGTGCCGCTGGCGGGACATGGCCGTGGCGGCCCGGGGCTTCGGGGACTACCGCACGGCGCTGGAGAGCGCCTGCGCCCGGTACGGGGTGCCGCTGTTTTTATCCGGGCGGGGGGACACCCTGCAAAAGAGCCTGCCCCTGGCCCTTTCCTGCGCCCTGGAGGCGATGTGCCGGGGCTATGAGTACGAGGCGGTATTCGGGTATCTGAAGACCGGCCTGGGGCCCATATCCCTGGAAGATACGGACATACTTGAAAACTACGCCCTTCTCTGGGGCATACGGGGCCGCCAGTGGGACAGGCCCTGGACCATGCACCCGGAGGGATATAACCGGGAGATGGACGACCGGGCGAGGGAGGCGCTTGACAAGCTCAATGCTCTGCGCCGGGCGGTCATCGGGCCTCTGAAGGCGCTGGAAGAGCGCACAGCTGATGCGGCCACGGCCCGGGAGCAGGCCATGGCCCTGGCGGCGTTTCTGGAGGACACCCATCTGGCGGCGCGGCTGGAGGAGCGGACGGCGGAGCTGGCCGCCCAGGGGCGGCCCGAGGCGGCGGCGGAGCAAGCCCGGCTGTGGGACATCCTGTGCGGGGCGCTGGAGCAGTTCGCCGCGGTGCTGGGGGACATGGCCATGGACGCAGGGCAGTTCCAGGGGCTATTCACCCTCATGCTGTCCAAATACGACGTGAACGTCATCCCCGTGTCCCTGGACAGGGTCAGCGCCGGGGAGATCGACGCCATGCGCCGGCGCCATACCCGCCACCTCATCCTCCTGGGCGCGGCGGACGGGCGCATCCCCGCCCCCGGGGCGGCGGGGGGCGTGTTCACCCCCGACGAGCGGGAGGAACTGGCGGCCCTGGGCCTGGACGTGGGCAGCGCGGAGGAGGACCTGGGCCGGGAGCTGGGGCGTATCTACAGCTGCCTGACGCTCCCCTCGGAGAGCCTCACCATGAGCTGGCCCGCGGTGGACGCCGCCGGGGAGGACCAGCGCCCCGGACTTCTCATAAACAGGGCAAAGGACCTTCTGGGCGTGACCCCCGTGCAGGGGGATGTCCTCCGGGCCCGGACCTTCGCCCAAAGACCTGCCTTCTCCCTGGCCCTGCGGGGCTGGCGGGGGGAGACGGAGCCTCTCTGCCTCGCGGCCCGGGACTGGTTTATATCCCAGGGCCGGGAGGCGGAGCTGGACAGGCTGGCGAATGCGGCCCAGGCCGTGCCCGGCCCCCTGGGACCGGGAGCGGTGCGGGACCTCTACGGCCCCGAGCCCAAAATGAGCCCCACCCGGGCGGAGAAGTTCGCTGGGTGCCGGTTCTCCTACTTTTTGCAGTACGGCCTGCGGGCCAAGCCCCGGGTGAAGGAGGTCTTTGCCGCCCGGGACTACGGCACGTTCATGCACTATATCCTGGAGAATGTGGCCCGGTCCGTCATGGGTGAGGGCGGCTTCGCCGCGGTGGATGAAAAGCGCGTCACGGCCCTGACGGACCAGTGGGTGGAAAAGTATATCGCCGACGAGATGGGGGGCTTCGCGGACCGTACGGCCCGGTTCGCCTATCTCTTCCGGCGGCTGCGGGCCACGGTCCGGCGGGTGGTGAAGGACATGTGGGAGGAGCTGAAAGACTCCCAATTCCAGCCCATCGACCTGGAGCTGGACCTGGCCGCCGGGGGCGTGCCGGCCCCGGGGGAGCCGGTACTCTCCGGCCGGGCGGATAGAGTGGACGGCTGGGCGCAGGGGGACACCCTGTACCTGCGCATCACGGACTACAAGACCGGCGTGAAACGCTTCGACCTCGCCGACGTGTGCATGGGCCTCAACCTGCAGATGCTCCTGTATCTCTTCGCTCTGGAACGGCACGGCAGAGAGCGCTTCGGCGCCAAAGAGATACGCCCCGCCGGGGTGCTCTATAGCATGGCCCGGTTCGATATAACGGACGCGGGCAGCGGCGTGACGGATGAGGAACTGGAAAAACTGCGGAGCCAGGCAAAGAAGAATTTCGCCAAACGAAGCGGCCTGCTGCTGGACGACGAGGCCGTGCTCAAGGCCATGGAGCCGGACATGGGCAGGCGGTTTCTGCCGGTGAAGATCACGAAGAACGGCGTCACGTCTTCGGCGGAGGGCACGCTGGCCAGCCTGGAGCGCTTCGGCGCATTGAGCCGGTACATAGACGACACGCTCAAAAACCTGGCCGCGGAGCTCAAGGCGGGCAGTGTGACCCAGGACCCCTGGTACAAGTCCGGCAGCGAGAACGCCTGCACATGGTGCGACTTCAAGGAGGCCTGCCGCTTCGAGGAGACCGGCGGGGCCTGGCGGATGCGGACGAAGCTGGACACCGAGGACGCGTGGAAGAGGATAGAAGGCCATGAGTGACATCAAATTGACCCCCTCCCAGGCCCGGGCGGTGGGATACCGGGGCGGCCCGGCGCTGGTCAGCGCCGCGGCAGGCAGCGGCAAGACCCGGGTGCTCACTGAGCGGCTCATGGCGCGGGTGCTGGAAGGGGAGGACATCGACCGCTTTCTCGTCATTACCTTCACCCGGGCCGCCGCGGCGGAGCTGCGGGGGCGCATCCTCTCCGAGCTGAACGCCCGCATCGGGGCGGACCCGGGAAACGCCCGCCTGCGCCGCCAGAGCGCCCTGCTCTACCGGGCGAAGATCGGCACCATCGACAGCTTCTGCACGGACCTGGTCCGGGAAAATGCCCATATGCTGGGCATAAGCCCCGGCTTTGCCCTGCTGGACGAGGCCCGGGCCCGGGCCATGCAGGCCCGGGCGCTGGAGGACGTGCTGGACAGGGCCTACGAGCGCATAGAGACGGACCCGGACCTGAAGGCGCTCGTCGACAGCGTGGGGGCGGGCCGGGACGACGGCCTGCTGGGCCGGACCATAGCGGAGCTCTATGGAAAGCTCCGCAGTTACCCCTTCCCCTGGGCCTGGGCGGAGAAGGCCTTGGCGGGGCTGGACATATCCGGCCTTGACGACGCGGGCCAGACCCCCTGGGGCCGGGTCATCCTGGATGACGCGGCGGCCGAGGCCGCCTATCAGGGGTTGGCGCTGGACCGGGCCGTGCGGGAGCAGATGGAGGGCCCGGACCGGGCGCCGGTGAAAAAGAGCTACGGCCCCTCCTTTGAGGATATGGCGCTGCATTTCCGGGACATTGCCCGGGCCTGCGGCGAGAGCTGGGACAAGGCATGCGCCATCGCGGCGGACCCGGCCCCCCGGCTGGGCACGCTGCGAAACTTCGACGGCGATGTGGAGGACGTGAAGGCGGTCTGGAAGCAGGCCAAGGACGCTGCCGAACGCCTGCGGAAGACCCTGCGGGGCGAGAGCGCCACGCTGCTTACGGAGATCGCCGCCTCCCGTGGGCCCCTCACGGCCCTGGTGGGGCTGGTCAAAGAGCTGGACGAAGAGTACGCCCGGCGCAAGCGCCATGCCGACAGCTATGACTTCGCGGATATGGAGCACATGGCCGTGGAGCTGCTGTGCGATGAAAAGGGCGGTCCCACGGCCCTGGCCGGGACGGTGTCCGCCCGGTTCGCCGAGGTGATGGTGGACGAGTACCAGGACGTGAACCGGGTCCAGGAGACCCTATTCCGGCGGGTGTCCGGGGAGGGGCAGCGGCTGTTCCTGGTGGGGGACGTGAAGCAGGCCGTGTACCGCTTCCGCATGGCGGAGCCGGGGATATTCAACGAATACTACGAGCGCTTCGGCCGGGGTGACGGCGGTGAGCTCATTCTCCTGCAGGAGAATTTCCGCAGCCGCGCCGGGGTGCTGAATGCCTGCAACGCCGTGTTCTCCCGCATCATGTCCAAGGACCTGGGCGAGGTGGAGTATGACGGTGCCGCCCGGCTCATCCCCGGGGCGGCCTATCCCTCCGAGGGGGAGACGAAGCCGGAGCTGTGCCTTCTGGACAGCGGGGACAGGGAGGAGGGCGAGGCGCGCCTGGGCCCCGAGGCCCGGTACGTGGCCCGGCGCATCCGGGACATGGTGGAGGCGGAGCATGTACCCGTCGCCGACGGCCTGGGGGGGACCCGGCCGGTGCGGTACGGGGACATCGCCCTGCTGCTGCGCACGCCGGGCACCACCGGCGGGGCCTACCGCCGGGCGCTGCAGGAGCTGGGCGTGCCCGTGAGCGCCCGGCAGGGCGGGGCCTTTTTCACTCAGCCGGAGATTAGCTTCACTATGAGCCTGCTGGCGGTGGTGGATAACCCCCGGCAGGACGTGCCCCTCATCGCGGTGCTCCGGGGCCTGCCCTTCGGCTTCACGCCCGACGAGCTCAGCGCCGTCCGGGCGGCGGGGAAGGGGGATATGTGGGACGCCCTCCGGCGCCGGGCGGAGAAGGACGGGCGCTGCGCCCGGGTGGTGGACATCATCCAGGACCTGCGCAGTTTTGCCCGGGAGGAGCCCATGGACAGCCTCCTGCGCCGGCTCTATGACGAGACGGAGCTCACGACCATATGCGGGGCGCTGTCAGACGGGGGCCGCCGGACCGGGGAGCTGATGCAGCTGTATGAATACGCCCGGCGGTTCGAGGAAAGCGGCAGCCACGGCCTTTTCCGGTTCGTGAGCTGGCTGCGGGACCTGGAGGACCAGGGCCGGGAGCCGCCCATGCCCGTATCGTCGGACGCGGTGCAGATCATGAGCGTGCACAAGTCCAAGGGCCTGGAGTTCCCCGTGGTGTTCCTGGCGGACGCCGCCCACGGCTGGAACGACCAGCGCGCCGGCCAGGTGCTGTGCCACGAAAAGCTGGGCCTGGGCATGAAGCTCACGGACCCGGTCCGGGGCGTGCGCTGGCCCACCTTGTGCTGGAAGGCCATCGATCTGGCGGAGAAACGGGAGGACCTTTCCGAGCAGGAGCGGCTTTTGTACGTGGCCATGACCCGGGCGAGGGAACGGCTCATCATGACCGCCACGGTGAAGGATCCGGCGGGGAAGCTGGCGAAGTATGCCCCCGCGGGGCCGGGGCCCGTCAGCCCCCGCATCCTGATGCGGGCGGACAGCACCGCCCCCTGGCTCATGCGGGCCGCGTTGGCGGACGGGGGAGAGACGATGGACATCGTCCTGCCGGAGAGCGCCGCCGCAGAAGAGGCGGCGGCAGAGAAAGAGCGGCCCGCGCTCCCGGCGGACCCGGCCCTGACGGCGGAGATCGGCCGGCACTTTGCCTGGCGGTATCCCTTCGAGGCGTCGGTCACCCTTCCCTCCAAGCTCACGGCCACGGCGGCCTCCGAGCTGGCGGCGGGAGCGGCGGACCCGGAGGCCGTGGACCTTGTGCGTGCGCCCGTGGTGACGGCGCGGCTGCGCAAACCTGACTTTGGCCGGGGGTCCCGGGACCTGACCGGCCCGGAGCGGGGCGTGGCGGCCCACCTGGTCATGCAGCACATCGATTTTGCCAATACCGGCTCGGAGGAAGAAATCGCCGGGGAGATCGCCCGCATGGAGGCTATGGGCTTTTTGGACCAGCGCCAGGCCCGGGCGGTGGAGCCGGGGGACATCCTGGCCTTCTTCCGCTCGGAAATGGGGCAGAGGCTCCTGAAGGCGGATAAAGTGATACGGGAGTTCCGGTTCTCCCTGCTCTGCCCGGCGAAGCTCTGGTATCCCCAGGCCCCCGAGGGGGAGCAGGTGCTCTTACAGGGCGTGGTGGACTGCTGTCTGGAGGAAGAAGGCGCGCTCACGGTCATCGACTTCAAGACCGACGGCCATATGGAGCCGGATAGGTATACCGGCCAGCTGCAGGCCTATGCCGCCGCCATGGAGCGGATATGGAAAAAGCCGGTACGGGAGGCGAAGCTGTGGTACCTGCGGCTGAGGAAGGCGGCGGACTGTCCGCTGCCCGGGGAAGACCCCTGAAAAAAGTGTCCTTTTCCCGCAAAAAAACGTTGCGCTTTTCCAAAAGGTATGGTAATATACCACTTGCGTCTTGTAACGGCGGCCCTCATGACCGCACTCAAGACAGCCTGAACTGAGGTGAATATCATGAAGGAAGGCATCCATCCCAAGTACTACAAGACCAGCATCCGCTGCGCCTGCGGCAACGTGATCGAGACCGGCTCCACCCGGGAGAACATCACCGTTGAGATCTGCTCCAAGTGCCACCCGTTCTTCACCGGCAAGCAGAAGCTGGTGGACACCAGCGGCCGCGTGGACAAGTTCAACCGCAAGTACGGTCTGGCGAAGTAAGCCGACAAGTGAAAAATCCCCCGCTCCCACTGAGCGGGGGATTTTGGCTGAACGGGGCTTCCAAAGTCTTACATTCATGGTTTTCTTTTCCAGCAGGCACATATGACCCCCAAAAAAGAGCAGGAGGCTGAATTTTTGACGGCAGACTACAGGCACATGTACTACATCCTCTGCAACGCCGCGTCCAAGGCCCTGGACGCCATGCCGGAAGACGGCGGGGACACCACCGCCGCGGCGGCGATACTGCGCAAGGCCCTGGAAGAGGCCGAGGAGTTGTACATCCAGACCACAGAGGACTGAAAAAAGCGGCGCGCCACATGGCGCGCCGCTTTTTGTATACCTTATGAAAGAAGCATTCTGTCGTTGTCCAGGGCCTTGCCCACGTTCTGCTTGAACATGCGCAGCAGGTCGTCGACCGTGAGCCCGTTGCGCTCCTCGCCCTTGAGGTCCAGGATGATGCGCCCGGAATCCATCATCAGCGTCCGGTTGCCCAGCTGCAGGGCGGAGGACATGTTGTGGGTGATCATCATGCAGGTGAGCTTTCCCTCCCGCACGATGCTCTCCGTGAGGGCCAGGACCTTTTCCGCCGTGCCCGGATCCAGGGCGGCGGTGTGTTCGTCCAGGAGAAGGAGCTTGGGCGGCACCATGGTGGCCATGAGCAGGGTCAGGGCCTGGCGCTGTCCGCCGGAGAGGAGCCCCACCGGCTGGCGCATACGGTCCTCCAGGCCCATGTCCAGCAGGGCCAGCCTGTCCCGGAAGGCCTTCGTCTCCGCCTTGGATACGTGGCTCAGCCACCCGCCGCCCCCGGCGGCCAGGGCCAGGTTCTCCTCGATGGTCATGCCCGGGGCGCTGCCCCGCATGGGGTCCTGAAAGAGGCGGCCTATGTCCTTGGCCCGCTTGAACTCGGGCATGTAGGTGATGTTCTGCCCGTCCAGGGTGATGGAGCCGGTGTCGGGGTAGAAGCTGCCGGCGATGGCGTTGAAGAGGGTGGACTTGCCCGCGCCGTTGGCGCCGATGATGGTGACGAAGTCACCCGGGTCCAAGTGGAGGGAAAGGCCGGAGATGGCCGTCTTCTCGTTGACAGTGCCGGGGTTGAAGGTCTTGGAGATGTTGGAGAGGGTGAGCATTTATTCGCCCCCCTTTCCGGCGGTGAGCCGCTTTTTCAGCATGGGCAGCTGGGTCTTGAGATAGGGTCCCGCGATGGCCAGCACCACGATGACGGAGCTGACGAACTTCAGCATGAACGCCGGCATGTTGAGCCTGAGGGCGATGGTGTACACCAGCCGGAAGATGATGGAACCCAGGACCATGCCCACCGCCCGCTTGGCAATGGAGCCCTTGCCCATGAAGGTCTGGCCGATCAAAAGGCTCGCCAGGGCGATGGTGACCATGCCGGAGCCGATGTCGATGTTCACGGATTTCTGGCTCTGGGCCAGCAGGCACCCGGAGAGGCCCGTGAAGGCGTTGGCCACGCACAGGCCCACCGTGGTAGTGAAGATGGGGTTGATGGAGGAGGAGCGGACCATGTCGGGGTTGTTGCCGGTGGCCCGGATGGCGAGACCCAGCCGGGTCCGGAGGAACAGCGCCAGAAACAGGATCACCAGCGCCGCCGCGGCCAGGGCGATGAGAAGTTCATGGTACCCGGCCAGGGGCGTATCCGCCAGCAGGGCCTTGAGCTTGGTGAAGATCGTCTCCGTCTTGTTCATGTTCAAAAGGGACGACTTGCCCATGACGGCGATGTTGATGGAGTACAGCCCCGTATTCACGATGATGCCCGCCAGGAGGCTGTCGATGCCCATGCGGGTCTGGAGCACGGCGGTGATGAAGCCGGAGAGCATCCCCGCGCCCATGGCGGCGGGGATGGAGAGCCAGGGGTGGCCGGAGATGGCCACCACGGCCCCCACGGCGGCGCCCAGGGTGAAGCAGCCGTCGGTGCTCAGGTCGCACACGTTCAGCATGGAGTAGCTCAGGAAAAGAGCCAGCACGGTCAGCGAGCAGATGACGCCCAGCTCCAGGGCCGTCTGCACCAGCGACCATATCGCAGTCAATGACATGGTTTCTCCTCCAGGGTCGATTACGATATGAAAGGCCCCCTTGTGCAAAGGGGGCTGTCAGCGAAGCTGACTGGGGGATTGTAAGCCCGGTTTTTGTCCAGGCTTACAACCCCTCCGAGCGCCTTGCGGCGCCCACCTCCCCTTGCACAGGGGAGGCAAGTTTGTTTTTATTCGAATTCCTCGGCGGTCTCGATGGGCTTCACCGCGGTGCACAGGTCGGCGAAGAGCTCGGCCAGCTCGTCGAAGGTCTTGCCGGTGATCTGCTCGCAGACGTCGGTGTTGATGGTGGCGGTGCCGTTATCGAAGGTCATGACGGGCAGCTCCGCGGGATCCACGCCGTCCAGCAGGACCTTGGCCACCATGTTGGCGGTCTCCACGCCCAGGTTCGCGTAGTCAACGCCGTAGCCCAGGAACGCGCCGTTCAGGGCGAAGGAGTCGGCGCCGGTGTAGTGGGGGATGCCGGCCTCGGCCAGGGCCTCGTAGATGGAGAGCTCGGCGGTCATGATGGTGTTGTCGGAGGGGGTGAACACGGCGTCCACGCCGTCGGCGATCATGGAGTCCACAGCCAGCCGGACCTCGTCGATGGTGGTGCCGTTGTACTCCTTATACGCAACGCCCTTCTCGTCCAGGAATTCCTTGGCCGCGGCGATGGGAGTGGTGGAGGAGTCCTGGCCCAGGTCGTACAGCAGGCCGATCAGATCCGCCTCGGGGTCAGCGGCGAAGATCAGGTTCATGACGGCGGTAGTGTCCAGGAAGTCGCTGGTGCCGGTGATGTTGGCGCCGGGAGCCTCATTGCTCTCCACCAGGCCGGCGGCCTCGGGGTCGGAGACGGCGGAGAAGATGACGGGGATCTGGTTATCCTCGGTGGCGGCCTGCATCTGCATGGCCACGGGGGTGGCGACGCCAACCATCAGGTCCACGCCGTCGGAGATGAAGTTCTGGATGATCTGGTCCATGACGGCGGCGTCGGCGTTGGGGTTGTCGTAGCTGATGTCGAAGGTCACGCCCTTCTCCTCGCCGATGGCGGCCAGCTGCTCCTGGATGTTCTCCACGATCTGGTTCAGGGACGCGTCGTCCACGTAGTTGCAGATGCCGACCTTATAGGTCTCGCCCTCGGCCATGGCGGGGGCCGCCAGAGCCAGGACCATTACAAGGGCCATAACGATGCTGATGAGCTTTTTCATTTTGATGTTCTCCTTTTCATGCTTTCTTATTTTAGATTTTTGCCGTGTGATATGTTCATGTCTCGTGGGGTGTGTCCTTACGCCCGCCATCGTCTGGACAGTATGAACATTTTGCTGTACCTCCCGGTTCCAAAATAAAAATCCTGTCCCTGCATTTCTGCTGGGACAGGATGTTATCAACTCCTGCGGTGCCACCCGGCTTGGCGCTCAAAACGCCCGGCTCTGTCCGCGCTGTCACGCGGAGGCGTTGTTCACGGAGCGCTCCTCTCCGTCTCACATAGGGCAGTGTCCACTGCCTTCCGATCGCCCTCCGAAGTCCATTCACACATTCCGGCCTGTACCGCGCTTCCAGCACCCGCGGCTCTCTGTGACACGCTCAGGAAAGGTTACTTGCTCTTCATCAACGGTTTACTGTATTGAATTTGACCGCATTATAACGCGGCTTTTTTCGTTTGTCAATACCCTTTTTGCAGGTATTTTTTACCATTCCTCAGAGCCTGCAAAGCTCCGCCGCGGTGTCGGCGGCCAGGGCGGCGTTGTTCAGGACCAGCTGGATGTTGGACGCCAGGCTGTCGCCGCCGGTGATGTCCTTCACCCGGGCCAGGAGGAAGGGGGTGACCTTCTTGCCCTTGATGCCCTGCTGGACGCTCTCGGCGATGGCCTGGTCGATGGCGGCGTTGATGACCGCCGGGTCCATGGAATATTCCTCCGGGATGGGGTTGGTGCACAGCATGCCGCCGGGATAGCCCAGCGCCCCCTGGGCGGCGAAGGCGGCGGCCAGTTCCTTAGGGCTGTCTGCCCGGAAGTCCACGCCGAAACCGCTGGTGCGGGTATAGAAGGCGGGCAGCTCGTCGGTCTGATAGCCGCACACGGCCACGCCCTTGGTCTCCAGATATTCCAGCGTGAGCCCCAGGTCCAGGATGCTCTTGGCCCCGGCGCAGACGACCAGCACCGGCGTGCGGGCTAGCTCCTCCAGGTCAGCGGAGATGTCCATGGTGGTCTCGGCGCCGCGATGGACGCCGCCGATGCCGCCGGTGGCGAAGACCTTTATGCCCGCCAGCGCCGCCACGATCATGGTGGCGGCCACGGTGGTGGCCCCGTCCTCATGCCGGGCGCACAGCACAGGCAGGTCCCGGCGGCTGGCCTTGGTAACGGCCTGGCCCTTCTTGGCGAGATATTCTATCTCTTCCTTCTCCAGTCCCGCCTTCAGCCGGCCGCCAATGACGGCGACGGTGGCGGGCACGGCGCCGTGGGCGCGGATGACGTCCTCCACGGCGAAGGCTGTCTCGGCGTTCTGGGGCCAGGGCATGCCGTGGGAGATGATGGTGCTCTCCAGGGCCACTACGGGCTTACCCGCGGCGAGGGCCTGGGCCACCTCGGGCTTTATATCCAAATAGTTTTCCATACTTGACGTGCCTCCGAAAAAACTCTATTATGATATTCAGTGGGATATGGCAAAAAAGAGCAGGAGGGAAAAGGCGACCTGCCCCAGGAGGATCAGGGGCACGCCCACGGTGAACTTGCGCTTTCGTATCTTGTGGCGGAACAAAAACATCCCCGCCAGGGCCCCCACGCCGCCCCCCAGGACGGCCAGGCCCAGCAGGGCGGCCTCCGGGATGCGCTCCCGGTGGACCCGGGCCCGGTGCTTATCCAGCCCGAACACCGCCAGGGTCAGCAGGTTCACCGCTTCCAGATAGATGAGCCATATCTTGAAAATATCCATGGCCGCAGTATACACTTTTTTCCGGGGGAGGTCAACCGATGCAGACGAGAAAGCTGTACTATGAGGACGCCTATACCAAGGACTTTGAAGCAGAGGTCCTGTTCTGCGAAAAGGCGAAGGACGGCTGGCAGGTAGTGCTGGACGCCACCGCCTTCTTCCCGGAGGAGGGGGGCCAGACGGCGGATACCGGCACGCTGGGCGCCGTGCGGGTGCTGGACGCCCGTGAAAAGGACGGCGCCATCTTCCACCTCACCGACGGGCCGCTGCCTGTGGACGAGACCGTCACAGGCCATTTGGACTGGGCTGAGCGCTTTCGCAAGATGCAGACCCACACCGGCGAGCACATCGTCTCCGGCCTCATCCACAGCACCTACGGCTACGACAACGTGGGCTTTCACCTGACGGAGGCCGGGTGCACCATCGACTTCAACGGGGAGCTTTCACGGGCGCAGCTGGACGATATCGAGCGCCGGGCCAATGAGGCGGTGTGGCAGGGCCTGCGGGTACGGACCAAGTTCCCCATGGCCTGGGAGCTCAAAGAGATGGACTACCGCAGCAAGCTGGACCTCACCCAGGACGTGCGCATCGTGTGCGTGGAGGGGGTGGACATGTGCGCCTGCTGCGCGCCCCACGTCAGTTCCACCGGCCAGATCGGCGTCATCAAGCTATTGGACTTTATGCGCCACCGGGGCGGCGTGCGCATATGGATGAAAGCGGGCTCCGACGCCCTCGCGGACTATGGGGCCCGGTACGCCGCCAGCGCGGCGGTGTCGGGGCTTTTGAACGTGCCCCAGGGGGACATCGCCGCCGGGACGGAGAGGCTCGTCGCCCAGCGGGATGAGCTGAAAAAAGAGCTGGCTGCCCTGCGCAAAGCGGCGGCGGAGGCCCGGGCCGTGGCATTGGAGCCCACGGATGGGAATATGGTCCTCTTCGCCGACGGGGACGAAGAGGTGCTGCGCACGCTGGCCAACGCCGGGATGGAAAAGTGCGGCGGCGTGTGCGCTGTGTTCGCGGGCGCCGACGGGGCCTACCGCTTCGTCATGGCGAGCAAAACGGCGGACATGCGGGCGTTCATCAAACAAAACGGCCCGGCCCTCCAGGCCCGGGGCGGCGGCCAGGAGAGGATGGTCTCCGGCCGCAGCACGGCGGCAAAGAAAGAGATCGAGGCGTTTTTTAAATAATGAAATCGGCGGACGCTGATGCGTCCGCCGGCTTTTTAGCCTCCCTCTGACGAGGGAGGTGGCGCGGCGATAGCCGCGACGGAGGGAGAGATTTTATTTTCTCTCCCCCAGTCACCGCCAAAGGCGGTGACAGCCCCCTCGTCAGAGGGGGCCGTTTCTATGCCTTTGTGTTGTTTTTTAGTCCGTGCCGCCGACCACGGCGCCCACGTTGTTGGAGTCCTGGGCCAGCTGCAAAATGGTGGCCCGCAGGTTCGCCATGGCATTGGTGTCGCAGGGGTGGTTCACGCCAACCACCTGCTGGACCGTGTCGCCCATGAACACGAGGATGGGCCCGGATTGGTCGGACAGGATGACGTACACGGTGATGGTGTCGCCGGAGGTGACCTCGGCGGTATCGCCGGTGGCGGTGATGGAGGTGACCTGCTGGACGAAGCTGGTGGCCACGCTGCCGCTGAGGGTCAGATATCCCGGGTCATAGCCGCTGATGGTGTAGTCCACGTACACGCCCTCCACGGAGACGCCGTTCAGCCAGCCGTTGGCGGCCTGCTGGGCCTGGGCGATGTCCTCCCGCAGGTCCGTAAGCGGCCCGCCGGCGAAGGTGGGCACGGTGCTCTCCGGCAGCACGGGCACATAGGGAAGGTCGTCCACGCCCCGGAGCCAGTAGTACACAGTGCCGTAGTCCTCCGACGCTGTCACGGCCAGGCACGGCCCCGTGAAGGACACGGTGACGGCGGAGGCGTCGGGCATGGTGAACACGTAGTCCGTGGTCTGGGTGAGGTCGATGTTCTGGTCCGGGCTCTGCTCCACCCGGTCTATGGCCGCGTTCGCGAGAAGTGCGAACACCTGCTGGACGATGGCCGGGTCGGAGGAGGTGAGAGTGGCGCCGCCGTTCTGCCGCCGGCCAACGGTGAGGGGCGTGTTCTGGGAGAATTGATCGGCAAAGGCGCGCATATTGGCGCTGTTGTAGAGATCGAAGATGTCGAAGTCGCCGCCGTAGCCGGGGAAGGCCAGGGCCCAGAGAGCGTCCCCGCCGGTGACGGTATAGGTGCCGGCGGTCAGCGTCACGTCCCGGCCGGTGAAGGTCACGGAATAGGTCTCCCCGTCCGCCATGGTGAAGGTGAAGACGGTCTTCTGTGCGGCGGTGTCCACGCCGGGGGCCCGGCCGGTGACGGTCATGGCCCGCAGGGCGTCGCAGGCAGAGATGATGCTGGTGCGGTCGAAGATGGGGGAGTCGAAGCTGTCCCCCACCCGCATGGACAGGGCCACGGGGGTGTCGTCATAGTAGCTGGCCGCAAAGTCCCGCCAGCCCATGAATTCCAGCAGGGACTGCTCCCGGAATTCGCCGGCGTCCGCCTCCTGCCCGTCGGGGGCGGGGGCGTTCTCCACGGCCACCGGCTCCGAGCCCGGCAGCAGGCTCACATAGCCCTCGCAGCCGCAAAGGCACACATACAGCGCCAGCGCGGCCAGCAGCACCAGGTATTTTTTCATATCGGTTCTCCCTTCGTGGGGCAGATAAACAGTTTTTAACAGTATATCACGGCGGGACCCGAAAAGCAAATCCCCCGGCCGGATGGCCGGGGGATGAACGTATGTAAGAGAGACTTACCGCTGGATGCGGCCGGAGCCGTCGCCGCCGGCCAGCTTCTCCACCTCGGCGATGGTCATCATGTTGTAGTCGCCCTCGATGGAGTGCTTCAGCGCGGAGGCCGCCACGGCGAACTCCACCGCCGCCTGGGTGCTCTTGCCCGCCAAAAGCGCGTAGATCAGGCCGCCGCCGAAGCTGTCGCCGCCGCCCACGCGGTCCACGATGCGCAGCTCGTACTTCTTGCTGAAGGCGTACTCGCCGCTGGCAACATCATAAAGCATAGCGCTCCAGCCGTTGTCGGAGGCGGAGTGGCTCTCCCGCAGGGTGATGGCCACCTTCTCGAAGTGGAACTTGTCCGCCAGCTGCTTGGCCACGGATTTGTAGCCCTCCCGGTTGATCTCGCCGGCGTAGATGTCGGTCTTCTCGGCCTCGATGCCGAACACGTCCTTGGCGTCCTCCTCGTTGGAGATGCACACGTCCACGTACTGGCACAGGTCGGTCATGGCCGCCCGGGCCTGCTCACGGGTCCACAGCTTGCCCCGGTAGTTCAGGTCGCAGCTGATCTTCACACCCTTGGCCTTGGCGGCCTTGCAGGCCTCCCGGCAGATCTCCACCACATTGGGGCCCAGGGCCGGGGTGATGCCGGTGAAGTGGAACCAGTCGGCGCCGTCCAGGATCTTGTCCCAGTCGAAGTCGGCGGTGGTGGCCTCCTGGATGGCGGAGTGGGCGCGGTCATAGATGCACACGCTGCCACGCTGGGAGGCGCCCTTCTCGTTGAAGTAGATGCCGATGCGGTCGCCGCCCCGGACGATCTTGGTGGTATCCACGCCGTAGCGGCGCAGGCTGTTGATGGCGCACTGGCCCAGAGCGTGGGCGGGCAGCTTGGTGACGTAGACGGAGTCCACGCCGTAGTTGGCAAGGGACACGGACACGTTGGCCTCGCCGCCGCCGAAGGTGAATTCCAGGTTGCTGGCCTGGACGAAACGCTCATAGTTGAACGGCTGCAGCCGCATCATCAGCTCGCCGAAAGTGACTACTCTTGCCATTATCCACGTACCTCCTTGACGATCTGCACGGCCTCGGCCGTGAGCTCCTTGATCTTCTCAAAATCGCCGGCCTTGATAAGGTCGCCCTTCACCATCCAGCTGCCGCCGCAGGCCCAGATCTTATTGTAGGCCAGGTAGTCCCGGACGTTGTTGGCGTTGATGCCGCCGGTGGGCATGAACTTTACGTCCACATAGGGGGCGGCGATGGCCTTGATGTACTTCAAGCCGCCGGCGGGCTCCGCCGGGAAGAACTTGACGATGTTCACGCCGCACTCCAGGGCCTGTTCCACGTCGCTGGGGTTGCAGGTGCCCGGGGTGATGGGGATGTTCTTCTCCACGCAGTACTTCACCACCTTGGGGTTGGTGCCGGGGCTGACGATGAACTTGGCCCCCGCGGCCACGGCCTTGTCCACCTGTTCGGTGGTCAGTACGGTGCCGGCGCCAACCAGCATGTCGGGGAAGTTGTCGGCGATGGCCTTGATGGCGTCCGCGGCGGCGGCGGTGCGGAAGGTGACCTCCGCGCAGGGCAGGCCGCCCTCGATCAGGGCCTTGGCCAGGGGAATGGCGTCCTTGGCGTCGTCGATGACCACCACGGGCACGATGCCGAGCTCATGGAGCTTGTTGAGAACTTCATTCATAGTTGCGTCTCTCCCTTCAAATAATAGTCAAATTGGATGGATAAGAGTTCACTCTCTCAGCCAGGGAAGCGCTTATGCTCATGGTGGAAAATCACCAAGAACAAAACGAGCATAAATATTATAATTATATAAAATGCAAAAAGCAACGGGTGACCGTTGCATTCGTCAGGTTGTTCATATTCGGGGGCCCCATTTTGTGGAAAATGCGCGGAGGATAAACAAAGCGTCGGAGCAAGGAAACCTTGCTCCGACGGGCCCGCCCTGCCGTGGGGGCCGGATTTGTAACCTGCACGACTCGGCAGGTGGGTCGCCTCATGGCGGTTTCCGCGCTTCCAACGTCCGGCATGGCCGGGAGGCCTGCGCTCCGCCGCCCTATATGGCATCCCTTATAAGAGATGTGGGTCCAATCTGACCCTTGAGACCACGAACAGGGCAGGTTTGTTTCTTATTCTTCGGGCAGGCCGTCCTCCTCGTCGGAGAACACCTGCTCCATATAATAGTCATAGATGCGCTGGAGCTTTTCGTCGTCGTCCACGGACACGAACTGCTCCTCGCCGTTTTCCTCCACCACTTTAAGGATGATGAAGCCGTAGTCCGGATCGTCCTCGTCCATGTCGGCGGGGAGGAAGACCATGTACTCGTCTCCCTCGAATTCCAGGGTGGACAGGTGTTCCAGCTCGAACTCGTTGCCGTCGTCGTCCTCGATGGTGATGTAGCTGGCGCCAAATTCGCTCTCCATGCCGCGCCTCCTTGTCTTGTTCCCTGTCCCTATTGTATAGCCTGGCCGGGGAGAATGCAAGAGGGAAAATAGGGAGAAACGCCGCCTTTCATGCCCCAAATGTCCCCAGCAGCCCCAGGTTCCCGGCTACCGCCAGCACGCTCATCACCACGGCCAGCGCCAGCGCCGCGGCCAGTATGAGCTTCCGGCTCCTTCTCATACCCTTCACCCCTCTCTGCCAGTATGCCCCAGGGAGCGGCGGCTCATGCGCCGGATTTAAGGACTTGGACATCATTAATTCATAAATGGGATATACAATCGGGAAAAAGTGTGTTATACTAACCATGTCTGTACATGGATATGTCAAAACGATGTCAGACCTTTGCCTACATCCTGACAGCCGAAAGCATTCGGAGGAGCAGCTGTGAATATATTCCGCAAGATTAAAGAAAGATTCGGCCGGTTCCGGGCCTGGCATACCAGCCGGAAGATGCGCCGCGCCCGTCGGGCTGCGGGGACGGTGGTGGACACCGCCGCCGCCGGGACCGGCCTTGTGCTGCGCACGGCGGTAAAGGCCCTGGTGACGGTGCTTTTGGTGTTCCTCACTACCGGCCTGCTGTTCGCCTGCATCTTCGCCGTATATGTGAAGACATGCCTGTCCGAGAGCCTGGACCTGACGCCGGAGGAGATGGCCTCCAATATGTCCAGCCGCATCCTGGTGGAGACCAGCGCCGGCAGCAACCAGTGGGAGGAGCTGGCCACTTTGCACTGGACGGAAAACCGTCTGTGGGTGGACTATGACCAGATCCCCATCGACCTGGAGCACGCCGCCGTGGCCATCGAGGACAAACACTTCTACACCCACAAGGGCGTGGACTGGTGGCGTACCCTGGGCGCCTTCGGCAATATGTTCCTGAGCATGAACGACACCTTCGGCGGCTCCACCATCACCCAGCAGCTCATCAAGAACCTGACGGGCAAGGACGAAGTCACCGTCCAGCGAAAACTGCTGGAGATGTTCCGGGCGCTGGAGTTCGAGAAGAAGTACACCAAGCAGGAGATCATGGGGTGGTACCTCAACGAGATCTACTTGAGCGAGGGCTGCTACGGCGTGGGCGCCGCGGCCCGGGAGTATTTCAACAAGGAGGTCTGGCAGCTGGACCTGGCGGAGTGCGCCGCCCTCATCGGCATAACCAACAACCCCTCCCTGTACGACCCCTATATCGGGCCCAAGAGCGAGGCCCGCAACAAGGCCCGTCAGGAGACTATCCTCTGGGAGATGTACGACCAGGGGTATATCGACTATGACGAGTACACCTCCGCCAAGAACGAGAAGCTGGTGTTCAAGCGGGCCGTGGGCGAGGAGATGGAGTTTGTCCCCAACTCCTACTATGTGGACTCGCTGATCTGGGCCCTGACGGAGGACCTGGCCGCGGCCAAGGGCATCACCGAGGACGCCGCGGAATACCTCATCTATAACCGGGGCTATGATATCTATTGCTGCATGGATAAGCGCATCCAGGGCATCATCGACGACATCTACCAGAACACCGGCAACCTGCCCCAGCCCTGGCGCAACCTGACCGGCCAGAAGCTCATGTCCGCCATCGTGGTCATGGACCCCAAGGACGGCGCCATCCTGGGCCTGGCGGGCGGCACCGGCGTGAAGGAAGGCAGCTTCACGGAGAACTACGCCACCGAGTACACCCGGCCCCCCGGATCCTCCTTCAAGCCCGTGGCCGTGTACGGCCCGGCCTTTGACCTGGGGCTGGTCACCCAGTACACCCCGGTGAACGACTCGCCCAACATCGTGCTTTCCAACGTGCCCAACTGGTATCCCCGGAACGACTCCGGCGGCTACAGCGGCTGGACCACCATCCGCCAGGGCATCATCTCATCCCTGAACACCGTGGCGGCCCAGACCCTCAATAAGCTGGGCCTGGCGGCCTCCTGGGACTATCTGACCAACCGCTTTGGCTTTAAGAACCTGGTGCGTGACTACTATGACCCGGACCAGCAGCGCACCTTCACCGACTACGCCTACGCGCCTCTGGCACTGGGGCAGCTGTCCTACGGCATCACGCCCCTGGAGATGGCCCAGGCATACACCGCCTTCGCCAACGACGGCATCATGACCTTCGGCCGGACCTATTCCTATGTGTGGGACAGCGACGGCAACCTGGTGCTGGACAACGCTCCGGACCGGCATGTGGCCGTGAAGGAGAACACCGCCTGGAACATCGCCAACATCCTCCAGGGCGCGGTGGAGTACGGCACCGGTACCGAGGCCCGCATCAGCGGCCAGGCCGTGGCCGGCAAGACGGGCACCACCAGCAACAAGTATGACCGTTACTTCACCGGCTTCACCCGCTACTACGTAGCGGCCTGCTGGACCGGCTACCGCTATAACGCCGTCATGGAGTATTACGGCAACCCGGCCGCCCAGATATGGCAGAAGGTCATGAAGCGGGTCCACGAGGGCCTGGGCTACTGGGCCTTCCCCACGCCCACCATCGGCGCGGCGATCAACGCCTTCGGCGGCAGCAAGACCACCGGCAGTCCCGGCCCATCCCCCACCGGCGAGGCGCCGCCCTCCCCCGGCATCAGCGACGAATCCCCGCCGCCCACCGGCGATCCCGGTGTCACCGACCAGCCGGGCGTGGATGTGACCACACCCCCCGATGTCACTGACCCGCCGGGCGTGGACGTCACCGCGCCGCCCAGCACAGACGTGCCCGTGGTCACGGACCCGCCGGTCCAGGTCACCGACCCGCCTGTGACGGACGTGCCGGTCACGGATGTGCCTGTGACCGCGCCGCCGGAGACGGCTCCGCCTGTCCAGGTCACCGATCCGCCTGTGGTCACCGCGCCGCCCGTGGAGATCACCAACCCGCCGGAGCCGGATACCGGCGGCCAGGAGGCCCCGCCCCAGGCGGCCTGACGGCCAAGAGAGATAAACGCCCATACCCGCTTTTCCCCGCCCGGCTTTCTTGGGCAGGGGAGAGCGGGTATTTTTTGCCAAAAATCAAAATCTTATGTTGACAAGACAGAAACAATATGTTACAATTCAGTAACAATCACCTATGGGAGGCATTTACCATGGCTGAAAAGACGGCGGCCCTGCAGTACAAGGGTCACCCCCTGCGCCGGAAGGACAATCTGATCTACTTCGGCAGCATGGCGGACAAATACATCATCATGCTCCAGATCCTGGACACCAAGAAGATCAAGGACCTGGATGTGGCTACCCGTGTATCCGTGCAGCTGCAGCTGACCGATCCGGACCTGAAGAGCCGGGACCGGGTGGTGAAAAAGAGCGAGAAGGACAGCCTGTACGCGGCCATGGACGTGGCCAGCGTGTGGCTGGACAGGGCTCTGGCGACCCGGTGATATGAGAAAGTTCGACTCCACGAAGCTGCTGCGCACGGCGGTGGTCTCGGCCATCCTTGTCTGCATGGCCGTGGTGACCGCGGCGGTGGCCCGGGCCGACAGCGAAGGTGCGGGGACCGTGACGGCCTCGGCGCTGAATATGCGCTCCCAGCCCTCCACGGCGGGCGATGTGGTCACCTGCCTGCCCCGGGGCACGGTGGTGGCCATCATTGGCTCCGCCGACGGCTGGTACCAGGTGAGCTATAAGGGCCAGACCGGCTATATGAGCAAGGACTATGTGTCCTACGCTCTCAGCGGAACCGGCGACTTCGGCACCGGCACGGTGACGGGCAGCTACGTGAACGTCCGCTCCGGCCCCACCACGGCCTATGAGGCCATCGGCCAGGCGAGCAAGGGCGCCTCCTACAAGGTCACCGGCGTCAACGGCGCTTTCTATCAGATCGATTATAACGGCCGCACCGCCTACATCTACAGCGCCTATATGTCTCTGGGCGGCGGCACGGCCCAGTCCGCTTCCCCGGCTGCGGAGAGCGCCTCGGGAACCGGCGTCATCACGGGAGACTATGTGAATATGCGCTCCGGCCCCGGCACGGAGTATGCCGTCGTGGGTACATACAACAACGGCACCAAGATGACCATCACCGGCCAGTCCGGGGATTGGTACAAGGTGAGCTGCGACGGCCAGACGGGGTATGTGTACAAGCAGTACCTGTCCCAGTCCGGCGTCACGGCGGAGGTCACCGAGACCCAGAACACCTCTGCCTTCACCACCGCGGGCGTGAACCTGCGGGAGGGTCCCTCCACCGCCTATACCAGCAAGGGCGTGCTGGCGAAGGGCACCGCCGTCACCATCACCGGCAAGTCCGGCCAGTGGTACCGGGTGAGCTGGAGCGGCACCAGCGGCTACATCTATCAGGACTATATCTCCACAAACACCAGCACGGCTTCCAGCGCCGCGCCCGCCTCCGCCAACGGGGAGAAGATCGTGGCGGAGGCCAAGAAGTACATGGGCGTGCGGTATGTGTACGGCGGCACCAGCCCCTCGGGCTTTGACTGCTCCGGGTTCGTGTACTACGTCTACAAGCAGTGCGGCTACTCCATCACCCGCACCGCCACCGCTCAGAACTCCGTGGGCGTGCAGGTGGCCCGGTCCGACCTGCAGCCCGGCGACATCATCATCTTCTACAACGGCGGCAAGACCGCCATCGGCCACGCCGGCATCTATATCGGCGACGGCAAGTTCATCCACGCCTCCTCCGGCGGCGGGAAGGTGATGATCTCCGGCCTCTCGGAGAGCTATTACAACACCCGCTTCTACAGCGCCCGGCGCGTGGCGTGAGCGAAAAAGAAAACCGTGTCCGGCCCTTCAAGGGCCGGACATTTTATGTTACAATGGGCGGGAGGTGAGCGTATGGACGAGTGCAAAAGACCGGAGGTGCTGTCCCCGGCGGGGGACAGGGAGAAGCTGATGATGGCCGTGGCCTACGGCGCGGACGCCGTGTACCTGGCCGGGCCCCGGTACGGCATGCGGGCCGGTGCGGGGGTCTTCGGACCTGAGGACATGGTCTGGGCCATGGAGTACTGCCACGCCCGGGGCGTGCGGGTGTACGTCACCGTGAACACCATCCCCACGGATGAGCAGACCGACGCCCTGCCGGCGTATCTGGAGAGTCTGGAAGCGGCCCATGTCGACGGGCTCATCCTCTCCGACCTGGGGGTATTGGCCCTGGCAAAGAAGTACGCGCCCCGCGCCGCCGTCCATATCAGCACCCAGGCGGGGGTACTGAATGCCGAGGCCGCCCGGATGTTCCATGACCTGGGGGCCAAGCGTGTGGTGCTGGCGAGGGAGATGAGCCTGGAACAAATAAGTGAACTGCGGGCCCGGGCGCCGAAGGAGCTGGAATTGGAGGCCTTCTGCCACGGAGCCATGTGCGTGTCCTTCTCCGGCCGGTGCGTGATCTCCGACTACCTGACCGGCCGGGCCGCCAACCAGGGCGCCTGCACCCAGCCCTGCCGGTGGAAGTATAAGCTCATGGAGGAAAAGCGCCCCGGGGAGCTGTTCGATATCACCGAGGACGGGGGGACGTATCTATATAACTCCCGGGACATGTGCATGATAGACCATGTGACGGAGCTCATCGCCGCAGGCGTCGCCAGCCTCAAGATAGAAGGGCGGACCAAGTCCGCCTACTATGCCGCCGTGGTGACCAGCGCCTACCGCCACGCCGTGGACGCGGCCATGGCGGGGGAGACGCTGGCCCCCGTGTGGCGGGACGAGGTGTACGCCGTGAGCCACCGGCCTTATTCCACAGGCTTTTACTTCGGCCCGCCGGGGCAGTATACCGACGACGCCTGCTACTTCTCCCGCTATGACGTGGCGGCGGTGGTGGAGGCATGCGACGAGCGGAGCAATGCCGTGCTCACCCAGCGCAACCGCTTCTGTCCCGGGGATGAGCTGGAGCTGCTCATGCCCGGCCGGGAGCCCGTAAAATTTACGGTGGGGGAGATACAGGACGCCGGCGGCCTGCCCGTGGCGGCGGCCAGCCACCCCAAGATGGAGCTGCATATGCGCCTGCCCTGCCAGGCCCCGCCGCTTTCGTTTTTGCGCAAGCGCCGCACTGAGGACAAGCAGGGGCACAAAATTGGATAAAAGCACCGCCGGAGGTCTTGCCTCCGGCGGTTCATTCGTCTTGATCGGGTATATACTCCATGATGTCGCTCACCTGACAGTCCAGGATGCGGCAGAACATGTCGATGGTGTGGGTGCTGACGCTCTCGTTGCGCTTCATGCGGGTGATCTGGGCGGGACTGACGTTGTAGGTCTTGATAAGCGCGTATTGGCTGACGCCCCGCTGCCGCATCGTGTCCCATAGCTTGTCATACACGATCATAACATTCAAGCCTCATTTCCTGCTTGAATGTTAACCGAAATGCATATATAATAACATTGACCAATATCGGTTATTGAAAAGTGGGAGGAGGGAAGAACCATGCCGGACTATCAGAAGGCGTATCACATTCTCTGCGCCGCGGCGTCCGCGGCTCTGGACGCGCTGCCCCAGACGGAGGAAAACGCCGCTGGGCGGGAGACACTGCAAAAAGCGCTCTATGAGGCGGAAGAGGTATATATCGAGACGGCGGACGACAGCGCCACGTAAGAAATTGGCCCCTTCTGACGAGGGGGCTGTCGCCGCTGGAAGCGGTGACTGGGGGAGAGAAGAATAAGATGGGCGCGCTTTCCGGCGCGCCCTACAATATGGAGGCCCCCTTGTGCAAAGGGGGCTGTCAGCGCTTGCGCTGACTGAGGGATTGTCGCGTTACGGAAGGTTACAACCCCTCCGAGCCGCCTTGCGGCGGCCCACCTCCCCTTGCACAGGGGAGGCTTTTTCTTGCTGACCCGACAGGCGGCGAGAGCCGGCAGTGTCACGGTCCCACGGCTGGTGAGCGCAGCGTAACAAGTGGGCCGGGATACTGTCGGGCTCGTCCGCCCTGGTACCAGGAAGGTTCAACCCTCTCTGCACACCTGGAAGATGAAGAACTTGAGATAGTCCGAGTCCGCGGCGCCCCAGAGGATGGGGTGGTCGGGGCTCTGGGTGCGAAACTCCACCTGCCGCAGGCGCACCCGCACGTTGTTGGC
>CANQMW010000003.1 GCA_947625045.1 uncultured Oscillospiraceae bacterium
AAAGCAGCCAGCAGTTTCCTGCTGGCTGGGATAAATCCTTATCCTTTTTCATTGTCCTCTTGACGGGTCGCAGTTCACGGTGCCGGGGTGTGTTTTTTTGTTATCTTCCAGTAAGCAGTTTGATCGCGCCGGCCAGCAGGTCCGCCGCGCCGGCCCTTGTGAGGACCGCCTCCACGTCCTGCCGGTCACGGACCATGACGCCGCAGGCGGTGAGGTTGGCCACGGCCTGGGCCCAGCCGGCCCCGGCGTTGTCCTCTCCCACATAGGCCGCCGTGCTGACCACGTTGGTGACGCCCAGCACCGCGTTCAGGGTCACGCAGGCCTCCCCCACGGTGACGGCCCCGGCGGGGTCAAAGCTGGCGCCCATGCCCTCTCCCTGCCCGGAGATATAGCCGTTCATCAGGGCGGTGGCCACGTAGGGCTTCAGCCACGGACCGATGGCTCCGTCGTCCATAAAGCCGGTGGAGGTGACGCCCTTTAAGATGTCACAGTCCGCCGCGGCCATGCACATGGACAAAAACTCGCCCCGGCTCAGCTCCACATCCGGGCTGAACACGTAGCTCTCGCCCACCTTCTCGCCGGTGAACACGCCGTTCTCCGCCAGGACCAGGGCGGCGTACTCGCTGCCGCTGCCGGTGAGGTCGGAGTAGGTGACTTTGGTCTTCTGCTTGATGAGCTTGATGATGACCGTTCCCTCCTGGGAGGCGTTGCCGAAGCTGTCCACGGCCCGGAAGCCGAAATAGTCCTTGCCCCGCTTGCCCTCCTTGGGGGTGTAGACGAAGTAGCCCTCGGGGGAGATGTCCACGGCGCCCTTCATGGGCTGGGTGCAGACCTCGAAGGTCACGGCGTCCCCGTCCGGGTCATGGGCGGTGAGCTGGCCGCCCACGGACACGCCCCGGTAGGTCTCGATCTGCTGGTTCTCCACCACGGGGGCGGTGTTGGCGGCGTTGGGCTCGGTCGCTCCCCCGCCCACGGACAAAATGCTCTGCTCCGGCACATAGGCCGCCGCGCTGGGGCTGGGCGAGGCGTTCGCGTCCGGCGTGGCCGCGGGCTCCGTGGAAGCGGCAGGGTCAGGCGTAGCCTCCGTCTCGGTGCCGGCGGACGCGGCCCGGCTCACATTGGGCGTGGACGAGGGGGCCAGGGTGCCTGTGGGGTAGGCGGCCTCATCCCGGAGAGGGCCCGCGGCGAAGGCCGGGGCGGCGCCCAGGACCAGGAGGATGACCAGGACCCATGCGATAGCTGTTCGTTTCATGTAACGACCTCCATGTGATGATGTACCCTTATTCTGTACGGGACGGGAGTGAAATATTCCCAGCCCGGCGGCATCGGGGCAGGCTTGCGCACTTTGGTAAATCATACACGGGGAGGTGGACAGATATTCCTTCTTCCGGCGGTCCCAGCCCCTCCCGGGCCGGAAAAATCACTTGACAATCGGGCGTGACGTGCTATAATTATCAAGCGTCATGCGGGGTTGCTGGAATTGGCAGACAGGCAGGCTTGAGGTGCCTGTGTTCATCTGGACGTGTGGGTTCAAGTCCCATACCCCGCACCACGTCAGAACGGTTTTGGAGATTCATGGTCCTGGCAAGCCAGGCCCATTCATCGGCCAAAGCCGTTCTTCCTTTTTCCCACGGGACCCACTTCGTTGGGCTCCCGTGGGAGCCCTGAGGCTGGGTCCCTTATGGGGAGCCGCACCACCTTATGCTGTCACATTTGGAAATTTTGTGACGTGTGAATGAAAGACACCCCCGTTATTCGGTGGTGTCTTTCACTATCTGCACCGGTTTTGCTCTTTGCTGGGCTGTTTCATAGCTTTAAGTAGTTGAGCTCGTTGTACTCCGGGTCCATGATGTCGATGACCCGCTTTGGACGCGCGTCCCGGTCCAGCTGCCGGATGGCCGCCTCCCCGCTCATGGCTCCGCGCCCCTCTTTGTTCCTGCCGTCAGGTCCTTGACGACCTCCCCGGCGATGATGAGTCCCGCCACAGAGGGCACGAAGGCCGTGCTGCCGGGAATATCCCGGCGGTCGGTGCAATGGCGCTCGGTGCCCGGCGGACAGATGCAGTGGGCACGGCAGCTGATGGCCATATCCTCGATGGGCCGGATGGGCTGTTCCTCGGACCAGACCACTTTCAGCTTTTTGACGCCCCGCTTGCGAAGCTCGTGGCGCATGACCCGGGCCAGGGGATCCACCCTCGTCTCGTAGATGTCCGACACCCGGAAGGCGGTGGGGTCCAGCTTGTTCCCGGCGCCCATGGAGCTTATGATGGGCGTGCCCGTTTGGGCGCACTGCATCACCAGAGCGATCTTGGCCGAGACGGTGTCCACCGCGTCTACTACGTAATCGTAATCGGCAAAGGAGAACGTGTCGGCGTTTTCGGGCAGGAAGAAGCAGGTGTGCACCCGCACGTCCGCCTGGGGATTGATGTCCAGGATGCGGTCCCGCATGACCTCCGCCTTGAGTTTGCCCACCGTGGAGCGGGTGGCATGGATCTGCCGGTTCAGGTTCGTAAGGCACACCCGGTCGTCGTCCACCAGGTCGAAGGCCCCCACGCCGCTGCGGGCCAGCCCCTCGCACACATAGCCGCCCACGCCGCCAATGCCGAACACCGCCACCCTGGACCGGGCCAGCGCCTCCATGGCCGGCTTCCCGAAGAGCAGCTCTGTCCTTGAAAACTGGTCAAGCATTCCCGCACCTCAGTATTCAAACGTCCGGAGGAATTGCCGGGCCCGCTCTGTGGCCGGCTCGTCGAAGAACGCCTTGGGGTCCCGGCTCTCCTCCACGATATGGCCGTCCTCCAGAAAGATGACCCGGTCCGCGATGGCCCTGGCGAAGGCCATCTCATGGGTCACGATCAGCATGGTGCTGCCGCTTCTGGCCAGGGCCAGCACCACCTGGAGCACCTCATGGACCATCTCCGGGTCCAGGGCGGCGGTGATCTCATCCAGCAGCAATATCTCCGGGTGCATGATGAGGGCCCGGACGATGGCCACCCGCTGCTTCTGTCCGCCGGAGAGCTGCCGGGGATAGTCGTCCTTCCGGTCTTTAAGGCCCACCCGGTCCAGCAGCTCCAGGGCCTCGGCTTCCGCCTCGGCCCGCTGCCGCTTCTGCACCTTCATGGGGGCCAGCAGGATGTTTTCCAATATGCTCTTGTGGGGGAAGAGATCATAGCTCTGGAAGACCATGCCGATCTTCTGGCGCAGCCAGGAGATATCCTTGGCCCCGCGCCGCACCGGCTCCCCGTCCAGCAAGACCTGGCCGCCCTGGATGTCCTCCAGGGCGTTGACACACCGCAGAAGGGTGCTCTTGCCGCAGCCGGAGGGACCGATCACGACCACCACCTCGCCCTTGTTCACGGCCAGGTCCAGGCCGTCCAGGACGACATGCTCTCCATATGCCTTTTTCAGATCTTTGATTTCAAGCAGGGCGTTTTCCATCGCCTATGCCCACCTCTTTTCCAAATAGCTCGCCAGCCGGCTGATGGGCCAGCAGATGGCGAAATACATGAGCAGCACCACCGCGAACAGGCCGAAGGCCGCGTTGGGCGAGGCCTTCCGGTTGGCCTCGATGATCTGCTGGGCCACTTTCAGCACCTCCACCATGCCGATCATCATGACCAGGCTGGTGGTCTTGATCATGCGGGTGATCAGGTTGATGGACAGGGGGATCAGCCGCCGCACCGTCTGGGGCAGGATCACGTACTGGTACACCTGGCCGGTGGTCAGCCCCAGCGCCTCGGCGCTCTCGTACTGGATGCGGGGGATGCTGATGAGGGCCCCGCGGACCAGATCGCCCATCTCCGCCGTGCCCCAGAAGCTGAACACGATGATGGCGGAGGCCTCGGAGGACAGGTCCCATCCGAACACGCGGGTGGTGCCGAAATAGACCACGAACAGCAACACCATCTGGGGCATGATGCGCACGATCTCCAGATATACCCGGAACACGGCCTTCAGGACGCGGCTCCTGCCGGTCATGAGCACGCCCATCACCAGCCCCAGCACGATGCTGATGGCCACGGAGATGAGGCTGATGCGCACGGCCACCCAGAGCCCGCCCAGGAGCCGGACAAAGTTTTTGCCCTTGAAAAGGACGTCAAGGCCCAAACTCTGCATGGCGCAGCCTCCTTTCCACAAAGCTGCCCAGTATGGACACCGGCAGCAGCATGATGAGGTAGAACACCACCAGCATCGTCAGGCACTCCATGGTCTTGGCGTACATGCCGATCAGGTCCTTGGCCGTGAACATCAGGTCCATGAGGCTGATGGTAGAGAACACGCTGGTCTCCTTCAAAAGAAAGATCACGTTGGCGATGAGCCCCGGCACGCTCCGGGACACGGCCTGGGGCAATATCACATACCAAAACGCCTGCATCCGGGTCATGCCCAGGCTCTCGGCGCTCTCCGACTGGATGGGGGCGATGCTCTCCAGGCCGCTGCGGATGGTCTCAGCCATGTACGCACCGCCCAGCAGTCCCAGCCCCAGCACGCCGCAGACCGCGGGGCGCATGCGGATACCGATCTTCGGCAGGGCAAAATAGAGGAAAAACAGCTGCACCAGCAGAGGCGTGTTGCGGAAAAGCTCGATGTACGCCGCCGTGATCTGCCGCAGCACCGGCAGACGCAGATGCAGTATCACCGCGCCCAGGGCGCCCAGCAAAAACGCCAATAGGACGCCCTGCCAGCCGATCCTTACGGTCAGCCCCAGCGCGTCCCAAAATAGCGGCAGATACTCCCGCATCGCCTCAAAGTCCATAGTCCCACTCCTCCGAAACGGGGCGGGCAGAGACGTGCAAGCGTTTCTGCCCGCCCTATGCTTTTTCTATTCTATGCTCACGCGCCGGCAGGCGCCTCGGTCGTCTCAGGCGCCGGGGCGGCCACGCCGCCCTCTACCACCAGGGTGTCCTCATAGTCCGCGCCGTAGGTGTCCAGCAGCGTGGCCTCGTAGTCGGCGTGGAAGAACTCCTCCTCGCCCAGGGCCTCGATCTCGTCGTTCAGCCAGTCCAGCAGGGTTGTATTGCCCTTGGTGACGGCGGGAGCGATGGTGTCGGCGCTGCCCAGGGAGGGGATGCCAACCACGAAGCCGGGGTTCTCGATGGCGAAGGCGATGACCTCCGTGTTGTCGTTGGCCCAGGCCACGCCGTTGCCGTTCTCCAGAGCGGTCTTGGCCTCGGCGTAGGCGTCGTACTTCTGCAGCTTGATGTCGGGATTGTTCTTTACAAGATAGGTCTCGGCGGTGGTGCCGGAGATGACGATCACCTGATCGTCATCTCCGATATCGTCCAGACTCTCGATCACCGCGTCCTCCGGGGAGACCACGCCCAGCGCCACGTTCATGTAGGGCAGGGCGAAGTCCACTTCCTCCGCCCGCTCCTCAGTGACGGTGAAGTTGGCCAGGATGATGTCCACCTTGCCGGTCTGCAGATACTCGATGCGGCTGGCGGCCTCCGTAGAGACGAAGTTGACCTCCACGCCCAGGTCCTCGCCGATGCGCTCAGCAAAGTACACGTCATAGCCCTGATAGTCGCCGTTCTCATCCACATAGCCGAAGGGGCTCTTGTCGGAGAACACGCCGATGTTGATGACGCCGCTCTCTTTGATCTCATCCAGGGTCCGGAAATCGCCCCCGTCGGCATAAGCGAAAGAGGAAAAAGAGAATGCAAAGGCAAGAATGATGGCGGCGGTGATAGCGCGCCGGAAAATCGCTTTCTTCATGACAGAACCTCCAAATCATTATCATTATATGGTATTATCATACGGTTGTAAAGCTTGCGAGACCGAATCGAGCACAAAAAAACCGGGGCTTCACAAGCTCCCGGGCACATGGCTTTTGCATTTCCAGCTATGAAATGTCAAACATCGGCGCAGCAAAGGAAAGACGAATGCACCTGGCCATGGAAGCATGCCCGGGAGGAACTCATTCGACAACACGCGATGATAACACGAGAAGCATATGTCCTGTTCACTGCATCCCACTCCTTTCCTGCATTATTGCTCAGATCCGACAGTCGTTACTATACGCCTATTTACCTATCTTGTCAATAGGTAAATAGGAAAATTTTGCGTCTCACCTCGGTCCGCGGCGGGACTGGCGTTCCGCCGGGCTTTCATGGGGACACCGCAAAATGAGCCCCCAGAGCCATGGCTCTGGGGGCATTGCTTTGTCTGTTCGGTCTTATCCCTTGTGCTCCAGGCCGTCGGCCCAGAGGCCCGCAGCGGCGTTGTATTCGCCCCATTTCTCGGACCAGGTGCACTTGCCGGAGGAGCCGGAGGCCTTGCTGAACCAGCATTCTCCGTAGTCGCCGCCGACCCATTGGAACCCGGTGAGCATCTTGCCGATCTCACCGCGGTCATCGCTGGGCTGCAGGAAGTACCAGCCATACCCGCCGTGCAGGTCGTCCAGGTACTGCATACCCGTCAGCATCTTTCCATCCGCGCCCACGTAGTACCAGTTGTTGTCCCACTGGCTGGCGCCGTCGATCTTGCCCACCCAGTAGTTCGCCACCAGCTTATTGTTCTTATAGAAATACCACTCGCCGGTATCGTAGTCATAGCTCCAGCCCGTGCCGGACTTGGGCGGCGCGGGGATGTCTCCGCCAGGCTCATCCCCGCCGGGCGTGGGCGTGGGGGTAGGCGTGGGCGTGGGCGTCGGGGACGGGCTGGGCGTGCTGCTGCCGCCGCCGAAGCTGGGGTTGGAGCTGGGCGTATCCTCCTCGACGGCCGCCGCCGCCACGCCGAAGGCGTAGACGGAGAACTGGTTGGCCCGGATGACGATCGTTCCATCCTCCACATAGTAGCACTCTATCCAGGCGTCCTTGCCGTAGTCGGGGCTCACCTTCCGCATGGGTTCCACGTTGGTATAGTCCCCATGCTGCCGCAGCACGAAGATATTCTCCGCCGTGGCCTTCTTCTGCTCAAGCGCTTTGCTCAGCTTCTCGGAGATGGGGAACTTCAGGGTCAGCAGGCCCGCCGTCGCGCTCACCGTTTCCGTCGTATTCTTTCCGCCCACCGCCACCGTCATGGTGACGGTCACGTCCACATAGTCGGTGACAGCGTCGGGGTCCTCCACGCCCAGGCTCTTGACCGCGCGCCGGACGCTGTCCGCGATCCTCTCATACACTTCGTCGGTCACGGTGTTGGCGCTCAGGGAGACGGTGATGACGGCGTCCTTCCCCTCCCTGGCGGCCGCGTCCATGTCCGCGGCGGTGACCACGCTGTCCAGGCCCTCCACTACGGGCTGCTCTGCCAGGTCGCTGTCCACCTTGCTGCCCACCGTCACGGTGGGCAGGATGATATCGCCGTCGGCGGTATCCGCCGCCTTATCCACCGTCGCCGTGCCGGAGTTGGTGATGACCTTGCCGCCGCTGGCCTTCGTCACGGTCACGGCGCGCGTGCCATAGGGCACGTTTTCGACGACGGCGCTGCCGTTCTCATCGGTCATTCCGGTCAGGCCCTCTATGCGCACCGCCGCGCCCTCCACGGGCGTACCGCCCTCATAGTCATAGACCACATGGACGGTCACGTCGCCCACCTGGGTGAACCTGGTGCCGGCGGCGGCTTTCACCTCCACGTCGCCCTTCACGGTCACGTACCCCTTGGTGACGGCCACGTTGCCGTCCTTATCGACCTCCACGGTCCCGCCGGAGGGCTTCATGCCCGTGACGGTGACGCGCTCAAGGACCGCGCTTTCGCCCGGGGCGAGGCGCAGGCCCTCCACATGGCCATCCTCCTCAGGCGCGACTTTGCTGTCCACGCTGCCCGCCGGGTCCGCTTTGAACGAGCCGTCCTGATAGATGGTGACGCTGGCAGGTCCGCCGCTGCTGTTCGTATATTTCTTGCCGTCTATGTTCAGGACATTGTTGGGGGCCTTCGCGTCCAGCGGCACGGTGACGCCGCCGTCATTGCCCACCGTGACGGTATCATTTTTCTCGCCGCCGACGGCCGTATCGCCCACCCGCAGGCCGTTGCCCGTGTCGGTGAGGAACTCGACCTTTGCGCCGGCCGCCGCCGGGGAGACCTTCACGCCGCCGTACATATCCATGGGCACCTTCATATCGTCGCCGGTCCTCACCCCGTACACGGTCACAGCGCTGTTCACCGTCAGGGAGCCGCTGGTGACGGTGATCGCCCCGGTCACGTCCACTCCCTTATCCGTCTCGCTGACGAGGGTCACGGCTTTCGTGATCGTTATCGCCTCATCCGGCGCCACGTCCATCCGCACGGTGATCTCGGCGCCCTCGCCCGCCTTCTCGATGGCCTCTTTGAGGGTGCGGTAATACGTCCCGCCTATCTTCGCCTCGGCGTCATGGATGGTGACGGAGCCCAGCCGCGTGGCCTCCACGGTCTTATAGTTTTCGGTGCTGCTGTCCACTTTGTACCAGACATAGTACGTCCCGGGGTCGGCCGCTGTGACCGGCCCGGTCTGCCAGTCCTTTTCGCCCGGCGCGGACCCGTCGGTCTTCACCGCGTACGATATCGTGCAGCCGGTTTTGGCCGTGCCCGCCGTCAGGAGCTGCTGCGCCCCGCCCTTATAGGTCAGGTCCTTATTCACCGCGGGCACCGTCACGATGGGGTCGGCCTGGGCGATGGTGACGGCTATGCACCAAGGCCCGTTGTAAGTGTGGTTTTCGTCGCCGCCATCGACCTTGCACCAGACGTAGTACGTCTTGGCGTCAGAGCCTTTGACGGTGTAAACATCGCTCCAATTATTCTCAGGCGGGTTCTCGGCGCTGTCGCCCAGCGCGTACATCATCGTGCCGTCGCCGGTGACCTCGCCCTCCGTTTTCAGGAGCTGCTGCGCATCGCCGGTGTAGGTCAGGCCCGTCTTCGCCGTGGGCAGGGTCACTCCCTGCTCTTCCGGGGCGATGGTGACCGTGATGGGCTCCGCCGGCGTGTAGTCGGTGTAGCCGGTATCAGCCTGCACCTTCCACCAGACCTGATAGGTCCCGGCGTTCGTCCCTGTGGGGATAACAGTGCTGTAGGAGTTCCGTTTTCCGGTCGTGCTGTACTGCACCTCGCCATGGGGCGCTTCACCGGCAGTCACCAAGTCCTGGGCGTTCTCGTTATAGGTAAGGGTGTTGGCCTTCGGCTCCGGGTCCGCGGTGGCCGGGCCGATCTGTTTCACCTCCACGCCCTCGAGCTCCGATATGCTGCCCAGCTCTACGCCAGTACCATCCTCCAAGAAAAAGGCATAGCCATTCACCAGCAGTTGCTCTGTCATATGCCAAGCTCCTGATTTATCTTCGATGCGATCATATGTACCGCCGGATAGCCTTACGACGTTTTGGTAGTTGACTTTCTCGTCCACGGTCAGAGTGCCGACGACCGGGTCGCCGTCGCCGAAGATCCAGAGATGCCCATTGTTGCCTCCGGCTCCGATGTTGATGGTGCCGAACTTGCCGCCGTAGATGTCCACATAGTCGAAGCCTTTTCCGTCAATATTGATAGAGTCGACCTCGCCGCTGTAGATATACACCTTGCCGTAGTCAACGACAGTCATGTCGACGACCTTGCCGCCGCTTACTATCATACGGCCGGTCGGGGCGGACGCTTTCAGTTTGGTGACCGTGCCGCCGGAGGAGACTTCCGCGTTGCTGCAATCATTGATCGACGCCTCGGTGACCTTGCCGTCGTCGCTGATGTACGCCCATGCGTTGTTGCTGGTACTCAAGTAGGCAACCACGCCGCCTTTGATGTACGCCGCCGCGTAAACGCCGTTGACGTACAAAGCCTTGACCGTGCCGCCGGTGATGTCTGCCACCGCGGTTTCGTTGATGTCAATTTCCCCCGTGACCGTGCCGCCGGTGACGTTCACCTTCGACTTTCCGATGGTGCTCAGGCGCTCGACCTCGCCGTCGGAGATGTTCGCCGTGGACCAGTCGGCCGTCAGGCTGTCCACGCGGCCGCCGGTGATGTCCGCCGTGGCGCTGTGGATGCTCAGGGTCCTGATGCGGCCATTCCCGCTGACGGCCACCGTGCCGCCATCCCACACATCCATGATGTTGACCGTGCTGCCGGTGACGGATACCGTGGTCTGGATGAACTTATCGGTCTTCAGCTCACTGACCGTGCCGCCGGTGATGTTCACCGTGCCGCCGGCGCCCTCCCTGACCGTCATGGTCCTGACGGTGCCGCCGCTGATATCTATCGTTCCGGTAGTTTTGGCCCCTTCTTTTTTGGCGATGTTCAGGGCGGCCACCCTGCCGCCGGAGATGGCAGCCTTACCGGTGCCGGTGACCGTTAAATCATCGACCTCGCCGCCGCTGACGCTCACCGCGCCGCCGTCCATCGTCAGCGCGGCCACCTCGCCGCCCGTCCCATCCCTGTCGGCATAGATGTTCACCGTGCCGCCGTGGACGGTCATATCTTTGACCGTGCCGATATCGCTGAGGTACACGTAGAAGGTATATCCGGTGATGTTCACCGTGCCGTCGTTGACGATCAGGGTGTCGACCGTGCCGCCGTCGATGGTCACCGTGCCGCCGTTGACCGTCACGGTGCCGATCGTGCTTTCGTCGCCCAGGGTCACACTGCCGCCCTCCACCGTCAGGGTGTCGATGCTGCTTGTGTTGCGGGTGCACACATCGCCGTAGAGAACGGTCATGTTTCCGACACTGCCGCTGTTGCTGATGTCCACACGGCCGCCCTGGACGTTCATGTCTGTGACCGTGCCGGTGTTTCTGATGTATACATAGCTTTTGTCGGTGTAGACGTCCATGCTGTCGACCTTGCCGTTCTCGTTGACGCTCACCGTACATTCCTTGTTCCCGACGAGGGATTGGGTAGCGCGCACTGCGCCGACCTGGGCGTTGCGCTCGATGGTCACCGAGCCGCCGCGGGCGTCAATGGCATAGCCGCCGCGGTTGTACACGCTGGCGTTATCCGTGATGCGCAGGGCGCCGGTCGCGTCCATTCCGGGCATGTAGGCGATGGCCGGCCTGTATGCCCTGGAGACAGCAATGGCGGATACGTCGTCATTGGTGTCGACCCGGACGCTGCCTGCCAGGGTCAGTATACCGTTCGACACATCGAACACGTTGCTCGACCCGGTCGTGGTTATGGTGCGCCCACTCGTGGACGTGACGATGACGCTTTGCCCATCTGCAAGGCTGTATTCTCTCCCCACCTCGGCGTCCGCGTCCAGCGTGAGCGTGCCGCTGTCGCCCAAGGCATTCCAGGCGGCCTGGAAGTCGCCGCCGTTATATTTCGCGCTCGCCGCGGCCATGGGCTCGTCCTCCAGCTCCTCCGGCGTCACCGCCGCCAGGTCCGGCGCGTCCATGACCCCGTCCGCGGGCTGGTCCATGGGCTCGTCCTCCGCAGGTGTGTCCTGCTCCGGCGCGGGCTCCATGGGGACGGGCTCCTCCATGGGCGCGGGGGCCTCCGGCGCCGCGGGCTCCTCCACAACGGGCTCCTCCGCCAGGAACACGTCCTCCGCCGCGAAGGCGGGCGCCGCCAGGCCCAGCGTCATCACGAACGCCAGAAACAGACTCAATGCGCGCTTTTTCATATAGGTACCCCTCCTTGATATGCGATATGGGCATATGTACACATTATGTCATCTTCCATTGTACCCCCCCCCCGGAGGGTTTGCAACAGCAATTCAGGTTCGATTTTCCACATTTCGCGTCAAAACGTATTAAAAGGCTCCCTTGTGCAAAGGGAGCTGTCGAGCGAAGCGAGACTGAGGGATTGTTACCAAGCCAGGTAAAATTCCAAGACTGGTAACAACCCCTCCGAGCCGCCTGACGGCGGCCCACCTCCCCTTGCACAGGGGAGGCTTTGTGGAAACCTGGAGCCTCCAAAAGGAACGGGCGCGGCAGATACCGCGCCCCTTCTTACTTGTTACTCGCCGATCCTGCCCCAGCCCTCGCCGCCAGGGGCGCCCAGCAGCTCGGACCAGGTGCACTTGCCGGAGGAGCCGGAGGCCTTGCTGAACCAGCATTCACCGTAGCTGCCGCCGACCCACTGGTAGCCGGTGAGCATCTTGCCGATCTCACCCTTGGCGTCGCTGGGCTGCAGGAAGTACCAGCCATACCCGCCGTGCAGGTCGTCCAGGTACTGCATGCCGGTGAGCATCTTTCCATCCGCGCCCACGTAGTACCAGTTGTTGTCCCACTGGCTGGCGCCGTCGATCTTGCCTACCCAGTAGTTGGCGACAAGCTTATTGTTCTTATAGAAATACCAGTCGCCGGTATCGTAGTCATAGCTCCAGCCCGTGCCGGACTTGGGCGGCGCGGGGATGTCTCCGCCGGGCTCATCCCCGCCGGGCGTGGGGGTAGGCGTGGGCGTGGGCGCGGGCGTCGGGGACGGGCTGGGACTGGGCGTGATGATACCGCCGCCGCTGCTGCCGCCGTCGTCAACGCTGCCGCCGCCGGGCGTATACTCCTGGACCTCCGCCTCGGTCACGCCGAAGGCGTAGACGGAGAACTTATCGGCCCGGATGACGAGGACGCTGCCGTCCAGATAATAGCACTCATAGTCCGCTCTGGGACCCACGGCGGCGCTGACTCTCTTCATGCGCTCCGCCGCTTTGTCGTGGTAGCGGTACACGAACACGTGCTGCTCCATATTCTCCTCAAAACCAGTCAGCATCGTCCACATGTCCTCGGAGATGGGGAAGCGCAGGGTGAGGAGACTGGCGGTCTGATTGACATCCTCCGTTTTGGTGGTCTCTTTCCCGCCGTCCTTGCCATAGGTGGAGGTCACCTTCTCGATGGTCACGTCCACGAAGTCGTATACCTTGTTCGTATCAGCCCCGCCGGTGCTGCCGCCCAGCTCCTGCTGGATCTGCTGTCGGATATCCTGGATGGCGGTCTTCTGCGCCTCGGTCCCCGTGCTCTCCTCGACCTTGTTCGACGTCAGCGTGATATCGATGGCCGTGACGGCGCCGCTGCCGTCGGCTGCGGCGGCCTGCCTCTCGGCGTCGGAGATGGCGCCGTCCAGATTCTCCACCGCGGGCTTCCTGTCGCCCGCCATATCCGTGGACACCAGCAGCTGGTCGAACCTGTACTCCTGCGCATTGCTGGCGCGGTTCACCGCCAGGCCGCCCGTCACTTTAAGCGTTCTTTCGTTCAGCTTGTACTCGACCACCACGGTATAGACGCCGTAGGGCAGGTCCTTGAAAGACGCGATGCCGTCGGTGACGGAAGTGCCCTCATACACGGCCCCCTCCGTACCGTCGCCGGTCATGGCCGTGAGGGTCACCTTCGCGCTGCTGATGCCGTCGCCGCTGCTGTCCCTGACGACGACGATCACGTCGCCCAGCTGGAGGGCCGTGCCGCCGTTTTCGGTGACGGTCACGCTGCCCCTCACGGTCACATGGCCCTTGAGGGCGGTCACATCGCCGTTCCAGTCGATATCCACGGTCGCGCCGTCGTCACCGCCCTCGAGGGTGATGATCTCGCCGCCGGCTGTGCAGTCGACGCGGTCGCCCGGGGCGAGGCGCAGGCCCGCTGCCGGGGGATTGACGGCCCAGGACACGTTATTGCCCAATATGAACGAGCCGTCCTGGCGGATCGTGACGGTGGTCGCCTCGCCGCCGTTGTTCGTATAGGTCCTGCCGTCGATGGTCATGATATTGTCGGGGGCCGGTCCCAGCGGCACGATGACGCTGCCGTCGATGGTCACCGTGACCTTGTCGCCGGCCTCGCCGCCCACGATCGTCTCGCCCACCCGCAGGCTGTTGTCCGTGCCGGAGAGGAATTCGATCACGGCGCCGCCAACCGCCTCCGGGGTGACCTTCACATTGCCGTACATATCCATGGCCACGTCCATCCCGCCGGCCTTCACCCCGTACACGGTCACGTACTCGTTCACCGTCAGGGTACCGCCGTCGGTGATGTTGAACCCGGCCCCGGTCACTTCGACGGCGCTGTCGCTGCGGAGGGTCACGGCTTTATCGAGCGTCTTCGCGGCCGCCAGCGCCGTGTCCTGCCGCACGGTGATCACGGCGCCCTCGACCGCCGCGTCGACAGCCTCCGCAAGCGTGGGGTAATACTTCCCGTCCATCTCCGCCGCGGCGTCCCGGATGGTGACAGGGCCTATCATTTTGGGCTCCGTGTCCTTATGGTTTTTGTCGCCCGCGGCCTTGTACCAGATATAATACGTCCCGGGGTCCTTCGCCGTGATATCTTCGATCGTATCGCATTCTTTCCACGCGGTATCGGCCGGCGCGGTGTTGGTATCCGTCACCGCGTACTGCATCGTGCCGCCGGCGGCTCCGCCCAGGGCGGTCAGGAGCTTCTGCTCCATGCCGTTGAAGAGCGTGCTCCCTGCCGCCGCAGGAGCCGCGGTCACGCTGGCGGCGGCCTTTTTGATGGTGACGGCCATGCACCAGGGTCCGTCGTTATCGTAGTTTTCGTCGCCAATGGCCTTGTACCAGACGAAGTACGTCCCGGCGTTCCGGCCGACGATATGGGAAATATCCTCTTGCTTCCACTTGTTCGGGTCCGTGGGCATTTCGTCGTCTTCCGTCACCGCGTACCACATCTTGCCGCCTTCGGCGGAGCCCGCCGTCACCAGCACCTGGTCCGTGCCGGTATAGGTAAGCTCATTCGCCTTGGGCGGGGTCACCTCTACCGGGATCTTTTCAATGGTGACCTCGATGGGGACTCCCTCCGCCGGCGTGTAGTCCAGGTAGCCATAATCGCCCTTGACCTTCCACCAGACATAATAGGTCCCGATCTCTGTCCCCTGGGGGATCGCTTCGCTGAAACTCGTCGGCGTTTCGGCGCTGTCCCGGGTCATGGCGTACATCATCGTGCCATGGTAGGCTTCCCCTTCGATCACCAGCTCCTGGCTGGTTCCGTCATAGATCAGAAACCACCCGATCGGCTCCTCGGTCACGGCGGCTTGGCCGAGTTCTTTCACCGTGACGTTGTTGAGGTATCTGTCCGAGCGCTCATTTTTTGGCGCTGTATCCGGATTTACGTAGTTGCCAGTAGCATTATCGACATAGGCATAGCCATTCGACAGTATGCGTTCCAGAGCGTCCTCAATGTGATAAGCGTACGCCCTGACCTCCCCAAATGTACCGCCGGCGAGCTTCACATCGTTTATCTCCTCTTCATAGGAAAAGTTGTTGTAAAAAACGTCTATCTCGCCGCCGGAGATGATCCCGTAGCAGTATTTGCTGGCAGTCATATTCCCGACATGGCCGCCGGACATATTCACCTCGCCCCTCATACTTGGCGCCCAGTTCTCGCTTCTGACCTTCACGGTGCCGATGTCCGCGCTGCCGCTGATGTTCACTGAGGCGGCCTGGACAGTCATGTCTTTGACCGTGCCGCCTTCCACGTACACCGCGCCGCCGGCGATGGCCGGCTCGCCGCCCTGGGCGGTCAGAGTCCTGATCTCGCCGCCGGAAATGCTGGCCTTGCTGCCGGCGTTGACGTTCAGGGTCCTGACGCTGCCGGCGCTGACCGATACCTCGCTCTGGCCGGAGACCGTCGCCGTCGTGACGGTGCCGCCGGTGATGGCAGCGCTGCCGCCGGTGACGTTCAGGGTCCCGACCGTGCCGCCGGAGACGGCCAGGCTGCTGCCGCCGCTGACATTCAGGGTGGTGACCGCGCCGCTGGAAACGGCCAGGCTGCCGCCGGTGACGTTCAGTCCGGAGATACCGGTGCCGGAGACGGTCAGACTGCCGTCGGAGACGGTCAGGCTGCCGCTGACGGTATAGCCGCCGCCTATGAGGGTGATATTGCCCCCGCTCACGGTGACGCTGTCCGTCGTGCTGCGCAGCAGCGTGACCCTGGCGCTGTCCATGGTCTGGGCGGCCGCCATGGCCTCCGCGAAGGAGCCGTAATTATACACGCTGCCGCCGCTGGACACGGTCACCGCATAGTCACCCGCTTTTACCGTCACGTTGACCACATGGTCGTCCCACATGTCACTGTCCGACACGGGCCGCTCGCCCCATATGCCGTTATAGTAGTCGTAGTACTTTTCATAGAACGTATAGCCGTGCTCCCTGTCCAGCAGGTCCGACAGCTTCAGTTGCCCTTCATCCACCGTGACAAGGTCGTATGTGCCGCCGTAGAGCGCCACGCTCCCGCTCATGGCCCGCAGCCAGCCGACCTTGCCGCCGGTGACGGTCAAGGCGCCGCCCCTGACGTCCACATCGTCGATCTCCGCGCCCTCGCCCACGGTGGCGGTCACGCCCTCGCCGGCGTACATGGTGGTGACTCTGCCGCTTTTCACGTCGAACGTAACGGGCCCATCAACTTTCGTATAATGGGACAGGGTCCCCACCCTGCTGCCGTCGACGGTCACGGACCCGGCCCTGGCACGCACATCGGCCACATACATGTCCCCCTTCACCGTCAGGGAGCCATTACCCGCGATCTCCAGATCCGCCTGTACGTCTCTGCTGCGGAAGGACTGGGAGGACTGGAGCGTGACAGGCTTCTCGATCGTTATCACATAGTTGCTGCCAACATGCTCATAGTCATCATACGACACATCCCCCTCCAGCCAGATGATCCCGGCGTTGGGGTCTTCGCTTGTGTTGGCCGCCTTGACGGCCTGCCAAAGGGTATGGTAATACCCGCCCGCGGCGTTATACGCCAGGGCGTTCTCCACGACCACATCGATGAGCACGCCTTCTTCCGGGAAACCAAATTGTTTTGCCGGTTTGCCTTCTGCGTCAACTATCGTCCAATAGACGGCGTATTCCTTGCGCCTATTGCGATAGCCGTAGGTTTCATCGGCGCTCTTGGGTATCTCATCGGACCACTTGGACCACTTTTCCGAACCTTCGAGCCTGTATTGGAATTTATAGACGCCGCCCTCCGGGACTGTGCCCGGCTCCAACAGGTCCTGGGGCTGGTTGTTCCAGACCAGGCCCTCTTTCGCCGTGGGCGCGGTATATCCCCCCGGCAGACCCGCTTCGATGGTGACTTCGATGGGGCCGCCCTTGTCGCCCGCATACTCTCCGTTCGGCAGGACCCGCCACCAGACATAGTACCGCCCGGCGTCCCGGCCCGCGGCGGTGGGCACAGCGGTACCCCAGCCTGCACTGGGCTCGGTATTATCTGTGGTCACAGCGTACTCCATATCGGCGGTGCTGCTCTCGCTGCCGGCCGTGACGAGCGCTTCCTCTGAGCCGTAAACCAGTTCAGTATTTGCATTGGGTGCAACAGCATTCGGGTCCTTCATGATCTTCACGTTATGGATCGTGAGGTCATTTGCAGCCACCCGGGGCACCTTGTAGCTGGTGTCGGTATAGGCAAAGCAACAGCCGCCCGCCGGTAAGCCCCGCGTAGGTACGCCCCCGATGTGGACGTCGACGGTGCCATATGTACCGCTGTACAGCGTCGCCATGCAATCACTGTCGTTGGTTCCCCTCAGGTACAGGGTCCCGGTGATATTGCCGCTGCATTTCAGCCTGCTGACCGCCCCGGTCTTGGGTCCGATCGTGCTGGGCTCGCCTATCACGTTTACATCCCCGTTGATCGTCAGGCTGCCCGCTCCAGTCTCACCTCCCGGCTTCTGGCCGAGGCAGAACGTGCCGTTTTTGATCATGATACCTCGGGGAGTATGCGGAAGATAGGCAGAGTCTTGGACAGAGACAGTCACACCGTCCTGAACATCCGTGTAGACGTACAGCGTCGTGTTTTTAATATCCCACGTCAGTGTCATAGATTTGTCGCCGCAGTTTTGCAGCACATTGATGGACGCGGCGCCATTCTCTTTGACCGCTTTTGCTGCCTCCCAGCCCTCATCCAAAGACTTATACTTCTTTGTCGCTCCATTCACAGAGACCTCCACAACATACACCGGGTCCTCCGCCGCGGGTGCGGGTACATCCCGGGCGGTCTCCTCTGCCTGGGGCTCGGCCGCCGGGGCGGTCTCTTCCGCCAAGGGCTCCGCCTCCGCCGGGATGGGCTCCTCCAGGGCAGGCTCCGCCGCGAAGGCGGGGACCGCCAGGCCGAAGGCCATCACGGCCGCCAGAAACAGACTCAATGCGCGTTTTTTCATATAGGTATCCCTCCTATGACGCTTTTATGGGCATGTGGATGCAATGGTACATTATGTTACTTTATATTGTAACCCCTCCCGAGAGGATTTCAACAGCAATTCAGGTTCGATTTTCCCCATTTCGGGACAAAACATATTAAAAAGGCTCCCTTGTGCAAAGGGAGCTGTCGAGCGAAGCGAGACTGAGGGATTGTTACCAAGCCAGGTAAAACTCCAAGACTGGTAACAACCCCTCCGAGCGGCTGACGCCGCCCACCTCCCCTTGCACAGGGGAGGCTTTGTGGAAACCTGGGGCCTCCAAAAGGAAAGGCCTGCCAAACGGCAGGCCTTTCTATCTTTTCCGCCGGGGTCAGATAAGCTCTGCGGGCTCCGGTTTCCACTGATTCGACCCGAAGTTTTTGGTGGTGACAGAAACGACACCGCCCGCAACGGCCGCCACGGCCTCGTCGGACAGCTCGCCGCCGGCCGCCTTGAGCTTGTCAAAGAGCTCCTGCGCCTTCTCCAGAGCCAGCTCCATGCCGTACTCCTTGGCGATGGCGATCACGTCCTCCGCGGACTTTGCTTCCTTCAGCTTCGCGATCATCTCTCCGTTCATCGTTATGCCTCCTTTTCAGCGTCGTGTTGTGTATTTGAAACGCACGGATGCGCCGTTTCCTCATTTCGTGTTCTGTCTCTTTATACGATCCACAGGGGCAAAAGGGCTAAGGGGCGGCAAAAATTTTTCCGCCCCTCGCCGCGCTTTACTCGCTTATTCCGCGGGGACTTCCACCGCCATGGAGGCGAAGATGGGGGCCAGGACCGCCCCGATGGCGTCGCTCAGCAGCGTCTGCAGATCCGCCGGCAGCGGGCTCTCCTCGCCGGCAGCGGACAGCTCGCTCAGGTTCACGGCATTCGCCAGGTCGACAGTGTCGGGGCTGAAGGCCGCGTCCGCGACAACATGCTTGTTCAGGGAGAACTGCACGTCAAAATGGCCCTCGCCCATGTCGCCCATGATATCAATGGCCAGGGTCCGGCCGTCCTCATCGCCGGTCAGGATGTAGTACAGGCCGTTATAGCCATCGGTCTCGCCGTCGGAGGCGATGACGAACAGATACCCGACGCCGGCGTCCAGGTCGCCCTGGCCGACATAGAAAGCGGCCTCCAGCGTCGCGTCCACGTTCTCGTCCTTCAGCATCTCCACGTTGGGGATGGGCTTGCCGTTCATGGTCATGTTGCCCAGGACCTGGAGCAGGTGCTCCTTGTCCACGCTGATGCCGGTCATCTTATACTCGCCCGCGGGCAGCAGCACCTCGCCGGTATCCGGGTCGGTGACGTCCTCCTCGATGGTGATGATCTGGTCGGCGTTGATGCTCTCCTTCAGGATCTGCTGGATGCTTTCGGTATTCACCTCGAGCCCGGCGGGAGGCGTCGCCACGGGCACCGCCGTGGCCTCAGGCGCCTCGGCCGCGGCCGCCTCCGCGCGGGCAAAGAAGTCATAGATGCTCTGGGCGGCCTCGTTGGCGTCCATGTTCTGCAGCTTCTCTACCAGCACGTTGCGCAGCTCGTCCAGGCCGTTGGCCATCTCCATCACCGGGTCGATGACATAGTCCTTGTCGCCCAGGGTGGGGCTGGCCAGATGGATGACGTACAGGTCGTCCACCTGGGTGAAGCCGATCTCGCAGGCCCGCTCGCCGTCGGCGTCAATATGTACCAGCACGGCGCCCGGCTCCCCGTCCGTCACGTCAATGCCGATCTCCAGGCCGGACAGGTCCATGTTCGTCTCGCCCGTCTCCACGGAGATATCGGACAGGCAGTAGCAGGTGCCGGCCCCCGGGCCCTCCGTAAAGGCGCAGGCGCTCAGCATCAGCACGGCGCTCAGGATGACAGCTAACAACTTTTTCATTTTCTCAGGTCCTCCTTGAATTTTTTGTACCGCCTGAAAGCGATATTTAATGACTGGGGTACAGTGCCCCCGGTGCTATTATACCATTTTTTCGAGCCGCTGCACTGCATTTCGGGCTCGTATTTGGACATTTCAGGGCGGCGCGGGCGTCCAGCATGTGTCCCGCCGGGTCAATATGCCGGTTTTGAGGTGCACCGATCTTCAGCGTATCCGTGCCGCCCTGGAGCTCCATTCAAAACACAAAAGGCTGCGGGAGCAGCCTTTTGTGTTTTTCAAGCCTTTTCATCCCTTATGGCTCAGGCCGTCGGTCCACAGGCCTGTGGCGGCGTTATAGCTGCCCCAGGCCTCGGTCCAGGTGCACATGCCCTGGCTGCCGTACTTCGGGCTGAAATAGCCCTCGCCTGCGGCGGCGTACGTCCACTGCCAGCCGGTGAGCATCTTGCCGATCTCCTGCCGGTCATTGGTTGTCTGGAGCATGTACCAGGCCCTGCCGCCCTTCAGGTCGTCCAGGTACTGCATGCCCGTCAGCATCTTCCCGTCGGCGCCCACATAGTACCAGTTGTTGTCCCACTGGGAAGCGCCGTCGATCTTGCCCACCCAGTAGTTGGCCACCAGCGCGCCTTTCTTGAAGAAGTACCACTCGCCGGTGCCGTAGTCATAGCTCCAGCCGGTGCCGCCGTTTGTCTTGGGAGGCTCCACGGGCGCCGTGGGCTTATCGCCGCCGGGGCCGGGGGTCGGGGTCGGGGTGGGCGTGGGCTCATCGCCGCCGGGGCCGGGCGCAGGCTCGCCGCCGGGGCCGGGCGTGGGCGTGGGAGACGGGCTGGGCGTGGCGGGCGTACTGGGTATGTAGCCGCTGCCGGGCGTCTCATCCTCGACGGCCGCCGCGGCCACGCCGAAGGCGTAGACGGAGAACTGGTTGGCCCGGATGACGATATAGGTGTTCCCGCCGGTCTGCTGGATGTAGTAGCACTCTATCCCGGCGCTCATGCCGTAGGAGGGGCTCACCTTCTGCATGACCTCTACGCTGCTGTAGTCCTTCCCATGCTGCCGCAGCACGAAGATGTTATCCGCCGTCACATTGCCGGTAAGCTTCGCTTTCAGGCCGCTGGACAGGGGGAACGTCAGGGTCAGCAGGCCCGACGTCTCGGGTACAGATCCCGTCGTATCCGTATCGCCCACCGTCACCGTCTTGGTGACGGTCACGTCGATATAGTCGGTGATGGCGCTCGCGGGGTCCTTCACGCCGACGATGCTTTCCACCGCGCTCTGGATGCTCTCCTTGATCTCATACACGTCGTCCCAATCCATGCCGCCGCTGGAGCCTGCCCCCAGGGTATTGGCGCTCAGGGAGACGGTGATGACGGCGTCCTTCCCCGCCGCGTCGGCCTTGTCCTCGGCGGTGATCACGCTGTCCAGACCCTCCACCGCGGGAGGCTGGGGCAGCTCGCTGCTCACCTTGGTATTCACCGTGACGCTGGGCAGGATGACAGTGCCGGCCGCGCCCACAGCCCAATCCACCGTCACCGTGCCGGAGGCGGTGACGACCTTGCCGGCGGTGTTCGTCTTCGTCACGGTCACGTTCTGCAGGCCGTAGGGCACGTCCCTGATGACGGCGGCGCCGTCCGCGCCGGTGGTGCCGGTCAGGAAACCTATGCGCACCGCCGCGCCCTCCACGGGCGCGCCGCTCTCATCGGTCACATAGACGGTCACGTCGCCCAGCTGGGTGAACCTGGCGCCGGCGTCGGCCTCCACGCTCACGTCGCCCTTCACGGTCACGTTCCCCTCTCTGACGGTGACGCTGCCGTATTCATCGATATCCACGGTCCCGCCGGAGGGCCTCATGCCCTTGAGGGTGACGCCCCCGCAGTCAACGGCGGCGTCCGGGGCGAGGCGCAGGCCCGTGGCGCCGGGCTTGACGGTCCAGGTCACGGTGCCGTCATCCGGGTCCATTTTGAACGAGCCGTCCTGGTAGATCGTGACCTTGGCGGGCCCCTTGCTCGTATAGGTCCTGCCGTCGATGGTCATCTCTCCGTTTTCGGTCAGCGGCACGGTGACGCTGCCGTCGGTGTTCACCGTGACGGTATCATACACGCCGTTGGTGATGTTGCCGCTGATGGTCGTGTCGCCCACCCACAGGTAGTTGGCGCTGCCCTCGCCAAAGGTGACCTTGGCCTTCCCGCCATCCAGGGCTTCGACCGTCACATGGCCTTCCATACCCATGGGCACCTTCATGCCTTCGCCGGTCTTCACCCCGTACACGGTCACGGCGCTGTCCACCGTCAGAGAGCCCTCACCGGTGATATTGAGCGTCCCGCTCACGGTGACGGGGAGCGGGGTCCCGCCGGCGTCCTTCTCGCTGGAGAGGGTCACGTCAGAGGCGATATCCACCGCCGCATCCAGGTCCAGGTCCCGCCACAGGACGATATCGTCCGCGCCGGCCGCGTCAACGGCCTCTTGAAGCGTGGGGTAATACTTCTCGCCTATCTTCGCCTCGGAGTTCCCGACAACGACCTCGCCTATCTTTACGGGCGCCGTGTCCTTATGGTTTTCGTCGCCCTCGATCTTGTACCAGACATAGTATGTCCCGGGGTCTTTGCCGGTGATGAGCCCGGCGCTGTCCTTCCAGTCCCCTTCGGCCGGCGCGGACTCATCGGTCCTCACCGCGTACATCATCGTGCCGCCGTCGGCCGTGCCCCCCGGTACCAGGAGCGGATACTCAACATTGTCGAAGCTCCAGTCTGCCGCCAGCACCGGCTGTTCGGTCACGCCGGACGCCGCCTTTTGGATGGTGACGGCTACGCACCAGGGCCCGCCGTAAGTGTGGTTAGGGTCGCTGCTCGTGACCTTGTACCAGACGTAGTACGTCCCGGCCTTGACCGCCGTTATCTCTGTATGCGCCGTCTTCCAATCGCTGTCGGCCGCGGGCGCCTCGGTCTCTGTCCCCAGGGCGTACTCCATCGTGCCGCCGCTGCCGGTGACCTCGCCCGCCGAGGCCAGGAGCTCCTGTTTCCCGCCGTTATAGGTCAGACCATTGTTCGCCGTGGGCAGGGTCACCCCATCCAACGGGGCCTGGGCGATGGTGACCGTGATGGGCCCCTCCGGCGTGTAGTCGTTGTAGCCGTCGTCGCCCTGCACCTTCCACCAGACCTGATAAGTCCCGGCGTTCGTCCCTCTGGGGATCGCGGTGCTGTATGCGCCATCCTGGGCAATGCTGTACAGCACCCTGCCATGGGGCGCCTCACCTCTGGTCACCAGGTTATGGGCATTGCCGTCATAGGTAAGATCGGATACAGCCGCCGGCTCCTGGGTCGGCTCGGCCGTGCGGATCCCACTCGCCGTGACGTTCCTGATCGTATTGCCGCCCGCGTATACGTAGTTCCCATTTTTATCGTAGAAGGCGTAATATGTGCTCCACAGTATCATCGCGTTCACACTGACGCCCTCAGGCGCTTGGATGTAATCAAATGTACCGCCCATGACCGTCACGTTTCTGTCATATACTACTGTTCCGAAGTACGTTGTATAACAGAATTGTCCGGCGTGATCGCTAATAAATTCATCGAACTCGCCGCCGTAGATACGTATCGTGTTTAAATATCGGGCGGCGGTATCGTGCACCGTGCCGAACTTGCCGCCGTGGATCGCTACCACAGTGGAACTGCCAATATTTACGGTGGTGAACTCACCAACCCAGAAGCTCGCGCTGCCGCCGTCCATGTTCATGGTCCCGATCTTCAGGTTCGTGGTCCCGTCGCCGCCGATGGTCACATGGCTTCTGCTGGTGGTCGATATATTGTTGATCTGGCCGTTGATGATAGTCGTCATGGTGTAAAACATCTTCTCCGCCAGGTCCCCGATCGTGCCGCCGTCGATAGTAACATTGCCCGTTCCCTGGGCTTTCATGCTCCCGATCGTGCCCCCGGTGATGTTCGCCGTGGACCAGTCGACAAACAGGCTGTCCACGCTGCCGCCGGAGACGTTCGCCGTGGCGCTGTGGACGCCCAGGTTCCCGACATAGCCGCCGGAGACGTTCGCCGTGCCGCGGTCCCACACATCCAGGGTGTTGACCGTGCCGCCGCTGACGTTCACCGTGACGGTGATGAACTTATCGGTCCTCAGCTCATTGACCGTGCCGCCGGAGACGGACACCGTGCCGTCGGTGATCTCGTCCCCGGTGTTATTGATGACGTGCAGGGTCCCGACTCTGCCGCCGGAGACGTTCACCGCGCCGGCGGCGCCCTCCTTGACCGTCAGCCGGCCGGCCTCGCCGCCGCTTTTGACGTTCACCGTGCCGCCGTTGACGGTCAGGGCGGTCACCGTGCCGCCGGTGACGGTCACCGTGCCGCCGTCAACGGTCAGGTCTTCCACCGTGCCGAAGCTGGAAATGCCTGCCGTGCCGCTGTTGACGGTCATGGTCCCGACCGTGCTGCCGCTGTAAACGTTCACCGTGCAGGGCTGCGAGGCGGTGACGGTCATGTTTTTGACCGTGCCGCTGACGACGGTCACCCTGTGGCAGAGGACTTCCAGGTCTTCGATCACGCCGCCGCCGCTGACATTCACCACGCCGTCCCTGCCCGCCCGGTTGCCGGCGTACATTTTGCCCACCGTGCCGCCGTTGACGGTCACCGTGCTGCCCTCAGCCTGAACGGCATAGCCGCTGCCGGTGTTCCGCACGCTCGCGCCGCCCGTGATGTTCAGGGTGCCGGTATAGACATCGATGGTTGGTGAGCCGCCCGACCCGGTCATGGAGTGCGCGCCGGTGAGGGTGACGTTCCCGCCTGTAAGTTCCAAACTGCTCTCCACCGTGGCGTCCGCGTTCAGCGTGAGCGTGCCGCCGCCGCTGGCGACGCTGTCCCAGACGGCCTGGATATCGCCGCCGTCGTACGCCGCGTTCGCCGCGGGCACGGGCTCGTCCTCCAGCTCCTCCGGCGTCACCGCCGCCAGGTCCGGCGCGTCCATGGCCCCGTCCCCGGGCTGGTCCATGGGCGCGTCCTGCTCCGGCTCCGCCGGGGCGGGCTCCTCCATGGGCGCGGGGGCCTCCGGCGCCGCGGGCTCTTCCACGGCGGGCTCCTCCGCCAGGAACACGTCCTCCGCCGCGAAGGCGGGGGCCGCCAGGCCGAAGGCCATCACGGCCGCCAGAAACAGACTCAATGCGCGCTTTTTCATATAGGTACCCCTCCTTGATATGCGATATGGGCATACGTACACATTATGTCATTTTCCATTGTACCCCCCCCCCGGAGGGGTTTTCAACAGCAATTCAGGTTCGATTTTCCCCATTTCGGGACAGAGGCATTGCAAAAACTTCTCGCATCCTTTTAAATGTCATACATGTATCATACGGCGCATGCGTCCTCCCGTTCGTCGCCCGGTCCGGGACGGCGCGCCTGCGCCGGCGGCAGAGGAAGAAACGACGACATGTATGAGATGAAAGGAGAACCAAATGAGCGAAAACATCAAAAATAAGGAACTGGATACGAACGAGCTGCAGAAGGTGACCGGCGGCTTCCAGGTGACCTACGAGCAATTGAAGTCCCTTGCGTACGGCAACTGCTTAGCGTGCGACTATCCGAATAAGGGGACGGAATGCATAGACTATCTGTTTTCGATATTGGATAAATTTACCCCGGGCTCCACGGTGGACGTCACCTGCCCCCAGGGCAAGACTCCCATACTGTAAGCGGCGGATACATACCTATCGGGCGGGCAAGGGGGCGCGCGAAAGCGCGCCCCGGCGCATGTTGAAAACGAAGAGAGGAACCGGAAAGCATGAAAAACATAGTCAAACGGATGGGGGCGCTGCTGCTGGCGGTATTGCTTGTGGCGGCGCTGGCGGGCTGCGGGGAGAAGGACGACACCATCACGTCCCTGGAGCAGCTGAACGAGAAGGGCCGCACCATCGGCGTGGCCCAGGGCTCGGAGGGGGACATGGCCTCGGAAAAGGCCTTTCCCAACGCCGCCCTCAGCCGCTATACCAGCAGCGTGACGGCGTATCTGGCCGTGCAGCAGGGAAAGCTGGACGCCTTCGCCTTCGACCAGACTATGCTCCGCTTTGCCCTGGCCAACGGCCTGGAGGGGCTCACGCTCCTGGACGAGACCCTGGGGGACGTGACGGATATCGCCATCGGCATATCCCGCCAGTCGGATATCCCGGACCTCCAGGATAAGATAAACGAGTTCCTGGCAGGCCTGGAGGCGGACGGGACGCTGGACGAGATGAAGAGCCGCTGGATAGACCAGGCGGACGAGACCATGCCCGACATCCCCCTGCCGGAGGACCCCAAGGAGACCCTGACCGTGGGCACCACGGGGATGGTGCAGCCCTTCAGCTACTACAAGGACAACCAGCTCTGGGGCTTCGACATCGAGATGGCCACCCGGGTGGCGGCTTATCTTGGCATGGGCGTGGAGTTTCGCATCTACGACTTCGACGGCGTCATCGCCGCGGCTCAGACCGGCGTCATCGACTGCATCATGTCGAACCTGAACATCACCGCCGAGCGGCAGGAGGTCATCGACTTCTCCACGCCCATCTATACCACCGAGACGGCCCTGCTGGTGAAGGCCCCGGAGGGCGCGGCCGCGGCGGCGCCCGTCATCACCGAGATATCCCAATTGAACGGTAAGCGCATCGGCGTCGAGACAGGCACTACCTTTGACGCCATGACCGATAAGTTCTTCAAGGACCCCCAGAAATCCTACTACAACACCTTTACCGATATGGTGGAGGCCATACGCCAGGGGAAGCTGGACGGCTTCCTCATGGATGAGCCCACGGCGGCGGTGCTGTGCGCCCGGGCCGGCGGCGTGCGCTACCTGCCGGAGATGCTGACCGAAGAGAACTACGCCTTTGCCTTCCCCAAGACGGATGACGCCGCGGCCCTGCGGGACGAGCTGAACGAGTACATGGCCCAGCTCCGGGCCGACGGGACGCTGGACGAGATGGTCGCCGCCTGGACCGGCACGGACGAGTCCGCCAAGACGCTGACCGACCCCGCGGACATCCCCGCCGCCAACGGCCGGACCCTGGAATACGCCACCTCCGGCGACCTGGAGCCCCTTTCCTACCTGAAGAGCGGTCAGGCGATGGGCTTTGAGGTGGATATCGTGACCCGCTTCTGCCAGGATAAGGGCTACGGCCTGCACGTGCAGATCGTGGACTTCGCGCCCCGCTTGGCCGGCCTGCAGGCGGGCAAGTACGACCTGGGCTCCGGCGGCATCTCCGTCACCGAGGAGCGCTCGGAGAATATGTACTTCTCCGACCCCGACTACGCCGGCGGCGTGGTGGTCGTAGTGGCCGACGGGAGTTCTGCCGAGAGCGGCGGTTTCTTCGCGGGGCTTTCTGACAGCTTTGACAAGACCTTCGTCCGGGAGAACCGCTGGGAGATGATCCTCTCCGGCCTGGGCGTGACGACCATCATATCCCTGTTCTCCGCCCTGTTCGGTACTATATTGGGCTTCGGCCTGTGCATGGTGCGGCGCAGCCGCTATAAGCTCCCCTCCGGCATCGTGGCGGCCTTCATCCGCCTTATCCAGGGCATCCCCGTGCTGGTGCTGCTGATGGTGCTGTTTTACATCGTGTTCGCCAACGTGGGCATAAGCGGCGTGGTGGCTGCCATCGTGGCCTTCTCCATCAACTTCGCGGCCTACGTGTCCGAGATGATGCGCATGGGCATCGCCGCGGTGGACCAGGGCCAGTGGGAGGCCGCCCAGGCCATCGGCTTCGACCGGGTGAAGACCTTTACCAAGATCATCGCTCCCCAGGCCGCCCGGCACATCCTCCCCGTCTACCGGGGCGAGTTCATCTCCATGGTGAAGATGACCTCCGTGGTGGGCTATATCGCGGTGCAGGACCTGACGAAGGTGACGGACCTTATCCGCAGCCGGACCTTTGAGGCGTTCTTCCCCCTGCTGGCCTCGGCGGTCATCTACTTCCTGCTGGCGTGGCTCCTGACCTCCGTGCTGACCGTGCTGGAGAGGAAGCTTGACCCCAAGCGCAGGCCCCAGAAGCAGTACGATGTGACGGTCGAGCCCCCCGCTCCGGCCCGGTTCGAGAGCACCGACGGGCCCATCATCACCTTCTCCCATCTGAAGAAGGTCTACCCCAACGCCACGCCGCTCAGGGACGTGAACGCCGAGGTGCGCAAGGGCGACGTGGTCACCATCATCGGCCCCTCCGGCACCGGCAAGAGCACGCTCCTGCGCTGCCTCAATCGCCTGGAGACCCCCACCGAGGGCAGCATTCTGGCCTTCGGCCAGGAGATGACCACCGCCAAGCCCGCACAGCTCAGCGCCGTGCGCCGGAGGATGGGCATGGTGTTCCAGTCCTTCAGCCTCTTCGGCCACCTGACGGTCATGGAGAACATCATCCTTGGGCCCATGCTCTTGAAGGGCGTGTCCGAGCAGGACGCGGTGGCCCGTGCCATGCATCTTCTGCGCATGGTGGGCATGGAGGACCGGGCCGACCGCTATCCCGACGAGCTGTCCGGCGGCCAGCGGCAGCGTGTGGCCATTGCCCGCACCCTGGCCATGGAGCCGGAGGTGGTGCTCTTCGATGAGCCAACCAGCGCCCTGGACCCCACTATGGTTGGCGAGGTGCTGGGGGTCATCAAGGGCCTGGCCGCCCAGGGCATGACCATGCTCATCGTCACCCACGAGATGCGCTTTGCCAGGGACGTGTCCACCCGGGTCTTTTACATGGACCAGGGCGAGATATACGAGGAAGGGCCTCCCAGCCAAATCTTCGACGCGCCCCAGCGGGAGCGGACCCGCGCCTTCATCCTGCGCATCCGCACCTGGGAGCACGCCGTGCACCGCAAGGATTTCGACTTCCAGGACATGACCACTTCCCTGAGCATGTTCTGCATGCGCCAGGGCATGACCGCCCGGCAGATGTACGTGGCCCAGCTGGTGGTGGAGGAGATCATGATGAACGTGCTCCTGCCCGCCGCCGAGGGCCTGGACGACCCGGACATCCGGCTGCGGCTGGACTGCTCCGAGGGCGGCGGCATCATGAAGCTGACCGTGGAATACCCGGCCATCCCCGGCGAACCCCTGGCGGGGCTGGAGAAGGAGGACACGGACGACCTGACCGGGATGCTGCTGCGCCGGTACATGACGGATATGCACGTAGACGCCGCCGAACACCGGGGCGAATTCACCCTCCGGGCGGTGTGACAGCAAAACAGATGAAGAACAGCCCCACCAAACGGGGCTGTTCTTTTTGCGTTTTATAGGGTTGACAAATCCACACTATTGTGATAGTGTAGGCATATAAACTATTGCAATAGTGTGGAAGGACGTACGCGATATGAAGCTGTTCGACTCGGAGCTCAAAGTGATGGACGTGCTGTGGCGCAATGGGGACACCACCGCCAAGGAGATAAGCAACATCCTGGCGGATTCCATCGGCTGGAACATGAACACCACCTACACGGTCATCAAAAAATGCGTCGCCAAGGGGGCCATCCGGCGCTCGGAGCCCAACTTTCTCTGCCACGCCCTCATATCCAAGGACGAGGTCCGCGCCGCGGAGGCCGGCGAACTGATGACCAAGCTGTTCGACGGCTCGCCGGACCTGCTGTTCGCCTCCCTGCTGGGGGGCAGGGCGCTGTCGAAAGAGCAGATCGACAGGCTCCGGACCTGGATAGACCAGCAGGAGTGAGAGACCATGGGCCTTCTGGAAATGAGCCTGGCAGGCGGCACCGTCATCCTGGCCGCCGCCGTCATCCGGGCGCTGGGGAAAAACCGGCTGCCCCAGGGGACCTTCACAGCCCTGTGGGCCCTGGCGGTGCTGCGGCTGACGGCGCCGGTGCGGCTGCCCTTCAGGTTCAGCCTGTTCACCCTGGTGCGGCGGTCCATACCCCATACCGCCGGGCCGGGGCCCGTCCCCGCCGCCATTACGGCGCCGGGACAGGCGGCACAGATAGTTAACGTAACACTAGATGCCGCCCTCCCCGACCGTGGGACGGCCTTCCCCGTCATGACCGTGCTGTGGCTGGCGGGCATGGCCGTCTGCGGGGCGGTGTTCGCCGTCTCCTACATCCGGGCCCGGCGGACCTTCCGTGCTGCCGCGCCCGTGACGGCGGGCCCCGCAATGGACTGGCTCATGGCCCATCCCCTGCGCCGTCGGGTGTCATTACGCCGGTCGGAACGGATAGCCGCGCCCCTGACCTACGGCGTCCTGCGGCCCGTGATACTGCTGTCCGCCGCCATGGACGGAGCGGATGAGAAGGCTCTGGCCTATGTGCTGGCCCATGAGATGGCCCACATCCGCCGCTTTCACGCTTTGGCCAAGCTCATTTTAGCGGCTATAGTGTGCCTGCACTGGTTCAACCCTCTTGTGTGGCTCATGCTGGTACTGGCGGGCCGGGACATGGAGATATGCTGCGACAGGGCGGTGGTCCGGTCCCTGGATAGGGATGCCCGGAAGGACTATGTCCGGACGCTGCTGGACATGGAGGAGCGCCGGGGCGGTCTCACCGCCGCCAGCGGCTTTTCCAGAAACGCCATCGAAGAAAGGATACATGCTGTCATGAAAATACGAAAAAAATCGTTTTGGAGCGTACTGCTGGCCCTGGCGCTGGTGCTGGGCGTGGGGGCGGTGTTCGCCACCGCCGCAGAGCCGGAGACCACCGCCGCGCCCGGCACATTCGGCGACGTGGTGGCGACCTCGGACGGGACCGTCTATGTATACACGGCCGAAGGCGAGCCCATCGCCCTGACCCGGGAGGAGTATGAGGCGCTCATCGACCCGGTAGAAGTGGAGTGGTGGACCGCCGAGGAATACGCGGCGTGGCTGGAGCAGGAGAAGCAGGACCTGCAGGAGTGCCTGGGCCAGCGGGCCTGGACCAACACCGATGGCTGGTTCACCTGGACCCAGGAGAAGATCGACGAGACCATCGAGATGTATGAGCAGACCCTGGAGGACATCGAAAACGGCCTGCTGGTGTCCAAAACCGTGGACGGCAGCGGCGACGTCATACTGGCCCAGGGCGACGGCTGGGGCGGCTACGCCGACAGCCCCATCGTCTGAGGGGGCCGTTTCCTACAACAATATGTAGGGCCTGCCGCGGGTTTTGCGGCAGGCCCATGTTTATTCTCTTATGACGCGTGGCGGTCCCGGTGGAGCCGGGCGGGATAGAGGTGGTCGATGTCCCGGCGGCGGACGAACTCCCGCACGGGCCGGTGATGCTCAACCTCGAAGCGCTCCCGCTGCCGGTGCAGCCGCCGGATGCACATCACGCAGGCTGGGATGAGGAACGCGTCCGCCATCACCCAGGCCGCCGGGGAGGCGAAGCAGGCCGCCGTGAACCCCCACAGGGGCACGGCCACGGCGCCCACCAGCGCCCGGGCCGCCATCTCGAACACGCCGGACAGGATGGCCAGCACGCTGTAGCCCATGCCCTGGATGGCGAAGCGAACGATGTTTACCAATGCCAGGGAGAAGAAGAATCCGGTGCTGATGCGCACATACTGGCTCACCAGGGGAATGAGAGAGGCGGCCTCCGCCTCCTGGGCGGGGTCGATGAACCAGGCCGCGCACACCGGCGCGAAGGCCAGCATGGCCCCGAAGGCGGCGATGGAATATATGAACCCCAGCAGGGCGCAGTCCCGGATGCCCTTGCCAAGCCTATCCAGCTTGGCCGCGCCCACGTTCTGGCCGCAGTAGGTGGCCATAGCGGCGCCCATGGCGTCGAAGGGGCAGGCCAGAAAACCGTACAGCCGGCCGCCGGCGGCGGTGGCCGCCACGCAGAGGCTGCCCAGGCCGTTCACGGCGGACTGGAGAATGATGGAGCCGATGGCGGTGACGGAGTACTGAAGGCCCATGGGCACGCCCATGGCGCACAGGTCCTTGCAGAGCCGTCCATTGAACCGCCGCTCCTCCCGGCTGGCCCGGAGGATGGGGAACTTCCGCCGCACGGTCACGAGACACGCAAGGCCCGACAGGGCCTGGCTCGCCACCGTGGCCACCGCGGCCCCGGCCACGCCCATATGGCCCCAGAGGATGAGCGCCACGTCCAGCCCGATGTTCAATATGGAGGACATGGCCAGGAAGTACACCGGCGTGCGGCTGTCCCCCAGGGAGCGGATGACGCCCGCCAGCAGGTTATAAAGGAACGTGGCGGGGATGCCCATGAAGATGATGAATATATAATTGTATGCGTCGGCGAAGATGTCCGACGGCGTGCCCATGGCGGTGAGGATGGCCCGGCAGGCAAGGCCGGTGACCACGGTCATCACCAGGGCGAAGACGGCGGACATGTACGCCCCGTTCATCACGTAGCTTCTCATGCGCCCATGCTCCCCGGCGCCCATCTGGCGTGCCACGGGGATGGCGAAGCCGCTGCATATGCCCATGCCGAAGCCGATGATGAGGAAGTTGATGGACCCGGTGGCGCCCACGGCCGCCAGGGCTTTGGCCCCCAGGAGCCGGCCCACGATAAGGGTGTCCACCATGTTATACATCTGCTGGAACAGCAGCCCCAGAAGCGTGGGGATGGTAAAGCCCAGAATGAGCTTCATGGGCTCGCCTTTTGTCAAGTCTTTGGTCATGAAATGACCTCCTGATAGGAAAAGTTGCTGTGCCCGCAGGTGCGGTCCCCCGCCCCGCAGGTCACGGAAATTATAGTAGCCCGTTTCGGATAAATCCAGTTCAATAATTCATGATTTTTAACAAAACAGACCGTCCCATTTTGTGCATAAATTCAACTCTGACCCCAAAATATGGGCCCGGCCGCCCCGCTTTTTCGACCTCATCAGCAGAACAGCCAAAAAACATGTTGGTTATTTAGCTAACATTTCCCCTTGACGGGACGGTAACGTTTAGTGTATATTTCACAATATAAGGCGCTGGAATCGTTCCCGGTAAGGTTTCCAGCCCCCTTTGGAAGGAGGACATGCCCTTGACGATCAAGGATATCGCGGCCTACTGCGGCGTCAGCACCAGCACCGTTTCAAGGGTATTGAATGACCATCCGGACGTGAGCCCGGCGGTGCGGGACCAGGTGAATGAGGCCATCCAGGCGCTGCACTTTGTGCCCAACAACAGCGCCCGGACGCTGGCGTCCACCCGCTCCACCGCCATCGGTGTAGTGAGCCGGGGCGTGGATAACCCCTTTTTGTCCTCCCTCATCCGGGTCCTGGGCCGGGAGATACACGACCAGGGCTATACCATGGTCCTGCACCAGATATCCACCCAGTCCGACGAGATACGGGCGGCGGCGCTCCTGGAGCGGGAGAAAAAGCTCCTGGGCGTCATCTTCCTGGGCGGCCGGTTCAACTATACAAAGGAAGAGCTGGAGCCGCTCACCGTGCCCTTCGTCTGCTGCACCTATACCAACACCTTCGGGGATCTCACCGAGGACGACTACTCTTCCGTCAGCATCCGGGACGAGGACGAGGCCGCCAAGGCGGTGCGGTACCTGGTTGACAGAGGTCACCGGCGCATCGCCATGATATTGGACGACCCGGCGGACTACTCCATCGGCCAGCTCCGGTTCCAGGGCTATAAGCGGGCTCTGGCGGAGGCGGGCATAGACTATGACCCCTCCCTCGCCGTCTTCACCGGCGACTACGCCATGGACGCGGCCTATGACTACACCATGCGCCTTATAGACTCCGGCGCGGAGTTCACCGCCATCCTGGCCATCTCCGACGCCATCGCCATCGCCGCCATCAAGGCCCTGACGGACCGGGGCCTGCGGGTGCCGGAGGACTGCTCCGTCATTGCCATCGACGGGATGGAGCTGTCCGCCTACACGGTGCCCACCCTCACCACCCTGCGCCAGCCTGCCGAGGAGATGGCCCTGGAGAGCGCCCGGATGCTCATCGGCATCATCGAGGGCACCGCCCCCCACCGGCATGTCCTGATGGAGACCACCCTCCGCCCCGGCGACTCCGTGGCCGACATCAGCGCGTAAAACTCGTATCACTTCGGCTTTCCGCCGCGTGAAATATATTTTATGAAAGGAATACCCACCATGAAAAAAGCGCTCGCACTCATCCTTGCCCTGGTCATGTGCCTGAGCCTCTCCGCCGTGGCCTTCGCCGCTGACGGGGGTTCCGTGTACTACCTGAACTTCAAGCCCGAGGCCGATCAGGCCTGGCAGGACCTGGCCGCCGAGTACACCGCGGAGACCGGCGTCGAGGTGAAGGTCGTCACCGCCGCTTCCGGCACCTACTCCGACACCCTGACCGCCGAGATGGCCAAGACCGAGGCCCCCACCATCTTCAACATCGGCAACGCCTCCGGCATGACCGACTGGGGCGACTACGCTCTGGACCTGACCGACACCAGCATCTACGCTGAGCGCGTCAACGACGACTATGTCCTGTTCGACGAAGCCGGTGCCCCCAAGGCTCTGGGTTACTGCTACGAGTCCTTCGGCATCATCGTGAACAAGGCTCTGCTGGAGCAGGCCGGCCACTCTCTGGACGAGATCACCGACTTCGCCTCCCTGAAGGCCGTGGCCGATGACATCCATGCCCGCGCGGGCGAGCTGGGCTTCGACGCCTTCTCCGCTCCCGGCCTGGACGGCTCCTCCTCCTGGCGCTTCTCCGGCCACCTGGCCAACGTCCCCCTGTACTATGAGTACAAGGACGCCGGCCTGAACGTGGGCTCCCTGCCCGCTGAGATCACCGGCGCGTATCTGGACAACTTCCGCAACATCTGGGATCTGTACATCACCGACACCGCCGCCGATCCCACCAGCCTGTCCACCAGCACCGGCGACGAGTCCGAGGCCGAGTTCGGCCAGGGCAAGGCCGTGTTCTATCAGAACGGCGACTGGGAGTTCGCCAACCTGACCGGCAACTTCGGCATGAACCCCGATGACCTGACCATGATCCCCATCTACTGCGGTGTGGACGGCGAGGATAAGGCCGGCCTGAACTCCGGCACCGAGAACTGCTGGGCCATCAACGCCAAGGCCAGCGAGGAAGACATCCAGGCCTCCATCGACTTCCTGACCTGGGTCGTCACCAGCGAAGAGGGCACCAAGATGCTGGCTGAGCAGTTCAGCGGCATCCCCTTCCAGCATGCTGCCGCCGGCGCCAACGTGTTCGGCGCCGCCGCCAAGGCCTATGCCGAGGCCGGCAACTACACCATGTTCTGGGCCTTCAACGACACCCCCAACGTGGACAGCTGGCGCGCCACTGTCGTCACCGCTCTGACCGCTTACTCCGCGGCTCCCTCCGATGAGCTGTGGGCCGATGTGGTCGCGGCGTTCGTGGACGGCTGGGCTTACGAGTACAGCGTCGTCAACGGCTGATAACTCTGCGATCCCCTGTTATTTTCGGCAGGGGCGGGCACACGCCCGCCCCTGCTTCGGAATTTGCGCTTTCCTTGAACAACCCAATTTGAAAGCGAGGGATACCCTTGAAAAGGAAGAAACACCATGATACTTCCGTGCTGAGCAGCAACCTGATACGCCGGCCCATCCGCCGGTGGTTCCCGGTCTTTCTGCTGCCCACGCTCGTCTGCTTCTGCATAGGCTTCCTCTGGCCCTTCGTACAGGGCATATACCTCTCCTTCTGCAACTTCAATACCCCCAAGGACGCCACGTGGGTGGGCTTTGGCAACTACGTGAAGGCCTTCAAGGACGCGGGCTTCATCCACGCGTTCAAGAACACCGCCCTGTTCGCCATCGTGTCCATCGTGCTCATCAACGTGCTGGCGTTCACCATCGCCTACGCGCTGACCCAGAAGATGCGGGGCGCGAACCTGTTCCGCACCGTGTTCTTCATGCCCAACCTCATCGGCGGCGTGGTCCTGGGCTACATCTGGTCCATGATCTTCGACGCCATCCTCAAGCACTACAGCACCTATCTCACCGCCAACGCCACCTACGGCTTCTGGGGCCTGGTGATATTGGTGGCCTGGCAGCAGATAGGCTATATGATGATCATCTACATCGCGGGGCTGCAGGCCGTGCCGGAGGACATGCTGGAGGCCGCCAAGATCGATGGCGCCAGCAAGAGCCAGACCCTCTTCCGGGTGGTCATCCCCAACGTGATGCCCTCCATCACCATCTGCATGTTCCTGACCCTGACCAATTCCTTCAAGCTCTTTGACCAGAACCTGGCCCTCACCGGCGGCGCCCCGTCTGTAATGATGAACGGCGGAAAGGTGAACATGACCGAGCTTCTGGCTTTGAATATCTACTCCACTTATAACATCAACAAGAACTGGCACGGCGCGGCCCAGGCCAAGGCCGTGGTATTCTTCATCCTGGTGGCCAGCCTGGCGATCGCCCAGCTCTCCGCCACCCGGAAAAAGGAGGTGCAGGCATAATGAAGACCCGCCGTTATTCCAAGGGGAGCAACATCCTCACCGCCTGTTTCATCGTGGTGGGCATATTGTGGATCATCCCCATCATCACGGTGGCCGTCAACGCCTTCAAGACCAACGCCGCCGTGAACCAGAACGCTTTTGCCCTGCCGAACAGTGAGTCCTTCGTGGGCTTCGACAACTTCGTCAAGGGCATGACCTTCGGCAACTACCCCTTCTGGAAGAGCGTGTTCTACAGTCTCTTCATCACCCTGGTCTCCACCGGCCTCATCCTCATCTGCACCTCTATGGCCGCCTGGTACATCTCCCGGGTGGGCAGCACCTTCACGAAGATCGTGTATTACCTCTGCCTGTTCTCCATGGTGGTGCCCTTCCAGATGGTGATGTTCACCCTGTCCACTACGGCGGACACCCTGAAGCTGAACACCCCCTGGACCATCCCCATCATCTACCTGGGCTTCGGGGCGGGCCTCGCGGTATTCATGTTCACAGGGTTCGTACACAGTATCCCCCTGGAGATCGAGGAGGCCGCGGTCATCGACGGGTGCAGCCCCATCCGCACCTTCTTCTCCGTGGTGTTCCCCATGCTCAAGCCCACCATGATATCCGTGGGCGTGCTGGAGATCATGTGGGTGTGGAACGACTACCTGCTGCCCTACCTGGTGCTGGACCGGACCAAGTACATGACCATCCCCATCCACATCCAGTACCTGAAGGGGAGCTACGGCTCCGTGGACCTGGGCGCCACCATGGCGCTGATCCTTTTGAGCATCGTCCCCGTGGTGGTGTTCTACCTCACCTGCCAGAAACATATCATCAAAGGCGTCGCCGCCGGCGCTGTGAAAGGATAATAAACACGTATGCCTATCGAACGCTCTGCAGCGATCCTTCTGGCCGTCTCCTCCCTGCCCTCCCCCTACGGCATCGGCACCCTGGGCAAGGCCGCCTATGAGTTCATAGATTTCCTGGCCGCCGCCGGGCAGAAATACTGGCAGATGCTGCCTGTTGGGCCCATCAGCTACGGAGACAGCCCCTATTCCTCCTTCTCCGCCTTCGCGGGCAACCCCTACTACATAGACCCGGACATGCTCATCGCCGATGGGCTGCTCACCGCCGACGAGGCCGCCGCTCCCTTCTGGGGCGGCGACCCGGGCCGGGTGGACTACGGCGCGGTGTACGAAAGCCGCTTCACCCTGCTGGAAAAGGCCTTCGACCGGGGCTGGGAGAGGGACCGGGACGCCGTGGCGGCTTTTGCCGAAAAAAATGCCGCCTGGCTTGATGACTACGCCCTGTTCATGGCCCTGAAGCGCCATTTCGGCATGATCGCCTGGACCGGCTGGCCAGCGGCCATACGGATGCGCGAGCCGGACGCCGTGTCCCACTGGCGGCAGGAGCTGGACCGGGACGTGCGGTTTTTCATCTACCTGCAATACCTCTTCCAGAAGCAGTGGGACGCCCTCAAAGCCTACGCGGTGGAAAAGGGCGTGGGCCTCATCGGAGACCTGCCCATCTACGTGGCCATGGACTCGGCGGACGTGTGGGCCAGCCCGAAGAACTTCCAGCTGGATGAGGACAACGTGCCCACCGCCGTGGCGGGCGTGCCCCCCGACGCCTTCACCGCCGACGGCCAGCTCTGGGGCAACCCCCTCTACGACTGGGAGCGGATGCAGGCCGACGGCTTCTCCTGGTGGGAACGGCGCATGCGCTCCACCCTGGAGCGGTTCGATGTGGCCCGCATCGACCACTTCCGCGGCCTGGAGAGCTACTGGGCCGTGCCCTATGGGGACGCCACCGCCGTGAACGGCAAATGGGTGCCCGGCCCCGGGGCCGCCTTTATCCAAATGCTCCGGGACAAGTTCCCCGGCTGCAATATCATCGCCGAGGACCTGGGCTTCACCACCCCGGAGGTGCAGGCGCTGTTGGACCTGTCCGGCTTCCCGGGCATGAAGATCCTCCAGTTCGCCTTCGACCACCGGGAGACCAGCAACTATCTGCCCCACCGGTACGGGGAGAACTGCATCTGCTACACCGGCACCCACGACAACACCACCGTCCGGGGCTGGCTGGCGGAGGCCCACCCCGCCGACGTGGCCAAGGCGAAGGCCTACCTGGGCCTGAGCGCCGCCGAGGGCTATGACTGGGGCATCCTCCGGGGCGGCATGGGCTCCGTGGCCCGGCTGTTCGTGGCCCAGATGCAGGATTACCTGGAACTGGGGCCGGAGGCCCGGATGAATATGCCGGGCATCCCCGACAGCAACTGGCAGTGGCGCATGCTGCCCGGTCAGGCCAGCCCCGCCCTCGCCCGGCGGATCCGAAACCTCACCGTCCTCTTCGGGCGGTAAAAAACACAAACATAAAAAAGGGCATGCAAAGCATGCCCTTTCATTTTGAAAGCCTCCCTCTGACGAGGGAGGTGGCTCGCCCGGGAGGGCGAGACGGAGGGAGAGAATTTAATATCTCTCCCCCAGTCTCGCTTCGCTCGACAGCCCCCTCGTCAGAGGGGGCCTTTATTATGTCCATCCGCCGCGCGTCAGATTATTCCTCTTTTTTAATCCGGCGGTAGGCGAGCTCCAGCATGCCGATGTTCAGCGCGGCGAAGAGAGCGAGGTACAGGGGCATGATGCCGATCCCCACCCCCTGCTGGATATGGCCGAACACCGTGGGCATGAGGGTGCTGCCCGTATAGGCCGAGGCCATCTGCAGGCCTATCACCGCCGCGCTGTACTTTTTGCCGAAGTTGGCGGGGGCCATATGCTGGATGGCGGGATAGACCGGGCCCATGCCCGTGCCGGTGAGGACGAAGCCCGCCGCGGCCACGATATAGCCCTTGAAAGGCAATGCCACCAGGACCAGGCCCAGAAATTCCACGGCGATGCCCAGGCGGATGAGCCTCCGGTCCCCCAGCTTATTGGAGATGAAGCCGGAGATGAGCCGGCCCAGCATGAGCCCGCCGTAGACCAGGGAGCCGAAGGAGGCGATGAGCTCCCGGCTCATGCCCTGCTTCGTGCCGGCAAAATAGCTGCTTGTCCAGAGAAAGGCGGTGGCCTCCCCGGCGCAGTAGGCGAAAAAGCCGATGAGCGTCAGCACCACCCCGGGCCGCTTCAGCGTCTCCGCTATCCCGGCGCTCTCCTCCGCCTCCTGCTCCCCGGTCCCCTGGCCCCGCTTCCACAATGGCAGGGACAGCACGCATACCGCAAGGATGGCCAGCTGTAAATACGCCGTCCAGCGGTAGCCCTCATTCCACCGGGCATACCGCAGGGCCAGGGCCATGAGGTTGGGACTGATGACAGCCCCCAGGCCGTAAAAGCAGTGGAGGAAGTTCATCACCGAGGAGGAGTAGTGGTTGGCCACGTAGTGATTCAGCGACGCGTCCACGCTCCCGGCCCCCAGGCCGTAGGGCACGGCGAAGAGGAAGAGCATCCAGTACTGCGTGCAGAAGGAAAAGCCCAAAAGCCCCGCCACGGTGAGGCCCGTGGACGCTATGACGATCCATGGCGTGGGAAGTTTCCGGATGAGCCGGGGGCTTGCCAGGGCCGACAGGATGGTCATGAAGGCGATGGCCATGGACACATACCCGGCGTAGGAGGAGGGCACCTGAAAGGCGGTCTGCATGGTGGGCCAGGCGGAGCCCAAAAGCGAGTCGGGCAGCCCCAGGCTCACGAAGGCCAGGTAGATCACGGCGACAAGCAGCGAACCCATATATGTACTCTCCTTATTCCAGGTAATACTCTTCCAGCTTTTCGATCTCGTCCGGCCCCACGCTCAGGGCCATCTCCAGGTAGTGCCCGATGGAGCCGTACTCCATCTCGACACAGTCGAAATAGAACCGTATATTCCGCTCACAGACGAAGAAGACCTCCCGCATGAGGGCGATCTGGGCCTCCGGGGCCCCGGCCAGGGCCTCCATCTGCTTTTGGGCGAACTGGTTGGTGAGCAGGTACTCGGCGATGACCGTGTCCCGGTCGAAGCCCAGCGCGCTCATGAGCAGCGCCGCGCCCACGCCGGTGCGGTCCTTCCCCTGGGTGCAGTGCCAGAGCACAGGCTTCCCCTCCGCGGCCAGCAGCTCCCGGAAGAAGGCCCCATAGGCGTCGATGGCGAGAGGATGCAGGCTCAAAAGCCGGTAGAACTGGTGGAACACCTCCCGGACCTCCATGGGGTCCTGGCTCTTGATGGGGATGTACACCTCCAGATCCGGCACCGGGGGGATGTGGATATTCTTCGCCCCGGGCACGGGCCTGTCCGGGTGCCGCTCCCGCTCACGGTTGTCCCGCATGTCCACCACCAGGCCCAGGCCCATATCCGCGAGCCGCTTTATATCCCTGTCGGAGGCCCGGCCCAGGTGGCCGGTGCGCAGGAGCATGCCCTCCCGTATCCGGGCGCCGTCGGGCCGCGTGAGGCCGCTCAGGTCCCGGGCGTTATCTATATTTTCAAAGTCGAAAAGCATTATGTATCGTGCTCCTTCTCGTAGGTCTGGCACCACTGCTTCACGCAGCAATCCTCGCACCTGGGCGCCCGGGCGGAGCACACCGCCCGGCCGTGGTACACGATGCGGTGGCAGAAGTCGGAACAGCCCTCCGGCGGCAATATGGCCCGCAGGGCCGTCTCTATTTTTGACGGGTCCTTCATGTCGTCCACCAGGCCCATGCGGTTCGATAATCTGATGCAGTGGGTGTCCACCACCACGCTGCCGGGCTTGTGGTATACGTCCCCCAGGATGAGGTTGGCGCTTTTCCGCCCCACGCCGGGGAGCTTCAAAAGGTCCTCCATGTTGTCCGGCACCACGCCGCCGAAGTCATGGACCAGCATCCGGGCGGCGGCCACGATGTCCCTGGCCTTGCCCCGGAAAAAGCCGCAGGAATGGATGTAAGGCTCCACGTCCTCGGGCTGGGCCGCGGCCATGGTCTCCGGGTCCGGGAACCGGGCGAACAGCGCCGGGGATATCATGTTGACCCGCTCGTCGGTGCACTGGGCGGCCAGGCGCACCTGCACCAGAAGCTGCCACGCCTCCTTGTAGTCCAGCGTGCAGTCCGCGAGAGGGTACTCCTCCGCAAGGGCCTGGACGATATGCTCTACCTGTTCGGCCGTTCTCATATTCTCTTCCCCGCTTTCTGTATCTCTTTGAGAAATCTTATCACGGCCTGTTGCAAATTCCAAGGGTAATCTTTATAATTTATGTATATCTTATTTTAAAGGACCTGACGCCATGTACCGTCCCCTTGCAGATGAATTCCGGCCACAGACCCTGGACGACGTGTTCGGCCAGGAGCATATCCTGGGCCAGAACGGCATGCTCCGGCGCATCGCCGGGAGCGGCCATATCCCCTGCATGATATTCTACGGCCCCTCCGGCACAGGCAAGACCACCGTGGCCCGCATCATCGCCCAGCGCACGGACAGGCCCCTGCGGCGCCTGAACGCCACCACGGCGGGCCTGGCGGACATCAAGGCCATCATCGACGAGCTGGACACCCTCCTGGCCCCGGAGGGGGTATTGCTATACCTGGACGAGATACAGTACTTCAACAAAAAGCAGCAGCAGTCCCTTCTGGACTTCATCGAGAACGGGAAGATAACCCTCATTGCCTCCACCACGGAGAACCCCTATTTCTGCGTGTTCAACGCCATCCTCTCCCGGAGCACGGTCTTTGAGTTCAAGCAGCTCACCCCCGGGGACGTGAAAAAGGCCATGGAGCGGGTGCTGCGTCTTTTGCAGGAGCGGGACGGCGTCACCATTACCCCGGAGGAAGGTGTGCTGGACTATATCGCCTCTGCCTGCGGCGGGGACGTGCGAAAGAGCCTGAACACCCTGGAGCTCCTCTACTCCACCGCCCATGTGGGCAAGGCCGGCATGGCGTTCACCATGGCCGACGCCCGGGCCGTCACCCAGCGAAGCGCCATGCGCTACGATAGGGACGGGGACGAGCACTTCGACATCCTCTCGGCGCTGATGAAGTCCATGCGGGGCTCGGACCCGGACGCGGCGCTGCACTACCTGGCCCGGTTTTTGGAGACCGGGGACCTTCTGGGGGCCTGCCGGCGCATCCTCTGCTCCGCCAGCGAGGACATTGGCCTGGCCTACCCCATGGCGGTGCCCATCGTGAAGGCATGCGTGGACTCGGCATTACAATTGGGTCTGCCCGAGGCCCGGCTGCCCCTGGCCGAGGCGGTGATATTTCTCGCCACCTGCCCCAAGTCCAACACCGGCTGCATGGCCATCGACGCGGCCATCGCCGACGTAAAAGCGGGCAAGTCCGGCCCCATCCCCCGCCAGCTCCAGAACGTCCACGCCGACGGCACCGGTTTTGAGCGGGAGCAGGGATATTTATACCCCCACAACTTCCCCAACCGGTGGGTGGCCCAGCAGTACCTCCCCGACAGCCTGAAGGACGCCCATTACTACGAATACGGCGACAACAAGACCGAACAGGCCGCGAAAAAGTATTGGGACCTGATAAAGGGAAAGGGTTAAACCGACGGGCGAGGCCGCCCTATGCCAGCCCGACGCCCGGCGGGAGCCGGCAGTGTGCCGGATGCGGTTGGTGAGCGAAGCGAACTTTAGCAGCAGGCATACTGTCGGGCCCGTCCGGGCAAAACCTGCGTCCTCAAAGGGCGGCCTATTTACAACACCCGCCCCTTTACCGTCGCTATTATCTCCCGTGCCTTCAGCACCTGGTCCGTGCGCACGTTCACGGTGAGCTTCGCCTGGCCGGCGGTGGCGGCGGTCCGCTCCATGGCGGCCCGGGAGCCCAGCACCGCCGCGTACATCTGCCCCGGCAGGACCCCCTCCGTCTGACGCCTGTCGAAGGCCGGGCCCATGTTCAGAAGGGGCATGTCGTTCTCCGGCTTCCGCTGGGGAGCCCGCAGGTCCGCCACCGAGAACTCCACCCCGTTGCGCCTTAGGCGCATCAATGCCAGGTCCGCCCCATCCCGATCGTCAAATACAGCCGTGAGCTGCGTCGTCATGAGCATACACCTCTTTCACGAGGTAGATTGCCCCATATCCAGGAGGAAAATACCATGCGCTACGAAGGCGATATCTACCGTCCCCCCGGGGAGTGGAAGAGCTATCTGCTCCAATGCACCGTGGGCTGCTCCAACAACACCTGCACCTTCTGCGACATGTACAAGGCCAAGCGGTACCACGTCCGGCCTCTCAACGACGTGCTGGAGGATATCCAAATGGCCACCGGCACTTTCTACCGGGAGACGGAAACGGTGTTTCTCTGCGACGGGGACGCCATCGACCTGCCGGTTGACTATCTGCTGACCGTGCTGGACGCGCTCTACAAGGCCTTCCCCCGGCTGCGGCGGGTGACCACCTACGCCGGGCCCCTGTCCACCCTGCGCAAGAGCCCCGGGGAACTCAAGACCATCCGGGCCGCGGGCCTACAGCGTGCGTATCTGGGCGTGGAGACGGGGGACGACGCCCTGCTGCGCCATGTGAAGAAGGGCGTGGGCGCCGAGGGCATGCTCCGGGCCGGCCGGGCGCTGGTAGAGGCGGGGTTCGACCTCTGGACCATCGTCATCACGGGCCTGGAGGGCGGCGGCCGGGAGGCACTGGAGCGCAACGCCGCCCTCACCGCGAAGATGATAAACGACATGAATCCCAAGCACCTCTCCTCCATGACCTACATGCCCGTGGAGGGAACGCCCATGTATGAGGAGGTCCGGCGGGGGGAGATGACGCTACAGACCCCCTTTGAGAGCCTTTTGGAGGTGCGGGAGCTGGTAAGTCAAATCGAGCTCAGCGGCCTGCACTATACCTCCAACCACGCCTCCAACTACCTGCCCATCAAGGGCACCCTGAAGGAGGACCGGGCGCGGATATTGGCCCAGCTGGACGAGGTCCTGGCCGCCAATGACCCCTCCCTTCTCCGGGATAACGCCATGAGGGGGCTTTGACATGACCGACGCTGTGAGAGCCGACGTGCAGGTCCTCTGGGACTACATGCACGTGGATATGGCCCCCGACAAGGCCAATGTCATCGTAGGCTTTGGCTGCTACGATGAGCTCATACCCCTCCGGGCGGCGGAGCTCTATAAGGCCGGATACGCCCCTCTGGTGGTATTCTCCGGCGGTCTGGGGCGCAATACCGCGAGCCTCTGGCATGGCTCCGAAGCGGAGCGGTTCGCCGCCTTGGCCATGGACGCGGGCGTGCCGGAGAGCGCCATACTCATGGAGACCCGCTCCGCCAACGCCGCGGAAAATTACCTCTTCACCCAGGCGCTGTTGGCGGAGAAAAATATCCCTGCCGCCCATATCCTGGCGGTGCACAAGCCCTATATGGAGCGGCGGGTGTACGCCGCCGTGCCCATCTACTGGCCCGAGGCGGCCTTTACCGTCACCTCCCCCCAGGTCACCGTCGAAGAGCACATCGCCGCCGCCCAAAAGGCGGGCATGACGGAGAAGGGCGTCATCGAGACCATGGTGGGCGACGTGCAGCGCATGGCCCTCTACCCCTGCGCCGGGTACCAGATTCCCCAGTTCATCCCGCCCGCCGTCCGGGAGGCCTATGACCGGCTCACCGCCGCGGGCTATACCGGCCAGCTCATCCAATGACAGATACCACCGCCCTTTTGTTTCGGGACGGCGGTCTTGACTTTGGCTTAAAATGGATTATAATAAATAATGTCCAATCTTATCAGCGCTTATAGTCTATGAAAGGGGGCTGTGCATCATGGCGGACGAGTACAAGAAACCGTATTTCATCCTGTTCAACGGTATCACGGACACGCTGGCGTCGCTGGATGCCGGTAAACTGGGCGAGGCGCGGGAGAGGCTCATCCGAGCCCAGCAAGAGGCAGAGGACGCGTACATCAGCGAGGAAGAAAACCAGGCAAGCTGAAAGGCCGGGGGCGATGCCCCCGGCCTTCTTTTTCAGAACTTGCTGATCTCCATGGTGTCGTCGTCGGCGCCCTTCTCCACGGCCCGTATCTGGGCCCAGTAGCCGCCGTCGCCCACCTTGATGAACACCCGCTCCCCCGCCTTGTGGCCCAGCAGCGCCTGACCCACGGGGGACTCCTTGCTGATGCGCCCCTTCATGGGGTCCTGGCGCAGGGTGGTCACCAGGGTGATGGTCATCTCCTCGTTCCGGTCCTCGGTGAAGAGGGTCACCTTGTCGAAAAGCCCCACCTCGTCCTCGGCGCTTTCCTTTGCCTCGATGACCACCGCCGAGGCGATCATGCGCTTCAAATACCGGATGCGGCTCTCGTTCTTGTTCTTGGCCTGCTTGGCGGCCTTGTACTCGAAGTTTTCCGACAGGTCCCCGAACCCCCGGGCGGTCTGTACGTCCTCGATGAGCTTGGGGCGCAGCTCCGTCTCCCGGTAGTCTATTTCCTCCTGCATCTTGCGGATATCCACCGCCGTCAATTCGTCGTGCATGTGCATCCCTCCGCCCGTTACTTTAGTCCAGTTCGCCGAAAAAGTCAATCCGCCTTTGAGGGGCTTTTCCCCGGGCGGCGAAGTGTGCTATACTGTGCCCATGGATACAGATTTCCTCCAATTCTATAACGACACGCCCAAGTTCACCCACGCCCCCGGCCTTCATGTGATGCGCGCCCTCTGCGCCCGGCTGGGGGACCCGCAAAAGAGCCTGAAGTGCGTGCACATCGCCGGGACAAACGGCAAGGGCTCCTGTGCCGCCATGGTGAGCGCCATGCTCCGGGCGGCGGGATACAGGACGGGCCTTTACACCTCTCCGGACCTGACCGGTCCCTGGGAGCGGATGCAGGTGGATGGAGTTTACATAAATTTATCTGACTTTGCCCGCATCACCGAGCAGGTCAAGGCTGCGTGTCAAGGTTTGGAGGAGCCCTCCTACTTCGAGAAGATGACCGCCGCGGCGTTTTTGTGGTTTGCAGAGCAGAAATGCGACTATGTGGTGCTGGAGACGGGCCTGGGTGGGCGGCTGGACGCCACGAATATCATTGAAAACCCCGCCGTCTCGGTCATCATGCCCATCGGCATGGACCACACCGCCGTGCTGGGCTCTACCCTCGCCGCCATCGCCGGAGAGAAGGCGGGCATCCTGAAGAGCGGCTGTCCCGCCGTCTCAGCGGTCCAGCCTCCGGAGGCCCTGGCGGTCATCCGGGAACGGGCCAAGGCGGTGGGCGCGCCTCTGCACGAAGTTGACATAATAAAACTCTCCTCCCTGTCCCGTTCTCCCGCCGGGCAGCGGTTCAACTACGGCAGACTGGAGGACGTCTTTCTGCCCCTGCTGGGCCGGCACCAGGCAGAGAACGCCTGCACCGCCATAGAGGCGGGCCGGGCCCTGGGGCTTTCTGAAGACGCCATACGGGCGGGTCTGGCGAACGCCCAATGGTCCTGCCGGTTCGAGCTCGTAAGCGCGGACCCGCCCTTCGTCCTGGACGGGGCACACAACGGCCACGGAGCGGCGGCCTTGGCGGCGGGGCTCCGGGAGTATTTCCCCGGAACGAAGTTCACCATGCTCATGGGCGTGATGGCGGACAAGCCCTGGCGGGAGATGCTGCGGCTTATGGAGCCCCTGGCCGCCCGGTTCATATGCATCGTCCCGGAGGGGCCCCGGGCCCTGCCGGCGGCGGACCTGGCCGCGGCCATAAAAACTGTCCCGGCGGAGACCGCCGATACCCTTCCCGAAGCGCTGGCGAAATGCCGGGCCTATGGCGGCCCCGCGTGCGCCTTCGGGTCGCTGTACTACATCGGCCGCCTGCGGGCGCTTTTAAAGGAGGAAACATCATGAGCATGATGAGCGATATGACCCTTTCCCAGTTCACGGAGGTCCTGGCCTCCAAGGCCCCCATCCCCGGGGGCGGCGGGGCCTGCGCCCAGGCGGGGGCCCTGGGGGCGGCTCTGGGGGCCATGGTGGGCGAGCTCACCCTGGGCAAGCCCAAGTACGCCGCCGTGGAGGAGCCAATGGCGGACCTGACGGCCAAGGCCAAGGACCTTTCCAAGAAGCTGCTGGCCCTCATCGACGCCGACGCCGAGGCGTTTTTGCCCCTGAGCCGGGCCTACGCCATCCCCAAATACGTCACCGGCCGGGACGAGGAGCTGGAGCGGTGCACGCGCCTGGCCGCCCAGCCGCCCATGGAGATGGTGCGGCTCTGCTGTGAGGCCATAGAACTCATGGAGGGCTTCGCCCAGATGGGCAGCGTGCTGGCGGTGTCCGACGCCGCGACGGGCGCGGCGCTGTGCAAGGGCGCTCTTTACGGCGCGGCGGTGAACGTGAAAGTGAACACCAAGTCCATGACGGACCGGGCCTATGCCGACGAGATGAACGGCGAAGTAGACCGGCTCCTGGCGGAGTACGGCCCCCGGGCCGACAAGGTCTTCAACGATATCTGCGGGAGGTATGCGTGATGGCGGAACTGCTCAAAGGCGCACCGGTGGCGGAACATCTGGCGGCGGACACGGCGGCAAGAGCCGCGGCCTTGGCGGCCCATGGCGTGACCCCCACCCTGGCCATATTGCGGGTGGGCGAGCGGCCCGACGACCTCTCCTACGAAAAGGGCGCCATGAAGCGCTGCACCGCCGCGGGGGTGGCGGTGAAAAATGTAGTCCTCCCCCCGGACGTGTCCCAGGACGCGCTGATGGACGCCATCCGGGCCCTCAACGAGGATGATTCGGTCCACGGCGTGCTCATGATGCGGCCCCTGCCCGCGCCCTTGGACAACGAGGCGGCCCGGCGGGCTCTGGCCCCCGCCAAGGACGTGGACGGCGTCACCGACGGCTCCCTGGCCGGGGTGTTCACCGGCTCCGGGGAGGGCTTTGCCCCCTGCACCGCCCAGGCGGCGGTAGACCTTTTGGACTATTATAAGGTTCCCCTGCGGGGCGCTCACGCGGTCATCGCCGGGCGGAGTCTGGTGGTGGGCCGGCCCGCCGCCATGCTGCTGATGGAACGGGGCGCCACGGTCACCATCTGCCACAGCGGCACTTCTGACCTGGCCGCCGAGACCCGGCGGGGGGATATTGTGGTGGCCGCCATCGGGAAGATGGGCTATTTTGGCGCAGAGCATTTCGCCCCCGGCGCGGTGGTGGTGGATGTGGGCATCCACTTTGACGAGACCACCGGCAAACTCCGGGGCGACGTGCACACCGACGAGGCGGCGGCCGTGGCCGGGGCTATCACGCCGGTGCCCGGCGGCCTGGGCGCCGTGACCACGGCGGTGCTTGTCAAGCACATCGTCCAGGCGGCAGAGAGGGCTACGCAGGTATAACGCGCCGACCCGACGCGCGGCTGGAACCGGCAGTGTCCCGGACGCGGTTGGTGAGCGAAGCGAACTTTAGCGGCAGGGATACTGTCGGGCCAGGCCGCGCTTTGCCAAGCCATAGGAGGTACCATGACAAAGACCATCGAGAGAAACGAGATCGTTGAGGGCGTGATCTGGAAGCAGCTGCTGCTGTTCTTCTTCCCCATCCTCATCGGCTCCTTCTTCCAGCAGCTATACAACACCGTGGACACCATCATCGTGGGCCAGTACGTGGGCAAGGAGGCCCTGGCCGGCGTGGGGGCCACGGGCAACGTCATAAACCTCTGGCTGGGCTTTTTCATAGGTCTGGCCGGGGGCGCGTCGGTGATCATCTCCCACTTCTACGGCGCCCGGGATGAGGAAAGCCTGTCCAAGGCGGTGCACACCTCCATCGCCCTTTCCCTGGCCGGAGGCCTGGTCATCATGCTCATAGGCCTCGCCACCGCGAAGGTGTCGCTGGAGATACTGGACGTGGCGGAGGAGGTCATGGACGAGGCCATGACCTACATCATCGTGTTCTACTGCGGCATGGTGGCCACGGTCATCTACAACGTGGGCACCGGCATCCTCCGGGCCGTGGGCGACTCCAAGCGGCCCCTCTATATCCTCATCGCCTGCTGCGTGGTGAACATCGTGCTGGACCTGCTGTTCGTGGTTGCGTTCCACTGGGACGTGTTCGGCGTGGCCCTGGCCACGGTGCTGTCCCAGGTGGTGAGCGCGGTGCTCATCATGGCCATCCTCATGCGGACCCGCGAGGGCTACCGGGTGGAGCTGAAAAAGATACGCTTTCACGGCGGCATGCTCCGGCGCATCATGCGCCTGGGCCTGCCCACGGGCATGCAGTCGGTGCTCTACACCATCTCCAACCTGGTCATCCAGGCGGCGGTCAACGCCTTCGGCACCGACGCCATGGCCAGCTGGTCCGCCATCAGCCGGGTGGACGGCTTCGTGTGGATGATCATGGGCGCCTTCGGCATCTCCGTCACTACCTTCGTGGGCCAGAACTACGGCGCGGGGCGCTATGACCGGGTCCTGCGGGGCACACGGGTGTGCCTGGCCATGACGGCGGGGACCATTCTGGTGCTGAGCGTTCTCGAGATCGTCTTCGCCGGGCCCATCTTGCGCATCTTCACCGGCGACGAGGCGGTGGTGGCCCTGGGCACCACCTTCGTGCGGGTATGGGCCCCGGCCTACGTGGCCTATGTGTTCATCGAGATATACTCCGGCGCGGCCCGGGGCGTGGGCGAGGCACTGCCGCCTATGATCATAACCATCTTCGGCGTGTGCGTGCTGCGGCTCATCTGGATATGGGCGGTGCTGCCCTTCCACCGGACCCCAGCCATGGTGGCGGCCAGCTATCCGGTGACCTGGGGCATCACGGCGGCGGTGTTCATCGTCTACTACCTGCGCATGAACTGGCTGAAGCGCCACCTGCCCCCCGGCACGCCCCTGCCCGGCCGACGGGCAGCCGGCGCGTAACGCAGGACCCCATGAAAGCTTAGCAACAGGGCGGGAGCATCTCACCGATGCTCCCGCCCTGTTCATCTTTTTGGCAGATGTCTCTTATTCGTATGCCTTTAAGAGCTCCGTCACGTCCTCGTTGACCCAATAGGGGCTGTCCTCCCACTGGGAGAAGTGCTCAAAGGGGATGGCGTTGTTCTCTCCGTTGAGCCACATCAGCTCCTTCGGCGCGAAAATGTTGTGCTCGCAGTTGTACATCCAGCCGATGTTGTGATCTTTCAGAATACTCAGCAGCATTTCGTGATACGCCAGATACTCCTCCACGCTGAGCGCCGTGGCGTCCGTGCCCACCTCCGTCTCGATAAAGCCCACGTGATACTTCTCCGCGCACTCCACGAACCGCTGCATATAGCCCGCATAGAAGGACTCCCCGTCCAGGCTGTGTCCGGTCAGGTTCGTTACCGTCCCGTCGTCGCCTATACGAAACGTGGGAAACGGTTCCTCCGTCGTATAGCCGACCAGCGGCACGTTCACCTGTACACGCTCCCGGCCTGCCTGGGAAAGGTCCACAAGGATCAGCTCCACGTTATAGTCCTCTCCCACCGGCGCGACGGCGATCTCCTGTGTCCCCTCCGGGACGCTCGCTGTCAAGGTCGTGACGCCGTAGTCGTTCACAGCGGCCTCCGCGGGAACAGCCGCCCCGTCGCACCATATCTCCGGCGCCTCGCCGGCAAGGACATTGACGCAGGCCGTCACGGTCCCCTCATGGAAGGCGGTCTCCGCCTCCAGTTTCAGCGAGCCGTTCCCCGGCCAGAAGTAGCGGGGGATATACTCCATCGGCCAGTGGTGTTCCACATCCGCCAGCCCGAACCAGTCCTCCTCCGCGCCGGTGTGGTTATAGACGTGGGCGTGCAGGGAGAGGCAGCAGCCGATGGCCGCGAGCTGCTCTGGCACATTTTTGTCGTTATCGTTCACGATGACGATGCGGTCTGCCCGGTCCTCCCAGATGCTCTGGGCGATAGGGGCCAGAGCGTTGTAAAACCGGTCCATATCCGGGCCGCCCTCCGGCGTCATGCAGGACCCCTCCGCCTCCAGCTCAAAGCTGAGGGCTCCGCTGGGGATGTCCGCGTACCGCCGGGACAGCATCTTCCAGTAGGCGGCGAATATCTCCTGCATCTCCGGGTCGGTGAACAGGGCGTCGTTATAGACGATATCCTCTTCCCACCGGTCTGTCCCGGCCATACCGGGCAGGCCCGTGATGCTGAGCATCAGGTGCACATCGTATTTCATGCACCAGCTCAGGAGCTCGTCCAGCTGCTCCAGCTCCGCCATGTTGATGCTCCACACGTCGTCAGGGTCAGACAGATACGAAAAGCTGTACACGACCCGCACGCAGTTGAAGCCCTCTTCCGCCTGGTGGCGTATCTCGTCCTCCGTCCAGTACCGGCCGCCGGGGGTGTACTCGGCCCACCGCTCGTCAGGCTCAAAATTATAGAATATCTTGTTCTCAAGAATGAATCCCGTCCAATAGGGAAGCGCGCCGGCGGTGATATCCCCCAGCGTGCAGGCAGCGCGTATCTCGTCGGTGATGATGTCGGTGTTGTAGGTCCCCACCTCGTCCATGGGCAGATACCAGGGCTCTTGGGCCTGCACCGCCGTGGGCTCTATCCTGACCGCGTCATCCCCATAGGCGGCGCCGGCAAACACGCCCGCGAACAGCGCCAGCGCCAAAAACATGGAAAGCAGCTTTTTCATCATTCGATCCTCCTTACAGCCTCGGCCTGCCTTACTGCCCGCTTTCTGGTATTTTGGGATATAATAGCGATTTCGTCGCTATTATATCCCAGCGCCCATAAAACCGCAAGTTCGGTCCAGGCCACACGGCTGCTGTTCATAATTGACTTTATAGCCGGGAGATGGTATATTTACTATATCTGTATACCCACCGGCGAGCGAGCTTGCCGGCAAGCTGAATCATATTTGACAGAAGGGAGAAAATCATGATCTATTCAGCAGAAGTGGACAAGATGACGTGCGTCGCCAAAGGCGCATATCACGGCCCGGCTCCCATCCCCGAGGAGGGCAAATGGGTCCAGGCCAAGCAGATCAGCGACATCAGCGGCTTCACCCACGGCATCGGCTGGTGCGCTCCCCAGCAGGGCGCCTGCAAGCTGACCCTGAACGTGAAGGAGGGCATCATCCAGGAGGCGCTGGTGGAGACCATCGGCTGCTCCGGCATGACCCACTCCGCCGCCATGGCCAGCGAGATCCTCATCGGCAAGACCATCCTGGAGGCGCTGAACACCGACCTCGTCTGCGACGCCATCAACACCGCCATGCGCGAGCTGTTCCTGCAGATCGTCTATGGCCGCACCCAGTCCGCGTTCTCCGAGGGCGGTCTGGTCATTGGCTCCAGCCTGGAGGACCTGGGCAAGGGCCTGCGCAGCCAGATCGGCACCATGATGGGCACCGCCGCCAAGGGCCCCCGTTATCTGGAGATGGCCGAGGGCTACTGCACCCGCATGGCGCTGAACGACGCCGACGAGATCATCGGCTATGAGTTCGTGAACCTGGGCAAGATGATGGACTTCATCAAGAAGGGCGACGACGCCAACACCGCCCTAGAGAAGGCCAAGGGCCATTACGGCCAGTTCGACGCCGCAGTCCGCTACATAGACCCGCGGCAGGAATAAGAGAGAGGAGGACAAGATAATGGCTCTGTTTGAAAGCTACGAGAGAAGGATCGACAAGATCAACGGCGTCCTCGCTCAGTACGGCATCGGCTCCATTGAGGAGTGCCGCACCATCTGCCAGGACAAGGGTTTCGACCCCTACGAGATCGTCAAGGGCATCCAGCCCATCTGCTTTGAGAACGCCTGCTGGGCTTACACCATGGGCGCCGCCATCGCCATCAAGAAGGGCGTGAAGTCCGCCGCCGAGGCCTCCAAGGCCATTGGCGAGGGCCTGCAGGCCTTCTGCATCGACGGCTCCGTGGCCGACGACCGTAAGGTCGGCCTGGGCCACGGCAACCTGGGCGCCATGCTGCTGAGCGACGAGTCGAAGTGCTTCGCCTTCCTGGCCGGCCACGAGTCCTTCGCCGCCGCCGAGGGCGCCATCGGCATCGTCCGCAACGCCAACAAGGCCCGGAAGACCCCCCTGCGGGTCATCCTGAACGGCCTGGGCAAGGACGCCGCCCAGATCATCAGCCGCATCAACGGCTTCACCTATGTCCAGACCCAGTTCGACTACGCCACCGGCAAGGTCGCCATCGTCAAGGAGATCAAGTATTCCGACGGCGAGCGGGCCAACGTCCGCTGCTACGGCGCCGACGACGTCCGTGAGGGCGTGGCCATCATGCACATGGAGGGCGTGGACGTGTCCATCACCGGCAACTCCACCAACCCCACCCGCTTCCAGCACCCTGTGGCCGGCACCTATAAGAAGGAATGCATCGAGCAGGGCAAGAAGTACTTCTCCGTGGCCTCCGGCGGCGGCACCGGCCGCACCCTGCACCCGGACAACATGGCCGCCGGCCCCGCCACCTACGGCATGACCGACACCATGGGCCGCATGCACTCCGACGCCCAGTTCGCCGGCTCCTCCTCCGTGCCCGCGCACGTGGAGATGATGGGCTTCCTGGGCATGGGCAACAACCCCATGGTGGGCGCCACCGTGGCGGTCGCCGTGGCCGTGGACCAGGCTCTCAACAAGTAAGATACTCCATATAAACGCACAAAGACCTGCCGCTTGAGCGGCAGGTCTTTTCTTTTTTGTTGGGGCGCGGGAATTACTTTCCCAGCGCCACGGCCAGGGAGATGTTGTTCACGAACACATACGCCGTCATGGGACGGGGGATGCCGCGGAACTGGCTCTTCCCGCTCTCCAGGGCCTGGAGCTTGCGCAGCTTCTTTTCCTGCTTCTTCACGTTGAACATTGATCTCGGTACCTCGCTTTCTTTTCGATCGCGCATTATAATATTCCCCCGCGACCCAAAAGTCAACGACCCGATTATACAATATTACAGAAAATCAACATCCGTTTTTGTTCAGTTTGCTACCTCCCCCAGGGGCTCCGGCCGGGCGCATGTGGAGGCGATATCCGTGAAGGCCCCCTGCTCCCCGCCGTTCAAAATGGCGGTGAGCACCTCCAAAACGTGATAGGCCATGGCCTTGTCCGTGCGGCATTTCCGCCCCGCCAGGATGGCCTCCGCCATCTCCACGGGCCCCAGGCCCCGGCAGTTGTCCTCGTAGGGGGAGGCGTTGGGCAGCGCCTTTATTTCGGCGGGATGGGCCCAGTCCCCCGTGTTGGGCAGCAGGCGCACCGTGCCGCCGAACTGGTTGGGATCGGTGAGGTAGAGGATGCCCTCCGATCCGTAGACAGCGAAAAAGGCCTGGTCCGTCATGTGGCTGTCCGCGTCGATGTGGACCGTGCCGGAGACACCGCTTTCCATCTGCAATATGGCGCTGACCCGGCTCTCGTTGGGGTTTTCGATGGGCGCGCCGAATTCGGGGCTCGACGGGATGATGTTCGTATGCGCCCGGCAGGGCCGCTCCGCCATGCCGCCCACCCGCTTCACCGGCCCCAGCAGGCTCACCAGGGCGGTGAGGTAGTATACGCCGTAGTCGTAGAGCACCCCCGCGCCGGGCTGGCGCAGGAAGGGGAAGAGGCTCAGAAGCAGGCGATTGTCCCGGTTGGCGGCTATGGCGAAGGAGCGGACCTGGCCGATGGCGCCGCCGTCGATGGCGGCCCGGGCCGTCTGCCACGCCGCGCCCAGAAAGGTGTCCGGCGCGGCGCCGAGCCAGAGTCCCTTCTCCTTCGCCAGGGCCACCAGCTCCGCCGCCTTGGGAAGGCTGTCCGCCAGGGTCTTCTCCGTGTAGACGTGTTTGCCTGCCAAGAGGGCTCGCTTCACCAGGTCATAGTGGGTCCCCACCGGAGTGAGGACCACCACTATGTCCACCCGCCCGTCCGCCAGCAGCGCCTCCACCGTGCAGGCCTCCACGCCGTACTCAGCCGCCCGCTTTTGGGCGCTTTCCAGGTGGTTCGCCGCCACGGCGATGACGTTGAGACAGTCAAACCGCTGGGTCATGTTCTCCAGATATATGCCGCTGATGGCGCCGGCGCCGATGACGCCCACGCCCAGGGCCTTTTTCCCGCTCCTGTCGCTCATTTCGCGGGCGGGTACTCGTTGCACAGGAGCCGATAGGGCGGCTCGTCCTCCTCGATGGCCGGGAAGCGGCCCACGGGGGGATTGAACCGGTTATCGGTGTTGTCGTCGTTGCACTGGCTGACCTCCCCCAGCAGCACCGGGCCGGTGCCCGGCTCCACGTCGAAATCGTGGTACAGATACTGCTGGATGTGGATGCTCTCTCCCGGGGTCAGCCGGATCTGGGTCCCGGCGGGGACGGTGTAGGTCCGCCCGTCGGTATGGACAGTCACGTCGGAGGCATAGTCTATGCTCTCGTCGGGCAGGGAGTTGTAGACCCGGATGAGCACGTTGCCGCCGCCCCGGTTGATGATGTCCTCGGTCTTGTACCAGTGGAAGTGGTTAGGCGAGTGCTGGCCCTCCTTCAGATACAAAAGCTTCTCCGCGTACACCTTGGGATACTTGTCCGCCATGGCCCGGCTGCCGTTTCGGATGGTGATGAGGGAAAAGCCGACTTTATCGAAATCCCCCAGGCCGTAGTCGGTGATATCCCAGCCCAGCATGCAGTCCCGCACCTCGTCGTAGTCGTGGCCGATGCTCTGCCACTGGTCCGGGGTGAAATGGCAGAAGGGCGGCAGGTAGCACTTATACTTTTCGCACATGGCCTCCAGTTCTTTAAGAGCCTTGTTGATCTCCGAGCGCTTCATATTCTTACCTCCTCACAGGCATTCGCCGTTGGTCTCGATGACATGGGCATACCACCGGGCGGAGTCCTTGGGCACGCGGTCACAGGTGCGGTAGTCCACATAGACGATGCCGAACCGCTCGCCGTAGCCCTCGCTCCACTCGAAGTTGTCCAGAAAGCTCCACTGCATGTAGCCCCGCAGGTCCACCCCCTCCGCCACGCTCTTGGAAAGCTCCAGGAGGTACCGGTGCAAAAAGTCGATGCGCTCCGGGTCGTGGACCATGCCGTCCAGGTGGACCCGGTCGTTGCAGGACTGGCCGTTCTCGGTGATATAGATGGGCTTATTATACCGTTTGGCGATCTGCAAAGGCGCGTAGTGCATGACCTCCGGGGTGACGGGCCACTTGTTGGCCGTCACGGGGAAGCCGGGATACCGCTCCACGTATTTGCCTTCCTCATCTACCATCTTGCCGTTATACACGTTCACACCGATGAAGTCCGGCGATTCCATGAGCGCCCAGTCGCCCGTGTCCACGGTATCGGCGAAGCGCCGCACCGCCGGGGGGATGTCGTCCGGGTACTTTTTCAGGCATATGGGGTCCAGGAAGATATCGAAGGTGAACATCCAGTCGTCCGCCGGCAGGGCGAAGGTGGCATTATAGGACGCCTCCCGGTTTTTGGGGGTGTCCTTTTCGGGATAAGTGAACCGGCCGCAGGAGGCCACGCCCACCTGGGCATCCGGGTCCGCCGCCTTGACGGCCCGGTATGCCGCGCTGTGAGAAAGGCACAGGTGGTGGAATACCCTCGCCACCTTCTCCTCGCTGAGCCGCAACCCGGGGGCGTGCACGCCGTTTCCGTACCCCAAAGCCGCGATGCACTGGGGCTCGTTCAGGGTCATGTACTTTTTGACCTTCCCCTTCATCCGGGCGGCGAAGATACCCGCGTAGCGGCCGAAGGCCTCCACGATGTCCCGGTTGAGCCAGCCGCCCTTATCCTGCAGGGCACTGGGCAGGTCCCAGTGGTACAGGGTCACCAGCGGCTCGATGCCGCTGGCGATGAGCTCGTCCACCAGGTCCTCGTAGAACTTCAGCCCCGCCTCGTTCACGGCCCCGTCCCCGTCGGGGAGGATGCGGGCCCAGTTCACAGAAAAGCGGTAGGCCTGGATGTTGTGCTGCTTCATGAGGGCCACGTCCTCCCGGAAGCGGTGGTAGCTGTCGCAGGCCACGTCCCCGGTGTCGCCGTTTTTGATGTGGGGGCGGGTCGTGTCGTGGCAGAACTCGTCCCAGATATTCAGGCCCTTGCCGCCGGCGTCCCAGCCGCCCTCGCACTGATAGGACGCGCAGGCCACGCCCCAGAGAAAGTTTTCGGGAAATCTGCTCATACCGTCACCTCGACGTTGTATTCTTCCTTCCCCGGCTCGGGGGAGATGGTCCTGCCGGACAGCGTTTTGCCGTCCACAGTCAGGGAATATGCGCCCGTTTGGCGCACATGGATGTGGTACAGTGCGTCCCGGAACCTACGCTCCACCCGGTACTCGCCCAGGCTCTCCGGCAGGCAGGGGTCGACCGTCAGCCCTTCCGGCGTGGGCCGGACGCCCAGAATGTACTGGCTGATGTTTACGAAAGTCCAGGCCGCCGTGCCGGTGAGCCAGCTGTTGCGGGCCGCGCCTTCTTCATAGGAGGCCCGGGCCGCCACCGTCTGGGCGTAGGCGTAGGGCTCTGCCCGGCGGATGTCGCTGCCGTCCTCCTGATAGGCCGGGCAGGTGCGTTTATAGATATCGAAGGCGTTCTCGCCCCGGCCAATGACCGTCTCAGCGATGCTGATCCAGGGGTTGTTGTGACAGAATATGGAGCCGTTCTCCTTGTATCCGGGCGGGTAGCTGGTGATCTCCCCCAGCTCCTTATGATACACCGTGTAGCAGGGCGAGACAAGCTCCACGCCGTATTTGCCCAGGAGCTTTTCCCGCACGGAATCCAGGGCCATCTGGGCCTTGCCGTCCTTTACGCCGACGCCCGCCATGACGCACATGCCCTGGGGCTCAATGTAGATCTGCCCCTCGGCGCACTCACGGCTGCCCACCGGCTGGGAGAAGGCGTCATAGGCCCGGCGGAACCAGGCCCCGTCCCACCCGGCGGTGGACACGGCCTCGTCCATGGCCGCGACAGCGGCCTCCACCTTCGCGGCCTCGTCCTCCAGGCCCCGGGCCCGGCAGAGCTGGGCATACCGGCCGCCATAGAGCACGAACATGCCGCCGATGAACACCGACTCCGCCACCGGCCCTTCCGAGGGGCCCGTGGTCTGGAAGCTCTCCCCCGGCTCCTCGGAGAAGCAGTTCAGGTTCAGGCAGTCGTTCCAGTCCGCCCGGCCGATGAGGGGCAGTTTGTGGGGCCCCAGGTGGGTCATGATGTAGTTTACGCTCCGGCGCAGGTGCTCCATCAGGGGCTGTTCGCTTCCGGGGACGTTGTCGAAGGGCGTGGGATGGTCCAAAATGGACCAGTCGCCGGTCTCGCTGATGTAGGCCCAGGTACATGCTACCAGCCACAGGGGGTCGTCGTTGAAGCCGCTGCCCACGTCGTCGTTGCCCCGCTTGGTGAGGGGCTGGTACTGGTGATAGGTGCTGCCGTCGGCCCACTGGATGGAGGCGATGTCGATGATCCGCTCCCTTGCCCGGCCCCGGGCCATGTGCACGAAGCCCAGAAGGTCCTGGCAGCTGTCCCGAAACCCCATGCCCCGGCCGGTGCCGCTCTCAAAGTACGAGGCCGACCGGCTCATATTGAAGGTGATCATGCACTGGTACTGGTGCCAGATGTTCACCATCCTGTCCAGCACCGGGTCGGGGCTTTGCAGCTGATACCGGCCCAGCAGGCCGTCCCAGTGGGCAGCCAATTCGGAAAGGGCCTCATCCACCGCTTTGGCGTCCGCGAACTTCGCCATGACCCGCTCTGCCGTGCCCTTTCGGATGACGTTCGGGGCGATGAATTTTTTATCCCGGGGATTCTGGCCGTAACCCAGTACGAACACCCAGGTGACCTCCTGGCCCGGTTTAAGCTCTGCGTCCAGGGCCAGGCCCGCCATGGGCGCGCCGCCGTGGGCGATGAAATCGCCTGTGACCCCTTCCCGGATGGCCTTCGGGTCGGCGTAGCTGCCGAACTGGCCCAGGAAGGCGTCCCTATCCGTGTCGTAACCCGCCAGAGGGGCGTTCACGCCATAGTATGCGTAGTGGTCCCGCCGCTCCCGGTACTCGGTCTTGTGGTAGATGACGCTGCCCTCCACCTCCAGCTCGCCGATGTTCAGGTTCCGCTGGAAGTTGGTGGAGTCGTCCACCGCGTTCCAGAGGCACCACTCCACCGCCGCGGTGAGGCGGATGCTCTTGGGGCTGTCCGTCTCGTTCTTAAGCTTTATCCGCTGGACCTCGCAGTCCTCCCCCAGGGGAACCAGGAAGGTCATCTCGGCGGCCAGACCATCCTTCGCCGTCTCGAAGATGGTATAGCCCAGGCCGTGGCGGCAGCAATATTTATCCAGGGGGACATCCGCCGGGTGGAAGGCGGGGCTCCAGGCGGGCTTGCCCGCCTCCTTTATGTAGAAGAACCGGCCGCCCACGTCCGCGGGAACACTGTTGTACCGGTAGCGCACCAGCCGCTGGAGCTTTGCGTCCCGGTAGAAGCAGTAGCCCCCCGCCGTGTTGCTGATGAGGGAGAAGAAGGCCTCGCTGCCCAGGTAGTTTATCCAGGGCTGAGGCGTGGCGGGGGTGTCGATCACATACTCCCGCCGCTTATCGTCAAAATGTCCGTATCGCATGACGGTCACCTCGTTCACATCATTAAAATAGGAGGGGCTCATTATACCATGGGCCCCTCCTTCCGTAAAGAGTTTCAGCTGTTGTTCAGCGCCTGCAGGAGAACGTCCAACACTTCCTCGCCCACGGCGCCGGCGCTGAAGTTCACCACGTTGCGCAGGGGCATGTACTTCACCATGGCGGCGCCCATGTCGTCGGTGACGGAGGGGTCGTCCCCATCCCCGGGGCCGAACATCTGGCTCATGCCGTCCATGAGAGGCTTGATGATGGCGGCCGCCGCCGGGTCGGACAGGATGTCCATGAAGATGGAGTCCTTGTCGTAGTGCTTTTTGAGCTTCACCGTGCCCTCCACGGTGACAGTGGCAGCCACGTCGATGGCCCGGGAGGACTGGCCTATCTCAATAGTGAATTCACCGGTCTCCACATGCCAGTCGTGGAGCTCCTCGTTCCAGTAGGCAAAGGCCCGCTTATCCAGGGTGAAGGTCACGTCTTTGCTCTCCCCGGGAGCCAGCTCCACCTTCTCGAAGCCCTTGAGCTCCCGCACGGGCCGCAGCACCGTGCTCTCCTTGTCGCCTACATACATCTGCACCACGGTCTTGCCGGCACGCTTGCCGGTGTTGGCCGCCTTCACCGTGACGGTGAGGGTGTCCTGGTCGGTGATGTGGTCCGCGCTGAGGCGCAGGTCGGAGAAGGCGAAGGTGGTGTAGGATAGGCCGTGTCCAAAGGGGAAGGCCACATCCATATGCTTTTTGTCATAGTACCGGTAGCCCACGAACACGCCCTCCCGGTAGTCGGCCCTGTCGGCCTCGCCGCCGTAGAAGAGGTAGGAGGGGTTGTCCTCCAGCTTCACGGGGAAGCTCTCCGCCAGATGGCCGGAGGGGTTCACGTCGCCGTAGAGCAGCTTTACCGTGGCAAGGCCCACCGCCTGGCCGCCCAGGTATGCTTCCAGCACGCCCTTGACTTTGCCAAGCCAGGGCATCTCCACCGGGGAGCCGTTATGGAGCACCACCACCGTGTCGGGGTTGGCCGCCGCGACGGCCTCGATGAGCTTATTCTGGCACGCCGGCAGGGCCATATGGGAGCGGTCATAGCCCTCGGACTCGTAGCTGTCGGGCAGGCCCGCGAACACCACCGCGGTCCTGGCGGCCTTCGCCGCCGCCACGGCCTCCGCGATCATGTCGCCGGTGGCCTCGTCCTTCGCCACGCTGTAGCCCTGGGCATAGGTCACGGGCAGGCCCTCGGCCGCCTCCAGAGCGGAGGTGGTCTTGAAGCAGTTGATGTGGCTGGAGCCGCCGCCCTGGAACCGGGGCTTGGCGGCGAACTCGCCGATGAAGGCCACCTTGTCGGCCTTATCCAGCGGCAGGACGCCCTCGTTTTTCAAAAGCACCATGCACTGGGCCGCGATGTCGGCGGAGAGCTGATGGTCCGCCTCCTGGTCCCAGGGGGTGTCGGGCTTGGCGTTGGAAAGATACATCTCATTGACCGTGAGGATGCGCTCCACGGCCTGGTCCACCAGCGCCTCGTCCAGCTTCCCAGAGCGGACGGCTTCCACTATTTTCTTGTCGTTGACGCCGCCGGAGGAGGGCATCTCCAGGTCCAGCCCCGCGGCCACGCCGGCCACCCGGTCGCTGACCGCGCCCCAGTCGCTCATGACGTAGCCTTTGAAGCCCCACTCTTTGCGCAGCACCTCCGTGAGCAGCCAGGGGTTTTCCGAGGCGTACACGCCGTTGATGCGGTTATAGGAGCACATGACGGTCCAGGGCTGGGCCTTCTTCACGGCGGTCTCGAAGGCGGGGAAATATATCTCCCGCAGCGTCCGCTCGTCGGCGTTGGAGCTGGAGCTCATGCGCCGGTGTTCCTGGTTGTTGGCGGCGAAGTGCTTGATGGAGGTGCCCACGTTCTGGCTCTGCACGCCGTTTATGTAGGCGGCCGCCATCTCGCCGGCGAGATAGGGGTCCTCGGATAGGTATTCAAAGTTCCGGCCGCAGAGGGGCGAGCGCTTGATGTTCACCGCCGGGCCCAGCACCACGGCAAGCTTCTCATGCTGGCAGCTGGCGCCGATGGCCTGGCCCATCTTCCCGATGAGCTCCCTGTCGAAGGAGGCGGCGGTGGCGCAGGCGGCGGGCATGCACACGGCCTTGATGGAGTCGTTGATGCCCAGGTGGTCGCCCTTTTCATCCTGCTTGCGCAGGCCGTGGGGGCCGTCGGAGACCATGACGGCCTGCACGCCCAGCCGCTCCACGGGCTTGGTATGCCAGAAGTCCAGGCCGGAGCAGAGCCCGGCCTTTTCTTCCAGCGTCATCTGAGAGATAACGTCTTTGATGTTCATGTCGTTCCTCACAATGGCTTATTCGGCCTTCAGGTCCACCGTGGACAGGTCCCACTCCTCGTGGATCTTGGGCACGTCGCTGATGAGCCGCTTGGTATAGGGCGCGTGGGGGTTCAATATGACTTCGTCCGCCTTGCCGTACTCCACGAACTTGCCGTGCTCCATGATGTACACGGTGTCGGAGATGTAGTAGGCCAGGCCTATGTCGTGGGTGATGAAGATGACGGTCATGCCGATCTCATCCCGGAGGTTCAAAAGCATATCCAGGATGGTGGCCCGGGAGCAGGCATCCACCATGGAGGTGGGCTCGTCGGCCAGCAGGATCTTCGGCTTTAAGAGGAAGATGCGGGCGATCATGAGCCGCTGCATCTGGCCGCCGGACAGCTCGAAGGGGTACTTGTTGGTCAGCTCCTTGAACTCCAGGTTCACGAAGTGGCAGGCCTCGCTCATCATGTTGAACTTCTCTTCCTTGGAAAGGCCCTTGCCGCCGCGCATGTTGATGCAGTCCAGCAGCACGGTATCGATCTTCTGGAAGGTGTTGAAGGAGGAGAACGGGTCCTGGAAGATGGCCTGGATGCCCTTCCAGTATTCCTTTTTCTTGTGGCCGCTTCCGATATCCCGGGGCTTGCCCTGGAAGAATATCTCCCCCTCCGTGGCGTTGGAAAGGCCCAGCAGCATCTTGGAAAGGGTGGTCTTGCCGGAGCCGGACTCGCCCACGATGGACACGAACTCGCCCTCGTGGAACTCAAAGTCCACATGGTCCACAGCCACGGTCTTCTTGTCGCCGAAGCCGAAGATCTTGGTCACGCCTTTGCCGGACAGGCACAATGGCGCGTTGGAAAAGTCCTTCTGCACGCGTGCCGGTTCATTCATGGCTGTACACCTCCTTCAGTTCGTCGATGCCCATGAGGCAGCGGTACATGCGGCCCTCGCCGAAGGTCTTCTCCGGGATGGAGGTATAGCGGCAGTCGGCGGTGGCGTACTTGCACCGGGCGGCGAAACGGCAGCCGTCGGGGGGATGCTTCAGGTTGGGGGGCGCGCCGGGGATGGCGGCCAGCTTGTGGCCGCGTGTGCCCTCCTCGGGCACCAGGATGGAGCCCATCAGGCCGTGGGAATAGGGGTGCACCGGGTCGAAGACCATCTCCTTGGCGGTGCCCTTCTCCACGATCTGGCCGGCGTACATGACCATGATGTCGTCGGTGACGTTGTAGAGAAGGGGCAGCTCGTGGGTGATGAAGAGCATGCTCTTCACGTGGCCGGACTCCATCAGCTGGCGCATCATCTTGATGACCATCTTCTGGCTGGTCACGTCCAGGGCGGAGGAGGGCTCGTCGGCGATGAGCACCTTGGGGTTCAATATAGTGCTCACGGCGATGACCGTGCGCTGCTTCATGCCGCCGGACAGCTCCACCGCATGCTTGTCAAGGGCCTCCAGGGGCAGGCCCACCTCCGCGAAGCGGGCCTCGGCCATCTCCCGTATCTCCTTTTTGGTGGCCTTGGGGTCATGGGCGTGGACCACGTCCTCCAGGAAGCGGATGATCTTCTGGGTGGGGTTCAGGGCGTTCATGGCCGCCTGGGGGATGTAGGCGATCTCATTGCCCAGGATGGTCTTGCGGACCGTATCCGGGTCCATGCCGGAGATGTTCTGGCCGTCGATGATGATATCGCCGCTCATGTAGTGCAGGGGCGGGAAGTAATAGCCCATCATGGACAGGGCCAGGGTGGACTTGCCGCAGCCGGACTCGCCGGCGATGCCCAGGCTCTTTCCCTCCTCGATGGCGAAGGAGACGCCGTCCACGGCGTACACGTCCTCATGGAAGCGGGTGACGTATTTTGTCTTGAGGTTGCGGACCTCCAACATAACTTTTCCCATAGCAGCCTCCTTAATCTCTCAGGGTGGGGTTGAACACCTGGTCCAGGCCGGTATTCATCAGGTTCAGGGAGAACGAGATGAGCGTGATGACCAGGATCACAGGGAAGTAAGCCCACCAGGAGCCGTTGGTATGGGCGGAGTAGAGCATGGCCCAGTTCATCATCAGGCCCAGGGTGGGGACCTTTGTGGTCTGGGGACCCAGGCCCAGCATACTCAGCTGCGCCTCCGCCAGGATGCCGCTGGATACCTGCAGGATGAACGCCATCACCACGTAGGAGGCGATGTAGGGCAGGATGTCGGTGAGGATGATGCGGATAAGGCTGTGGCCGGACAGCTTGCTCAAATTCACGTGGTCGCGGTTTCTGAGGCTGATGACCTGGCTGCGGACGGAACGGGCCGTCCAGGTCCAGCCGGTCAGGCCTATGACCGTGGCCACCACGGCGGCGCCACGCTGCTCCTGGCCGATGGAGTAGGTGATGAGGATCAGCAGCACGAAGCCGGGGATGACCGTGAAGATATTGGTGATGAACATGATGAAGTCGTCCAGGAACCCGCCCACATAGCCGGCCAGAAGCCCGAAGGTCAGGCCGATGAGCGTAGCCACCACGCCGGCGATCAGGCCGATCAGGATAGAAGTACCTGTGGCGCTCACCAGCTCTTTCAGCACGTCCCGGCCGAAGTTATCGGTGCCCAGAGGCAGGGTCTTCACGTTGGCCACCGCGCCGGTGCGGACGTAATCAGTGGTGGTGATCTTCTTGCTCTCCACCAGCTCCCCGTCCACTTCCTCGGCGATGACAAGAGTGTCGCCGCTCTTCAAGTCTTGGAGGGAGGTGTTGAGGCGCTTATAGTAGTTCACCTTGGCGGAGGTCATGCCCTTGGGACGGACCGAGGGGTCGTAATTGTCGTCCCACATCTGCAGCAGCGCGTCGGTGTCCTCGGTGTCCAGCTCCGAGATGTCGATGCCCATGGTCGTGAAATACTCCACCATGGCCACCCTATCCTCGGCGGACAGGCTGGCCGCCACGCGCTTTTCATCCGCGTCCGGCAGGCGCAGGGTGTTGGACGTGGCCTTGGTGGCGTCGTAGAGGGAGACATATGTACCGGGCCGGGCGAAGGTGCCCACGCTCACCTGCTGCAGCGGGTTGCCGGGGTTGAAGAGCGGATAGATGATCATGGTCAGCAGTATCGCCACGAAGATGACGAAGCCGCCCACGAACTTGGGGGAATGGAATACTTGTTTAATCGTATTTTTCATTGCCGCTCCCCCCTCTTATTCAAACTGGGCCGCCTTGACCCGCGGGTCAATGAAGCCGTAGATGATGTCCAGCAGGAAGGTGACGATCAGCACCATGACGGTGATGATCAGCGTCGTGGCGGATATCAGCGGGTAGTCCGCCGAGGTGACCGCCGAGTACATGGTGCTGCCCAGGCCCGGATAGGAGAAGATGATCTCCGCCACCAGGGCGCCGCCCACCATAGTGCCGATGCTCAGGGCCAGGCCGGTGACCTGGGGGAGCATAGCGTTGCGGAACACGTAGCCCACGATCTTCCGGTCCTTGATGCCCAGGAACCGGGAGTACTTCACGTAGTCCGCGTTCAGCTCATAGATGGACATGGAGCGCATGCCCACGGCCTGGCCGCCGATGGAGACCAGCACGATGGACCAGAAGGGAAGCTGGTAGTGGCTGATGACCGATTTGATGAAGTCCCAGCTCAGGTGGGGTATCATGTCGAAGGCGTAGCCTCCTGCCGTAGGGGCCACCTTCAGATACACGCCGAACACCACCAGCAGGACCACAGCCATGCCGAAGGCGGGGACGTTGCTCAAAAACAGGCTCACGGGCAGGAGCACTTTATCGAAACCCTTGCGGATATAGGCCGCCAGCGCGCCCAACAGGTTGCCCAGCAGCCATCCCACAAGGATAGCAGGCAATTGCAAAGCGATGGTCCAGCCGATGGCGCTGCTGATGATGTCGCTGACGGAGCGGGGATACTGGCTGAACGACAGGCCGAAGTTGCCGTGGATGGCGTTTTTGACGAATTTGAAAAATTGCTGGTGCATGGGCAGGTTGGTGCCGAACTCCTCCTGGTAGCGCTCGTATATCTGCGCCACCGCCTGGGCGTCGGTGTTGCCGCCGGCCAGCTTGCCGGTGATGGACGCCACGGGGTCCGCCGGCATGAGCCGGGGCAGGATGAAGTTCAGGATCACTGCCGCTATGAAGGTAAGGACAAACCAGAATATCTTTTTGCCAAAGTATTTCCTGTAACCTTTCACAGGACATTCCCCCTTTCTCGATTCTCTTTTCCCTTTTAAAAGAAGCGGCCATGCTCCTTAGGGGGAGCATGGCCGCCGGGAATTACATATCAGCCGACCAGCTCCAGGTCATAGAGCGCGGCAATGCCGAAGCCGTCAGTGCAATCGGTGGGGGGAACGAGCACTTCCGTGCCGTCCGCCATGGTGTGAGTGCTGCCCTCATAGGGGTAGTTGGTCCAGACGGACTCGTTCACGGTGAAGAACACCGCGGGACGATACATCAGGGTGAAGCTGGGGACCTCGGTCAGATAGATCTCGGTCAGCTGGGTGTACAGATCCTTCAGGGTCGCCTCGTCGGTGGTGGTGGGGATCTGCTTCAGCAGCGCGTCGGCCTCTTCGTTCACGTATTGGCCCCAGTTGCCGGACCAGTTGTTCTGAACGCCCACATAGTCCATGCCCATGAACTGGTTGACGCGGCTCCAGGGGTTGGCGGGAGTGGAGGCGTCGGGGGACCACATGAAGATGGCGTACTCAGTCTGGTCAGGATCGGTGAACACGGCATTGAAGGTGTCCGCCTCAGGATAGGGAGTGGTGATCTCGATGCCGATCTTGGCGCCGGCATTGGCGACCTCGACCATAGCGGCCATCCAGTCGGTCCAGCCGTTGGGGCACACAGCGGTCAGGGAGATCTTCTCGCCGTTGTACTCACGGAAGCCGTCGCCGTCGGTATCCAGAAGGCCGGCCTCGTCCAGAAGGGCGTTGGCGCCGTCGACGTCATTGCCGACCCACTGCAGGTCGGCCACGGCGTCGTGGTCATACATGGCCTGCTCGGCGTCGGTGGGGTTCATGAGAGAACGGGGCGCCTGGACAAAGGTGGGGCTCTGGCCGGTCATGGCGTTGGCGTTGATGGAGTCATAGTCGACCGCCATGGCGATGGCCTTGCGCAGGGCGGGATACTCGGCGATGACGGGGATGTTCATGTTGTACCACGCGGTGGGCAGGCCGACGCAGATGCCGTAGGGAGCGTCCATGTAATAGGTGGAGATGGGCAGGCCGTCCTTCTCCCACATATCCTGGACGTTGGCGGTGAACTGCTGGCTCACGTCCACTTCGCCGTTGCGAAGGGCGTTGTCACCGGCGTTGTTATCGGCGTACATAGCGTGGGCGATGTACTTGGGAGCGGGCAGCTTGCCCCACATGGACTCGTCCTGGCCCCAGTAGTTGTCGTCGCGGATAAAGATGACCTTCTGGTCATCGTCGAAGTAACGGGTGTAGGGGCCGGTGTAGGGCACTTCCAGCTCGCCGGCGTCGTTCAGGCCGTCGTCGTTCAGGATGGCGGTGGCGTCGCCGTCGTTGGCCTCATAGACCTGGTCGATCCAGTCGGCCTGGGCGATGAGGGTCAGCTCCAGGAAGTCAAGGATCTTCAGGGGGTTGACAGGCTGGCCGGCGTCATTGAGCTTGGCGTTGATGGTGACGGACTTGCCCTCGCCCTCGATGGACTCGATGTAGGGACCATAGGTGGAGCCGGTGCCGTTGGCGATCTCCACGCCGATGTCGAAGGTGCGGATGACGTCGGCGGCGGTCACGTCGGTGCCGTCGGACCACTTGGCGGCGTCCTTGATGGTGAAGGTCAGCTGGGTCATGTCGTCGTTCCATGCGTAGTCATCGTTAGCCAGCAGGCCGTACAGCTTGCCGTCCAGGATGTTCCACATGTAGAGCGTCTCGTACATGATCGTGCGCTGGCCGCCGCCGGCGGCGATGGCCATGGAGTTGTTCTGGTTGGTGCCGATGGGGTTCCAGCTGTTGACAGCGCCCCACTGCTGGCCGGCGAAGTAGAGAGTCTCTTCCCGGGGCAGTACGACGTCGCCCTCAGCGGCGAACGCGGTGACGGACAGGCTCAGGACCATCATCACAGCGAGCGCCAGTGCGATGAGCTTCTTCATTTGGGTTCCTCCTATAAATATTGTATTTTGTCGGCCCGCGCCCGGGCCGTGAGCTACGAAGTCATATCATGGGATAGGGACTATCCCATGGAAAAGCGGGTACCCGCTTTCGCGCTGTATTTTATTGGAGTCTTTTGACTGTCTGCCCCTCCAGCAGTTCGCCGGGGATGACGACGCGGCCGGGGATATAGGCCTTGCCCTCGGTCACCGCCCTTGCCAGCTCCTCCGCCGCCCGCACGCCCATCAGGTCCGCGTCCTGGTGCAATGTGGTGAGCCTGGGGTCCAGAAGCTGGCTCAGGAAGATGCCGTCGTATCCCACGGCGGACACGTCTCCCGGGATACCGAGGCCCATCTCGTCCAGGGCCTTCCGGCCGCCCAGATAGGAGATGTCGTCGGGGTAGAGGATGCAGGTAGGGGGCTGGGGAAGGGCCATCAGCTTCCGGGTGGCCTCGCCCGCGGAGGGTGGGTCGTGGTACTTCGCCTCGATGACGTACCCCTCCGGGATGGCGAGGCCCAGCCCGGCGCAGGCACGGTAGAAGGCCGCCACCCGCACTCTTGTCACCGGGGTGCTCTCCCCGTGGATGAAGGCCACGCGCCGGTGGCCCATGGCGTATACATAGTTTATAATATCCGCCATGCCCCGGACGTTGTCGCTCATCACGCACCCGCAGCCGGGGGATTCCAGGTCCACCGTCACCGTGGGGATGCCGCTGTCGGCAAGCTCCTGGACGTAGGGGTCGTTATGTACCACCGTGATGACCGCCACGCCGTCATAGTGGCGGTAGCGGGCGTGCTCGGCGTAGGTGAAATCCCTGTCCCCCAGGCGGCCCACGATGAAGGATATGTCGTAGCCCAGTTCCTCGCTCCGGCGCTTGAAGCCGTTCAACAGCAGGCTGAAAAACTCATGGGCCAGGCCCGCCTGAGACGCCTCCCGGAACACCACGCCGAAGCTGTAGGTCCGGGCGGTCTTTAAGGCCCGGGCGGCGGCGTTGGGCACATAGCCCATCTCCGCGGCGGCGGCGCGGATGCGCCGCACCATCTCGTGGCCCACGTCGGGAGCGCCGTTGAGCGCCTTGCTCACCGTGGCGGGGGAACAGCCGCAGCGCTCTGCGACAGCCTTGATCGTGACCACGGTAAGCCCCCTCCAAAAACGATTTCGTAACGCCATTATAACTTGCATACCACCGGTTGTCAATACGCTCAAAAAATTTATTTTTTAACGCGCCCTTTTGCGCATTTTGCCAAGGTTTCCATAACAACATCCCCAAACCGCACAAATTTTCCCGCCGGGAAGCTCGGAAATCGTTGACTTTCACAACACTTTGTTCTATATTCGATTTAGCACTTTTCGCCCTTTGCGAAAACGTATTCGGAGGTCTTCCCATGAAAACGCTCTCCCTGAACGGACCCTGGACCCTGGACGTGTCCGGCGGCGCATTCACCGCCGTGCCCGCCACGGTGCCCGGCTCGGTCTACAACGATCTTCTCACCGCCGGCCTCATCCCCGACCCCTTCTACCGGGACAACGAGAACGAGGCCCTGAAGCTGATGGACCACGACTTCACCTACACCCGCGCCTTCGATGTGGACGGGGCATTGCTTAACTGCGACCGGGTATACCTGCGCTGCGAGGGGCTGGACACTCTGGCCACGGTATATGTGAACGGCCAGGCGGCGGGCCGCGCCGACAACATGCACCGGACATGGGAGTTCGACGTGAAAAACCTTCTCCGCCCCGGGGAGAATGAGATACAGATCACCTTCGCCTCCCCCACCAAATTCATCAAGGAGGCCTACGCCAAGAGCCGGGCCGACGGCTCCTCCGACGCCATGGTTGGCTTCCCCCACATCCGCAAGGCCCACTGCATGTTCGGCTGGGACTGGGGCCCCCGCCTGCCGGACGCCGGGATATGGCGGGACATCTCTATCATCGGCGTCAATCCCGCCCGCATCCGGGACGTGCTGGTACTCCAGCACCACACCGGCGGCGCCGTGGCGCTGGAAATAAAGACGAACGTCACCCGCGTCACCGGCGGCGACACGGCGGTCTCCGTCACCGTAACGGCCCCGGACGGGAAACAGCTTGAAAGCATCGGCGAGGACTGCGTCCTGCCCATCCCGGAGCCCAAGCTGTGGTGGCCCGCGGGCCTGGGGGACCAGCCTCTGTACACGGTCCATGTGGCCCTCACCGGCCCCGGCGGCGAGCTGGACACATGGGAAAAGCGCATCGGCCTTCGGACCATGACCGTGTCCCGAAAGAAGGACGAGCACGGGGAGAGCTTCGCCCACTGCGTCAACGGCGTGGATATCTTCGCCATGGGCGCGGACTATATCCCCGAGGACAACCTCCTGCCCCGGGTGACCCGGTCGCGTACCCGCCGCCTTCTGGAGGACGCCCGGGCCGCCAACATGAACTGCATCCGGGTCTGGGGTGGCGGCCACTACCCGTCCGACATCTTCTACGACGCCTGTGATGAGCTGGGGCTGCTGGTGTGGCAGGACTTCATGTTCGCCTGCGCGGTCTATGACCTGACCGAGGCCTTCGAGGCCAATATCACCGCGGAATTCGTGGACAACGTCCGCCGCCTCCGCTCCCACCCCTCCCTGGCCCTCTGGTGCGGCAACAACGAGATGGAGCAGTTCGTGGCCGTGGGCGAGTGGGTGTCCAGCTGCAAGCAGAAGGCGGACTATATCAAGATGTACGAGTACATCATCCCGAAGGTATTGAAGACCGAGGACCCCCAGGCCTTCTACTGGCCCGCCAGCCCCAGCAGCGGCGGCAGCTTTGACGCCCCCCAGGACCCGGACCGGGGCGACGTGCACTACTGGGATGTGTGGCACGGGCTGAAGCCCTTCACCGACTACCGGAATTACCTCTTCCGGTACGTGTCCGAGTTCGGGTTCCAGTCCTTCCCCTGCCTCGCCACCGTGGAGAGCTTCACCGCCCCGGAGGACAGAAACGTCTTCTCCTACGTCATGGAGAAGCACCAGCGCAACGCCTCCGCCAACGGGCGCATCGTGTCCTACCTCTCCCAGATGTACCTCTACCCCCGGGATCTGGACAGGCTCATCTACGCCTCCCAGCTCCTGCAGGCCCAGGCCATGCAGTACGGCGTGGAGCACTGGCGCCGCCACCGGGGCCAGTGCATGGGCGCGGTGATATGGCAATTGAATGACTGCTGGCCCGTGGCAAGCTGGTCCAGCATCGATTACTACGGCCGGTGGAAGGCTCTGCACTACTACGCCAGGCGCTTCTTCGCGCCGGTGCTCATCTCCTGCCACGAGGAGGGCATATTGAGCCAGGACACCAACGTGAACGCCGAGCCCTTCCAGCTTAAAAAATCCGCCCGGCTCAACGTGTCCAACGAGACGATGGAGGAATTCCGCGGCACGGTCCGCTGGTCTCTCCGCCGGCCCGACGCCTCGGTCATAAAGGAGGGCTCTTTCGACGTGACCGTCTCCGCCCTCAGCGCGGTGTGGCTGGATGAACAGGACTTCTCCAATGAGGACACCTACGGCTGCTACTACGCCTATGACCTCACCGACGCTTCCGGCGCGCCCGTGGGCGGGGGCACGGTGCTCTTCTGCGCGCCCAAGCACTTCCGCTTCGCGGACCCCCATCTGGAGGCCCATATGGAGGGAGACGAGGTGATCATCACCGCGAAGGCCTACGCCCGCAGCGTGGAGGTCCAGTGCGGGCCGGACGTGGTGCTCTCCGACAACTACTTCGATATGAACGGCGGCGAGCGCCGGGTGAAGGTCCTCCGGGGCACGCCGGGGGCCGTCTCCGCCCGGAGCGTGTACGACATACGGTAAAAAAGAGGAAGCCGCGCTCTCCACGCGGCTTCCCGTTGTTGTCTCATTATAATAGCTTTTTCAGCGCCTCCGCCGCCATTCTGAGACCCCCCAATGGCCCGGGATGCAGGTGGTCCCCGCTGTCCCAGCTCATGTCCATGCGGTCGGGCTGATCGTCGCTCCGCAGTACGGCGTCAAAGTCCAGAATGCCGTCAAAGAGGGCAGCCCCCTCCCCCCGGAGCCAGGCGTTGAATTTGGCCCGCTCCGCCTCCTGGCCGGGGCCGAAGCCCTCGCAGCCCATGCAGGGCGGCACCGTGGCGGCGTACAGGGCGAGGCCTTTTGCCCGCACCTCGCCGACCAGGTCTTGGAACGCCGCCGCCAGCATCCCGGCGTCCACCCAGTCCGGCGCGGCGGGGTCCGCCACATGGCCGAAGTCGTTGGTGCCGATGGCGATCACTATGCCGGTGACGCCGGATTCATCCAGCGCGTCCCGCCCGAAACGCTCCATGCCCGCCCGGCCGTAGTTCCGGGTGGCGGGCGAGGCGGGGCCGTGGAGCAGGCGGTTGCCGCCGATGCCCTTGTTGATGAGGGCGAGGCCGGGACGGCGCGTCAAAAGCGCCTCGGCCAAAGGAGCGGTCCACATGCCCATTTGCGTGATGGAGTCGCCGAAGCACACCAGCGCCCCGGCGTCATCGCCTGCAAGCACCTCCACCGAGGATATGGCGGGCACGGAGGCGCCGCCCTCTACCGCGATGGTGTCGAACTGGCCTCCGGCGGTGAAGTCCCCGGCACAGCTCGCGTGCACATCCGCCCGGATGCAGTTGCCCGAGCCCGCGGCGCTGGCCAGCGCCATCCGCACCCGGAGGCAGGCGCCCCGCTCAACGGTGAGGTCCACCGGGTCGGACCACAGCTCCTCCCCCGGCTCGATGGATACGCCCTCTTCCCCGCCGAAGGTGACCGGAACATACGCCCCGCCCGCGGACGCCGCCGCCCGGCCTATCAACATAGGCCGCCGGCCCTCCCGGTTTGAAAGGCGCAAACGGACCGCGCTGCCCGCTATGGCGCTGCGGAAGGACAGCAGACATGTCCTGCCCTTCCAGGCGGGCTGCATCCCCAGTATATCCGTGTGGGCCTGGCCCCAGGCGCTGACCCAGTGTGCCATACGGCTCCCCCCTTTTCTTTTTGTTCATACGACCATTATAGCACAAATGACGATATCGGAGGTATCCCCCATGAAAAAGTGGACGCGCGCGCTGTACCAGCCCAACCTGCCCCTGACCCCCGCGGGCTACGTGACCGCGGGCCCGGCGCACATCGCCCTGTCCCGGCGGGCCGCCCGGGAGGGCATGGTACTCTTGAAAAATGAAAACGCCCTCCTGCCCCTGGACCCGGCAAAACCCGTGGCCCTGGTGGGCAAGGCCGCCTTTGACTATGTGAAGGGCGGCGGGGGCAGCGGCGACGTGACCGTGGCCTACGTGAAGAACCTGTACGACGGTCTGAAGGAGCAGGGCGTGGCCGTTGACGAGCCCCTTTGCAGCTACTACCGGGACTATACCGCGGCCCGCTATGCCGCCGGGGACCAGCCGGGCATGATGGCGGAGCCGGAGGTGCCCCGGGACCTGCTGGCGGCGGCCCGGAAGACGGCGGACACGGCCATCGTAGTGCTGAGCCGCTTCTCCGGGGAGGGCTGGGACCGCTCCGACGTGGAGTTCATCGACCCCAACAACCCCTGGCCCCATGAGACCAGCCTGCCCCAGATCGCGGGAAAGCTGTTCCCCAAGGGGGACTTCTACCGCTCCGACGCCGAGACGGCCATGGTGGAGGCGGTGTGCGCCCTCTTCGACCGGGTGGTGCTTGTGCTGAACGTGGGCGGCGTGATGGACGTGTCCTGGCTCAAGGACGACAGCCGCATCGGCGCGGCTCTGCTTGCCTATCAGGGGGGCATGGAGGGCGGCTGCGCCGCGGCGGAGCTGCTGGTGGGCAAAGCGAGCCCCTGCGGGAAGCTTCCCGACACCTACGCTCAGGATATAGACGACTGGCCCTCTACGGCGGGGTTCCACGACTCCCCCTGGTACGTGGACTACACCGAGGACATCTACGTGGGCTACCGGTACTTCAACACCCTGCCCGGGGCGGCGGAGAAGGTGTGCTACGGCTTCGGCTACGGCCTTTCCTATACCACCTTTGACATAAAACCCCTGTCCGCCGGGGAGAAGGACGGCGTCATCCATATCGCCGCCCAGGTCGCCAACACCGGCGCCTTCCCCGGAAAGGAGGTCGTCCAGGTCTACTACAGCGCCCCCCGGGGAAAGCTGCAAAAGCCCGCCAGGGTCCTGGCCGCCTTCCACAAGACGGCGGAACTGACCCCCGGCGAGAGCGAGACGGCCATCCTCTCCTTCCCTGTTTCGGACATGGCCAGCTTCGACGACCTGGGCAAGGTCCAGGCCGCCGCATGGGTCCTGGAGGCGGGCACATATAAGCTCTATCTGGGCGATTCCCTGGCCAATGCAAAGGAGCTGGACTTTGCCTACGAGCAGAGGGAGACGGCCGTGACGGAACAGCTTGAAAGCCTCTTGGCCCCCTCCCACCTCAAGGAGCGTCTGCTGGCCGACGGCACATACGAACCCCTGCCCGCCGCCCCGGCCATCGACACCAACGCCACCGTCCTCACGCCCCTGGGGGATATCACGGAGGCGGTGGCCCCCGCCGTACGGGGACGGGAGCGGTACCTCCTGATGAAGTCCCTGGCGGAGGGGGCGCGGCCCCTCTCCGACGTGGCAGAGGGGAAGCTCTCTCTGGACGGGTTCCTGGCGCAGCTGTCCGACGGCGACCTTATCCACCTGCTGGGCGGCCAGCCCAATACCTCCGTGTCCAACACCTTCGGCATCGGGAACCTCCCCGAATACGGCGTGCCCGACATCACCACCGCCGACGGTCCCGCGGGCCTGCGGGTCTGGCCGGAGACGGGGGTGTGCACCACCGCCTGGCCCTGCGCCACCCTCCTGGCCGCCACGTGGGATAAGGCTCTTGTCCGGGCCGTGGGCGCCGCCGCGGCGGAGGAGGTCAAGGAGAACAACATCGCCGTGTGGCTGGCCCCGGCGGTGAACATCCACCGCAATCCCCTGTGCGGCCGGAACTTTGAGTACTGGTCCGAGGACCCCCTGCTGGCGGGCACCCTGGCGGGGGCCATGGTGAAGGGCATCCAGTCTCAGCACGTGGCCGCCACGGTGAAGCACTTCGCCTGCAACGACAAGGAGACCAACCGGAAAAATTCCGACTCCCGCCTGTCCCAGCGGGCCCTGCGGGAGATATACCTGAAGGCCTTTGAGATCATCGTAAAGACCGCCCAGCCCTGGGCCATCATGACCAGCTACAACATCATCAACGGCTGCCGGGCCTCGGAGAGCAGGGAGCTCTTGACCGACATCCTCCGGGGCGAGTGGGGCTACAAGGGCATGGTCATGACCGACTGGTGGAACAACGCCGAGCACTATAAGGAGGTCCTGGCGGGCAACGACCTCAAAATGGCCACCGGCTACCCCGAGCGGCTGAAAGCCGCCCTGGACAAGGGCGCCATCTCCCGGGCCGACCTTCTGGCCTGCGCCAAACGGGTGCTGGAGCTGATACTCAAAATAGACTGACGCGCATAACAAGGCCCCCGGCAGAGCATCTGCCGGGGGCACACTTTTTCAGACTCGGCTTAAGAAGAAATCGCACTCCTCCTGGTTGCAGGCGTCCGCCTCTTTAAGGCGCATATTGAGATGGAACACGTGGCCCATGTGCTCCTGCCCGGCCTCGCCCCAGCATTTATACACGTAGGGCACGCCCTGCTCCCGGAGCTTTTCGCACAGGGGCGCTGCCTGGTCCCGGAGGAAGTCGTATTGGCTCGTCATCACGTAGGCCGGCGGGAAGGCGGGCGTGATGTGGCTCAGCGTATCCATCTGGGGCAGATACCGGTCCGGGTCCGGGCCAAGATAGGCCCCCAGGGTGGCGTAGCTGCCCGGGTCCCACTCCCGCTCCGGCCGGACCTGGTACTGGCCGCAGTTGAGGGCCACCGCCCGGAACCGTATGGGCGGCATCTTCAGATCAAAAAGCGCGGCATAGGCCGGGTCCGTGACCATGGCGGCGTACTGGCAGGCAAGCTGCCCCCCGGCGGAGTCTCCCACCATGAAGAGCTTATCCATATCCATGCCATAGTCCCCGGCATGGGCGGCAAGCCAGGTGAACACGGCGTTCGTGTCCTCCACCGCCGCGGGGAAGGGATGCTCCGGCGCCAGGCGGTAGGTGAAGTTCACCACGGCGAAGCCCCGGCGGGCAAGGTCCATGCAGTAGTACTGATACCGTTCCTTGTCCCCATAGACCCAGCCGCCCCCGTGGACGCTGACAATGATGGGAAGCGTATCCTCCCCGGCGGCCCGGGGCCGGTATACGTCCAGGCTGTTCTCTTTCCCGTGGGGGCCGTAGCATATGTTGTCGAAGCGAACCACGTCCGCTGGCGTCGTGAGCCCCGCGTCCCGCACGTCGTCCCCCGCTTTAAAGGTCCTGCGGATGTCCCGATAGTCCATGACCGTCTCCCCTTTTTCGTATTTTCCCCATGATACTACGTTCTCCGCCCCCCGGCAAGTCCATAAACCGCCCGTATATACGTGGATTCTGTTGATTTCCTGAAAAAAGCATGATACAATGCATTATGGGAAACCGCAAGAATGGGTGAGTTTTTCCCAAGGAGAAGCAGCCGGTATGGAAAAATGGCGCCAAAAATACAGGACCGTCCTTTTAATGGGTATCGTGGCCGCCGCCGTGGTGCTCATCGCCTTCGTATATTTTCACTTCATCTCCCAGCGCATCTATGACGACAGCACCGTCCACCTGAAGGAGATATACAGCCAGGTGAGCCGGTCCTTCGGCGCGTTCATGGAGCGCAACTGGGGCTTTCTGGACAGCTGCGACGAGTATCTCGTCCAGGCGCAGGGGGACAAGGAGGCCATCTGCGGCTTCCTCGGCCGGGAGCAGGACTACTGGAACTTCACGCAGTTTTACTTTCTCTCCTCTGAGGACCGGACCTGCCTGACCCCCGGCGGCCGGATCATGGACGTCCCGGACGGGGCGGAATGGGACCAGCTGTACCCCGACTCCGAGCCCATCATGGCCGGCGGCGACGAGGATATCACCGTATTCGCCGCGCCGGTGCAGCCCGGCTCCTTCGCCGGCTACAACTACGACGCCATCGCCGTCAGCTACAATAACGCGGACCTGGCGGAGGCGCTGAACGTGACCGCCTTCTCCGGCAACGGCCGCTGCTTCATCATCAGCAATGACGGAAGCGTACTGCTGTCCACCCTCACCGGCGGCAACGTGTTCACCAACTACCTCACCTATTTAAGTGCCGCCTCGGACCTGACGGATGAGGAACTTTCCCAGATCGAGGCGGACTGGCAGGATGGTACGGACAACGTCCTGCGCTGCACCATCGGCGGGTTAGACTGCTTCATCCTCTACCAGCCCCTGGGCTATCAGGACTATACCCTTCTCAGCGCCGTGCCCCGCTCCGCCGTCAGCGCCGGGTTCCTGTCCGTGCAGAAGGCCACCATCACCGTGGGCGCGCTGGTCTTCTCCCTGGTTGGCGCACTGATCGTCACCATGCTCATCCTCCGCAGCCGGCAGATATCACGTCAGAACCGGACAGAGCTGCAGTACCGGGAGCGGATGTTCGACGTGCTGTCCAACAGCGTGGACGACATCTTCCTCATGCTGGACAGCGCCCGCTTCCAGGTGGACTACATAAGTCCCAACATCCAGCGCCTGCTGGGCCTGGACCCCAGGGATGTGCAGATAAACATCCGGGTGCTGGAGAGATGCACCGTCAGCCACAAGGTCATCATCCCCCGGGAAGAGCTGGACGCCATCCCCCTGAACGGCAGCCGGGACTGGGACTATGAGTACATGCACCAGACCACCGGCGAGCGGCGGTACTACCGGATGCGGGTGTACCGCATGGACATCCAGAACACGGAGAAGTTCATCATGGTGCTGTCCGACCGCACCCAGGAGCGGCAGATGAACCAGCATCTCCAGGAGGCCCTGGACGCCGCCCAGAGCGCCAATGAGGCGAAATCCAACTTCCTGTCCAACATGTCCCATGACATCCGCACCCCCATGAACGCCATCGTGGGCTTCGCCATGCTGCTGCAGCGGGAGGCGGACGACCCGGAGAAGGTCCGGGAGTACACCGGCAAGATCACCGCCTCCAGCCACCACCTCCTCAGCCTCATCAACGACGTGCTGGACATGTCCAAGATCGAGAGCGGCAAGACCAGCCTGAACGTGGACCGGTTCTCTCTCCCGGAGCTTTTGGAGGACCTGAACATCATCCTCACCCCCCAGGCCAAGGCCAAGAACCAGACCTTCCGCATCCACGTCCACGGCACGCCCCCGGAGCAGATCATGGGCGACAAGCTGCGCCTGAACCAGATCCTGATAAACCTGATGTCCAACGCCGTGAAGTACACCCCCGACGGCGGCCATATCGACTTCTCCGTCACGGACCTGCCCGCCGCGCCTCAGTACGTGAAGCTGCGCTTCACGGTGGAGGACGACGGCATCGGCATGAGCGAGGAATTCCAGAAGCACGTCTTTGACGCCTTCAGCCGGGAGGAGAGCGACCTCATCAGCCAGATCCAGGGCACTGGCCTGGGCATGGCCATCACCAAGAACCTGGTGGACCTGATGGGCGGTATCATCAAGGTGGAGAGCGTCCCCGGCCAGGGCAGCACCTTCACGGTGGAGCTGTCCTTCCTCCTGCCGGAGCAGGAGGCGGCCGCCACCTGGTTCCGCGATAAGGTGACCCGCATGCTGGTTGCCGACGACGAGGAGGAGGTCTGCCGGGTGATCCAGGAGCTGATGCGGGACACCGGCGTGGCTGTATCCTACGTCACCGACGGCGCGGCAGCGGTAGCCGAGGCCGTGCGGGCCTACCGGGATGGCCATGCGTACAACGTCATCCTCCTGGACTGGAAGATGCCCGATCTGGACGGTGTGGACGCCGCCCGGGCCATCCAGGACCAGATAGGCGAGCACGTGCCCATCATGGTGCTCACCGGCTACGACTGGGGGGAGATCGAGGACGAGGCCAAGACCGCGGGCATCGACGCGTTCATGCCCAAGCCCTTCTTCGTCTCCACCTTCTGGCAGGCCATCAAGCCCATGTTCCCCGACCAGGCGGAGGATAAGGACGATAAGCCCGGCGCCGGCGACAGCGTCATGAACGGACTGCTGTTTTTGGTGGCGGAGGACAACGCGCTGAACGCGGAGATCCTGACAGAGCTATTGGACATTGAGGGGGCGAAGTGCGACCTGGCGCCCAACGGCCAGAAGGCGGTGGAGCTGTTTGAAGCCTCCCGGCCCGGGCAGTACGACATGGTCCTGATGGACGTGCAGATGCCCGTCATGAACGGCTACGAGGCCACCAGGGCCATCCGGGCAAGCTCCCATCCCGACGCCCGGACCATCCCCATCGTGGCCATGACCGCCAACACCTTCGCCGAGGATGTGCGCAACGCCATGGACGCGGGCATGGACGACCACCTGGGCAAGCCCATCGATATGGACGCCATGCGCAGGACCATCGGCCAGCTGATGGCCGCGAAGAGAGAACTCAAAAAGACAACGACGGACGCGCGAACCGCGGCAAAATGAGGATCGAGATATGAAAAAACGTTACACGCTCCTGCCCCTGCTCCTGGTGCTCATCATGCTGTTCACAGCCTGTGGGTCCGGGTCCGGCGGCACTTCTCCCTCCGAGCCCGCCGATGCCGACACCAACACCGGCGCTGACGCCAATGCCGCCGGAGACGGCCTGACCCTCACCATCATGGGCAAGGGCTCGGACCTGAACAAGACCTACATGCAGCGTATCTTTGCCCGGTACGAGGAGGCCACGGGGAACCATATCGAGCCGGTCGTCGTACCGGACGCCGACTTCGAGACCGAGGCCCAGCAGCGCTTCGCCAACGGGGAGGGCACGGACCTCTTCCTGCACTTCCACAACCGGGACCTGGACCGGTTCGACGTGGCCGGCGACTTCTGCTATCTGAACGATGAGGCCTGGGTCAGCGACCTCACAAACAGCGCCAAGAGCTACTGCCAGGACGAGGACGGCAACCTCCTGGGCCTGCCCTTCTGGGAAAATTCCGTGTCCGGCTGCTACTACAACAAGACCATCCTGGACAGTCTTGGCCTGAAGCCCGCCTTCACCCAGGCGGAGTTCGACACCCTCTGCCAGGCCCTGGCCGAGGTGGGCTATACCCCCCTGTGCTGGCCCGCCGACGGCTGCTCTTGGATGATGCAGTTCGCCCTGGACCCGGTGTTCGCCGACGATGAAGAGCTGCTGGACAAACTGAATGCCGGTGAGATCACCTACGCCGACATCCCCCAGGTCAAGGACATGATCCAGTGGGTGCTGGACGCCGCCGGCCGGGGCTGGCTCGGCGACGACTATCTGGAGACCGGCTGGGACCAGATAAGCCCCACCCTGGCCTCCGGCGGCGCGGTCGTGACCTTTATATGGGACACCTGGTTCTACACGGATATGCAGACCGACGGCGACTACACCAAGGATGACTTCGCCCTCATGCCCGTGTTTTTGAACACAGAGCCGGATGGCACCTACGAGGGCGGCAACCTCAATATGATGATGGTCAACAAGGCCGGCCCCCACGTGGAGGAGGCGCTGGAGTTCCTCCGCTTCTGCGCGGAGCCCGACAACTACAACGCCGCCTTTGATGGCATACCCACCGTGAACTGCTTCAAGGGCCAGACCACCAACATCCAGTCCGCCATGGTCACCGACGCCCAGGCCTCCGTCCGGGAGCATGAGCGGGTGTCCACCGCCAGCACCAAAATAGTCGGCTACAGCGGCGACGACATGAACGCGGCCATGGAGCGGCTGTTCCGCCGCCGGGTGGACGTGGACGGGTGCATACGGCTGATGGACGAGATGCGCCTGGCCGCCGCGGCCGCGGCTGTGAAATGAAGGCATTGGAACACAAGTCAAGAGGGCGGCGCGCGAAGCGCCGCCCTCTTTCGCGCCGGTCCGACCCCGCGATTCAGGTCGTGATTATGTCGATTCAGGATAGAGCCGTTGACAAATCCTTTGGATACCTTGATAATATTAAGTATGATCATCCCTATAATTATTTTGAAAGGAGCGGCAACGATGAGAAAATGTGTGCGCTGCGGCGCGGAGATGGATGAGGACTTCAAGTTCACCGGCGGCTTCGGCAACGTCATCCGGCGCAAGGGGCTGAGCACGAAGGCCCTCTACCCCAGTGCGGCGGTATGCTTTTCCTGCGGTGAGATATCCATCTTCGTGGAAGAAGAGGACCTGGAAAAGCTGAAATAATACAGCGAAAAACATGAAGGGAGAACCGGGGATGAAACGGATATCCGGGAAACGGTATATCCTGGGCGTCGCCGCGGCGCTGGCCGTGGCGGCGCTGGTCCTCGTCGTGTTCTCCTTCCTGAGCGTCACCGACAGGAACGATATGCCCCTGGGGGACACAGAGGCAAACCGCTACGGCTGGCGCTATGAGCTCTTGACGCCCGGCGGTGTGCGGCCCTGGGAGCCGGTGTATACGGACGGGTTCGACCTGGATCTGCCGGAGGACACACTGGCCGTGCGCATCACCCGCTCTATGACGGAGGATATCGACCGGGCGGAGCTTACGTGGATATGCTTTCAGGACGGGGTGGATGTGGCCCTGGACGGGGACCTTCTCTACTCCGATTTCCCCGGCCTTGAGCGGGACGGGGACGGCTTCGTCCATCCTGACGAAGAGCAGTGGGACCGCATCGGGCGCATACAGAGCGAATCGGGGCGGACGACCCGCATCGCCCTGCCCCCCGATTATCCGGGCAGGGAGCTGGCCGTGACCACCTACTACCCGCCCGGCGGCGTGCGGATGCCGGAATATCCCACTCTGAGCGGCGAGGACACCGGGCTGATAGCATTCCTCGTGGTGTCCTCGGTGCGCTATAACGCCGTCATGACCGTCTACGCGCTTTTGGCGCTGCTGATGGCGCTGGTGTTTTGGGTGGACGCCTACAACAGCAACGCCGACGGCAGGACGCTGCTTTTGTGCCTCTATTTCCTGATGCTGTTTTTGAAGGAGGCCTATGGCTCCAACGCCGGGTACTACAGCGTCCTCACCGCCCGGCTGGACCTGCGGTTCCTGAGCGCGGTGTATATGGTGCCGCTGTACCTCTACCTGGTGCTGCGGATGAAGAACAAGTGGAAGTGGCCCCTGTTCGGCGTGGTGACGGTATGGGCCATCTGCGACGCCCTGTGGGAGTTTTTCCTGCTGCGGCGCACCCCCGAAGGCGACGCAGGCCTGGTGGGGATGGATACACTGGCGGTGCTGCTGGTGGTGACCGTGGGCCTTTGCGCCGACGGCCTGCGGCAGAAGGGCCGCTCCAAACAGGAGAAACGGCAGCTTCTCATCTATGGGCTCATCGCCGCCGGGCTCACGGCGGTCTATATGCTGAGCCGGGTGCGGGCCTGGGACGGCGACATCATCGGCTATTTCCGGGACGAACTGTGGCTGTGCCTCCTGGCGGGCAACAGCTGGCCCGTGGTGAGCCTGCTGACCACTGTCATCTCCTGGATGACCGTGATCGTGGTGGTGACGGAGGCGTTCCGCCGGACGGTGCGCACCTTCCGGACCATGGATGTGCTCCGGGAGCGGGAGCAGCAGACCATGGCGGGCTATGAGCGCCTGCTGGCCTCGGAGGACGCCACCCGTGCCCTGCACCACGAGATGCGCCACCACATGCTGGCCCTGTCCGCCATCCTGGCCGACGGGGACGTGGAGCGGGCCCAGCGGTATGTGGACACCGTGGCCGACGACCTGGACCAAACGCCCGCCGGGCGCTACTGCCAGAACATCCTGGTGGACATGATCGCCGGCAGCTTCCTGGACCAGGCCAGGGCCGAGGGCATCCGGGTGGAGCACCGGCTGAACGTGCCCCAGAAGCTGGATATCGCCGACGAGGACCTGAGCGTATTTTTGAGCAACCTTCTGCAAAACGCCCTGGAGGCCTGCCGCCGGATAGACCCGGACAAGGACCGGCATATCTGGGTGGATATGCACCTGCGGGGCAATTTCCTTTGCATCCAGTGCGTCAACAGCGCCCCGGACGAGGAAAGGGAGCCCCGGGAGCGCCCCGGCCATGGATACGGTCTGGCCGCCATGCGGGCCATCGCGGAAAAATATAACAGCGTCCTGCTCTTAGAGCGGACGCCGGGTGAGTTTTCTGCGATGAGCGATTTCTGCCTGGAGCAGCTCTGACCCTCAGCCGGAGGGGTGGCGGCGCCTGTCGAAGGCGGCCAGGCCCAGCTGAACGTTGGCATAGTCGGCCCGGCCCATGGGGATGATGTCCCCGGAGGACAGGCGAAGCCTGTCCCGGCCAATGACCGCGATGTGTTCCAGATTCACAAGATAGCTGCGGTGTATCCGCACGAACCGCCCCGCGGGGAGCTGGCGCTCCAGCTCCTGCAGCGAGCCCCGCCAGGAGCTCTCGCTGCCGTCCCGGCGGCGCATTTCCACCACGTGGTTGTACACCTCAAAATAGAGCGCGTCCGATACGGGCAGGCGCACCGTCCCCTGGGGTGTGGCCAGAGACAGGATGTTCACGGCCCGCCGGGCCAGAAACCGGTCCAGCACCTCCGCCAGCCTCTCCTCCTCCAGGGGCTTTAAGAGAAAGTGCAGGGGCTGGGCGTCATAGCCCGCCACGGCGTACTGCTGGCTGCTGGTGACGAACACCAGGTCGATATCCCAATTCTGCTCCCGCAGAAGCTTTCCGAAGCGGATGCCCCTCTCCTCGCCGAAGAGGACGTCCTGGAACAGGAGGTCGCACCGCGCCCCCCGCTTCAGGGCGGACAGCACCCGGGCCGGGTCGGGATACAGCGTCACATGGCACTGATCGCCCCGCTCGGCAAAGGCGCGGGTCAGCATGGACGAGAGCTCCGCCGCGAAAGCGGCGTCATCGTCGCAGATGAATATCTCATACATAGCTGTACCCCCCCCCCATTCATAGATCGTATCCCCTTTCCTAAAAAACACTCTATTACTTTACCACATTCACACGCAAAAATCAAAGTATACATACATGCAAATGAGAAGCATCCTGAAACGAAAACAAGGAGGATCGAGATGGACGAACTGAGAGCGAGGACCAACCCCGCGTTCAACGCGGCCAAGTCCACCCTGGTGTATCTCATGAAGGCCGGGGACGAGGATGCGGCCCTGATGGCCAAAGAACTGCATATCGACCCGGAGACCGTGTTCAGCGGCGAAAAGCGGGATGCCCTGAGTCTGGGCATGATGGCCGCCGTGGACGCCTACCACGAGACCATGGACCGGTTTTTGGCCGCCGCGCCGGAGAAGACCATCGTGGACCTGGGCTGCGGCTATACCCCCCGGGCCCTGTGTAAGGGCCTTGAAAACAAGCGCTTCATCGGCTGCGACCTGCCCATCGTCATAGACGAGATGGCCCCGCTGATGAAAAAGCTGCTGGCTGATAAAAACCGCCCCGCCCCGGCGGAGTACCGGGCTGCGGACTTTACAAGCTACGCCTCCCTGCGGTCTGCCCTGGACGGGGTGGAGGGGCCGCTGTGCCTCACCAGCGAGGGGACACTTACCTACCTGACCCAGTCGGAGGTGCGGCAGCTGTGCGCCAACGTGCGGCGGGTGCTGAGGGAGTTCGGCGGCAGGCTTCTCACCCCGGACCCGGAGGCGGGCAAGCGTACCATAGGCACGCTGCGAGCCGTGATGGGCGAGGAGGCCATCAAAAATATGATGAGCGCCTACAATACCCTGTCCACCCAGTCGGACGTGACCGTTGGCGACAACGATCTGGTGGTCCGCCCCGGGACGGGGGACGGCTTTAAGAAGGCAGCGGCCCTTCTGGCCGAAAACGGCCTGAGGGCAAAGCCGCTTCCCATAGGCGAGCATATGCCGGAGCTGAAGGTGTTCGCCCAGCTGGACGAGACGCAGCGCGAGAATATGAAGAAGCTGTACGCGGGCCTGACCGTCTGGGAGATCACCCCTGATCCGGCCTGGAAGGAGCCGGTCCAGGAGACTGGCGGCACCTTTGCCCTGCGCACGGATGTGGACGGAAATGAGGTCACCCTCACCCTCCGGGGCCGGGTGGACTCCCTCACCGCGCCGGAGCTTTTGGCCGCCTTTGAAAAGGCCGCGGACGCCCATGTCCTCACGGACGCCAAGGTGGATATGTCCCATTTGGAATACATCTCCTCCGCGGGCCTTCGCGTGCTGCTCATCATGACAAAGCGCCTGGGCGTCGGCCATGTGACCGTCACCGGGGCCAGCGAGCTCATCCGCTCCATCTTCGAGCAGACGGGTTATAACTACGTGCTGACCATCCAGTGATCAGCCAGACCCGGAGGTATCTGATACATGGACGAACTGAGAGCAAGGACCAACCCCGCGTTCAACGGAGCCAAGTCCACCTTGGTATATCTCATGAAGGCCGGAGACGAGGACGCGGCCATGATGGCCGGGGAACTGCACATCGACCCGGACGAGGTGTTCAAGGAGGGACAGAAGAGCGCCCTGAGCGTTGGCATGATGGCCGGCACGGACGCCTACCACGAGATCATGAACCAGTTTCTGGCCGCCGCGCCGGAGAAGACCATCATAGACCTGGGCTGCGGCTATACCCCCCGGGCCCTGTGTAAGGACCTTGAAAACAAGCGCTTCATCGGCTGCGACCTGCCCATCGTCATAGACGGGATGGCTCCGCTGATGAAAAGGCTGCTGGCCGGTAAAAACCGCCCCGCCCCGGCGGAATACCGGGCCGCGGACTTCACCAGCTTCGCCTCCCTCCGGGCCGCCCTGGACGGGGTGGAAGGGCCGGTGTGCCTCACCGCCGAGAGCACGCTCACCTATCTCACCCAGTCGGAGGTGCGGCAGCTGTGTGCCAACGTGCGGCGGGTGCTGAAGGAGTTCGGCGGCCGCTGGCTCACCCCGGACGTGGAGTCCGGCCAGCGCACCGTGGGCACCCTGGTGGCCGTGCTGGGCGTGGAGGGCTTCAAAAACGTCGTAAGCGTCTTCACCACCCTGTCCGCCCAGGCGGACGTGGTGGTTGGCGACAACGACATGGTCATCCGCTACGGCTATAAGGACGACTACCCCAAGGCCGAGGCCCTGCTGAAGGAAGTGGGCCTGAAGGCCCGGAAGCTGCCCATGGGCGAGCACATGCCGGAGCTGAAGGTATTCTCCCAGCTGGACGAGGCGCAGCGGGAAGCGATGAAGAAGCTCTACGCGGACCTGTTCATCTGGGAGCTGACCCCGGACCCGGACTGGAAGGAGCCTGTTCAGGAGACAGGCGGCGCCTTCGGCCTGGATACGGCCGTGAACGGCCCGGAGCTCACCGTCACCCTCCGGGGCCGGGTGGACTCCCTCACCGCGCCGGAATTTTTGGCCGCCTTTGAAAAGGCCGCCGGGGAAAACGACCTCACGGCCGCCTGGGTGGACATGTCCCATCTTGAGTACATCTCCTCCGCGGGCCTTCGTGTGCTGCTCATCATGACGAAGCGCCTGGGGGCGGGGCATGTCACCGTCACCGGCGCCAACGAGCTGGTCCTCTCCATCTTCGAGCAGACCGGCTACGACGACGTACTGACCATAAAATAAAACCTACAAGGAGGAACCAAATGAACACCATGAACGAAGAGGCCCTGGGCGCCGTGACCGGCGGCGCCGGCGCCACCGCCGACCCGAAAGTCAAGTTTGTACAGGCCAACTGCGCGGACTGTTCCAACAATAAGAGCGGAAAGAAATGCCCCTATCAGGATGCAGAGGCCGCGAAGGCGGAGCAAAGCGGCGGCAGCTATCATTGCCAATACAAGAAGGCGACCACGTCTGCCTGCCTGGTATAAAATCATTGCATAAAAACATAAATAAGGAGGAAGAAAAAATGAAGGTATCGGAAAAGATCCGGCTGGTCGTCAGCATCATAGCGGCGGCCGGGGTGTTCGGCATCTGCTTCGTGCTGTATGAGAACGAAGCGCTGCCCCTGGGCATCCGCATCACCACGGCGGTGTTCGCCGTGGTGAACCTGGTCTGCACCTACATGTCCGCCCAGGACATGGTCAAGCGGAGCAAGAAGTGATCCTCCCCGGCGCAAAAAGAGCAGGCACGTTCAACGTGCCTGCTCTTTCTTTTTGTCCGTGTCGGCCTCAGCGCTTCATCTTCACCCAACTGGGGCCGTCGTCCTGGTCGCCGCGGACGATGGCGTGGCCTATCTCCAGGGAGGCCACCATCTCCTGCTGCTCCTCGTTCAGGCCCATGCCCCGGGCCATCACCTCGATGTCGTCAGGCGAGGCAAGGCGGTGGGTGATCTTGTAGTTGGTGTTCTTGACGGCGTCCTCTATAAGACGCGTGGGCACCTGGTCCACGATCATCATGCCCTGGCCATAGCTGCGTATCTCGGACAGAATGTTGGTAAAAAGGTCCGCCGCGGCCATCTCGGGGCTTCCGCCGCCCGCCGTGGGGGTGGGACGGGTGAGCACGTTGTGGGCCTCCTCGATGAGCATCAGGTGCATGAGCCGGTTCTTCTTCGCCTCGGCCCGGTAGGCCGGGTCGTTGGCATAGCGGGACTGGCGGTACTCATACAGCGCCAGCAGCAGCAGCGACATGATGAGCGCCTTGTCCTTGCTGCCCGCCAGGCAGCTCAGGTTGATGACCGTCGGGCGGGAGAACAGCTCGTCAAAGTCCACGGAGCGGGGCGTGTTGAGGATGCTGCCCCGGGTGCCCCGCTTTAAGTACTCAAAGCGGGTGCGCAGGATCTCCTCAAAGCTGTCCTTCGTCTGCTGGGCGTAGGTCTTGCGCTTGATGATGGCGTTGCCCGCACAGCCGAGAGATACCATCGTCGGATACTGCTTCATCTGCTCGTTGAGCCGCTGGTCGATGTCGATGCCCGCGTTGGTTGTCTTGACCCGGATGCAGTGCTGCACCGACTCGTCGATCAGGATGGGGATGATGTCCTCCGAGGGCAGGCAGGCGTTCAAAAGCGTGGCGAAATGCTCGCTGTGCTGCTGGATGCGCACCTTGCTGTCCCGGTAGGCCGCGGGCTGGAAGGGGTTGAGATGGAACTGGGGCAGAGCCACGCCGTCGAACTCGTCCGCGCCGGGCATATAGACGGTGAACCGCATATGCTCCGGCAGGGTCTTGTTCATCTCCATCGCCCAAGTGACGTAGTCGTCCTTGGCGGGCTCTATGATCAGCACCGGAATGTTCTTGCCCAGCACCTCCCGCAGGATGCGCTTGCAGGTGGTGGACTTGCCCGAGCCCGTGCTCCCGGCCACCAGGGTGTGGCGCACAAGGGCGTTCACATCCATGGCGTAGTCGGACACCTGGGGGGCGCCCATATCCATGAGCTGGCCCAGCACGATGGCGTTCTCCTTTTGGCGCACGACGGCGGGGTTGGCCGCAAAATGGACCGCGTTTCGCACGAAGCGCAGCCCCGGCACGTCGTTGTGGGGCAGGCTGGTGGCCAGAGACAGCTCCTGGGTGGTCAGCGGCGTGGTCAGGCTCTCGTACATGCGGCCCAAGACATGCCAGTGGCCGCTGGGGTCGTCCGTGGGGACCGGCAGCGGCACGAAGCGCATGCTGCTGATCATCTCGTGTATCTGCTCGTTGCCGGAGGTATTGATGACCCGGATGGGCTCGACGTAGCTCTCGCTGCCCGAATAGACGGACCTGAGCAGCGCCAGCACCGCGTCCACCGTCTCCCGCTCCTCCCCCAGCACATAGGTGCCCACCTGCCAGAAACCCATGCTGCGGCCGCCCTCCATGCGGGCGACGTGCTTGTCGATGAGCTTTTCACAATAGTTGATGGTGAAATCCTTGTGCTCCCGGGTGAGGCTGCTGGTGAGGCTGTGGGTCTGGGTCTCGTTCTTCCCCCTGTCGCCCACCAGCGAGCCCATCATGGTGGACAGCAGGGACATGCCCGCGTAGCCCAGCAGATTGCCCGTCATGCCGGAGATGAGCGTGGCGGACTGCACCATGCTGAGGATGAGCGCCATGCCCGAGCGGCGGGTCTGGCTTGTACCCTCGTTGGTGCCCTCATTCTCGCCCTGGGATTCGCTGTAGGACGCCAGGGTATGCAGCTCGCTTTTGATGCGCAAAAGCTTCTGCTGCAGCTGGGTGATCTCCGCGTCCTTCGCGGGGTCTGCGATCACCACCAGGGCATAGTTCTTGTGGCTGCCGCCGACATTGATGCCGCCGGCCAGCTTGTCCAGCGTCTGGGCCAGGGGGTGGTCGTCCCGGCCCTGGAGCGAGGGGATGCCTGTGACTACGCCCGTATACTCCCCGGCGGGGCTCAGGGTCTCGGTCATGTCGAAACCGGCGTTCTGCTCCTGCAGGACAGCGCCGGGCAGATAGACGGAGACGCACTGCTTCATCACGTTGCACGCGGCGTGGCGGTTGCCGTCGGTGTCGATGGCGCCCAGATATATCTTCGTCTGCCCCTTGACCCGGCGCAGGACGAAGGCCACCTTCAGCCCCAGGGTGTGGCAGGCGCTGAGCACGCTCTGCCACGCCTGCAGAAGGCCGTACCCGCTTTCGTCGTCCATGGGCAGGCGGTCGATCTGCAGCCAGCCGAAGGGGGCGTTGAGGCCGAAGACGGAGATGTCCCACTGCTCCGGGTTTTGTATGTTGTTGAGATAGTTCCGGCTCAGCTGCATGTCCATCAGATAGGGCATCCAGTTGCCGCCGATCTGCTCCTCGGCCATCGACAGCTCCAGCTTTGTGGGCTGGCGCACCATCAGCTTGGTCTGCATCGTATCTCCTCCTTGTTTCACGCCGCGGGCGGCCGGGTCTGCGGCCGCCCGCATCAAATGATCTGTTTACATAACGCCGCAGATGGCGCCTTCCGCGCAGCAGGTGGCGGGGTCGCGATAGGTGTCGAACAGGCGGGACTCATCCTGCTGCAGCTGGGTAAGCTGCATCGGCTCGTCGCCGTAGCGGCCCAGGATCAGGTCGTGGATGAAATACAGGCGGGACCCGGCGCCGGTGACGAACACAGCATCCACCTCGTCCTCGCCGCTGCCTCTGAGCACCTCGTGCATCGCCGCGCACAGGTCGTTTATGTAGCGGTGGCAGATCTCTTTCTCAAAGACCTCCCGGGTGATCTTGTAGTCGGCGTACTTGTTGAGGGGCTTTTCCTCCTCGTCGGGGTCGCCGCAGGCGGAGCTTATGGTGCCCAGCTTTGCGATGGGCTTGCCGGCGCGCAGGTTCTCGTTGTTGCTCTCCTTGAGCTTGCGGAAGAGGGTCTTGCCGGTGCCGTGCTCCCAGGCCTCCTCGGCGTACTTCGGGATCAGGCACTGGTTGGCGATGAGGTAGTCAAAGATCGCCCGGTCGACCTCCCGGCCGCCCAGCATATACTGTACGTTCCCCCTGGGCCACATGGCCAGCACCTGGGTGCTCTTGCCGGCGCTGTGCATCTCCTGCTTGATGACCTCGATATCCGTCGTGCTGCCGCCCACGTCCACAAACATGATGGTGAGCGCGGACTTGCCGTGGCTGATATCCATGAGCCGCTGCATGTTGCTCATGTTCGCGTCCACGGTCAGGTGCATGACGCACTCGGCCTCGTTGCGGGAGGTGTCGATGAAGTTATACTTGCCGTCGTGGACAAAGCCGGCCTGCCTGGCCAGCTCCGCCATGCGCTTGCGGTGGGTGCTGCCGGCGCGCACGGGCGTGGAGATATGCACGGTGGCGCACATATCCTTCTGCACCTCGTTGGGCAGGCTTGCAAGGATGTCGCCCTGGTAGAGCTCATAGAGATGCTTCATGAACAGGCCGATGAGCTCCTCGGCCTCCTTCTGCTCGTCGCTGCCGGCCGGTGCGTCGTAGAACACGGGCTTGAAGTTGGTCCGGGCGGCGGCGGGCTCCAGCGGGTCGTTGGCCAGCTCCTCGGCGTGGCTGCCGACGATCACGTCCCCAGGCTCGGACTGCACGTTCGTGTGGTCGGGGTTGTCCCGCTTGAACACCAGCATGGTGGGGCAGCGGACGATGTTGTTCTCCTTGTTGTGCTGCTCGTCCAGCTGCCAGTCGTCCTCCTCGGTCCACTTGTACAGCCGCCAGGCCATCACGGAGTTGGTGCTGCCGAAGTCGATGCCGGTATGCAGCCAGTAGGTCCGCTCAGGCCGGGTCGGCACCGCCGCGGCCGCGGTGTCCTCGTCTTCGATGACGGTGGCGACGCCGTCGTTCTTGCGGTTTTTGAAGCCCTGCTTGGCTTCGTCCTTGATGTCGGCGAACTTCACCTCCTTGGTGACCCCCGACATCGCGCTCTTCATCTCCTCCTCGGTCATGTTCTCCAGGGACCCGCCCGCCTTGAACACGCGGGTCAGCAGGTTCATGAAAACGATGCCGGAATAATAGGTGATGCTGTAGCCCATCAGGCCGTTCACGGCCGCCGCGCCCAGGGACCCGATGCCGGGGAAGAAGCTCAGCACCGTGCCCGCGATGAGTTCGGAGGCAACGCTGGCGCCCAGGTTGGTGATGAGGGCCGAGCCCAGGGATTTGAGTACGTTCTTCTTGATGTTGATCTTCAGCCTGGTGCAGATGCGGTAATACATCGACCAGACGAAGCCGGTCTCGATGCCCAGTGCGATGGCGCTGCCCGCGCCGGGGATGGCGCCCGCCGCCATCATGGACGCTGCGGCGCCGGCCGCATGGGTCTTGACCAGGGACATCATCTCCTCCTCTGTGACAGAGATGCCCCGCTTGGCGGCCGCCGCCACGACGGCGTCCACAGCGCCCTGAAGGGCCACCGCGTTTTTCAGACTTTTAGCCATTGTTCTTTCTCTCCTTTTATTTTTTATTTATTTCTTTGACGCCGCGCTCTTGGCCTTCTTTTCCAGTTCCCTGGCCTGTTCCTTGGCGACCTCTCTGGCGTAGTTCTTTTTGGCGTTCTCATAGGCGATCTTGTTGCCGTTTTTGACGGCCGCCTCCATCTCGTATTTGTAATAGTCCGAGGAATAGCCCAGCCTCTCCCCCTCGTCCATCTCCTGCTGTTCGGCCTCCTGCTCCGGCGTCCCGGGGGCCTCGGCCGCGGCATCCATCTCCTGCTGCTCCAGCGCGGTCTGGTCCGTCTCCGCGGTTTCCAGCGCGGCGGCGGCGTTCAGCTCGCCGGAAAGGCGTTCCTGGTCCTCCATAGGGGGCATCTCATAGTTGTTGTGCATCCTCTGGTCTCCTTTCGTATTTGTCAGGCCCCGGAAGCTTCACAGGCCCGCCAAGTCCTTGTCTATCTGGTCGATGAGCGCCTGGGCCCGGGCCTCCTGGGCCCGGACGGTCTTATCGTGCAGTTCGTCCACCATCGCGTACGCCTTCTCCAGGTCCTTCTCAGACCAGAGCAGCGACTCCTGTTCCGAGGGCAGCATGGCGCGCACGCCGTCCTCCCGCATCTCGCAGCGAAGGACCTCGTCCTTCATATCGGGGTTACGGTGGATGAAGTTCTCGTACATGACGTCGGCGTCGTGCAGCGACTGATCCGCCATCTCGAAAAACTGAGCGGCCAGCTTTTCGCCGCTGGTCTCCTTCGCGCCCAGCATCTCCTCCCGCTCGGCGGCCTCCGCATTCGTCCCGCCAGCCGCAGCCTCGTCCATCTCCCGCTGCTCCTCCAGCGCTTCGGGGGTCCCGGCGGCCTCCATGGCGGCGTCCATCTCCTGCTGTTCGGGGGTATCGGGGACCTCGTGCTGCTCAGGAGGGGTCTCTATTGCCTCCATGCCCTCCTTGAATATCTCAGTCATAACGTACCTCCTTTAAATCCTCCTGAAGCCAGGGGCAAAGGGCCGCCGGCGCGGCCGCGAGCCAGCTTTCCACAGCGCCCTCCGCACTGCCCCGGACAAGATAGTCCGTCAGCGGACCGTTCAGGTAGGCGTCCTCTCTCCTGCGGTGGGCGGGGTCCAGGATGTCCCCGCCGGAGCCCAAAAGCGCCGGCCGCAGTTCCTCTTTGCTCACCACGGACATGCTGTCCGCGTTCCAGACCACCCGCAGCGCGGGGGACCAGACCTTTACCCCGCCGCCCCGGCTGTCCAGCCGGTAGTACCAGCACACCACCCTGTGTTCACCGCAGGGCAGCGGGAGCGTGGCCTGCAGTTCCAGGGGGATGTGGTCCATCGCCTGGTCGCAGTCGAGCAGCCGTTCCATGAATTCCTCGCCGTTCATGCCTCCTGCTCCTTTCTGATGGTCGTTATATCGCCCCGATAGGCCTTCGCGAAGACCTCCATCGGGTAGACGGCGCCTCGTCCGGCCTCGTGGCCGGGGTCGTTGAGGATAACGAACTGTCCCTGCTCCGTGTCCTCCACCCGCAGCACCTGCACGCAGTGGTCGGGCTTGCAGCGCTTGCCGCTCTCCGGGAAGAGCAGGAGCGTGCTGTCGATATTGGCCAGGACCTTGACGGAGGGGTCGTTGGCCATCGTCAGCTCGGCCGGGTCCACCCCCCGGCGGCGCTCCACCTCCGCGCCCATCGTCTCGGCGACCCGGCCCACGTCCCGGGGCAGGGTGCCGTTACGATCGTACCAGCCGTTTTCCCGGGCCATATCGATGAGCTCCTGCTCGGAATGCGCGCCGTGCTCCAGCTGATTGATCGCCATGGTCTGGGACGCGACGGCGCAGGACATGGGCTCCTTCTGCTCTATCCAGGTATCCAGCTCGTTGGCAAGCTCCTGCATCTCCGGGTCGAACTCCGCGGCCTCGGGGTTTATCTCCTCTACGTGGCCGGGGACATAGATCCCCGACTCGGCGAACCCGCCCCGGGTGATGCTGTACGCCTCCATCCCCTCCCCGGCGGTCTCGTCATAGCGCTCGAATTCGCTCATCTCCAGCGCCTGCTCAGGGTCGGCCGGGCCGGGTATCTCCCCGGATGTCTCAAATGGTTTGAATATCTCAGGGACCGTCTCCTCCAGCATATCTCTCCCTCCATTCTCTTCGTGTGTCGGGCCAATGTCCCGCTACACGCATATCCAGTCCACTTCCTCCGCCTCGGTGAGCAAGGGCGGCTCGAAGCTGCGCAGCATATGGGCCACGGCGCTCTCCGGTACGCTGTCGGCCCGGGACAGGTTCCGCCGCGCCCGCTCATCCCAGCCCGTCTCCAAATATTCTATCCGCACCGCCGCGCCGTAGCGGTGGAAGAGGTCCATCCACCGGCCCCGGTTGGCGAGGGACAGGTTGGTGGCGTTGAAGACGAAGGGCCGCTTTTCCCGCAGGAGCGTCCGGGCCTGCTCCCGGGCCTCGCGGACCACCGCACCGCCCCCGTCGCCGGGCGCCGCGCCCAGCTCTTTGCGCACCGCGTCCAGGGACACCGTGGGCAGTCCGCCGTAATGATTCTCGATGTATGTATCCTTGCCCGTGCCGGGTAGGCCGCTCACCATAATGACCGTGCCCCAGGCGGGGTCATAGACTCTCTGCCCTGGCGCCGCCGCCCGGCCGGTCATATCCGCCCAGCGGCTGCAGTGGTCCGGGTAGGGAAACGGCCTCTGCAGGCAGCCCGCCTCCTCCGCCAGGGCCCGGAAGAGGGCTATGTCCTCCAGCCGGGCCGCCCGGTCGGAGCAGACCCGGCCCCGGATATCCGCCTCGGCCAGCACCGCCAGCTTCTCCAATGTAAAGACGGGCGTCAGCTCCCCCGCCGAGGCCATCTGCCGCAGGGCCAGGGCAGGGTCGTCCCGCTCAAAGATATGCAGCGGCCGCATGTGCCACCGGACCAGCAGGCATACCGCCTCCCGCAGGCGCGTTTTCTCCGGCGTGCCGGCGAGGCCCAGCCGGGTCATCAGCAGTTCCCGGACCATTTTCGCCCCCGCGGCGCTGTGGCCGGGGGCGATCCAGCGTCCATCCTCCCACACAGTGCACCGTGCCTTGCCCAAGTCGTGGAGCGCCGCCGCGGCCAGGAGCATCTGCCGGTCGTCTGCGTCCAGCGCGAGAAAGGAGGGCTGCTCCGCCATCCGCTCCATCACGAGCCTGGTGTGGGCCAGGGCGTCCCCCTCGCCGTGATAAACGGGGTCCTGCCGCACGCCCGCCAGGTCCGCTATAAACGGCTCCAGCGCCTCAATGGGTATCATGGACTTCACCGCCGAACAGCGTCTCCACCGGCACCGCCAGGCCGTTCGGTATGATGGGCCGGCTCTGCCAGTGGGATTCGGAAAGCTGCACCGCCTGGTAGAAGGTGGGGCGGACGAATTTCATCCGGTCCGTGACCCGGCCGCCCTCTTCCACCTTGATATACAGCCCCTCCATCAGGGGCAGGGAGTCCGTCTCCCGTACCTGCCGCTCCTCGTCCAGGCCCAGCTTGCGGCTCATGCGGCGCAGCGCGTCCAGATGGCCCTCGCCGCTGATGTACCTGGACGGGCCCAGCAGGGCCGTCAGAGCATCCTTATCCGTGAACACGCCCTCCGCCAGCACCGGCACGGACACCACCGGCAGCCCCGCCAGCATGGCATGGCGGGTGGGAGTGTCCAGGAATATGCCGGTCTCCCGGTCCAGGATGTCGAACTCCAGAAAGTAATGGGGCAGCCGGTCATAGTACACCGTGTGCTTGGCGTACAGCCACTCGCCGTACATGACGTAGCGGGACCCCAGCACGGCGTACAACTTGTCCCGATGGACGCCCGCCCACTGCTTGAACAGGTCATAATGCCGCTCCCGCCAGCCGCCGGTGAGGTAGTGGCCCCGGCTCTGCAGCAGCAGCCCGCCGCGTTCATCGAAGGACAGGGCAGAGTTGGCCCCGTCGCACTTCTCCTCCGCCACCAGGTGCCGCCCGGCGATGACGTCGAAGGGGATCTGGCTCAGGTCCTCGTCCCCCGGCTGGAGCCGGGAGCCCTCCAGATGGGGCGTGCGGGGGTATTTGATAAGGTCCACGGTCACGCCTCCTCTCCGATGGCGGCTATCAGGATGAGATGGCCCGGCACGCCGCTGAAATGGAGACGTCCGCACCCGGCGTTTTGGAAAAGCTCCGTTAAAACAGGCTTGGTCAGCAGGTGGATGTGCTCCGGGTTGTCGTCCTCATGGCTGGGCACCGTCACGGCCACGTACCGCCGGGCGACGCCCACCGCCGCCGTGACCGCGGCCTGCACATCCGGGATGTGCTCCAGCACCTCCAGCATGGTCACCACATCCGCGCTCTTCTCCGGCAGGGGGCAGGCACAGATGTCCGCCCGCAGGGCCGTGAGCCGGTCCACGCCGCCTTGGCGAATATCCTCCAGAAAGTCCACCCGGTAGTCCAGCAGGTCCAAGCTCGTCACCGGCACGCCTGGGAAGGCCTCCAGAAAGGGGAACAAAAACACGCCCCGGCCGCTGCCCACGTCCAAGAGGCTCTCCGGCCGCACGCCCCGGAGAAAGCCCAGTATCTGCCTCACCCGGGGCATGCTCTCATGGCCCCGCTTGAAGCGGTAGAGCTTCACGCCCCAGGCGCGGCCCAGGTCCAGCAGGGCCGCGAGGTCCTCCTCCGTCAGCGCTTCCAGGGGCGTCCGGTCCAGGGACACCGGCAGCGGCAGCCCCTCCCGGGCGGCATGGCCCCGCACCGCCGCCGCGGCCAGGCGCTCATATATCCCGCCGCAGGTCACCGATCCTCTTCCTCCGCAGCCGGATATGTTACGTTTTTCACCTGGGCAGGGGCCTCTCCCTGGTCCCAGCCGTCCACAGTATAGCGCAGCAGCACCTTCACGTCCCCGCCGGTGAGACAGCCGATCTCAATGGAGTACTCCTTCTCCCCGGTCTCGATGAACAGCGCCTCGTGCTCCGTCAGCTTCAGATGGTCCAAAAGCTTCGGCACATCCACCCCGCAGTATTTCAGCGGGTCCTTCTCCCCGGCCTTCAGGTCCTGAAAGCCCGGCGCGGGCCGCAGGACCCGGGCCCGGCGATGCTCGTTCATCCAGCCGAACTCCGAGCCATCGTATTGCACCTGCTCCCCTGTATCCTGGATGCCCCAGATGGGGACCACCCGGTCGGGCTTGGCGAAGGTGACGGCCCCGTCCTTTGGAAGCGCCCGCAGGTTCACCACCACCGCCGACGCCCAGCCGCACCGGAACGCGCTCACCGGCGCGCAGGAGACGTTCTTGCGGAGGGTGGGGAAGGGGTACTTGAAATAGTCCCCGCCCAGCCGGTAACGGCCCTCGGCCAGCCGCCAGCCCAGGCGGGACAGCTGCTCTTCGGTGCCGTTCATGAGCGCTTCGTAGACCGGCTGCGCCTGCTCCTTCTCCTCGATAAGTCCGCAGAAGCCGTCCAGGAGCCCGTCGTATTTATCGTCCGGCATATGCTCGCCGCTGTCCACGTCAAACAGGTCGTGCAGCGCTTTCTGCGCCTGAGCCACGCCCGCGTCGGCGGCCTTTTCCAGCCACCGGCGGGCCTCGGTCTCGTCTTTGGGGCAGCCTCTGCCGCTATAGAGCATCACGCCCACATTGCTCATGGCGTCGGGAAAGCCCGCCTCGGCGGCCTTCAGAAACCACCCATAGGCCTCCTTCATGTTGGGGATGAGCTTGTCCTGGCCCCAGGGCATGAGAGACGGCAGCTCCAGGGCCTGATAGTTTTTATAGAGATACAGGTTGCCGATGGCGTGCATTCCCGCGGCGCTGCCAGCGTCCGCCGCCTTTTTGTAGGCGGCGAAGGCCTCGTCCAGCTTCCCTGCGTTTTCAAAGGCCAGGCCTTTTTTAAGCTGTGCCCCCTCGTTCATGAACAGCTTTTTAAGCATCGGCTCTTCCCTTCGGGCGGTAGGTCATGGAGATATACTTGCTCTCCCACACCGGGTCCCGCTTATCATCCTCGTCGATCCGGCAGTCGTGCCACAGGTCCTCCGCCACCTCTTCGATGACGTCCCGCAGCTCCAGCTTATCCAAGTATTTTTTGGGGATGGCGCCATAGCCCAGGGATGCCCCCAGGATGTTGCCCGCGATGGAGCCGGTGGAGTCGCTGTCTCCGTCATGGTTCACCGCGGCGGTGACGCCCTTTTCAAAGCTGTCGGCGTATTTCAGCGCGCAGTACACCGCGATGGCCAGGGCCTCGTCCCCCACCCATCCCTCGCCCAGCCGGCGGATGGCGGCAAGGTCATCCGCGCTCTCCCGGGAAAGCCTCACCGCCCTGTCCATAAGCGAGAGCAGCTCGTCCATGTGCTTCGCCTGGGGGAACACGGCAGGCAGGGCGGCCATGGCGTCCTGGACCGCCGCCGCCACCGTGTCACCGTACCCGGCGACACGGGAGACGATGTGGACCAGCATGGCCGCGGGCAGGTATCCCATCTCATGGCCGTGGGTCAGCACCGCGGCCTTGGCCCCGATGAGGTCTGTCTCCTCCTGGGCATAGGGCCGGTCGTTGAAGTAAAGGCCGATGGGCGATACGCGCATAACGCCGCCGCAGCCCTTGCTGTGGTTCAGGGGCCGATCCATGGTGCCGTCCCCGCCCGCGGCCAGGGCGGACAGGCAGGTGTTCCCCGGCGCCCGGCGGCTGAACAGTTCAGGCACGTTCACCAGCCAGGAGTAGTGAAATCCCTCCGGCAGGGGATATTTCTCCGTCTGGGTCCGGTACCAATCCTGATAGCTGGGTCCGATGTACGTCTCATAGGGGCCCATGATGCCCCGGGTCATCCCCCTGGTGGTGCCCAAAAGCAGCCCCGTGGCGGTGAACAGGGTCATCTGGGTGTCGTCGGATATCTCCGCGGCGCCATGGCGGAGCTCATATTCTGTTATCCCGCTCTCGCCATATTTATGGAAGATTGAGGCGGCGGACATGAACTCCACCGGGTAGCCCAGGGCGTCCCCCACCGCGCCGCCCACCAGGCAGCCTTTAAACTTGTTCAGGTCCCGCATCGGTATCCTCCTCAAAGCACTTCTCCCTCTGTATCTTCTTCCAGCAGGGCTCCTCCAGGTCCAGCACGTCCTCCGTCACAGTGACGGTGTCGGTCCCGTCCGTATGGTAGACGCAGGTGAACTTCCCGTCGTCGCACAGGAGGAACCACCGGAAACACCGGTTTTCATAGAGATAGTCGGAGCTGTCGAAGCAGGGGAACCGCTCCGCCACGGCCAGCACGGCCCGGCCGTACCTATCCAGGGCCCAGGGACCGTACTTGTCCTCCCACTTATAGGCCAGCTGGTGCGGGGCGCCATAGGTCTTCCCCATGGCGGTGAAGGCGTTTTTCGGCATGATCTCGGTATGTGGCTCCGGGGTGCGGGCGCGAAGGGGCGCGCCCTCTCCGTCCGTTTCCCGGCTCACCCACTCCAGCCGGAGGGTGGGGCAGCATATGTAGCCGCCGCCGGAGTGCTCGACACTCTCCCCCCTGCCCGTCTCCCGGGGCATCATGGCCCCCACCCACTGGTGCTTGAAGGGCCATGCTGCGGGCGCGGGCTCTGCCGGAGGCGGGCTCACCGGCTCCTCGGCCCTAGGCTCCCCGGACGGTTCGGGCTTATGAAAAAAGCCCTTTATAAAGCTGACAAGTCCCATTTTTGGTCCCTCCTTCACGAAAAGCGCCGGTCTTCCTCCTCAAAGCGGTAATAGCCCCTGGCGACGCGCTTTCCGCTCACCAGCGACACCGCCGTGATCTCCGCCCGGCCCGGGGCCAGGTCCAGCCAGAGCATGTTCCCCTCCGTCCACTCCTTGGGCCGGAGCGGCTCCTCCGGCTTCAGGGCGGTGGCGCGGACACTGCCGCCGTTGATATAGAGGATGCTCCGCTCCCGGTCCGTCTCCACGCAGCCGGCAGGGCAGTTCATGGAGATATGGGTGTGCCCGGACAGGAACAGGATGTTCCGGTGGGCCTCCAATATCCGCTGCAGCTGTCCGTCCCGGCTGAAGTAGGGCATATCCCCCGCCCGGCGGCGCTGGGGATTGTGGGCCAGCAGCGGCGCGTGGCACAGCACCACGTGCCAGGCGGCGGCCGTTTCCGTCAAATGCCTGTCCAGCCAGGGCAGCTGCCCCTGGCGCTGAAAGGCCAGCTTCCGGCCCGGCCGGGCGGCGTTGAGCCCGATGACGTCCATATCCCCCAGCCTGGCGGCCCAGGCGCCGCTTGTGTCCCGCTCCACGGCCAGGCCCAACCGCTCCGCCCGGTCCAGCAGCCGCTCCTGCAGGGCGTAAAAGCTCTCTCCGGCGTCGGGGCGGACGGAAAAGTCGTGGTTTCCCGCCACGGCCAGCATGGGCGTTTCCGGCGGAAGCCGGTCCTCTATGAGCTGCCGGAGAAGCGCAAACTGCTCCGGCGTGCCGTCGTTGACCATGTCCCCGGCGCACAGCACCGCCCGGCCCGCTCCGGCCATGGCTAGGGCCCGGCCCGCCTGCCAGGGCCTGCCGCCGAGATGCAGGTCGGTGACGAAGCCCAGCCGAACGGCATCCTCCATGGGCGGCGCGGGCTGCCGGTCCCCCAGGGGCACGAGGGCCTCCCCCGCTGTCACCATGTCGGGCGATACCGCCCGGACAAAGACATGGGTGGCCTCCCGGGGCACCGCCCGGCCGCCGGTATACCGAAACGCGCCCCGGCCGGAGGGGTCTATGGGCAGGAAGGCAAAGGCCGTCCAGTCCGGCAGGGGGCCCGCGTCATCCGCCCACCAAAGGCCCGCCATGAGCGCGCCGGGGGCGCGGACCGTGTAGAGCCCATCCGCCCCGCCGGGCCGGGTCCATTCCACCCGCAGCCGGATCACGCCTCTTCCCCCGTGTCCTCCGGGCCAAAGCACGCCAGCTCCTGTATCTTTTTCCAGAGGTCATCCTCCAGGTCCCGCACATCCTCCGTCACGGTGACGGCAGGCGTTTTGTCCGTGTGGCAGACGCAGGTGAACTTTCCGCCATGGCACAGAAGATACCAGCGGAAATACCGGTCCTCATGGAGATAGTCGAAGCTGTCGAAGCAGGGGAACCGCTCCGTCATCACCAGCACATCCCGGCCGTATACGTCCTTGGCCCAGGGGCTGCCCTTCTCCCGATGGGCGGCCAGCATGGCCAGGCCAAAATAGGGCCTGCCCGCGGCCATGAAGCACGCCGCCGGGAAGAACAGCTTAACGCCCAGGGGCCTGCGTGTCCGCCGGGGCTCGCCCCGGGCGTCCCTTTCCCGGCTGACCCACTCCAGCCGGACGGTGGAATCGTAAGAAATGCCCCCGCAGCCGGAGCGCCTGATCTGCCGTCCCGGGCCGGTCTCCCTGGGGACCATGTCCCCCGCGCGGCTCCACCTTTTGTCCATGGGCGGCTTATTCCTCCACGGTGATGCCGTCGATGGCGAGGGGAACGCCCTGCTTCTCCGCAAAGCTCTGGGCGGCAGAGATGATCTTCTCCGCGTTGTGGTTTACGAGGAAGGACACGATCTGGTTCCGGGTGCTCTCCGGCAGAGCGTTGATCGTCCCTCTGATCACCGCGGGGGGCAGGGACGCGATGCCGCTGAGCATCTTTGCCATGGGGCCGTCCATGGTCCCCAGTTTGTCCTTCAGCAGCGGCAGCGCTTTTTCCGCCACGGCGGCGTAGTCTATCTTGCCTATCTCAAGTGTAATCTTCATCTTTGTACCTTCTTTCTGCATGAAAGCGCTCTGTTTTTCGCAAAGTTTTACAAAAACACCTTGCATCCATTATAGATGAACGCAAGGTGTTTTTGGTACGCAAATTGCAGACTTTTGCATAAGATGTCAAAAATCTGTCAGTCCCATGTGGATATCACGATACCGGTCCGATCGGCCAGCATTTGGCTCACGGCGTCCAGCTGTTCGGGGGCGCAGCCCACCCGGTCCAGGAAGGGCAGCGAGTGGAGCACATCCGCCAGGGCGGCGGTATCCATCCGCTCGACGTTCAGCTGTGTCAGGGCGGTGAGACTTTCCAGGGGCGCCGGGTCCAGAGGGGCCGTGCCCCGCACGTCCAGGTATTCCAGCCGGGTCATCGTCTCCAGACCTTCAAGGCTTTCCGTGGGCACATCCGCGAACAGCTGCGTAAGACCCGTGAGCCCGGACAGGCAGGTCATATCCGCCAGCGGCTCGTCGCTCCAAAGATACAGCTGCTTGAGCCCGGTGAGGCCGCCGATGATCTCCAGGTCCTGCGCTCCCGCGGGCCGCACGAACAGGCAGACCAGCCAGTCCATGGACTTGAGCGCGGACAGGTCCGTAAGCTCCGGGCAGTCCATGACGCGCAGGTACTCCAGCTTCGGTATCTGAGCGACGGCGGCGAGATCCGATATGCTGGTGGCCCCGGCGAACAGGGTGCGCAGCGCCCGGCACTGGGCCAGGGGGGACAGGTCCCGGACGGGGTTGTCGCTGATATACAGGTCTATCAGGCGCTGGCACTGGCTCAGGGGGGACAGGTCCGTTATCTCATTGCCATGCAGGGCCAGGCGCAGCACCCATTTCCCCTCCAAGGGGGACAGGTCCGTGATGCGCTGGTCACACAGGGCCAGCTCCAGCAGATTGGGGAAGCTGGGGATATCCTCCAGGGTGTCCACCGTACCGCCGGTGGGGGCGGGCCGGCCGTCTATCGTCAGCTCCGCGCCGTGCACATCCATCTGCTGCCAGCTGTCGAAGTGTTCGTTCCCGCAAAGGTAGATACCGGATATCTGCGCAAGGTCCTCCAGGGTCACCGTGCCCGGCTCTTTGCCCAGCTGGCGGCAGACCTCCGCCTCGATGGCGGGGCTGTGGAAGACATAGGCCCCCGGGACCGCCGCCCTGCGGCTTGGCAGCACGACAGCCGCCGCCAGGGCGCACACCGCGAGCAGCCCGCTCAATGCCAGCGCGACGGTGCGGAGCACACCGGGCCGCTTCCCGGCGGCCGCCCGCTCCAAGGCCCGCTCCAGGGCCTCCGCGCTCTGATACCGGTCCGCGGGATCGAAGCGGGTGCACTTTTCCACCACGCTCCCCAGGGGCGCGGGCATATCGCCCTTTTCCAGCCGGTTTTCCCCGGTGGCCAGCTCGTGGAGCAGTACGCCCAGGGCGTAAATATCGGACCGGGGGTCCGTCTGGCGGTAGCCAAACTGCTCCGGCGGGGCGGAGAAGGCGGTGACCCGCAGCTCCGTGTCCCGGCTGTCCTGCTCGTCATAAAAGCGGGAGATGTCAAAGTCGATGAGCACATACTCCCCCGACCGGGTGCGGATGACGTTCTCCGCCTTGATGTCCCGGTGGATGAGGGGCGGGTCCTGGCTGTGGAGCTTTTCCAGCGTCCGGCAGAGGGAGATGCCGATGCGGGCCGTCTCCTGGGGGGAGAAGGGGCCCTTCTTCTGCACCAGGTCCAGCAGGGTCTCCCCCTCCACGTACTCCCGCAGCAGGTATCCCACGCCGCCCGAGAGGAACCAGCGGCGCATTTTGGGTATGCCGGCATCCGTCAGGCGGGACAGGAGATCAAACTTCTTCTCCGTGTCCGCCGCGGGCCGGGCAAAGCGCCGGAGCACCAGTTTTTCGCCGGTACGCTTGTCCTGCAAAAGCAGGGTCTGCCGCTCCGCGCCCTCCTTCAAAAGGGCCAGGGGCTCATACCCTGCCGCCAGCTCCGGGGGCAGCCAGCGCTCCATGGCGCCGCCCGCCGTCATAGGATGCCCGCCAGGCCCCGGGCCAGCAGCTGCTCGTCCGTGGCCAAGATGCCCATCCGATTCTGAAGGGCGAAGATGATGACCGCGTCCCGCAGCACCCGGGGATAGAGCGCCCCCCGCTGAGCCGTGCGCAGCAGGGACTGGGCCTGGGTCACCGACAGCTCCATCACCAGCGCCAGGCGCAGGATGATGTCACGGCTGGGCCGGCGCTCGCCGCTGCACAGCTGATAGGTGAACGACCGGCTCAGAAGCGCCGCCTCGCTCAGCTGGGTGGCGTTCAGGCCCCGCTCCTTCATGTACCCGGCCAGGCACTGGGTGAATGTGGGCGCGGCCATGTCCCCGTCCAGGGACTTCAGCGCGCTCGTCAGGGTCCGGGACCGCTCCAGTATATCCAAAAGCTCCTCCGTATCCCGCGCGGGCACTTTTTTCTCCGCGCTGCGGCTGGACTGCATGTGATCACCTCCCCAGAGAAAGTTTCAGATCTTTATACATTCAAATTATACGGTCTCCGGCGCAAAAGTCAAGAAACCGATAGGCGATCATCCCCGATTTTTGCGGTCGTCTTCGATCTTTTCCTTCCACCGAGCCGTCAGGGGCCGGGCCGACCGCACCGCCGACACGGCGCATGTCACGGCGTCGTAGTTCACGGCGATGCCCTGGCCGTCGTTGCGGAAGGTGACGGCCCGGTCGGCGCCGATGCCGATATGTCCCGCCGCGGCCACCGCGTCGATGTTGGCGCCCAAAAACAGGAACTCCCAGCCGTACTTTGTCTTCTCGTGTTCGATCATGGCCCTGACCTTACCGGCGGAATAGTGACGGCTGGCGTTCTCCATGCCGTCGGTGGTGATGACGAACAAGGTGTGCTCCGGCACGTCCTCGGGCCGGGCGTAGCGGTGGATGTTTTTGATGTGGTCGATGGCCCCGCCCACGGCGTCCAGCAGCGCCGTGCAGCCCCGGACAAAGTACACGTCCTCCGTCATGGCGGGCACGTCCTTCACCGGCACCCGGTCATGGATGAGCTCCGCGGTGTTGTCGAAGAGGTAGGTGGTCACATACGCCTCGCCCGGCTCCTTCTTCTGCTTTTCCAGCATGGAATTGAACCCGCCGACGGTGTCCCTCTCCAGGCCGCTCATGGACCCGCTGCGATCCAGGATGAATACCAGCTCCGTGATATTGTTCTTCATGAAAAAAACCTCCTGTACTGTGTTTTGATGGTCACAGTATAGGAGGTTTTTGTCTGGGTTTGGTCGCCCGCCGGGCGACATTTTTTCACGCCCCCAAGAGGCTCTGGTCGAAGGCGAACAGCGCCTCGTTGATCTCGAAGACGTTGTAGTTGCCCTTGCGGATGAAGTACTCCACTATGACGTCGAACTTGCTGGCGGGGGAAAAGGCGTATCCGGCCTTGGCCAGCATGTCCTCCGTCTCGGCAAGGGGCAGCTCCAGGGCGATGGCGAAGGCCAATGCCGTAGCCTTGCTGGGCTTGTAGTGGATGTCGCCCCGTATCTTGGAAAAGAGCTTTCTGTCGATATTGGCCTTCTTGTAGCACTGGGCGTCGGTCATGCCCTTTTCGTCGATCTTCCTGAGCAGCATCTGGGTGAAGCTCTCGTCGATCTGCCCCAGCAGCCGTTTCAGCGTAGGATAGGCGCTCCCCGCCGCGTTGGCGGCCGCCGGGGCGGCGCCCACGGGCCGGGGGGCGAATTCCCCGGTCTGCGCCTTGAACTGGGCCAGGCGCATCCGGGAGGCGCAGGCATCATAGTGGGTGTCCACATAGTGGTCGTCGATGTACTCGTGCACGTCGGGGAAGAGCTTTTTGCTGAGAAGAAAGGGCGTGGGGCTGAACACCACCAGCGTGACGAGCATCTCCTCCCCATCGGCTTCCAGCAAAAAGCCGCTGATGGCGTCCACCGCCACCCGCAGGGCCTCATCCTTGGGGTAGCCGTACACTCCGGCGGAGATCAGAGGGAAGGCCACCGTATGAAGGCCGCGCTCCTTTGCCAGGGCCAGGGACGCGCGGTAGCAGCTTCGCAGCACCTGCTCCTCCCCGTGCTTCCCGTCCTCATAGACGGGCCCCACCGTGTGGATGACGTATTTGCAGGGCAGGCGGTAGCCGCGGGTGATCTTGGCCTGGCCCCGCTCACAGCCCCCCAGGGTCCGGCACTCCTCCAGAAGCCCCGGTCCGGCGGCCTTATGGATGGCGCCGTCCACCCCGCCCCCGCCCAGCAGTGCGGGCTGGGCCGCATTCACGATGGCGTCCACCTCCATCTTGGTGATGTCATTTCGTACCAGTACCAGCGGCATCGGCGTCTCCTCCTTGTTCCGGCTTTCTTCTACCTTAACGCCCCGCCATGAAATAGTCAAGCGCAAAAACGCCCCGCCGCTTCACGCGGCAGGGAGCTTTTGCGCCTTATGTCACAGTCGCATATTTATCCTGGAGCGGGTCACTTGACCGCCAGCCCGGGGCAGGTCGCGGAGGGGGCCAGCCCGGCCATCATAGCGCCCACCGCCCCCGTCGGATAATAACAGCACTGGGGCGTCGAGGCATACATACAGCGATCACAGTTATTCCGGGGAAACTGCGATGCAAATTCGCCGAGGAAATCACTGAGGTCTCCCCCTGCCACCGCGTCCAGGGCCTCGTCGGCCAGCTCCTCAAAGCTCTTTTTGTTCTCGCTCATATCCGTTCTCCTTTCGGCGTTCTGTCTCTTTATACGACCCAACGGGACAAAAGGGCCAATGGACCGGAAAAATCATTCATTCTCCGGCGGGCTCCGCCGCCAGCTCCTCCAGCGCCGCGGCAGCGTATTCGCTTCCCATCGCCGCGGCTTCATCAAGCAGCTCCATGGCCTTGGTCTCGTCCTTCGTCACGCCCTCGCCGTTATAGTACATCGCGCCCAGCATATAGGCGGCACGGGGCTCGCTCCACCCGGCCGCGGCGGTCAGGTGGTCTACGGCCTTGTCCATGTCCTGCTCCACGCCATAGCCGCCATAATAGCTGAAGCCAAGGGTGTACTGGGCCTCCGGGCAGTCATCCTCCGCTGCGGCGGCGATGAGCTCAAAGGCCTTGGCCTCGTCCTTCTCCACGCCGTAGCCCATGAGGTACAGCTGGCCCAGCGTGAACTTATCTTCCGTGGTGAGGTCGTCATCCGCCTCCCATTCCAGCAGCAGCGCGGCGGCCTGGGCGCAGAGCTCCTCTGCCCTGGCCTCGTCCTTCTCCACGCCGTCGCCCGTTATGTACATGGAGGCCAGCCATACCATGGCCTCGGCGTTTTCATCGTCCTCCTCCAGGGCCTTTTCGTACCACTGAACGGCCTCGGCGTCGTCGATATCCACCGCGCCGTAGCCCTCGTCGTAGAATCTGCCCACCAGCCACATGCCCTTGGAAGAGCCCGCGTCCGCGGCCTGCTGGGCATATTCAAAGGCCTTGGCGGCGTCCCGCTCCACGCCCTTGCCGTAAAGGTAGAACTCCGCCAGGCTGCACATCGCCGCACTTCTGCCCATATCCGAGGCCTGGGAGTAGAGCTGGAAGGCCTTTTCATAGTCCCGCTCCACGCCGTCGCCGTGCTCATACAGATCGGCCAGGTCGGTGAAGGCCGCGCCGTTGCCCAGCTCCCCGGCCTTGGTGTAGAGCTCAATGGCCTTGCTGAAGTCCTGCTCCACGCCCCGGCCGTGCTCGTACAGCAGGCCCAGCTTCACCATGGCCGAATCGTTATCCAGCTCCACGGCCTGGGCATAATATTCCGCGGCCTTGGCGTAATCCTGTTCCACGCCCCGGCCGTTGGCGTACATGACGCCCAGGTTCAGCATCCCCAGGTCGTTGCCCATCTGGGCAGACTGGGTGAGATACTCCACGGCCTTGGCATAGTCCTGTTCTACGCCGTCGCCTCTTTCGTACATTATGGCCAGGTTGTTGATAGCCGTGCTGTTGCCCAGCGCCGCCGCCTCCTCGAACAGTTCCATGGCCTTCGCCTCGTCCTGCTCTACGCCCTCGCCGTCCCAGTATGCGTTGCCCAGGTTCAGCAAAGACTTGTCATCATCCATCTCCGCGGCCCGGGCGAAATACGCCGCGGCCTTTTCATAGTCCACATCCACACCTATGCCTTGGGTATACGCCACACCCATGTTGAACAGGGCCATACGGACGCCGTGCTCCGCCGCCTGGGCGTAGTATTCTATGGCCTTGCCGTCATCCTCCTCCACGCCCCGGGCAAAGTAATACATGTCGCCTATGTACTTCACCGCCTGCCAGTCGCCGTCCTCAGCGGCGGCGGTGTAGAGCTCCATGGCCTTGGCGTAGTCCTTTTCCACGCCCTTGCCGTCTTCATAGAGCTCGCCCAGCACCCGCTTTTCAATGGCGTACAGCTCGCTCTCGTCCACAGCGGTGAGCTGCTCAGCAAGGCTCTCATAGAGCTCCTGGGCCCTGGCCTCGTCCTTTTCCACGCCCTCGCCGTCTTCATAGAGCTCCGCCAGGGCATACATGGCCTCCGGCTGGTCCTGCCCGGCGGCCTTTTCATACCATTCCACGGCCTTGGCCAGGTCTATATCCACCACGCCGCAGCCGTATTCATAGAACTCGCCCACCGCGTACTGGGCGTACGGATCGCCCGCGTCCGCGGCCTTGCTGTACCAGTCGAAGGCCTTGGCCTTGTCAAGCTCCACGCCGCCGGCGTAGTTATAGGCGTCGGCCAGGGCGTACATGGCGTCGGCGTCGCCCTCGTCCGCGGCCTTTTCGTAATAGTCCATGGCCTTGTCCATGTCCTGCTCCACGCCCAGGCCCTGCTCATAGGCCCAGCCCAGGTAATACAGGCCCATGGTCTCCCCGTCCAGGGAGTCCTCCAGCAGGGGGACAGCCTTGGCGTCATCCTCCTCCACGCCGGTGCCGGTGATATAGCAGATACCCAGGAGCGCCTGAGAGTAGGCGCTGCCCATGTCCGCGCCCCGCTGCATCCACCGGATCGCCTCTTCATCGCTCTGCTCCACGCCCAGGCCATTTAAGTACAGCACGCCCAGCCTGCCGGCGGCGTCGCCCTCGCCGTGGGCCGCAGCCAGCTCATAGAGCTCCGCCGCTCTTTCGTAGTCCTGCTCCACGCCTTCGCCATAGTCATAGCACCTCGCCAGGGAGTAGGCCGCCCGGTAGTCGTCCTCCTCCACGGCGGCAGAAAGAAGCGCCACGCCTTTGGCCTCGTCCTGCTCCAGGCCCTTGCCGTCCCGATAGAGATAGGCCAGGATGCGCTTTTCCCTGGCGCTCAGGTCGTCCTCTTCCTCCTCCCGGGTGAGCTGCGCGGCCAGACGTTCATAGAGCTCCTGAGCCTTGGCCTCGTCCTTGTCCACGCCGTCGCCGTTGGTGTACATGACCGCCAGGTAGTACATGGCCTCGTCATCGTCGTCCTGGGCGGCCTTTTCAAACCACTCCGCCGCCTGGGCCGGGTCCACCTCCACAGAGCCCTTTCCGAGAAGATAGAACTCCCCCAGGGCCTCCATGACCGAGGTGTCCTCCCCGTCCAGCTCCAGCGCCTTGTTATAGAGCTCAAAGCTCTTGTCCAGGTCCACCTCCACGCCCTCGCCGCGCTCATACATGCCGGCCAGGTGACCGGCGGCTGTGGCGTTATCCTTCTCCGCGGCCTGCTCGTAATACTCCGCGGCCTTGGGCAAGTCCACGTCCACGCCCCGGCCGTACTCGTACATGATGCCCAGGTACAGCATGGCCCCCGCGTCGCCCAGCGCCGCGGACTGGGTGAGATACTCAGCGGCCTTTTCACCGTCCTGCTCCACGCCCTCGCCGTTGATATACATCGCGCCCAGGTTGTTCATGGCCAGGGTGTTGTCCAGCGCCGCCGCCTGGCCGAAGAGCTCGATGGCCCTGGCGTCGTCCTCCTCCACGCCCAGGCCGTACTCATAGGCATAGCCCAGGTTGACCATGGCCATGCTGTTGCCCAGCGCCGCCGCCTGCTCATAGTACGCCACAGCCTTTTCATTGTCCTGCTCCACGCCCTGGCCGCCGGCGTACAGTACGCCCATGTCGTACATGGCCTTGACGACGCCGTGCTCCGCCGCCCGGCGCGTATAGTCCGCGGCCTTTTCGTAATCCTGTTCCACGCCGTCGCCGTAGTAATAGGAACCGGCTGCCTCCTTCAACGACGGCCAGTCGCCCGCTTCCGCCGCGGCGGAAAACAGCTCAAAGGACCTGGGCACATCCTCCTCCACGCCCTCGCCGTACAGATAGAGATAGCCCAGCACCCGCATCCCGGCGGCGGTGAGATCGCCCTCCGCCTCCTTCTCCGCGAGCCGCGCGGCCAGGCTCTCCCGAAGCTCCTTCGCCCTGGCTTCGTCCTGTTCCACGCCCCTGCCCTCGTTATAGAGCACCGCCAGGTAATATACGGCCTCCGCCTGGTCCTGTTCGGCGGCCTTTTCATACCACGCCGCCGCCTGGGCCGGGTCCGCGTCCACCACGCCATAGCCGTTTTCATAGAATTCGCCTACCGCGTACTGTGCGTCCGGGTCGCCCAGCGCCGCCGCCTGGGTGTAATACGCAAAGGCCTTTGCCTTGTCCATCTCCACCCCGTCGGCGTAGTTATACATGTCGCCCAGGGCCGTCATAGACCACATATCGCCCAGGGCCGCGCCCTGTTCATAGAGCTCTTTGGCCTTCGCCAGGTCCTGCTCCACGCCGTCCCCGGCCGCATAGACATCGCCCAGGTAGGAATACGCTTCCGGCACGCCGTGCGCCGCCGCGTCGGAAAGCAGCTCCAGGCCCTTGGCCACGTCCTTTTCCGTGCCCCGGCCCATGAGATACATCGCGCCGGCATCGCACTCGGCCTCGAAAATATACCTTTCCGCCGCCGCGGTGAGGTACGCCAGGGCCTTTTCATCGTCCTGCTCCACGCCGTTGCCATACCCATAGAGATAGCCCAGCACCAGCTGGTTGTAGCTGTCGTCCTCATCCGCCGAGGCGGCCTCCAAGGCCTGGGCATAGAGCTCGTCGGCCTTGGCTTTATCCATCTCCACGCCCTGGCCCTGCTCATAGAGCCAGCCCAGGTACACCATGGCCTCCGCGTCGCCCTCCGCCGCGGACTGTTCGTACAGCTCCGCCGCTCTTTCGTAGTCCACGTCCACCGCGCCGTAGCCGTAGTCATAGAACCGGCCCAGGGAGGTCCGGCCGTCCGTCCAGCCCAGGTCCGCGGACTGGGTGTAGAGCTGGAAGGCCTTTGCCTTGTCCATATCCACGCCGAAGCCGTACTCATAGAACCAGCCGTCCATCTCCGCGGCGTAGCCCAGCTCCTCGCCGTACACCTCGCCGGCGCGGGCCAGGGCCTCCTCATAGCCCGCTCTTGCCCGGGGATAGTCTATCTCCACGCCGTAGCCGTACATGTACATGTCGGCAAGGGGTATCCCGGCCCAGGCATAGCCCAGAGCCTGGGCCCCTTCCAGGAGCTCCCGGGCCTTGTCATAGTCCTGCTCCACGCCCTGGCCATCGGTATACATCCTGCCGAGGATGTACATGGCCTCGGGCATGTTCTTCCCGGCGCGCTCCTCCAGAAGCTCCAGGGCCTTGTCATACTCCCCCGCCGCGCGGTAACATTCGCCCAGGTAAAACCTGCCGTCCGGGTCGCCCAGGTCCGCGGAGGCGGCAAAATACTCCGTCGCCTTATCGGCGTCCTCCTCCACCCCCAGGCCGTAGAAGTAGATATACCCCAGCAGGTAGTAGTCGGAGCCCGACGCCGGCCGGCCGTCGCCGGTGAGTATATCCAGCGCCTGGCCGTAGAGCTCATCGGCCTTGGCGCCGTCCGCCTCCATGCCCCGGCCCAGGTCGTACAGGTCGCCCAGGGCCACCATGGCCGCGGGGTCTCCCTGGTCCGCGGCCTTCTGATACCACTGGGCCGCCTGGGCGTAGTCTATGTCCACCACGCCGCAGCCGCAGTCATAGAACCGGCCCATGTAATTCTGGGCCTGGGCAGAGCCCGCGTCCGCGGCCTGGGTGAACAGCTCAAAGGCCTTGGCGTAGTCCTGCTCCACGCCGCTGCCGTAAAAGTACAGCGCGCCCAGTTCGGCGACGGCGGGAGCATAGTCCTTCTCCGCCGCCTTTTCAAGCAGCTCTTCGCCCTTGGCGGCGTCGCCGCCCGCTATGGCCTCCAAGGCCTCGTCATACATCTTCTCGGGCGTCTTTCTGCAGCCCGCGCACAGGCCCAGCAGCATGGCCGCCGCCAGAATGAACGCCAACACCTTCCGCAGCTTCATTTTCTATGTACCTCCCCTGTTTATTCTTCGTCGATGTGCTCCAGCACCTGGGCGGCATTCCCGTCGCCCAGCGCCGCGGCCTGTTCCAGAGTTCCCGGCCCTTGGCCTCGTCCTGCTCCACGCCCTCGCCGCTCAGGTACAAGGTCCCCAGCGCGAAGAGCGCAGCGGGCTCGCTCCATCCGGCCGCGGCGGTCAGGTACTCCACGGCCTTCGCCATGTCCCGCTCTACACCCTCGCCGAAGCAATAGCAGCTGCCCAAAGCGAACAGGGCGTCCGGGTCGTCGCCCTCCGCCGCGGCGGTCAAGAGCTCCACGCCTTTGGCGTCATCCTCTTCCACGCCGTGGCCCCGGAGGTACATGCTGCCCAGCAGCGCCTGCTCGCTGGCGGAAAGATCGTCCTCCTCTTCCCGCTCCTGCAGCAGCGCGGCAGCCTGGGTATAGAGTTCGTCTGCCTTGGCCTCGTCCTGCTCCACGCCCTCGCCATGGGCATACATGGAGCCCAGCCATGCCATGGCCTCGGCGTTTTCGCCGTCCGCCTCCAGGGCCTTTTCATACCACTCTATGGCCTTGGCGTCGTCGATATCCACCGCGCCGTAGCCCACGTCATAGAGCTTGCCCATCAGAAGCATACCGTAGGAGTCGCCCGCATCCGCGGCCTTTTGGGCCAGCTCCAGAGCCCTGGCGGCGTCCCGCTCCACGCCCTTGCCGTAAAGGTAGAACTCCGCCAGGTTATTCAGGGCCATGCTGTTGCCCAGCTCCGCCGCCTGGCTGTAGAGCTCCACGGCCTTTTCATAGTTCTTTTCCATGCCCTTGCCATAATAGTACATGTTTCCCAGGTTCACCATGGCCCTGTCGTAGCCCAGGTCAACCCCTTGGGTGTAATACTCCACGGCCTTGTCATAATCCTGCTCCACGCCCTCGCCGTTATCATACATCCAGCCCAGGTTATACGCGGCGGAGGCGTTGCCAAGTTCCGCCGCCTTGGTATAATACTCCACGGCCTTGTCGTAGTCCTGCTCCGTGCCGGTGCCGTCTTTATAGAACACGCCGACGTTATTGGCGGCCGCGCCCCGGACCTCGTTGCTGCCCGCATCCGCCGCGGCCTTCTCCGCCCATTGGAAGGCCTTGGCCTCGTCCTTCTCCACGCCATTGCCGTAATAATATATCTCGCAGAGATACTCCCCCGCGACGGCGCTGCTCAGCGCCGCCGCGGCCTCGAAACACTCCAGCGCTTTGGCCTGGTCCTGTTCTACGCCATCGGCAAAAAAGTACATGTTGCCCAGCATCTCCAGGGCATAGTGATCCTGCCGCTCCGCCCCCAGGGTGAACCACTCCAGCGCCTTGGCCTGGTCCTGCTCCACGCCCTGGCCGTAATAGTACATATACCCCAGCCGGCCCGGCGCAAACATGTCCCCGTTGTCGGAAGCCCGGGTCAAAAGCTCCAGAGCCTTTTCATAATCCTGCTCCGTGCCCCGGCCTAAAAGATACATCGTGCCCAAAATGCGCTGGGCCGTGGCGTCGGCAAGCTCGTCGTCAGCCGAGAGGATATCGAAGGCCTGGCCGTACAGCTCCTCCGCTTTGGCCTCGTCCTTTTCCACGCCCTGGCCCTGCTCATAGAGGTAGCCCAGCCGGTACATGGCCTCGACATTGCCCTCGTCCACGGCCTTCTCAAACCATTTCGCCGCCTGGGCATAGTCCACGTCCACCACGCCGTAGCCCTCGGCGTAGAACTCGCCTGTGAACTCCATGCCGCCGGAGGCGCCGCCCTCCGCCGCCTGCAGGCTCAGCTCAAACGTCTTGGCCCAGTCCTGCTCCACGCCCTCGCCGCGGAAGTACATCACGGCCAGGTTGTTGAGGGCGATGGCGCTGCCAAGGTCCGCCGCGGTCTCATACAGCTCCAGGGCCCTGTCATAGTCCTTCTCCACGCCGACGCCATTTTCAACCATATAGCCCAGATTCAAAGCCGCGTTGGCCCGGTACTCATCCTGGGGCGACTCGTCCGCGACGAGCTGATAAAGGCGCATGGCCTCGTCATAGTCCTGCTCCACGGCAACACCATACCGGTACATGTCGCCGAGCCTGTAAAGGCCGTAATAGTTCCCCAGGTCAGCACCTCTCTGATAGAGCTCCGCCGCCTTGGCGCCGTCCTGCTCCACGCCGTCGCCCAGCTCGTACATCTGGCCCAGGCTCAGCACGGACGTGATATCGTCTTGGGCCGCCGCCTTTTCAAACCACTGCCGGGCAAGCTCCGGGTCCTGCTCCACGCCCTCGCCGGTGATATACATATTTCCCAGTATCCCCTGGGCATAGGCGTAGCCCTGCTCCGCGCCCTGGCTGGCCCACTTAAAGGCCAGCTCCGGGTCCGCCTCGGTGCCCGTGCCGGTGAGATACATATACGCCAGCATACCTGTGGCCTTGACTTCGCCGGCCTCCGCCGCGGCGGTGAACAGCTCCAGCGCGCTTTCCATGTCGCCCGCGTCATAGGCGTCCCACCCCTGCTCATAGAGCGCGGAGGGGTCCTCCGCCGCCAGGGCCGCGGGGCCCAGGCTCAGTACCATGGCCGCCGCCAGAATGAATGCCAATACCTTTTTGATGCTCATCGTCTGTTCTCCTTTCTTGTTCCCGTCAGGCCTCAGGCCGGGCGATGAGGAAGCACATGTCGTTCAGCTCGCCCTCGTCAAAATAATCGTAGAAGGTGAAATTATACAAAAACCGCTCGGCGGGGTAGATGCCGTAGCCGTCCTGGTCGTGGTCGGTGGTGTCGTAGGGGTCCGCCACGATGATCACGTCGTCCTGGGTCACCTCGGTGCCCATGTCGTCGTAGCCGATGATGATCTGCCAGTGGGCGCCCCAGTCATTCCAGCCGATGATGATGGGGTCCCCGCCCGCGAGGGTCTCCTGGATGAAGCCGAAGGTGAAGACGTCCTCCACATCCTCCCCCGCGTCGATGGCGGAGTAGCAGTCAAAGCCGCCTACGGCGTCAAAGAGGCCAACCATCTGGCTCATGGTGGTGGCCACCGGCTCCAGCCCCTGGGGCCGCAGCTGGGCAAGGCTCTGCTCATCATAGTCCCCCCGCAGGCCGTACCACTCCAGCGTCATCAGCGCGCAGGCCACGCCGCAGCTCCACTCGCTGGACTGCTGGATGGTCTTGAAATTCGTCAGGATGGTAAGGCTGTCGGTAGAGGTCATGTTATAAAAGTCCGGGTGGCGGAAGTAGGGACTGTCCTCATGGTCCCCCGCCCGCTCCACGCTGTCCGCGCCGTCCTCGGGGCTGATGTCGGCCCCGTCGTCGAATTTCATCTCGTCGGAGAAGTTCTCCTCCGCCGCCAGGGCGCCCGCACCCAGCGACAGGCACAGCGTCAGGACCAGGATAAGCGCGGTCACATGTTTCCAATATACGTTCATGTTTCTTCCCCCTGTTTCAAAGCGATACTTCTTCTTTTAAACTTTATCACGACCGCCGAAACTCTTCAATGAGGGAGTCTTGACGTTTTCGCAGTCAAAAATGACTTTTGCGAAATAGGGCCGCCGGCCCGCCGGATATGTCCCCTCTCTGCCGGGCACGGTATGATGGGACCGCGAAAACGTCAGGTATGATTTCGTAAACGTCACCACTGCCGCCTTGCGGGACGGCGGGGCAGATGCTATGATATTTACATGATCATGCTGGAAAAGGAGACAGACCGATGAAACGAAACAGCAAACGCGCTCTCGCGCTCCTTCTGACGCTGATGATGACCCTGAGCCTGTGCGCTCCCGCCCTGGCGGCGGAGGATGGGTCCGGGCCCGAAACGCCCGCCGGGCTCATAGAGGACGCCCCCGCCGCGCCCATAGGGCCGGAGGCGGAGCCCGTGGACGACGCCCCGGCGGCGGAACCGGCGGCAGCGAACAACGTCTATGAGGTGGGGACGGCGGACGAACTGAAAAAGGCCCTCACGGACCCGGAAAAGGGAAAGACCCGCTTCATCCGGCTGACGGATAATATCGAACTCACGGAACCGGTCGATATCGGGGAACAAGGCCAGTTCCTCCTTAAGCTGAACGGAAAGACGATCACAAAAACGAATAATATACCCGCCGGCACCGCAGCTATCACTGTGCAAGGCAAGAGTTCCGTCTCCATTCAAGATGTCGGCGCCATCACGGGCCCGGGCACGCTCCTGCAGGTGAACGGCAGCGCATTGCACCTGTGGGACGTCACGGTGAACAGCAGCGGAGACAGGAGCTGTGCCGCCGTCTGTGCGAGCGGAGGCCTTGTAGGCGTGCGCGAAGGCGCCGTCGTAGAGGCGGACGGCACGGCGATATATGCCTCGGCTGATGTAAGTGTTACGATCGAAGACGGGAGCGTCATAAGCCACGGCGGATGCGCCATCGTTGCCTGCGGCGGCGATGAAAGGCATCCCGGCATGGTCGTGGTCAGAGGCGGCACGATCGAGAGCGAGACCGGCGCCGGCGTGTGCCTTCTGCCCGGCAGTCAGCTCGCAGTAGGAGATTTCCTCGCCGGAGGCACCGGCGCCGTCATCATTGGCAAAGCCGGCATCGTGGCCCTGGGCGGCACGGCCGCTGTCATATACGGCACGGTGACCGCGAACGGAACGGACAGCGTTCAAGTGGGCGATGTTTCCGTACCTCCCGCCGCCGTGGTGGCGGACAATATGGGAGTGGCCAAGCTGGCCGACGGCGTGTTCAGCGCCGCGGCCGGCCAGGAGGCGGTGGTATATACCATAGGTGGCCAGCCGGCCAATGACCAAAACGTGACCAATGGCAGCAGGCTCCAGGTCTTCGGCGGCGTCTACTCCTCCGCGGTGGATATAAACCTTCTGGATTCGGACTTTAACACGGAGCTGGTGAGCGGCGGGATGTACAGCTACTATACGTCCCTGCTCAAAGCGGAGCAGGACCGGAAGGACGGCGACACGGTCAACGTCCTGCGCCCGGAAAAGGCCGACATCGTGGCCGTCGGGTTCCTGCCGGAGGCTGACGACGGCATGCTGACCGAACTGGCGGAAACGGTGGGGGCCGGGGCTGTCACGGGCAGCGGGGACAACACCTTCTACATCGCGTTCAAGGCGGCGGCCGCTGCCGACCAGACGTACACGGTCACAGTCCAGAAAAGGCATGCCCATGCGAAAGATGCCGTGTATACAAAAGAGTTTGAGGCCGGGACGGTGGGCGGACTCGTCTTCTTTGCCCAAGGCGACGAGGGCGTCGACGACATGGACGATATCCAGGGCCTGTACGCCGTGATGCTGGACGAAGGCCAAGAAACGATCGTTAGATCCATTTTTATCGAGGTGCATCAGGTGACCTACGTGCCCGGCGACGGAGCGCAGGGCGAGGCCGTGACCGTCTATACCGACGTGGCCGGGCTGGAAGCCGCCCTGGCCGCTAGCCGCCCCGACGGCATCACGCTCTCCGGCGGCAGCAACACCTGGGATGAGCCTGTGGTGGAGAGGACGAGCAGCTACAGCTACGCCTGGACGGTGACCTTCCCCGCCCACTATGAATACTACGGCGGTTTGATCATCCCGGATACGACACCCAGCCCGTCTCCCTCCGCTTCCCCTGAGCCTTCCCAGACTCCCAGCCCCAGTCCCGAGCCCACGCCGGGACCCGGCACCACGCCGGAGCCCGCTCCCGTGCCGCCTCCCAAGACCGACGGCGGCACCGGCTGGAGCTATGACTATGACACGGGCGATTATTATTACTTTGTGGACGGCGAGCAAAAGTTCGGCTACTGGGCCAGTGAGGCCGCCGCCTCCCAGTGGGGCTATTGGTACTACGTGGGCGCCGACGGCAAACTGGCCACCGGCCTGCAATACATTGAAAACGACAACGGCACCGGCTGGTACTTCCTCCAGCCGGACAATGACGACGGCTGCATAGGCCGGATGCTGGATGGCTGGCAGTGGCTGGGCGCGGAGGCCGGTATGGGCTGGTTCAACACCGCCCACGGCGGCGTCAACGGCCAGTGCACCTGGACCGAGAATTGGGGCGATTATGACCCCGCCACGGGCCTCTGGGGCGACGGGCTGAGCCACAGGTGACGTCCGCAAAAAGAACGCGCTTGCGGCAAACGCGTACTGCCGTCATCAGCGAGCTGATCTGTTTATCCCGCTGTTAAAAATTCAGCGCCCCGCAAAAGCAGCTACCGTTTCTCTCTCCCCGCTCTCCCACGAAAGCCCAGCGAAGCGGGTTTCGCGGGAAAAAGGAGAAAGAGGGATTCCCCGCCTGCGGGCGGGCCGGGGCGCGGGGAAAACATGCCACCGGCATGTTTTCTAACACCGCGCCCTTCGAATCCCTATGATTTCACTATTAAAAATTCAGCGCCCCGCAAAAGCGGGGCGCTGAATTTTTGGCGGAGAAGGAGGGATTCGAACCCTCGATACCCTTTTGGGGTATACACGATTTCCAATCGTGCGCGCTCGACCAAACTACGCGACTTCTCCATAACTGTCGGACTCGTTTATTATACTCAACGCGCCTCGGAAAGTCAAGGTATTTTTACCCCCGGCCGGGGTCCATCCTCCCTCCCTGCCGGAGCGCCCGGTAAACAACGGAATGTAAATTCTGTTGTAAAAGGACCGGGCGCGAAGAAAACCGAAAAATCATTAGGAGGACAACAAAATGACAAAACGTGCACTTAGCCTGCTTTTGACGCTGGTCATGGTTCTGTCCCTGTGCGTCCCGGCCCTGGCGGCCGAGGACTTCGAGGCAGAGGCTCCGGCCGAAGTCGTCGAAGAGGCGCCCGAGGCCCCCGAGGCTCCTGTAGCCCCTGAGGCCGAGGAACCTGCCGACGAGCCCGTCGTTGACGAGCCGGCGGCTGAAGAGCCTGTCGAGGCCGCCGAAGACGCGCCCGAGATGGCTTCCGTCATGCCCGATGATATGGCCGACGAGCCCCTGCTGGTGGCTCTGGGCGTCATCGACAAGCTGAACCACTGGAAGCTGGAGAAGGCCATCAAGGCTGCCGAGCCCTACAAGACCCGCGTGGACGCCGGTGAGCTGTATGTTTACGGCCATGTCTACACCGCGACCAACACGGATTTTGCCAAGGAGTTCAAGGATGCCTATGACAAGGCCGTGATGTTCGATGACGCCATCCACGGCCGCAAGGAGGCCACCATGGACGTCACCGACGCCCAGGTCACGAGCGCTACCAGCACGCTGAAGAACATGTTCCCGGCCGACGGCAGCGACGAGTGGACCACCGCGGCAAACGCAACGACTAGCGCGAAACTTTATCTGACCGACACGGTCGCTGCTACTGGTCCCGCCGGCTCGAGTATGAACCTCGGCACGCTGGGTGCCATCTATCCCGCGACACAGATGTCCGACAGCACGGTCAAGAACACTTACCGCGACAACAGCGCTTATACTGGTGCTTATACCGGGTTTACGGATAACAAGCTGATCAAGACGCTCCCCACTTGGACGGACACTTTCAAGGCGAGCGACTTTGACAAGTCTCCGTGGATCCATATGTACCAGGCCGATTACCTGACCGCCATGAAGGCTGCCGCCACGGCTGCCGAGGCGTATAACAAGAAGTACACGGCCGGTACCGCCAAGTACTCCGAGTACACCAACGTTATCAGCCTGATCAAGGCTGCCGAGGCGCTGGAGCCTGCCGCCGCGCTGCCCTCCATCGCCGACGCCCAGAAGATCGCTGACCTGCTGAAGCAGTACAAGGACGTCGCCAAGAACCAGAAGCAGGACGACTATGTCAGTTATCGTTCTATGACCGGCTTGGACGCCACTGGCACCGGCTCTATCAGCAGCCTGCTGAAGGACACCACCGGCCTGAACGGCTTCAAAGAGACCGTCCGGTACTATGATTACTGCCGCATGCTGGCCGCTCTGAACAAGGCCCTGACGCTGAAGGAAGGCACCGCGAAGATCCTGGAGCTCAAGGTCGACAGCATGTCTACGGTGAATGCGAAGATCGGTATCCCCTATGTGGGCAACGACAATGACGGCTATCTTTACGGCATTGCCTACACCGTGAACGGCCTGTATAGCAAGGTCAATAACGGCGCCTTCACCAGTACCGCCACCGACACGCTCGAGAACTCCGCTAATACGGGTACTGCAACGGGCAAGAACATCGTTGTTCCTACTGAAACGAGTAATGGCGCGACTAAATTCAGTGGCGTTGATACTGATTACGTTGGCTATGTTCTCTATGACGATGCCACTCCTATCGCGATCCGTCAGAACATCGGCGACAAGAATGGCGAGAGCACTACCAAGTCTACGTTCGATGCCAACGATGTGATCGTTGTCGAGCTCTATCAGCAGGTCTTGACGAAGGACGGCACCACTGTCACTTCCACCACTTGGCGTAAGGTGGACAGCAAGGAGATCAAGATGCCCTCCGACGGCTATGTTGGTCCCGTGATCAGCACCAAGGATGGCGCCATCACCGTCGATTATGACCCCATTACCACCAACAAGGCTGCGTTCCCCTACAAGACCGGCGACCTGTTCAAGAGCGTTGCGGTGGGCACCACCCTTGGCGGCTACAAGGCCGGTTCCCCCATCCAAGTGAAGGTGAAGACCGACAAGGACTTCTCCGCCGCTGATCAGAAGATGGTCCTTATTGACGCCAACGATGACGTCATCGCCTCGGCAACTGTTACTGCCAACGCAGGCAAGACGACTCCGATCGTGATCAACACCCAGAGCCAAGGCGAGTATCTGGTCACTGCCGCTGCCACGAAGCTGCAGCTCCAGCTGATTTCCAACTCTGTGGCTCACTCCACCGAGTATGTGACCTTCGACAGCATCACCACTTGGGCCGGCATGACCAACGTGAAGAAGCTGATCGCCGACGCCCAGAAGATCGACTGGAACGATTTCAGCGACAAGGTCACCAAGACTTCCGCTCACCCCACGGTCATCAACCTGGCCACCGCCCGTGAGACCATCACCAACGATATCACCAATCTGCAGGCCTTCGTGAACGGCGGCACCTACGCCAACACCAGCGTCAACCGTGCCCGGATCATCGATATCGCCAAGGGTCTGAAGGAAGTCTACGATTGCCTGATCAAGAAGACCGCTACTGCGGCCGAGCTGCAGGACATGGTCCTCGCGGCACAGAAGGTGAACAAGGCTGATTATACCTACGATTCCTACGGCAAGATGGACGACGCCGTGCAGGATGCCAGCAAGGCTCTGGCTCTCGGCCTGCAGTCCGAGATCGACAAGGCCTACGCCGCCCTGAGCGCGGCCATGAACGGCCTGGTCAAGGAGGGCGAGGTCGACAAGTCCGCTCTGAAGACCGCTATCGACAATGCCAAGGCGCTGAAGGAAGCTGACTACACTGCTGAGTCCTGGGCTGCCAACAAGGCCGCCATCGACGCTGCCGTCGAGGCTGCGCAGGCTGTCGTTGACAACGCTCAGGCCACCGAGGCCATGGTCAACACCGCGCTGAACAACCTGAACACCGCAGTGGGCAAGCTGATCAAGGTCAGCGGCGGCGAGGATGAGCCTCCTGTAGAGGAAGGCCCGAAGGCTCCCGCCAACGGCACCGGCTGGAACTACTACAACGGTGAGTGGTACTTCTTCAAGAACAGCAAGCTGGTCGCGAACTACTGGGTGGGCAAGATCGACGGCGCCTCTCAGTGGGACAGCACCTGGTACTATGTGGGTGCTGACGGCAAGATGCTGACCGGCATGCAGTACATCGATGACCTGCACGGCGGCTACGGCTGGTACTTCCTGCAGCCCACCGACACCAAGGGCGAGATCGGCAAGATGCTGACCGGTTATCAGTGGGTCGGCGGCCAGTATGGCGAGTGCTACTTCAGCACGAAGTCCGGGTCCTCCGGCAAGTGCACTTGGTCCGAGCTGCTGGGCAACTGGAACGGCACCACTTGGGTCAAGTAATCAAGTCACCGAGCAAAACATAGCAAATACCCCACAGGGGCAGGGATTTCTCCCTGCCCCTGTTTTTTTGTTGCGGTTTGGCTTTACTAATATAAATAAGGCCCCCTTTCACAAGGGGGCCTTTTTTGCCGTCAATGCAGGTGTAAAGAATAAGACCCTCTCTGACGGGGGGCTGTCGGGCTTGGAGCCGCCGCGCGAGCCCAGCGAAGCGGGTCACGTGGGGAAAAGGAGGAGGCGCGGGCCACTTGAGCTTTGCCGCAAGCGGCAAAGGGAGACTTGGCCAAGCGCGCTCCGACGACGTGACCGGGGGGAGAGATTTTTATTTTCTCTCCCTCCGTCTCGCCCTCCCGGGCGAGCCACCTCCCTCGTCAGAGGGAGGCTTTAATTATACCTGGACCTATGCGCAAAAAAAGGGAGCAGAGCCGAAGCTCTGCTCCCCGTTGGGTATTGCTATTTGGTTTGGGCTATCTTACTTGACCCAAGTGGTGCCGTTCCAGTTGCCCAGCAGCTCGGACCAGGTGCACTTGCCAGAGGACCCGGACTTCGTGCTGAAGTAGCACTCGCCGTACTGGCCGCCGACCCACTGATAACCGGTCAGCATCTTGCCGATCTCGCCCTTGGTGTCGGTGGGCTGCAGGAAGTACCAGCCGTAGCCGCCGTGCAGGTCATCGATGTACTGCATGCCGGTCAGCATCTTGCCGTCAGCACCCACATAGTACCAGTTGCTGTCCCACTGAGAGGCACCGTCGATCTTGCCGACCCAGTAGTTCGCGACCAGCTTGCTGTTCTTGAAGAAGTACCAGGTGCCGTTATCCAGGACCCAGCCGGTGCCATTGTTGGTCGTGGGAGCCTTCGGGCCCTCGGGCTCTTCAGGAGTCACGCGGACCAGCTTGGCCTGAGCGGTGCGCAGGCCCTCCATGGCGGTGTTCACCATGGCCTGGGTGGCCTTCTCGTTGTTGAGAACGGCCTTGGCGTTGGAGATGGCGGTGGCCAGGTCCGCAGCCTTCCAGGACTCAGCGGTGTAGTCAGCTTCCTTCAGAGCCTCGGCGGCCGTGATGGCAGCCTCCAGCGTGCTCTTCTCGACTTCCTCAGCCTTGCCCAGCGCGGCAATGGCGGCCTTCAGTTCAGCGACAGCCTCGTCGTATTTGGACTGCAGATTAGAATCAAGGCCCTTGTAATCCTCAATGGCAACCTGCAGAGCGCCCCAAGTCCGATAGGAGTAATCGTCGTCCTTGATCTTCATGGCCTCAAGCAGGGTCGCGTTGAACTCGCCCTTGTTGGGGGTCGCCAATGTGATATAACCAAAGGTCGTCTGAACGTTCTTGACAGTGGTGATCAGGGTCTTGCGGTTGGTCAGGGTGTTGGCCATGCCGGGAGCGTCAGTGATGAGCTTGTCAGCGGCGCTGATGAAGTTCTGCAGGGCGGTCCAGGCAGCGTCGTAATCCGCATACAGGCCGCTTCCGGCAGTGTTCAGCTTGTAGTCACCCTTCTGAAGCTTCTTGGCGTCCTTTACAACATTCTTCAGGAAGGACATACCGCTGGTGTACTTGGTCAGAGGCTCGATGGTGACCTGGGCACGGCCGCCGGCGTGCTCCACAGGACCCTCGCCGGACTCAGTCATGACGCTCATGACCACGTCCATCTTGCCGACCGTCAGCTTGCTGTCCACATCGGAGCCGACCTTGATCGTCATCTTGGTAGCCGTCGTACCAGGAGTCACGGTCTTTAGACCAACCATAGCGATGTTCTTGTCGGAAGCGTCGCGCACGGAAGCAGTCACGACATAAGGATTGTTACTGTCAGCAGCAATGTAGTCCCCGGTCTGGAACCCCTCATCGGGGGTCACTTCGATGGTGACTTCATTACCGCCAGTAGCACTGATCGCAGTGCCGAGAGCAGTATACGCAGCAACGGTGTCCTGGCCATTATTGAATGTCACCGTTGCTTTCTCGTCGTTGATCACGGGACCGTTGTAGTAATCGCCGGTCAGGGTCACCTGGTAGGGGACGACCTGCTCGCCGATATCACCGGTGGAAAGCACCTCGTAGACATAGACCATCACGACATCGTCATCCGCAAAGTTGGCGGGAGCGGCAACAGTGTTGTTATCCTTATTCAGAGGATGGACCGTGAAGGACTTATACACAAGGTCACCATACTCTTCATTGGATGCCCAATTGCCGGTGAGTTCCTTTATAGCGGTGGCAGAATCGGTGGTCGTCTTAGTGTTGGTAGAAGTAAGGGGATCCTCGGCGAACACGCCGTTCACAGAGAAGGCAACAGCATAGTTCTTGCTGTCCTTTGTATCGTCCTTGCTCAGAACGATTTGCACGCTGCCTACCTTCTTGTTGTCAGAGCTCATCTTCAGGATCTGCTTCGCAACAGCCACGGTCGTGGTATTGGCGACCAAGGTCACAGCCTTCAGCTGGGTGGTATAATTGTAATAAGTAGTGGTAGCCTTGAAGCCGTTGGCAGTGGTGACATCCATGATGCCCTGCGCGCCGCTGATGTTACCATAGACGGTCGTAATGCTATTGGCCCACTTGGCAGCCTCAGCATCCTGGACATTCTTATTGCTCGCGAGGTCCGTGTAGTCCTTGTAGGCAGCCTTCGTCGCGGCGATCGCATCGCTCAGGGCAGTGGCATTGGCGGAGGTGGGACGGCTGGCAGCGGGCTCCAGCTCGGCGGCGTCACGCAGCAGCTTCACGGCGGCGGCGTAGTCCGCGTAGACGGAGTTCTCATCCAGCGCGGCGAAAGCGTCCAGAGCCTTCACGACCGCGTCAACATAGTCCTGCTGATAATAGGCAGTCCACTTCTTGGCGACCTGCTTGGACATCTTCGCATACTTGGTATCAGCAAAAGCAGTAGCAACACCGTCAGTGAGAGGGGCAGCATTAGGGTCGCTCATACCCTTATAGGCGCTCTTGCAGTTGGTGCCGGTGAGCAAAGTGCTGGTGAGGTAAGTCTTGATACTGCTGCCACTGACAGCAGCCTTGACCGCAGCAAGATCGTCGGTCAGAAGGCCAGTCGTTGCGGTCTGGGTGCCGCCGTCAGCCTTCTTGATGAGACCCAGCAGAGTCGTAGCAGCCTTTTTCACGCCGGAGTCGCTCACGTCGCCAGTGATGGGCAGGCCGTTGATGCCGTCCATGCAGCGCTTGGCCTCGGCGTAAGCCTTGTCGAAGGTCGCGGTGCGGCTCGTGCTCTGTCCGATGGAAGTCCACTCGCCCTGGCCATAGACCTCCTCGGCGTCGACCTTCTCCTTCATGGCGTCGGCGACTTCCAGGGCCTTCTCCAGCTTGTAGTGGGAGACCTTATCGATAACGCCCAGCGCTACGAGGTAAGGCAGATCCTCAGCGTCCTCGGGCATGACGGAAGCCATCTCGGGCGCATCTTCGGCGGCCTCGACAGGCTCTTCAGCCGCCGGCTCGTCAACGACGGGCTCGTCGGCAGGTTCCTCGGCCTCAGGGGCTACAGGAGCCTCGGGGGCCTCGGGCGCCTCTTCGACGACTTCGGCCGGAGCCTCTGCCTCGAAGTCCTCGGCCGCCAGGGCCGGGACGCACAGGGACAGAACCATGACCAGCGTCAAAAGCAGGCTAAGTGCACGTTTTGTCATTTTGTTGTCCTCCTAATGATTTTTCGGTTTTCTTCGCGCCCGGTCCTTTTACAACAGAATTTACATTCCGTTGTTCAGGCACGAAGAAAACTTCTTCGGGCACGATTCGATGTGTAGATTATAACGCCCCTCTACTGCAAAAGCAAGAGGGAAATTAAAAAAAATTACGTTTTTTTCGTGGAAATGCTTGTTAATTCCGCCTGTTTTTGTGGGATTTTCACGTTTTTTCGGCCGGTTACAGCACAAAAGCGCCCCCCTTGCGGCGGGCGGAATACGGAATCTGCGTTATGTTATTTGTTTGGGGGCTATTCCAGAAGGGGCAGGGCGTCCATCTGGGCCCGCTGCTCATGGCAGCTATGGGCGGTGTAGATGCGGGTAGTCTCCACGCTGGAATGGCCCAGGATATCGGCCAGGCGCACCAGGTCCCGGTATTTATTATAGTACGTGCGCGCGAAGAGATGGCGCAGGTTGTGGGGGAACACCTTGCCCCAGGCCACGCCCGCGCGGGCCGCCAGCGCCTTCATCCGGCGCCAGATGTTGCTCCGGTCCAGGGGTTTTCCCGTCCTCGTTACGAATACCGCCCCCCGGCGGATGCGGCGGGCCGCACACCAGCAGAGAAGCCGCCGGCAGAGCTTTTCCGGCAGCAGGACCAGGCGGATCTTGCCCTTGGAGCGTATCTCTGCCCGGCCCTGGCGCAGGGCCGCGACGGTGATGGCGCCCAGCTCGCTCACCCGTATGCCCGTGGCGCAGATGGTCTGCACCAAAAGGGCCAGACGCTCGTCGCCGTCGGCGTTTGCGGTCCGGATGAGGCGGCGGTATTCCTCCGGCGTGAGCTCCTTCTCCTCCCGCAGGAACACCGCCCGCTGCACCTTCAAAAACCGCAGGGACCACTCCGGCACCCCCGCCCAGCGCAGAAAATGGTTCACCGCCGCCAGCATGGAGTTCACGGTGGAGGGCGCATAGCCCTCCTGCAGCAGCCCCCGCTTGAAATCCAGCAGCTGCTCTTTTTCGCTCAAAGCCCCGCCGCATCGGCGTTTCAGGGCTGTCAGCGCCCGCATGTACTTGGTCACGGTCTGGGGCGCCTGCTCCCGGGCCTGGAGATACCGGCGGAACCCCGCCAGGGTCTCATTGGACAGTGATATCATGGGATGAGCCTCCTTTGTATTTAGGTAACATGCTAAAAATGGGCAAAAAAATTTGCGCCCCCGACTTTCGTCGGGAGCGCGTTTCTGCGGTCGGAGGAGACATTGACAAAACGGGGTCCACATTCACCGAAAGCATCCGCGGCAGGGCCGTTTCTGCTTTACTATTTTGTTCCATTATAGATTGTGTCCTGCCGATTGTCAAGCTGATTTTTGCCAATTTTTCAGGAGTTTGCAGCCCTTTTTGATGAATATGCAATCTATCCGCAAATACTCGTATTTTACATAATATAGGATAAGTATGCGTTTAACATGAGAATTTATCCATTACCATCTGCTTTCCCGGCGAAAGAGCGCATATTCATTCGCCCGCAGCGGCTCCCGGACTGTGCATCCCGCACCGGGTATGCAGGGCCGTTTTCGTCCGGTCCGCAGGATATACACACAGCATTTCATCAGTTCGTCCCCGTCGCCGATGTAGATGGGGATGGAGAACCGGCAGCCCTCGCATCCCGTTTCGGTCCTCTTTTTCATGTGCCCGCCTCCAATCGCTCCAGCCGCTGTTCCAGCCGGCGTATCTTCATGTGTAAAAGGGGTATCAGCTCCGTGTAGCCGATGCCCATCTGCCCCGTGCCGTCCCGGCCCACCAGCGCCGCCACATCCGCCCGGGTCATCCCGGCCCGGGCAACGGCCGCCTCCATCTCCTGGGCGATATAGCCCCAGTGGACAGGCTCGCCATCCTTCTGCCAGGTATACCGGTACGCCACCGGGCGCATGCCGTCCAGCATCTTTATATAGCGTTCCGGTAGGTCTGTGACGTCCTTTTTGATGTCTCTGTCCGAACTGGGGACGATCGGGCTCTGGGTGGATATGACCGTGCCGTTGATGCGGGCGCCGAAGTTTTCACCGGCCGGCACATAGCCCAGAACTGCCGAAGGAATGCCATTGTTATAGTTTGTGCTCGCATATATGAGCTCTATGTTTCCTCCCTTTGAGGAACCGAATATGCCGTTGGAGGAATTGTCGTCATAGTCCGCCAAATAGATATTCCCGGTCACAAGCGCCGCAATGTCATATGGATCTACCGGGTCGTATGCACTGCCGTTTCCGACCAGGCGCGCATAGGTCGCATACATGTGCTTTGTCGTTATAGAGCCATCCGCCGCGACCGTCAGATTGTCGCTGTCCACCATGAACGTCTTGTTATAGAAGTGCATGGAACCGCCTGTGATGGTGATGTCGGTATCGTCGTCGGCCACCGCCTGCCGGACCTGGGACATGTCGATGCTGCCGGAGCTGCCGTTGGACAGCCGGATATACGCCGTCCCGCCCAGAGAACCGGACACGCTCAGGGTGATGTCGCTCCCGGTCTGCTCTATGGTCGACATGCGGTCGTCCAGGCCTTGCACCGTGCTGGTGAGGCCGGACGCCGTCTGCTCTACCTTGCTGAGCCGTCCCTCCTGGTCGCTGACAGAGCTGGTCAAGCCCTTCGTCGTGGCCTCCAGGGACGTGATGTCGCCCTCAGCGCTCTCCACTCTTCCGCTTATCTTCCCGACCGATACCTCTATCTCCGCGACGGTCCCCTTCACGCCGTTTATGTTCTCTTCCACGCCGATGCGGATGTCGTCCGCGGTCTTGTCGATGTAGGAACGGGTCTGGGCCAGCTTGCGCTCGACGCGCCGGTCGTAGGTGTCGGACACGCCATACTCATGGTCGATCTCGCTGTCCGCCGGGGCGCCGATCTGGCCCAGGTGCCCGGAGCCGAATATCATCTGCCGGTTTGCCAGCATGGTATACGTGCCGTTGATGGTCACACCGTCTCCCAGCTCCGCCTCCGGGTCCATGACCGCGTTCTCCGCGCCGTAGGCCGTGTAGCTCTTCCCGCCTATCTGCCGCAGCAGCGCGTCCGCCATGGCCTGGGTGCCGTAGGGGCAGGTGATCTCCATGACGTAGCCGTCCATGTTCCCGGCCCGGTATTCGTGTTCCTCGTCCACCACGAGGGCGATGCCGTCCACCGCCCGGGTGGAGCCGTAGCCCTCATACCGGCTCACCCGCCGGCCTATGTACTGTTTGTTGTTCATACCAGTATCCGCACGCCGCCGAAGGTGATGGCGCTGCCCTCCTCCTCTTCAATGAGATAATGGGTCTCCGGGGGCATGGACCCGAACAGCGGCACCAGCAGCAGCTGCCCCGCCGCCGTCACGATCCAGTTGCCCCCGTGGGCCGCGGCGATGTACCCCAGCACCTCCCGCATGGTGTATCCCTCCGCCGGGTAGTCCACCGTGTACCCGCCGTTGAACGCGCACCGGGGGTCAAGGCTGGTACCCATAGCCGCGGCGATGACCTGCGCCGCCCGCGCCATGGTCATGGGGAAGGCGTTCGTATCCGCCGGCCGCCACTCCCGCTCCGCCGCCATCATGACGTCGTAGCAGGTGACGGTGAGCCTCCTGTCCCGTTCGGCGCGCTCGTCTATCCAAAATATCCCCAGGGGCGTCCAGTTCGCCTCGCCCTTATCCCGGACCCATGCCCGGACCCGGGCCATGCGGGGCGGCGCCGCCGTTGGATGGAAGGTCATGGTGAACACGGCGCAGGCGGTGTTGCCCACGCTCACTGTGTCGAACAGGGACTGGTTCAATTCCGCCGCCTCGATGCTCTCCATGCCGTAGACCACGCCTTCCACATCCACCTTATATTCCCGCTCACCGTTTGCTTTCATATGGGATCAACTCCGATCATATTGAACGTGAGGCTGTCGTACCGCTCCTTGGCCTCGTTCCACCGGCCCACAGCCAGGGACCCCTTGCCCACATAGAACCGTCCGTCCCGCCATGTACCGTAGTAGGGCGACATGTAGTGGAGGGTGAAGGGTTTGCCCAGGGCCACCACCTGCAATATGGTCCGCATCTCCTCCCGGGTGAGCCATGTGGCCGTGTAAGAGAAGGACTCCACCGTGAACATAGCGCTGGCGTACAGCGTCCCGTTCATGGCCCGGGTGGAGTCATCGGTGTAGGTGGTCTCGAAGTCATAGCCCAGCCCCTCGTCCGGCTGGCGGATGATGATGCCGTTCAGCGTGATGTATTCCTGCGCCATTTATCTGTCACCTCCCAGCATGAACGGGTTGCGCCCCGTGGTCCGGCGGGCCGCCTGGCCCTCGCTGACGACCTTCTCAAAGAGCACCCTGCCGTCCAGTTCACCGATGAACGTGTACCGGTTCTCACCGCCGGCGCGTCCCTCATCCTTTCTTTCCAGCAGCGCCCGCAGGGCCCGGGCGGTCTCGCCCATCTCCTGCTTTTCCCGGGTGGCATAGCCCGCCCGGGGCGGCGTCACCGTCCCCGCCGCCAGTGCCGACATGGGCATGGCCAGCTTTTCCAGTGCCGCCGGTATCCGCCCCAGCCGGTCCGCGATGTCCTCCAGCGCCGGGGCCAGCTTCTCACTGCCCAGGAGCGCGGCTATCTTCACCGCCACCGCGTCTATCCACTCCGTATGCCGTTCCAGAGGCACGATGGCCTCCTTCCCGGCCTCCCCGGCGCCGATGAGGGTGGCCCCGTCCACGATGCCGCCTCTGGCGTACCACTGGATGCTGAAGTGGGGCACCGATGGCGGATTCAGGGAGAACTTACCCGTGATGGACAGGTGGGGCAGCTTCAGCTTGGGCAGGCTCCAGGAGAAGTTGAAGCAGTCCTTGATCTTCTGGATGACCTCCGCCACCTTCTTTCTGGCGCTCTCCAGCTTGTCCTGGATGGTGGAGCGGATGGACTCAAAGCTGCCCGCCACCTTGCTCCGGGCGGCCTCCGCCTTTTCCTGGATAGTGGACCGGACGCTCTCCATGAGCGAGCGCACCTTCTCCCGCACGGCGGTGAGCTTCTCCTCTATGGCCGCCTTCATCTGCTGGAACTTCTCCGTCACCTTCTCCTTGGCCTGGGATATCTTCTCCTGGAGCTGGGTCTTGATGGTGTTGAAGATGACCACAGCCTTGTCCTTCAGGGCCGTGGCCTTGTCCGTGACCGTATTCTTGATGGCCTCCCACTTCTCCGCCGTCCACGTCTTCAGCTTGTCCCATGCCTCCCGGACCAGCCGGCCCACAGCCTGAGCGCCCGCCGAGGCCTTGGCGGCGACGGTCTGGAATATCTCCTTCACCTTTTTGGGCAGCTCTTTTCCCTGCTTCACCGCCCAGGTGACGATCGCGGCCAGCGCGCCGATGAGCAGCGGTATCCAGGAGCCGGTGAGCAGCGCGATGGCCCCGCCGACGCCTATGAGCCCCGCCTGCAAAACGTGCATACCGTTCGCGGTCAGCTCCCCGGCCCTCAGCCAATCCCTGATAGCCAGCACGATGGACCCAATGCCGCCCACCGCCAGCGCCACCGCGCCCCCGGCGGGCCCGAAGACCATGAGCGCCCCGGCGGCCGCCGACGCGACGCCCCCCAGCAGGGTGATCATGTTCTTGAGCCCGATGCCGTTGGTCCAGGCGTCCATATACCCCTTCACCGCCAGCACCGCCCCGCCGATGGCGAGGGACAGGCCCAGCGCGCTTTTCATATCCGCCCCGAACTGCCGGGCCAGCTTCCACGCGGCCAGCGCCCCGCCGATGGCCCCGGCGTACCAGAGGATATCCGCCAGGAGCGTCTTCACCGCGTCGATATTTTCGATGGGCACGTCCTCGAAGTAGTCCTCCGCGCCCCCACCGCCGCCGGAGCCGCCGCCCCCGCCGGAGCTGGACCGGGTCTCCCACAGGTTCACCTCATCCAGCCCGGACAGCTCGTTCACCATCTTCCCCGCCGCCCTGGCGCCGGACTTGAGGCTCTTGTTGTAGCCGTTCTGGCCCGTTATCAGCTTTTTATAGGACCCGGCCCCGCCCAGCACCGCGAAAAACAGCGCGATCATATTGATGGCCCGCGCCAGTATGTCGCACAGCGCCGACACCAGCGGCGCCACGGCCGTCAGCACCGGCACGAAGGCCGCCGCCAGCGCGTCCTGCAAGCCGTTCAGGGAATCCCGCAGGGCCCGGACGCTGGCCCCCGCCGCGTCGTCCTCCCGGCACAGCAGCGCCATGGTATGGCCCAGGCTCTGAAGCTTTGCCGCCGCCCCCCGGCATGCCTCGCCATAGGCCTCTATCTCCTTCCGGGCCGCGGTGACGCCTGTGGCGTCCACCCGGCACCGGATCACCGTCTTCTTCTCCGCCATGATCTCTCCCCTTCTGCCTTCACACAAACAGCTCCTTCAGAGCCGCCCGCCGGGCCTTATCAGCCTCGGTCTCCGGCTTTTTCAGCTCCACCAGCGCCCTGTTCGCCTTGTAAAACTCCTGCTCCCAAGTCTCCAGCTTCCGGCCCCTGGCCCGCTTGTCCCGGATAGACAGCACCGTGGAAAAAAGGCTCTCCCCTATCTCCATATAGGCGCCCAGAAAGGTCCACCAGTGCAGATAGGGCATAGCCCGCACCTCGCCCCCCAGAACCCGGTTCACCGCCGGCAAAATGAGCCCCGCGTCCTGCTCCCAGTCCATGGTCCTGGGCCCGGGGCGCCTCTGCTCCGTCCGGAGCCCTCCGTCTATGAATCCCGCGGCCTTTTCCAGTGCCTCGTCGTACCGCTCCCGGGGGATATCCTCCCATGTCTCATACAGCACCCGCAGGGCGATGGCCCCCTTCTCGTCGGCCTCATACTCCGAGCTGGACAATATCTGCAACAGATAGAGGATATCCCGGAAATCCGTCCGGATAGGATAGTCCACATCCCCCACCCGGAGGGATGTGGACAGCTCATAGGGATTCATTTCTCGTACTTTTCCGTGGCCTTTTTGATCTTGGCCAGCTTCTTGTCCAGGCGCTTTTTCGTCACGCTCTCGATGAGCGCGCCCACGCCCTCCAGCACCTGCTCAAAGAAGAAGTCACCGTTTTTCGTGACGGTGAGAGGCCCGCACTGGGAAAACAGCCCCTCCGACACGCCGGCGCCCAGCAGGTAGTCGAACTGGCCGGCGATGTCGTCGGCCAGCTTGTTCATGGCGGCGATCTGCTCATCCTCCGGCATGGCCTCGTCGAAGCTCACGCCGTTAAAAAACTCCACCACCGTGCCGTAGCGCTTCAGGATATTGGAGTCGGCGGGGTTGAAGCTGAACGCGCCGATGACCTGGCCCAGCTCGTCCTCCACCTCCACCGACAGCGCCCCGGTCTCCACCCGGAGCTTGGATACCTCTGCCATCTTGTCTCCTCCTAATTTATAATTGCCTACCCGACGCGCGGCTGGAACCGGCAGTGCCCCGCACGCGGTTGGTGAACGAAGCGAACTTTAGCGGGAGGGGCCCTGCCGGGCCAGGCCGCGCTTTGCCAGTATTCTTACTCTCTCCCCGCCGTATCAGCCGCCGACGCCGGGGATATCGCCCTCGGTGAAGGCGATCTTGCCCTCTTTCATGCTCGCGGCGCTGACATAGCCCTTCTTGCTCGCGCCGTCCTCGCTGACGGTGAAGGGGATATTGAATCCGGCGGTATCGCCGCCGTAGCTCTGGGGCTTGACCATGACCTCCCGCAGCCAGGCCAGATGGTTCTCGGCCGCGGTATCCTCCACGATGACCTCCAGCATCAGGGTCTTGCACGCATCCCCCGTGAGCCGGTCCATGGCGATCTCCCGCAGCTTGGGATAGATCTTCTTGTCGGGATCGGCATAGAAGGGGTCCGCGTCCATGCTGGGGGCATAGCCGTTGTCCTTGGTCTTGGTCTGGCCTAGGATATTTTTGATCTGTTCGGTGTCGGCGTTGAGCTCCACGCTCATCTCCTCGATGTCGTCGCCGATGATCTCGAACACCGCCTCGGCGGCCTCGGATACCTTGGTGTGGAACCCCGTGTCCAGATAATGGGCCATTGCTTCCCGTTCCAGTTTCATGCTCATTCCTCCTGTAATTTAAATATCGATCTCGTACCGCGCGGTCATCTCCATGACCCACGTCTCGGTCCTGTCGGCGGGCCGGACCCCCTGCCGGGGCATACCGGCCCGCCGGATAGAGAGGATGCGCCGCCCCTCCGTGAGGGCGGGGGCCTCCTGCGTCTCCATCCACCGGCTCAGCTTATCCAGCCAGTCCGCCATAGCCTGCCGCCTGGCCTCATCGGGCCCGCCTACGCGGCATATCGTCTGAAAGTCCCAGCTGCATATCCGCTGGACCCGGCCCGTCACAGACCGGTGGACCTCTTCCGCCCCCTCCCCCTCCACAGGGAAGATGGCCAGGCCCTCTGTCTCGTCCAGGCTGGCAAAGGCGAACCGCTGCCCCTCCTTCAGCCCGGGAAAGCCGTTGGCCAAAGCCAGCACCGCCCCGGCCACGCTGTCATAGCGCTCGTCCATGCGCTTCACCGCCCCTCTATCTCAAAATGGGGCAGAGCCCTGAACCGCCGCACGGCGGCCACGGCATACACCCCGTCCCGCTCCCGGCGGAGCCGGGCGAAGAACCCCTCCGGCCATGTGTCGTCCCGGATGGGCTCCGCGCCCTCCCAGGGACCCAGCAGCAGCACGTCGAACTGCTCCCCGGCGGCGAAGGTGACGTGCTTTTCCGGCTCCAACCCCTGCCGCCACTTTTTGGGCGGCAGATACGCCTTGCCCGCAACCCTGTCCGGCTCTCCGGGCACATAGGGGACAAGCACCGTGACGGCGCTGTTTCTCTCTCCACCCAGCGCCGCGGGCTCCGCCCCCTCCGCCGCCTGCACCTGTACGCCTTTCATCACCGTGGGGTACCAAAGCCCATCCTTTCTGTTGAAGACCGTCACCATATCCTGAAACATGGCTCAATCCTCCAGCGTGACGGGATATATTCCCCCGTACAGCAGCGGCACGCCGTTTGCGTCCGCCACCCCGGAAAGATGCTCTTCCGCCGTCTGGCGGAGGGCCCTTTGCCGCTCTGTACTGCCGCCGCTCGCCCCGGCCAGGGCCGCGAAGGTGACGCTCTCCGCCCCGGCGGTGATGGATGTGACCGCCCGGCCCGTCACCGTGCCGTCTTCCCGGACCACGGTCCCGGCGGCGGCTTCCGTCTCATGGAGCAGGTGCACCAGCGCCATCTGGCAGCGCTTCACCGCCTGCGCGCCGTATTCCTCCTCCGGCGGCGCCGCGTCCAGCTTCCGCACCCCGTCCACGCCGGTGGTGACGCTGTCCATGGCCCGCTTGGCCTGCCAGGCCAGGCGGTCATAGGCCGCCTGGTCCAGCTCTTCGCCGTAGAGCGCCTTATATTCTGCGAAGGATGCCTGCTCCATGCTCACGCCCCGATGGTTGCCTTCACCACGCCGTCCAGCCGCTCGGCAAACAGCGCCATGCCGCACACCACCGTGTCGGCGGCGGTCATGTTGGTATAGTCCGCCTCTTCATGGATGCCCACGTAGCCGGTATCGTCGGCGGTAAAGTCGAAGGCCCCGTTCAGGTCCGCGCCGTTCACCGGGATGTAATAGAGCACCAGATTTTCCTTGGCGGTGGCGTAGATGGTCCCCTTGGGCACGGAACTGTTGAGGATGACGGTGCCCAAGCCCATGAAGTTCTCCACGTAGCTCATGCCGAAGGCCGTCTGCATGGCGATGGGCGCGGCGGCCAGATAGTCCGCCACATCCAGCGGATTGAGGAAGTACACGGCGTTGACGCCGTCGTCGTCGAACAGCACCTGCAGCTGGCCCCAGGCCTGGGCGATGGCTGCCTGGAAGCTCTCGCCCTGGGCAGAGCCCTCTCCGGTAGCCAGCAGGTCGAAGAAGTCCTTACGGATGCCCTTCTGCACGTCCCGGAGCATCTCGTCGGTGAGCATATCCACCGCCTGGTCGTAGCCCCTGTCGATGATGGCCTCGGCGGAGGCCGCCTTGCGCCACTTCTTCAGGGTGATCTCCGTGACGGCCACGGCCTCGGTCTGGTACTGGCTGAGGGGGATGGTCTCGCCCTCGGCTACCTTGCCGCTGGCCAGGGTGCCGGTGGCCTTATAGGCCTTCAGGACGGTGCCCGCCTGCTTGGGGATCTGCCGGGTCACGCCGATGGCCTCCATGAGCTTGGCGATGGAGCCGCCGAAGGCGGTGACGAAGTCGATCTCCCTGGCCCGGGCCAGGCTGTCTCTGTTGATAAGATTGGTTTCCGCCATATCAGTTTTCTCCTTTGAAAAGTTTGATATTTTCCGCGATCGCGGCCCGGCGAAGGGCCCGGTCGGGGATGCTGATGATCTGTTCGCGGGTCACGGGCCCGCCGTCGGTGACCGCCGCCGTAAAGATGACCGGCGGCCTCGCGGACAAAAACGCCCCGGGGTCACGGGCCCGCAGGTCGTCCATGACGGACTCCAGTCCCTCCAGGGCGCCGTCCTCACTCAGAGCAAGGCCCGCCTCCCGGGCCGCGTCCGCCGCGGCCTGTCTCGCCGCCCGGGAGGAAAACCCATACCCATCCAGGGCCCTCTCCAGCGCGTGGTCAAAGTCCCGCGCCGCCAATTCACCGGCGTGCCGTGCCTCGGCCTCACCCATCTCCTGCCCGTGCCGGGCCAGCACGGCGTCTATCGCCTCGTCTGCCAGGCCCAGCTCCTGCAAAAACTCACGTTCCATCTTCCGTTTTCTCCTTTCCGCCGGCCCCGGCCAGCGCCTTGGCCTCCTGCTCCGAATACCCCTCGAACTTCACAAGGTAATACCAAAACGGCAGCCGCCCGTCGGCCACGTATCCATACCACCGGGCCCGGTCCTCTTCCCGGTTGTAGGTCACGTCCCCGAAGTCGTACACCGCCTGATAGTCCCCCTCCGGGGCCAGACCCATGGCGTCCGCCGTCCTGTCCAGGGCGTACAAAAGCCCGTCCAGGGCCTCTTCCAGCCGGTCCCGCACGTCCTTTATGAGCTGCACGGTCCGCCGGTCGTCCGCCTCCACCTGGGTGGCGGTCATGAGCCCGGACCGCTCGTTGAACACAAAATAGCCGTTGGAAAAGCCGCACTTAAAGCCTATCTGCCCCAGCAGCGCCCGGATGCCGGCCAGCCGCTCTTCCGTATGCAGGGACGGGTCGATGGCCTGGTAATACTCCTCCGGCCCCGCGCCAAACACCCGGCGCACGAACCGGGGCAGCTTCACCGCCTGGCCCAGGCCCGGTCCCGGTCCGGTCTGGTCCGTGAGCCGGTCGTCGATGAGGCATATCCGCTGGCTTTCATACACCTCCTGGACGAACCGGCTGTAGGCCACGTCCAGGTCCTCCAGCTCCCGCAGCGCCTCCGCGAATACGGGCAGCCCCAGAGCAGACCCGGGCGCCAGATGATTGGCCCCCGGCATGCGCAGCACGGCGAACAGGGGCCTGTCCACCCCCTCCGCCGTCACATCCGCCGCCAGCCCCGCCCAGGGCGTGGTCTCGATGGCTGCCGGCCGCCCCCGGTCGTAGGGCCCGTCCCCCACGAAACACCGGTTGCTAATGGCGTACCGCCCGTCGGCCAAAAACCGGTGGTACTCAAGGCGGGTATAGTACCGCTCCGCCTCCCACCGGCCGCTCTCGAACACCGCCCCGGTGACCGCGTCCCCCCGGGTCTGGGTGATGAGGAACTGCTCCGGCGTGAGGGCGTCCACGCCCTCCCCGTTGGGCTTTAATATGACCGTGCCCCAGGTGCACCCCAGCTCCGTCCACTGCCGCAGCCGGAAGTAAAACCCATCCACCTGCTCCTGGAGCCATGCCGCCCGGTCCGACCCGGACACCGTGACCTTCACCGCCAGCGTGGCCAGGCGCGCAAGCTCCGCGCACACGCTCTTGGCGAAGTTCACCGTCTCCACGCCCTGCTCCCTGTCCCGCCAGGGCGGCCTGCCCCGGTACACCTGGGCGCACAGCCCCGTGACCCCCGCCGCCCCGGCGGTCTCTCCCTTCACCCCGAACAGCTCCTCCGCCCGGGACGCCAGGTCCGCCCGCTTCTCACTTCTCTTCTGAAAAAGCCCCATATCTTCTCCTCTCCTCACGCGCAGGTGCCCCGCCGCGTGAAAAAGCTCTCCATGGCGTACCGCAGGGCCGAGATGGCGTGGTCGTCCCTGTCGGGATACCCGCTCACCGGCCGGCCCTCCCGGTCCCGCTCATACTCATACCGGCTCAGCTCCGCCCAGGCCCCCGGCGTGCGCATGGGATCGACCACGATAGTCCGGCTCTGGAGCCACTTGAACCCATAAGAAACGCTTCCCGGCCCCTTCACCGCTCCCCGGGCGGGCAGGCCCATGTCCCGGTAATCCGCGATGCTTTTCGGCTCCGCCGAGTCGCAGGTGATGGGCCGGTCAAAGTACCCCTTCTCCCGTATCCACGCCCCCGTCTCCCGGTTGCTCTCGCAGTTTACATAATGTTCATCCAGCAGATATATCCGCTCCCTTGCGCTGTCGTAATGGACCCGCAGGAAGGCGTATTTGTCCGGGTACCAGCCGAAGTCCACCCCCTGGTATATCCGGTCCATGTGGGATATCTCCCCGTCGGTTATGGCCCTTCGTTCCAGCCGCTGGAACACGTTCCCGCCGGTTCCCACCGCCTCGCCCATGTACTCGTGCCGCCAGGCCCGCTCATCTGCCGTTTTGAGCCTTTCCGCCTCCTGGAAAAACGCCTCCCCAAGCCAGGAGCGGGGCGCGTCCAGATAGCAGCTTTTGTGGCACAGCCGGTCGGGCCGGGGCTCCATGGCGTCCAGATTGGCCCAGTTGTCCCGGCTCAGGGGCGGGTTGTAGCTCTCGAAGTTCCAGAAGACCTCCCCGCCCCGCATGGTGGACTGGAGGATAGAACGTATTTCCTCCCGCCCGGCGAACTGGTCCTTTTCCTCGAAGTGGGTGACGGCGATGTACCCGAAGGGCACCTTGATGCTCTTGAGCTTCATGGGGTCGTCCACGCCCCGGAACAGGATCCGCTGCCCGGTCTTCTTCCGCACCAGCTCCAACGGGTCCAGCCGCGCCTCCCATCCTCCCGCCAGGCCCAGCTTGTCCAGCGCCCAGCAGTACTGGCCGAACACGCTGTCCCGCAGCGTGGCCCCCACCTTGCGCATCACCAGCGCGTGCGCCTCCGGGTGCCCCATCAGCAGCACCGGCACCATCAGGCTCACCGCGGAGCTCTTGAGGCTCCCCCGCCCGCCGCTGAGATCATAGTGGGTGTGCCCGTGGGCGAATATGTCACGGGCCAGGTCATAGAAACCTGGCCCAAGAACCTCCGACATCCTTATTTCAGACATCCACGATCACCGTCGTCTCTTCCCCGCCGTCCTTGTCCTTCTCCTTGGGGTGCTCCTGCCACTTGTCCCCCCGCCGGTTGTTGAGCCAGTACATCTGCGCCCGCAGGTCCCCGCCCAGGGCCCTGTCCAGCAGCGCCTGCTCCACCTGGTAGTCCACCGTCTCCCGGCCTTTTCTCACCGCCTGGGCGATCTGGGGGTATTTCTTCTGCCACTTATAAAACGTACTGACGCCCACGCCCATGAGAGCGGCGATCTTCTCCCCGCTCAGGCCGTCCCTGGCCCAGCCCTCCAGCAGCACCAGCGCCTCCTCCGTAAGCCAGCTCTCCGCCTTTGACGGCATCGGTCCGCCTCCTTCCCACGCCATAAAAAACGCCCCGGCGGTCGCCCGCCGGAGCCTCGCTTTCTATTCAAGTGTACGCAGTATAGCACCTCTCCGCCCCAAAGTCGTCTCCCGGGATTATCATTTTCCCGCAAAAAAGAAAAATTCATCCTCTTTATTTTCAAGGGTAGCTCTGATCCTTTGAAACGCAGTTTCTACGTTCTTAAACAGTGTTTCAATACCCAAATTACGAATAATTTTTCTTTGATCGTCCCCGTCTACGATAGCGGATTCCTGATTTTGCAGCATGATAGCGCAATATTTAAGATCAATGGCCTTCATCGCCCTTGCACGGAGCAGGATCTCTTCTTTGACCTTTTCAATATACGCTTCATCCTCTGTATCAAAATAGCCTTTTATGTAAGCATCCCAAAGTTCATGATTCTGTTTTTTAGTCAGCCCATTAAATGCAGATACAAAATCATCTTCTGGATGATCTTCCACCGCCCCTATAACAGGTTGAGTGAACGATATAAGATCAAAAATCGGATGACCGTATCCTGAAGCTGAATTTCCTGAAAATGCCATGTCTAAAAATAGTGACCCGTCATTCTGAATCAATACATTTCCAGGATGGAGGTCACCATGAACAAAAGTATTTGATTCAGGTATCACTTCAAAAAGATGTCGTATCATTTTATGATCATCTTCGCCAAGGACATCTTTAGCGCGGTCAATTTTAGCTAATTGTAATCGTTTTATATCATCAAAAGTATCATCAACAACTGTATTGTTAACGCGGCGAGTAAATTTACCGAGTTCTTTTCCCAGTTCTTCCAGTTTATCCTGATTCTCCTGAAGTTTTTTCGCATATGATTGAGAATTTAATAATTCATAGATGATCCCATAGTGATCACCTACTTTGACTACATCATAAGAAATAGCTGTGGGAATACCTAAAAGGAACGCTTTTTGAGAAGTATCTCTTTCTTTCTGAATATCTTCAAGTGAACTCTTTTCGTTGATAACTTTAAGGATCGTTTCATCGTCAAGACGATAAACAGTTCCGTTAAAGCCAGCTCCTATTTTTTCAAGTCCGTCAACAGAAAATTCTCTCATTTTCTCAGATCCGACAGAAAACTCTCCCGTTGTCTTTGATATAGGGATCAAAGTTGTCATTCCTGTCATTTCCAAGACTTCATAAACGTCTGGCGGCGTATTCTCAATTCTCAGATCTCTATAAGTCTTTATGAGCTTTAATAAGATACGAATCCCAACACTGGAAATATACTCAAGACCATTAAAATCCAAAATTAGTGAATCGAATTTATTGGCTGCGAGTATTTCATTTATATCAGTTTCAATTCCTGGAGCAGTATTTGTATTAACTTTGCCTTCTATTCCTAATCTTAGAACACCGTCATTAATTGATAGAAGTCTGCCCCCCGGCTTACTGGATTTTAAAGAATTTATTGAATTATCTTCTTTCTTTATCTCCTGTTCTTCAGCTAGGTTTTTCTTTTCTTTTAACATGGTTTAAATTCCTTCCTCTTTTGACCGCTTTTCTGGCATAGAGAGTTGCCGGAGTATTCTCAGTGCCGTGCGCCGCGGTTACCAAAGTAAGGATTTGTAACCATGGAAGTATTGCGTCGAAAATTGTGATTTGGTATAATAAATATAATTATATGTGTTGCTACCCATATGTATCTAGGTCCCTTGCGCTGGAGACAAATCTTTACATTTTTCTCCACAAGGTTCCCCTCCAGCCCATTTGATGAAGGTTCTGTGTGTTACTCCCAACGCAGACGCTGCTTTCCTTGCCGAGATCCGGCCAGCCTCCCATTCAGAGCGAGCCGTCTCAAATTCTGCCGGACGCTCCATTGGCTTACGGCCAAACACAACACCTCTTGCCTTGGCTGCTGCGATGCCCTCTGCCTGGCGCTGCCGGATGAACTCCCGCTCTGTCTGCGCCACATACGAAAGAAGCTGCAGGACGATGTCCGCGATCAGGGTCCCTGTCAAGTCCTTCCCCCTTCGCGTGTCCAGCAGCGGCATATCCAGGACGACAATGGCTACCTGCTTCGTTTTGGTGAGCAGCCTCCATTGTTCCAGTATCTCGTCATAGTTCCGTCCCAGCCGGTCGATGCTCTTGATCACAAGAGTGTCGCCCGGTTTTAGCTTTCTCAGGAGCCTCCTATACCCAGGCCGGTCAAAGTCCTTTCCAGATTGCCGATCTACGACCACGCTGGCCGGCGGGACACCGAAGTCCTCCATGGCGATCAGTTGGCGGTCCGTGTTTTGTTCCTTACTGGAGACGCGAACGTACCCATACGTTTTCTCATTCATACTGTTTCCTCCTATCTATTCCTTAGCATGCCTGGTTTAGAGGAAACCTATAATACGCTGATAACTGATCGGGTCCCATTTATTGGCTGTTCCCAGCTGTATTACCTCGTGGTTTATTTACCAGACGATCATTCAAATCAATAAAAGACCCCATCTGTAATTCCAAAGGAACCACAGATGGGGTCATATGATGCGCCCATCATGCTGGGGCGCTTACTTCTTTCTGCTTAGCAGAGGCCATGATATGCAAAGATTATTAAAATTACCCTTGACAACTGCTCTCCTGGGGAAAAGGAAAAACTGTTCTGACGTCAGCTTCCGCTGTCGTAGAATATCTTCTCCTCGGGCAGCACCAGGCCCAGCTTATCCCGGGCGATGTCCTCGATGGTCTTGTCGTCGTAGCGGTTGTCGATGGCGTACTGCAGCGCGGCGTTGGTCTCCTGGATCTCCTCCGCCTTGGCCCGCAGCTCCGCCTCCGTCTCGCTGGCCAGCGCCACTTTTGTCCGCATATTCATCAGGGCGATACATGCGTACGCGATCACGCCCACGATGACCAGTCCCGTGATCCAGCTTGCCCTGCGCAGCTTCATGGCGTCTGTCCTCCTTCCGTCTTCGGCGTTTCTCTTTCTGTTTGGTGGTTATTATTGTAAACCATTTTTTGCCGTTTGAAAAGAGTCTTTTCATCTTTTTTTGAATATATTCACAGCCTTTCCGGACCGGCGCGGCCAGAAACGCCGCTCCCCGGGCCGCGAGAGCCCACAGCTTTCCCATGGCGGGCCGCGCTGCCGGCGATGCCCCCAGGTGCCAGAACGCCAGCCCCAGGGCCGCGATCACGGCCATATAGAGCCGGGGCCGCCCCTCCAACGAGCCCATCCCGCCCAGGAACAGCAGCCATAGGACCGCGAGCGCCCAAAGCCCGTCTCCCAGGGCTTTCGGCAGCTTCGCCCCGTCCCGGGCCCCACCCAGCAGGTCGTAGAAAAGCCCCAGCCCCGCCCCGGCGAGAAAGAACCATCCCGCCTGGAGCAGCTGGGCCATGGCCGGCAGCGCCATCAGTGGAACAGCCGGGACCAGAGCCCGCCCCCGGGCCCCACGTCCTCATAGTCCAGACTGGTGATCTGCCCGGAGATGTTCAGCTCCCCCGTCTCCTTTTCCAGCTTATCCACCTTGAGCCCCTCGCCCCGCACATAGAGCCGGCCCTTCGCCGTCTTCACAGCCACGGTCTGGTCGTCGAAGCTCTCCACTTCTTCCACGCCGTTCATCCAAAGGCGCTTGCGCTCGTCCATGGTCAGCCGGTGCACGCCCTGCCCTGCCGCCGTCTTATCCTCATAGGCCATCGTCAGCCCTCCCACGTTCTTTTTCACACCCTATGCCTCTCCCAGCCTCGATATGACTCAGGGCGGGAACATCTTACCGATGCTCCCGCCCTGTTCATCTCCCCGATAAACGGGGATCTAATGCTGTTTTAATCTCTGTCGGACGATCAGCTTTTGAAACATGTCTTTTACCTTGTCAGCAGCACTACGCCCACACATATGAGCGCGATGCCCAGCACCTTCTTTTTTGTGATCTTTTCGCCCAGAAACCGGTTGGAGATGATCAAAGACCAAATATAAGCGATCGCTCCCATGGGATATAGAATCGTATAATCCATGTATCGCAGCAGGACTACGTTCATAAGTGCCGCAAGGCAGTACAGAACCCCACCCAGATAAAAGCTGGGCACCCGCAGCAGTGAAAAAACGTTTGTCAGATCGGAAGTGCTTTTTTTGAAGAAAAACGCGCCGAGGGAACCGGCCAAAGTCATCAGCAGCACAAAGATATATTTGATCATTTCCCGTTCTCCCCTTCCGAAGAGCTGAGAAAGACGAGCCCCACGATGATGACCGCCACGCCAACGATACGCAGGGCCGTGATATGCTCATTCAGCACCAGCGCACCCAGTACCAGCGACAGCACATATCCTGCGCTCATCATAGGATGCAGCACGGACAATTCCCCATACTTCAAAGCTACGATCATCAAAAGCGCTCCGCTGCCGTAGAGGACCAGTCCGACAAATAACAAAATCAGCGATTCATCCCGGGCCGCCAGCTTCCATAGAAGCTGGCCCACACAGGCCACCGCTGCGGACAGCAGTATCAGCGCGATACCCTTGTACAGTTGTTTTCGATCTGACATCTTACAAATTTCCTCCCGCCAGAATGGCTTTTACCGCCTCCGGCAGCGCCATTCCGTCCGCCAGCTTCACCGTCCGGCAGCCGGCGGCTTCGCCGGCCTGGACGTCGCTGTCCGAATCGCCGATCATCCAGCTGGCCGCCAGATCGATGTTGTACTTCTCCGCCGCCTGCAAAAGCAGCCCCGGCTTCGGCTTGCGGCAGTCACATTCTGTCTTGTACTCCGGCCGCTCCCCGGCAAAACCCTTATCCGGGTGATGGGGGCAGATGAAGATATCGTCCACATAGGCGCCTTCCTGACCCAGCAGCGTCTCCAGCTTCCGGTGTATCTCGTCAAGCTCTTCCCAGGTCACCTCCCCCCGGGCGATGACCGGCTGATTGGTCACGACGACGGTCAGATAGCCGCTCCGGTTTATTCTGCGTATCGCTTCCGCCGCGCCGGGCAGCAGCTCCATCTCATCGATGTCCCGCAGAAAGCCCACATATCGATTGATGGTCCCGTCCCGGTCCAGGAATATGGCCCGCTGCTTTTCCCGGAGGTTTTTCCGCCGCACCAGCCCGTTTCGGATGTCCCGCTCAACTTCTGCGATCCGCTCCGGCGTACCCATGTCCTTCACATACTCCGGCGAACGGCAGGCATATACCTCCCCCGTGAGAATGAGGGGCCGGATGAGATCCCGGTCCAGGTCGGTCTTTTTCGGCTCTTTCAGCTGCTTCAGCAGCCGGGGCGACAGCACATGCAGTCCCGCGTTGACGCAGTTTTTGTACCAGGTCCGCTCGTCCTCTTTCGTGAGCCAGCCCCGGACACAGCCGTCCCTGTCCGCGATGACGAGGCCGCTGTCATAGGGGTGATCGTTGGGGTGGACCAGCAGTGTCACCAGGGCACCATGTTCCCTGTGGAAGGCCATGAGCCGGGAAAAGTCCACGTCGAAGATGAGATCCCCATTGAGCAACAGAAAATCATCTGTGAGTCTTTCCTTGAGGTAATACAGCGCCCCGGCAGTGCCCAGAGGCGTCTCCTCCCGGATGTATTCAATATGTACACCGAAGTCCCGGCCGTCGCCAAAATACTCCGCGATCTGCTCCCCAAGGTGGCCCACTACCAGGATAATGTCCGTGATGCCCTGCCGCCGGAGGCATTCGATCTCATGCTCCAGCACTGGCTTGCCGGCCACTGGCAGCAGCGGTTTCGGTATTTGGCTGTTGACGGAGGCCACCCGGGTGCCCTTGCCCCCAGCCATGATGACAGCGGTCATTCACTCACCCCAAAACTCATTTTCCAGCACCGCGCAGAGTATATGGTACAGCGTGGAGTGGACATCCTGGATATCCTCCGTGTTATCTTCCGGGGCGCACAGGAGGATATCGAAGTTCTCTTTCATCTTTCCGCCGTCCCGTCCGGTCATGGCCACCGTCTTCATGCCTTTTGCCCGGGCCGCCTCGCCCGCGTACAGGATGTTCCGGGAGTTGCCGGACGTGCTTATGCCCAGGAGCACGTCCCCCGGCCGTCCATAGCCAATGACCTGCTGGGCGTAAATATAGTCCGCTCCCACATCGTTGGACTGGGCCGTGACAAGGGCTGTGTGTGCGCTAAGGTTTATTGCTGGAAGGGAACCCTCCAGCATCTCAGCCAGCTGAGATGCGCCGTTTGCACTCAGTTCCCTGCTCAGTTTTTCATCCAACGGCCGCCGGATGCGGAAGGCCTTCATGAGCTCGCCTACTATATGGTCCGCGTCGGCGCTGCTGCCGCCGTTGCCGCAGACAAGCAGCTTCCCGCCGCCGCGATAGGCAGCCACAAGCAGCGCCGCCGTCTCCCGCAGCGGCGCCTCCAACTCACGCATGAAGGCATGCTTGTCCCGATACTTTTGGAATATGTACTCAGTGCTTTGTTTCATTGACATGGTCTCTTTCTTCCTTAGGGACGTATATCTCCGGACTGTAATACAGCACCTTGGCCCCGCCTGTCTCAAATTGGAATGGGATCTCCAGCAGACCGGACAACGCCTTCCGGACCGCCGGCTGCTTTTCCTTTGGCACATACAGCAGCAGGAAACCTCCGCCGCCGGCGCCCAGCAGCTTTCCGCCCAGGGCGCCGGCCTCCATGGCGCGGTCATAATACCCATCTATGACCGGGCTGGATACTTTGCCGTTGACCTCCCGCTTCAGCTTCCACTCCACGTCCAGCAGCCGGCCGAAGTCATCCACCCGACCCTGCACCAGCGCCAGCTCCGCCTCATCGACCAAGTCTTTCATTTTAAGCAGCTGCCGGTTTTTGATCTCCAGGTTTTTCACCTGTTCCTCCTGAAGCGTGAAGGAGTAACGGGAAATGCCGGTGAAGAACAGCATCAGGTTATCATCCAGCGCCGTTTTGTTCTTATCGCTCACTACCACCGGGTGGACTTCATAGCCGTCGGCGCTGAACATGATCTTATTAAGACCGCCGAATGCCGCCGCGATCTGGTCCTGGACGCCGCCCTTCTCGTTGCACAGCACCCTCTCCAAGTAGATTGCCTCGTCCGCCAGGCGCTTTTTATCTGCATACTTTCCCTTCAGGGAGTGGAAGGCAAGCAGCATCCCCACAGCGAAGGAACTGCTGGTGCCAAGCCCTGTCCGGGCGGGCAGGTCGGCATCATACACGATGTTCAGCTCATGCATGTCCAGATATTTCATAGCCTCCCGCACCGCCGGGTGCTCGATCTCACTGACATGCTTCGTGCGCTCGATCTGGGAATACGCTATGCTGTTGGCATATTCAAAAAACGGCGGCAGGTGGCGCACGGTCAGATAGCAGTACTTGTTGATGCTGGTAGACAGCACCTGCCCGCCGTATTTTTCATAGAAGCCCGGAAAATCGGTGCCGCCGCCGAAAAAGGAGATGCGGAACGGCGCTTGGGTGATGATCATATCTCTTCCTCTTCCTCTTTCTGTCTCTCGTTGACAAAGGCTTCACCGGGTCAAAAACTGCTCTCCCCGCCGCACACGATCCCGCCAGTAATCCAAAAGGTCGTGCATGGTCTTCTCATAGGGTATCTGGGGCTCCCAGCCGGAGTGGGCCTTGAACTTCCGGCAGTCCGGCACCTGCAGGTCCGCGTCGATGGGCCGCAGACGCTCCGGGTCCGTAACCACCTGTATCCGGTCCTTCATGGGCGAGTAGGAGATCAGCGTATTGAGGGTATCCCCCACCGTGCAGGTATAGCTGCCGCCGATGTTGTAGTACTCGCCGGGGATGGGATCTACCGTCACCAGCATGTAGTAGGCCCGCACCGCGTCCCGCACATCCGCATAGGTCCGCAGGGACTGGAGGTTGCCCACCTTCACCACCGGCTCGATGAGCCCCGCCTCGATCATGGCGATCTGCTTGGCAAAGGTGGACTCATGGAACACGTCCCCCCGCCGGGGGCCGGTGTGGGTGAACATGCGTGTGGTCATCACCTTCATGCCGTAGGCCTCGGCGTAGTACCGCCCCAGCAGGTCCGTTCCCACCTTGGAAATGGCATAGGGGCTGGCCGGATGGAAGGGGCACTCCTCATGGATGCCCGTGGCAGGCTTCTTCTCCGGGGGTATCTTCCCGAACACCTCCGAGGAGGCGCACACATGGATGACCGGGTCCAGCCCCGCGATGCGCACCGCTTCCAGAAGACGGCTCGTCCCCAGGATATTCGTCCCCAATGTGTCGATGGGCGCGTCGAAGCTGGTCAGCGGATAACTCTGGGCCGCCAGATGGAAGATATAGTCCGGCCGGACCTTCTCCATGAGCTTTATCAGAGACACCGCGTCGTTCAGGTCCGCGTACTCAAAATACACCCGGTCCTTTTTGTTAGCCCTATCCAGCAGATGGGACACGTTGTCCAGCGGGCTCCGCCACCGGCAGGCGCCGTACACGTCCCAGTCCGTATTCTCCAGCAGAAAGTCCGCCAGATGGGACCCCACCATCCCGGTGACGCCCGTGATCAATGCGCGCATAATCGTTCCTCCCTGTCACACAAATCGATCATAATAGAGATTTTAACTCCTTATATATGTCTTCTGGCGTTAACTCAAATTCTTTCATAAAGTATTCTCTGCTGCCAGAAACACTTGGATAACCTTCCTTGAAGTCGATCCCCATTCTGGTAATTGCATTTTTGCGCTTATGACGGTTGAACAGCTCTAACAGCGCCGTACCAATGCCGCCGTTGACGTTGTGTTCCTCCACCGTTAAGACCGGCAGATCTCCGAGTATGCTCAGCAGTTCTTCTTCATCAAACGGCAGGCTGTACAGGTCCACGACCTTAACATTTATCCCCCCATCAGCCGCAACTTTTGCTATATTCAAACAGTCATTTATTAAACATCCACACGTAATGATCACGGCATTTGCTCGGTCCCCAGGGTCATTCAGTACGCCGATACCACAGTTGAAATCGATCTCATCCGGCGCATATAGTTCACCTTCGCAGTTTTTATCAAACCGCACATAAAGCGGCTCCTTACACTGAAGGGAGAAATCTGCCAATTTCGCCGCCATGATGTTGTCAGAAGGCGTAATGATCCTCACACCGGGGATGCCCCGAACGATCGCAATGTCGTCGGCGTTATAGTGCGTTGCACCGAACTCCGGAACGCCAAAGCCGATCCCCGAATTCAATATCGTCATCGGTAAATGCATTCCTGCCACCGCGCTTTTCAGCTGATCGACCGCCCGTGTGAGAGGAAACGGCGCGCATCCATATACAATGGGATATTTTCCTGTCAATGCGAGGCCGCTGGCAACGGCCATACCGTTTTGTTCTGCTATACCGACGCCCAAAAAGCGTTCGGGATGGGTCACGCGCAAAGAATCAAACATAGGTGCTGCATAATCCTCGCTGACGATGATAATGTCTTCACCATGTTCGATCATGCTGCATATCCGTCTGAGATATGCATATCTGGCGCCATTCAACTCTCCTTCACCCCCAACTGTGCATAAGCTCGTTCAACATCCGCACCCCGCGGCGGTTCACCGTGGAACAGCGGTGCGTCGCTCATGAAATCGATGCCATTGCCTTTTGTCGTTTGGGCAATGATCATAAGCGGCTTGTCACTTTCCCGCCCACGGACATCTGTCAGAGCCTCCCGCACTTGGCTGATATCGTGACCGTTTATCTCCCTCACTTCCCAGCCAAATGCCTCCCATTTTTTGTCAATGGGTTCTATTTTCAGGATGTCCTCCGTGAAGCCCGTAACACCCAGCCTGTTGCGATCGAGAATACCTACGAGATTATTCAGCTTATGATGCCCTGCCAGCATCGCCGCTTCCCATATCGCGCCTTCATAGCTCTCCGCGTCACCTACCAGACAAAATGTCAGCCAGTCCTTTTGGTCCAACTTGGCTGCATATGCCATGCCGACAGCGGCGCCCAGTCCTATTCCAAGAGATCCTCCAGCAAAATCCACTCCCGGGATACACAACTTGCTGTGCCCGCCGAGACGCGTTCCGTCGCGCATAAAAGTCCCCAGCTCTTTTTCTTCAATATATCCCAAGTCAGCCAGAATCGGATATGTCATTACGCTTCCATGGTTCTTAGACATGACGAATCGGTCCCGTTCTTCCCATCGTGGGACCTTCGGGTCGATACGCATTACCTCATAAAACAGCACGGCCACGATCTCAGCGCAGGAATACGCCGTGGTGAGATGCCCTTTTCCTGCGGCTACGCACATATCAAGTACCTTGCGCTTTGCCAAACAGATCTTTTCTTCTAACTGTTGCGTCGTCATTTTTACCTCACTTTACGCTGTTCTGTTGTCTCGTATAGCTATATGCCTCTACATGTTCTCCCGTTTCCAGATTGTCGATTGCCATCATATCTTCATCCGACAACTCAAAGTCCAGCGCTCCCAAATTGGATCTCATCCGCTCCCTGTTGGAAGAGCAGACCACCGGCACCACCTTGTGCTGCAGATGCCACCGCAATATGACCTGCGCCGGCGTTTTTCCATATCGCTCCGCCATAGCGATTATCTCCGGTATCTTTACGGAACGGCCCTTGAACAGCGGGCTCCACGCCATGATATCCATTCCATGCTTGCGGCTGTAATTGACCGTCTCCCGCTGTTGGAACGTGGGATGCAATTCCAGTTGATTCAATTCTATCGGCAAGCGAGCTGTTTTCTTTAACTCCTCCAGGTGGTAAGGCAGAAAATTGGACACACCAATATGCCTTATGAGCCCTCTGTCGACGAAATCCTCCAAAGCTCGCCAGCTGTCCGCGTTCAGCTTACGCCACACATTCTCCATGTACCGGGGGACCGGCCAATTGATCAAGAAATAGTCGACATACTCAACGCCCAGATTTTCAAGCGTCTCGTTTATCTGCCGCTCCGTTGCCTGATAACCGTCGAAATGTTCGGCATCCTCGCTGCTGCGTCCGGTATTGCTGTCCAGAGATACGATGGTGAGTTCATCCCTGGCAGCGCCACGGATGGCACGGCCCATGCCCTGTTCGTTTCCATACGCAGCGCATGTGTTGATGACCCTGTATCCCGCTTCCAGTGCCTCGCACACGTTTTTGTATGCCTCTTCATCTGTGGTACGGGTCGTCCCGTATGCGACCGAAACAGGTAAACTCATATCAGCCCCTCCTCTTTCAGCATCTTTACATCCGCCGTCGGCTTTAAAATATCCTTCTTTGTCATGAACAGACATTTCAACGCAGGTCTGATATATCCGAACGTCTCTAAAAAACCGCTTTCAGAACCTGCCAGAAGTTTAAACGGTATCTCATGGAACGTTACACCAAGTCGGATATACTTCAGCATCTGCTCAAGAGAAAATGGATGCTTCGTCTCCGTCCACCGTACGCTTTGGAACAGAGCCGTTGGATACATCCAATACGCTGCCGTAAAATCCGTGACCTTCCTGCTGTACAGGAGCTTCAGTCCAAATTGGGAAACAACGTTCCATATGTATTTATACAGGGGATATTCCTTGCTCCGCTTTTGCTTCTCCAGATACCGTGAGCCCATGATGATATGGTTGGGATATTGCTTTGCCATGGATATAAACTGGCTGAGTTGCCCGGGATCATAGCAGTAATCGGCACATATCATCATGGAGTGCGAGCCTTGGGCAATATCCATAGCGTCTTGGATGGCTCCGCCCATACCCGGCCTTTTTTGCCAAAGCAACGTATAACGGATGCCCGCCGCCTCCACGTCGGCCCGCATCTTTTCGATGGATTCCAGACTTTCCTTTCGCGTTTTCTCACACACGACGGCTATCATCTCACATATATCCTGGGGATCGCAGGCGGATAGGATTCGTGAAACGACCTTCTCGTACAGATCCGTCTCCCTCATCACAGGAAGGATGACCGTGCAGTTTACAAATTTCATCTCTTACTTTCCTCTCAACAACGCAGACTTCTACGCTTGCATAGCTCTGCTCAACGCCGGGGCAATCATATTTCTCAAAGCCTGTTGAGCACTTCGCAGAGCTTCAGTATTTTTTCCTTTTCCAATGTTGGGTGGTTGCCCGTATACAGGCCGTAGAAGTGGATGACGTCCGCGTTTTTCAGCGTTGACGGATCAAAGCTGGGCATACGCTGGCGCACAAAGGGCTGCCGGGCCATGTTCCCGCCGCCGGCCGTGCCCCGCCGGAATTCTACGTTCTCCGCCCGCAGCGTCTCCGTAAGCTTCCTGAACTTCTCCTCGCTGGGCCGGCGCAGCATGACCACGAAAGCGTAGTTCACGGCGCCGTCCATGGCGAAATCTGTGAAATACTTCTCCGGATCCAGATGGTCCACGAACAGTTTCCAGTTCTCCACCCGCTTGGCGTTGTTGGCGTCCAGCCGCTTCAGCTGGCTCAGGCCCATCACCGCGTTCAGCTCCGTGCTGCGCATGTTGTACCCGGGCACCGCGAACAGAAATTCCGGCCGCAGGTCAGGATATTTCTCCGCATAGGACCGCTTCAGGTCCTCATCCGTCAGCTCCCGCACCATGCCATGGCTCCGGTACAGGCGGCACTGCTGGTAAAACCGGTCGTCGTCGGTGCAGATCACGCCGCCCTCGATGGTGCTCATGTGGTGGGCGTAGTAGAACGAGAAATTGGAGGCCAGGCCGAAGGTGCCGCATTTTTTCCCGTTCATGCTGGCGCCGTGGGACTCGCACACGTCCTCGATAAGAGGGATGTTCCGCGCTTTCAGCTCATCCAGCAGCCGCTGGGAAAGGCCGTTGAAGCCCAGCACATGGGTCAGGAACACCGCCCGCGTGTTCTCGTTGAGATGGGATATGACCTCGTCCGCGTTCATTGCCAAGGTGTTCATATCCACGTCCACGAACACCGGCGTGAGCCCGGCCGCGAACACGGAGGAGATGTCGCTGCTCCAGGTGATGGGCGGCACGATGACCTCCCCGGGGCCATACAGGTCCCGCAGGGCCGCCATGGTTATGTAGTTGGCGGAGGCGCCGGAGTTGACGAACAGGCTGTGCTTCACGCCCAGCCATTCACTCCATGCCTTCTCGAACTCCATCACCTTCGGTCCGTTGGTCAGCCGGTCCGACGTGCGCAGATGCTCCACCACCGCGTCGATATCCTCCGGCATGATGTTGTTATCCATCAAAGGTATGTTCAGCATGATCTACTCTCCTCTCACCTTTTTCAGGTACCAGTCATAAGCCATCTTCAGCCCATCTTCCAACTGTACGCAGGGCTTCCAGCCAAGGGCCGTGATCCTTGTGCTGTCCAGCAGGCGGCGGGGCATCCCGTCCGGTTTGGAGGCGTCATAGCGTATCTCGCCCTGGTAGCCCACGACGTCTTTGATCTTTTCCGCCAACTCCCGTATGGACGTCGTATATCCCATACCGATGTTGATCGTACCGGGTCCGTCATATTTTTCCATCACATAGACGCAGGCCTCCGCGCCGTCGTCGATATACATGAACTCCCGCTCTGCGCTGCCGGTCCCCCATATCTCCACATAGGGCAGGTCATTGAGTTTTGCCTCATGGAACCGCCGGATCAGCGCCGGGATCACATGGCTGTTCTGGGGGTCCAGGTTGTCGTTCTCCCCGTATACATTGGCGGGGATGCAGCTGATGAAGTCGTCACCATACTGCCGCTTGTAGTAATCGCACAGCCGCACGCCGGCGATCTTCGCGATGGCATAGCCCTCGTTCGTGGGCTCCGGCAGGCCGGTCAGGAGATACTCCTCCTTCACCGGCTGGGCGGATTCCCGGGGATAGATGCAGGAGGAACCCAGATACAGCAGCTTTTTCACCCCCGTCTCATGGGCCGCCCGCAGCACGTTGCAGGTGATGAGCAGGTTTTCCATGGCGAAATCCGCCATATATGTATCGTTCGCCTGGATACCCCCTACCTTTGCCGCCGCCACAAAAGCGTATTCTGGCTTTTCTTTTTCAAAAAACGCCATGGTAGCGGCACCGTCGGTCAGGTCCAGCTCGGCGTGGGTGCGTGTCAGGATGTTCGTATATCCCGCTCTTTTCAGGGCCCGGACGATGGCCGAGCCGAACAATCCCGTATGTCCCGCCACATAGATTTTTGCGTTATGCTCCATTGTTGCTCAGTTCCTTTCAAGCACTTTTACGGCGTTTCCTATCCCGGACCAGCATCCAGATCACGATGCCGGCGCTGCACACCGTCAGCACCGCGCCCAGCTTGATGCCCGGGGAGCAGTAATGGAACTCTATGTCATGGTGCCCTGCCGTCAGGGGCAGGCACATGAACATGTAGTTGCCCCGAAGGATCTCCGCTTCTTCCCCGTCCACTGTGGCGGACCAGCCCTTGCTGTATGGCACGCTGACGCACAGGATCTTGTCTTTGGAAAGGTCCACCGTACCGGTCAGGCTGTTGGTCCCCCACTGGATGTTCTCCAGCGGCTCCGCCCGCAGGGCCTCCACCCGTTCGGGGTAGTTATCCATGGGCAGAGCGATCAGCTGGATATCGTCCAACTGGAAGCTGCCCACAGATGGAAATGTGATGGTACAACTGGTCCGTTCCTCTTCGCTGTAACCTAAATTGACCAAATAATTCTCACATCCGTAATAATGAGGCCGTTTCGATGAGTAGGCCGTGAACCCTTTATTGACCTCCCCATCGGAAACATCAACAAATATCCCTGTTGGACCGTTGACATCAAGAACAAACCCCGACAGGCGTACATATTCCTCCGTACTGGCCGGCATCGAGTAGTTCTCCAGGGTTATAGTCGCGTTCTTTTTGGACACCACCAATTCGTTGTCTTTCCATTCGCAGCCGTTGAACTTCATTTCAAAGGGCAGTGTATACTCATCAAGCTGCACGCCCTCCCAGGAGTCAGGCTTACCGTCACCCCGGTCTTCCAAGGCAACGGCCTGCAGCATGATCTCCTCCTTTTCCACACCGCTTTTGCCATCTAGGTCGCTATAGGACACGGAATGGTCATAGGTATATCCCCACGGCAATGCGTATTCATTTTCAAGGGTCCAATAGTTGCCAACAGTCTGGAATGGCACATATCCAAAGGGAGCATAGAGCAGCCATCTTTCCGCATCCATAAAGTATTTGGCTGACAGAAGCGTCGTAAAGATCGCTCTCTGGTCCGACCCCTTTATGCGGAACAACATGGTTTTTTCACTGATCTCAAGTTCATTGAATAACTCCATCGTGTTCCCATTCATCACAGAGAAGTACCCGTTTATCGTTGGCACCTGCCAGACCATATTGTGATTCTGTTTGACTGTGTTTTGAGTCCCGTCCACTCTCCCTGGGTCGTCGGAGAGGAATTGGAGTATACTTAGCTCAGGCGTATTCTCTATGATGTTCGTGCGTGCACCGTAATTTGGAAATTCACTGATGATATTACCTTCTGTTGGCGAAAATGTATAAAACCCAAATATACCTGCGTTTACTATTACAACAGCAAGAATCAATAATCCCGCTCCATATTTTTGCCATAGGCATTTACCACATAGCTCTTGGCCAACAAACAAGCTTAAAACCGTTATTGTTAATATAACTATCCCAAACAGATGTGTTTCTGTACGCAACGCCGGAATACAGACAGTAAACAGTGTGTACAGCAGTGTAACGAGCAAGCATATCCATTTTTCCTTGCGCTGCATTTTTGCCATGACTGGCATCATTGTCACGACTGTATATGCCCAAAACAAGTCAAGAATAAAAATCCACCGCAATGAAGGGTATTGGAACCCATTCATGACATATCCACCAAACGGAATCAGAAGAATAGCGAACAAAAGAAACAATATCCGTCTCAAGGCACGGTCATCTCTATTGCTACTAAAACAAATCAGAGCAGCAGCCGGAAGCACAATTGCAGCTACACTCATGCCTCCGTTACTATCAAGATACATTGTAAAACCAGGGGCTATGAGATTGCCAATTTTTTCTACATACCAGTCAAGGTCATAGTGCAACAAGTTCCCCGCATTGGTAAAGCCCGCACGCCCGCCTTCAAAAAACACCATGACAGAAGGCACGAATAGGACCGCAGCCAAGCTAAGACCCAGAAAATAGAACGCTATACAGCGGAAATATGCACCGAAGCGCTCCTTCAGCTTTCCTCGCGGATATATTTCATACCCCTGTATAAGTATGAACAGTCCCATGACGATGGACATCATATAAAGGACATAAAAGCCACCCAAAGCGGAAAAGAAAACTGCCGCCATCAAAACATAAGGCTTCTTTTTCTGAAGGATCATATCCGCGCCCATGATAATCAGTGGAAACTCAATATATGCATAGAGCCAAAAACTGCTGTGTGCTGCAGCTGCAATAACACTTATCCCGGAGAACAAATATATGAGCGCGCCGATCAGCGTATAGAGTTTCCGTTTTCCGAAATGAAAGCACATCAGGGAAAACGTAAGTCCCATCAAATACAGGCGGAAGAAAACCAAAAAATCAAAGTATGCCTCAATATAATGCGTCGGGACAAAAGCGGCCAGTAATCCAAAAAGAGAAAAAGCACCTTGGTTATACAGGGTACCAATGATATCCGAGCCCATCGCCATGCTAATATCATACAATGGCAGCCCGTTTCCGTGGAAAATGCTGAGGACAGCTCTTCTGACATATCTGCCAACATAGATCGTATCAGGATAAAAAACTGTTCTCCCATCTCCGCCGCCGCCTGACCAAATAAACGACTTCCCGCCGAATATAAAAGCGCTGTAGACGAGCACAAACGTGACAGTGAACACGATGGTATATACGCCGATATATTTCCACATTCTTCTGTGCACCGAGGACCTGCTCCAGTTGTTCTCCAGCCGCTCACATATCCTCTCGACCTTGCCCATGTTCTCTCCTTAAATCTCTTCGTTTTTCAGCAGGCACCTGCCGCTTGCCCCGTTGCGTATATCCTCAAATGCTCTGGCGGCCTCCGCCATGGGGTATGTCTTGTGGACCATCCCCGGCACCAGCTTCAGTCCGCCAGTCGCCATATGCTCCGCCGCCATGGTCCACTCCTCCCCGGGGAACGGCGCCGAGTAGCTCATCCATGCTCCCGTCACCCAGCATTCCTTCCGGTTTATGTTCTCCCACAGCCGCACCGGGAACGTCATAGGCCTCTTTGGCGTGCCGACATAGCACACCGTCCCCTTCTTCGCCACGGCCTGCAGCGCCAGCGCCATGGTCTGCCCTGCCCCCGAGCACTCCAGCACGTAGTCATAGCCCGCCTTGTCCAGCCCCGCGGGGAGCTCTCCCTCCGGGCAGCCTATCGTGCTGATGGCCGCATCCGCACCGGCGGCCCGCGCCGCCGCGAGGCCGCTCTCTCCACGGCCTATGGCCGCGACCACGGACGCCCCCAGCAGCTTCGCCCACTGCACGGCGTACAGCCCAATGATCCCACACCCCAGCACCGCCGCGCTCCGGCCCGCCCCGAACCGCGCCAGACGCAGACCGTGCAGCGCCACCGTCGCCGGCTCTATGGTCGCCGCCTGCTCAAAGGGGATGCTCTCCCCTATCTTCACCACGTTCCCCGCCGGTACTGTCACATATTCCGCCATGGCCCCCTGCTCCCGGGAGCCTATGAAGCTGTACCCCTCGCACAGCGAGTAGTTGCCCCTCCGGCACTGGGCGCATGCATGGCAGGGCACCAGCGGCGCCGCCGTCACGTGCTCGCCGACGGTCAGGCCCTGCACGCCCTCGCCCACCGTCTCTATCACACCGGCAAACTCATGCCCCAGCACAATGGGGTAGCTGTGGGCGGTGTGGTCAAATACCCGCGGCACATCCGAGCCGCAGATGCCGCATACCGCGACCTTTATCCGCACCGTCCCCGGCCGCACATCCGGCTGGGGGATATCCTTATACACGACGGCTCCGTCGTTTTCTATCACGACCGCTTTCATCGCACGAATATCCCGCCGGTCACGTAGTTGTATTTCACCGCGTAGTTATAGTCCTCTACCAGGGATACCACGCTGTCCTTCGCCAGCTCCCGCGGGTCCGGCCGCAGCTTCCCGTCCCGTACCTTGATGTACTGCAAGGGCATGTACTGGTGCAGCATCCCCATGGGGATCGTCACGGCGCGCAGGTTCTCAAACAGCCGGTTGATCGCCCCGTCCACTTCCTCCGACGCCAGATAGTACCGGCACCGGTCTGAGAAGCTGTACCGCCGGTCCAGGGCCTTCTCCGCCTCCGTACCGTGATAGTACTTCTCCCAGCTCTTCGGCGACGCCGTCATGGCCTTCTCCAGCACCGCCGGGAAATTGGCCCGCGCCGCCGGGTCCGGTATCAGCTCCTCCTCCATGTGGGACAGCGCGAACAGCGCCTCCCGCAGCGCGAATGTCAGCGCCGGGCCCACCTTGATGATGGCGATGCCGTCCTCCACCATCTCCTTCAGACGCGCCGGGGACTGGTAATCCGTGGAGTGGCCCTCGAACACGATGTTCGGATACTTCCGCAGCTCCTGGCACAGCCGGTATGCCTCCATACGGTTATAGTGGCGTATCTCCCGGTTGCCGAACTCCACCCCAGGCTGCACCACCATTCCGATGATGTGCTCCCAGGCATCCGACAGCTCCAGCTCCGCAAATTTGCGGTGATACGCCATCAGCGTCTGCTCGAACCGCTCCGGCGTCGTAACATAGGCGCCCTCTTCTTCCTCCCGGCACCCGCCCGGCACCGGCACCTCGCTGCCTATCACATACACCGGATGCACCGCCCTCGGGTCCTGCGACAGCAGCTTTTGATACTCCTCTTCACAAGCCCGGTACAGCCGCGCGCCCCGCGCCGCTATCACCTCATCGTCCAGGGGCATGTCCGTCCTGTCGTCTCCCAGCCGCATGCTCGTGTCCAGGTGTATCTTCTGATACCCCGCTCTCACGCACTCCCGCACCAGTATCTCCGCCTGCTCCATGGCCTCCGCCGCCGGCCGCTCCGCCCACGGCAGCGGGCCCATGTGGTCCCCGCCCAGGATGATCTTCTCCCGCGAGAACCGGTCCTTGTCCGCTATCTCGTACACGAAATTGCGAAACTCTATAGGCGTCATTCCTGTATAGCCACGGTTCTGGTTCACCTGGTTGGATGTGGCCTCGATCACCACCGTGTCGTCGAACCGCTTCGCCTGGTCCAGTATCGCCTCTATCACCAGCTTATTGGCGCAGCAGAACGACGGGATACCGCAGTGTATCCCGGCCTTCCGTTTTTCCAGCATATCCAACAGCGGATTTCTCATATCTTCCGGCTTTCTCTCTCTTTGAAAAAGTATGTATGGACAAGCGCCCGGAACAGCTCCAGGTCCTCCGGGTACGTGATCTTCAGGTTCAGCACCTTGGCCGGCACCACCTTCATGGGGATGTGATGGGCCAGGGCGATGGCTCCCGCGGACGTCATCCGCGCCAGCTCCTCCTCCGTGGACTCGAAGTATATCCGGCTGATGTCCCCGTACCGGAACGCCTCCGGCGACGCGCCGGACACCAGCTCCTGCCGGGGTATCACGTTCTCCAGCCGCCGCTCCCCGTCCATCCGGTAGCAGGTGTCGTACTGGCACGCCCCCAGGGTCGCTCCGCCCAGCTCATCCACCGCCCGGATGATCTCCCGCACCCCTTCCTCGTCCACATAGGGGTGGGTGGCGTCGTGGATGAGCACCGGGTCCTCCGGTCTCGCCAGTGCCGCCAGGGCCCACAGGCCGTTCCGCACCGACTCCGAACGGGTGGCGCCTCCCGGCGCCAGCTCCACCGGGCATTCAAACGGGATATCCCGAATGGCTTCCTTCACAAACGCCAGCCAGTCCGGGTGGGACACGATGCATATCCCTCCTATCTCCGGCATGGCCGCGTACCTGCGCACGATGTACCAGAAGATGGGCCGCCCGTCAACGTCTATGTATTGCTTGGGGATGTCGGCCCCCAGCCGGGTGCCCCTTCCCCCCATCATCAACAGCAGGATCCCTCTCATACCTCTGTTCCCATGATCTCTTTCAGTTTTTCCACTACGCGCTCCGCCGCGTGCCCGTCCTCCACGCAGCCCTTGTCCTCCAAAAACTCGTCTATCCGCTTCTGATACCGGGCGTCGTCGAACTGTCTGACGTTTCTGAGGAGCTCCTCATTGCAGTCCGCCACAGGGAACGGCGTGCTCTCCAGCGGGAAGTACAAGCCGCGCTCGTTGTTGTATTCCTCCAGGTCCGTGGCGAAAATGAACAGCGGCCGCCTCGTGAGCACATAGTCATACGCCCAGCTGGAATAGTCAGTGATGCCTGCGTCCGCCGTCATCAGCATGTCCTGCATGTCCGGGTAATCGGTCACGGTGATGACGTTCTCGGGGAAGAAACCCTTTGCCAGTCGCCTCTTACGGTCATGGAAGTGCAGCCGCAGGAAGATGACCCATGCCCCTCCGAACCGTTTCTCTAGGGCCTCCGTCAGCCCCGCGAAGTCAATGTCGTAGCAGTCCTGGTGACCATTGATACGGAACGTGGGCGCATACAGCAACACCTTTTCCTCTCCTGTCAGCCCATACAGTCTCATGATTTTCTCCCGTGTTTCCGCCATTCGTTCTGGATAGAACAGATAGTCGTTCCGCGGGTGGCCGTAGCGCAGGATGGGCGTCGTAGGCCAGTGGGTCGTGCGGTATACATCATCTTCAAAGGCGCTGTTGGAGATACAGTAGTCTGTCGCCGTTTTACATTTGGCTGCCGTCTTCACCCACTTCTTGTTGTGTATATCCTCTTTGCCCGCACGTTTTATTCCCATGGACCCATGCCATGTCTCAATGTATATCTGTCCTTCCTTCTTCGGTACAGCGCGGTACCACAGGAAGTTCAGGGAATTGTCTATCCACACCTTGGCCGAAGCTACTTCTTTTACAAACGCATAGCTTTCCCGCCGCACACGGCGTAACTGGGGCGGGAAATGGCTGGCGCGCATGGACCCCTTCTTCGGCACAGCCCACACCAAGTCCCAGGGCAGTTTCTGCCGGATGATTTCCTCCGCTATGTACTTGGGATTGCATATATAGTCGTCACTGTACGTCATGAAGACGATCTTATTCCCATCAACCTTAGCGGATTTGACATACGCATACCGCACGATCCGGCCAAACATGCCATCTATTTTTCGCACAATCAGCGGCGGGAGCTTGATAAACACATAATGAAATGTTTTTCGGATAAGCTTCCCTTCGACTGCCGCTGCTTTGATCTTCTCTTTCAGCATCTGTGTCTTTTTCCTTTTATCTCTTTTCTGTTGTGTTATAAATGATGTAACGCCCTCCGGTCACTCACCGACGGCAGCGTCATATAATCTCCATAGAGCTGCCGCAGATAGGCGTCCCAGCCGGCAGGGACCGGTAAGCTCGCTCCCTCAAACCGGAGCCGTTCCTCGCCCCCGAACCACTTTTTGGGGTAAAACTCCACCGCGCCCTTGTGCCCGCCCCCTGCCGACAGGCAGTAGTCCGTCTCTTCCCTGTACAGCGCTCCCGCCAGACGAAGCCGCAGTGCACGCAGCCGCTCCGCCGACAGACTGCTCAGCGCCTTGTAACCCACCCTCGCCGGAAGCTTCTTGTATGGCTCATACCGCGTCCATCCGCACTTCACCTGAAGCACATAGTTGATCACACTGATGATATTAAAAAGGAATACTGCTGTCTTTGTGGGACGCCGGGACGGGACGACCGGGAAAATGTCTATGTATATCCCCGCCGGACCGTGCTCCTTCCCTGTCTCAAAGGGAATGCACGTATCGCAGAGCTTCACAAACAGGAACGGATAGCCGCCGTCCGTTTTGTCCGACTGTATCCGCATCCCCTCTGGAAACGTATCCTCCAGCGCCAGAAACCGCCTGTAATCCTCCAGTGGCATCATCACGTCAACGTCGTCATCCCACGGGATGAAACCCTTATGCCGCACCGCGCCCAGCAGCGTTCCGCCCGCCAGATAGTACCGCAGGCCCCTGCTCTCACATATGCCCGAAAAGGTCTCCAGCAGCTTAAATAGATTTTCCTGCTCAGCTGTCATATCCGTTCAGATATTTTCTCTGTATCATCCCGGCCACCGCCTGGATATCGAATCCCGCTTCCCGTACTGCGTCCGCATCCTCCGACGGACTGTCATGGGCCTTCGTTATCTCCGCCGCCCAAATGCCCACGTCCAGCGGCAGATACGCCGTACTATCCAGTATGGCACACTCCCTTGTGACGGTGTCCGACATAAGGCACCGCAGCCCTGCCGTCTGCGCCTCAACGGCCGTCACCGGCAATCCCTCGAACAGGGACGGCAGCGCGAACACATCCATGGCCCAGTAGAGCCGCTCTATGTGCTCCGAAACGCCGGCGAACAGCACCTTGTCCGCTATCCCCAGGCGCCGCGCCTTTTCCTCCAGCATGGGCTTGTCCTCGCCCTCGCCTGCCAGCAGCAGAACAGCCGCCGGCTTGCGCTTCACCGCCTCTGCCAGCACGTCCAGCAGGAAGCCCTGGTTCTTCTGATAGCACAGCCGCCCCACATGGCCGATGACGAATCTTCCGTCCAGACCCAGCTCCCGGCGCACCTCTTCCCGCGCCGCCGGGTCAAACCGGAATCTGTCCACATCTATCCCGTTGGGGATGAACTGAAAGCCACGTTCATCCAACTCATGACCAGCAAACAGGAACGCCGCCGCGTCCCCGGAGCAGGCCCAAAGGGCCGTGGCGTCCTTCGTATACCGATCCCGCGCCCAGCTATGTATCGCCAGCTTCAATGGCCGGGTCATGCTCTTCCGCAGAGCCGTGTTGTGGCTGTGGGCGATGCGCACCGGCACGCCTTCTTCCCTCGCGATGCGAAGGTATGCCAAGGACAAGCCCTGAAAGGCGTTCAGGTGCAGCACGTCATAATGCTGCTCCCGCAGGAGCGCCCGGAACCGCCGGTGGTTGTCCCCTACATTTCGCATATTTCCGGACAGCTCATAGAACCGCACGCCCCGGGCCTTGAGCCTGTCCGTGAACACACTGTCACAAAGCTGCGCCGCCGCGATATCCACTTCCAGCGCCGGCACATCCAGCCGCGTCAGCACGCTGCAGAGGAACGACTCTATCCCCCCGGACGCCCAGTTCTCGCACAGGCAGCATACCCGTCTCATTCAGCTCTCCCAGCCGTGTTCCGTCTGCTCCGCGTCCAGCTGCTCCTGCATGAGCCGCTGCACGGTCTTCTCCATCAGCTCGGCCCGGGTGGTCTCGTACAGCTTTTGCAGCGCACGGGCGCTTGTCACGCCGTCGTCTATGCCCGCGGCCCTGCTCACGGCCTTTATCTGCTCCCGGACCGCCGTCAGGCTCATGGGTGCGCCGGTCCTGCCGGCAAATATCGCTCCGCTGCTGACGCCGTTTCGCCGGGCATAGGCCAAAAGCTCCTCCCGCAGGCTCTCCGGCAGATGGATGACCCTATCCGCCGCTTGGATCTCACCGGTCGTTACCTCCTCCACCGTCAGCGCCAAGAGCTCCTGCAGCTGGATGCCCGTGCTGACGAATGTCCGTATGGCGAGATATGCCGGTTCCTTTCGCATATCCCTCGCCATCTTCAAAAGCGCAAGATACTGGTCACGGGTGAGCCCCTTCGGCGCCGGTTCCGGGATAAGCGCAGGCTCCCGGAGAGTCTGCGTGACCGGGTGCCGCCGTATCCGGTTTTGACTGCGCGGTATCTCCTGCATCCTCAAACCTCCCAGCCCACTATGAGCTGCTCCTGCTCCGCCTGCCGGTCCATCGTCTGCTCCACCAGCAGGGCAAAGTTCGCCTCCACCGCCGCTTTCGTGGACTTATAAAGCCGCCGCAGACACTGGGGGTTGCACTTCTCGCCGGGCAGTCCCGCCTCCTCGCCCAGTTTCGCGATGGACTGCACGATGCCGGCGCGGCACATGGGCCTGTACCGGTTCGACAAAAAGATGGGCCCCACGCCGATGCCCTGCCGCTCCGCGTAGGCCAGAAGCTCCCGGCACAGACACCCGGGCAGATGCAGCATGCTGCGCGTGCCGCTGGAGACCACCGTCATGCCGCCGGCCTTCGCCGCCTCCACCGTCACCTTATCCAGCTGCTGCACCGGCAGGTCGCAGGAGGCGAACAGCTTCACCAGCAGATACTCCCGCTCCTTGTCCAGCCGCTTCGCCGTTTGCAGCAGCTGTAAATATTCGTTCCGGGTCAGCTCCGGCTGGGGGTTGTCCTCCTGCTTTGGCAGTTCCGAAAGCTGATACTCCCGGTGGCCCATATAGTCCAGAAACCCATTCGCCACGATGGCAAAGCCGTTGATCGTGTTGGGGGCATAGCCCTTTTTCTTCAGGAGCTCTACCCACCGGGCAAGGGTGCCCTTGCGGATGCACTTATCCGCCGGCAGGTCATCGTATAACTGCTTCAAAATGCTTCCGTACTGCCGGGTAGCCGCTGTGCGTCCTTTGGCGCGCAGGCTGGCCAAATACCCCTCAATGTCTTCATGGGTCATCCGGACGCCGGGTCCAACAAAGGGCGGCAATTGAGCGCTGCTCTTTTCCGTTTTGACTGTCCTGCGATCGGTCTTTTGCGCCGGAAGAGGAAGACACTCGGCATCCGCCTGCTCATTCATAAGCTGTTCCACCATATCGGCGGCCCGGGCCTCCGCATCCGATTTCCCGGCCCGATACAGCTTCCGCAGCGCGCTGGGGCGGCATTTCTCTTCGTCCAGCCCCGCTGAACGGCCCAGGTCGTATAGGAATCTGGATACCTGCGTCGCGTTGTAAGGCCGCCCGTTGCGGGTGGCAAATAACGGTCCAGCCAGAATGCCTTTTCGCATAGCATAGGCCGTAAGTTCATCCCGCAGGCCCGCTGCCAGCGGCACCACGTCATGTTCCACTTTCAGCTTGCCCGCCCGGACGGCTTCCACCGTCACCCCCGGCAGTCCCATTACAGACACGCCCGTGGCGGCCATCACCTTCACCAGCAGATAGGCCTGTTCCCGGTCCAGCCGCTTCGCCGTGTCCAGAAGATGCAGATACTCTTCCCGGGTGATATCCGCGCCCACAGTCCACATCTTCTCGGATCTCCTTTCTCCGCCCGCAGAAAATAGTCAAAATTGAACTATTGTTCCACATTGTGAAGATGTGACCGCCCCAAAATGAAAAACCATCCTGCATGTGGGCCATACAGGATGGGAGAACAAAAAGTCATGGGCATAGAAAAGCAGGCCGTTGAAGGGCATCGTTTCAACGGCCTTAATGCGTATGCCAAGTTTGCTTGATTTGGATGATTTTTTACTGCCGCAAACAGAGCATGCCTCTTGATTAATAAGCAGAAGTGTGGTAAGATTCTTTTAATTGTGGCGGCATCTTACCGTATAAGTTCAACTCTTATCGCTTAAGTTCAATTTTGTTGATGCTTCGCTAACTGACCAGTCCCAGCCGCTCCAGCGTCCTGGCATGCTCCGCGCCGGTAGTGATGAGGTATATCCTCGTCGTGTTGATGCTGGAGTGCCCCAGCACGTCCGCCAGCTTTACGATGTCGTGACAAGCCCGGTAGAACGTAGTGGCAAACAAATGCCGCAGGTTGTGGGGAAACACCTTCCCCGGCTCCACGCCTGCTATCCCGCACACCGCCTTCATCTCCGCCCATATCTGCCGCCGGCTCAGACTCTTCCCGCTTCTGGTGAGAAATATCTCGCCGGAGGCGATTTTTCGTTTCCGGGCATATTTCAGCAGCTTCCGGCATAGCTTCCCCGGCAGCATGATGGTCCGTATCTTCCCCTTCAGCGCTATCTCCGCCCGGCCCATCTGAGCCGCCTCCACCGTTATGTACCGTACCTCGGAGACACGGATGCCTGTTCCGCATATGGTCTCCATGAGCAGGGCAAGCCTGGGTCTTCCGCTGTCTCGGGCCGCTGTCACCAGCTTTTCATATTCCGCCTTGGTGAGGTCCTTTCCCGGATCCCGGAAGGCCCGGCGCTGGAGGCGCAGGGCCCTGACGCAGCAGTCCTGCCGGCCGCAGAACTTAAAGAACGCGTTCACCGCCGCCACCTTCACGTTCACTGTGGCCGGCGTATAGTCCTGGGTGAGCAGATGTTCCTTCCAGGCCACGGCGGCCTCTTTCGTCATCTCACAGCCGGCCAGCCAGGCCATGAACTCCTCCGCGGTCCGCACATACATCTTCACCGTGGCCGGCGCCCGCTCCTCTTCCTCCATATGCCGGGCAAAATCCCTGATCTGTCTTTCTTCGATCGTTTGCATACCAAACACCCCCGAAAATGTAGTATTCTCCATTTTACACAAGCCGGGAGCACATTCTCAAATCCCCTTTGACACGACAATAACACGAAACCCAGGAACCAAAGGTTCCTGGGTTTCGCGGAAAAAAGGAGGAGCAAGGGAGCGGGCGGATGGCGCTTTGAAAAAGCGTCGGAGCAAAGCGGACTTTGCTCCGACGCCGCTGTCCGAGTGACAGGGTTCGAACCTGCGGCCTGGTGGTCCCAAACCACCCGCGCTGCCAACTGCGCTACACCCGGATAAAGGGCCGCCGCTTCACGCGGCGGCCTCTATACTATATCCTTTTTTGCCGGGGCTGTCAATCAATCCTCCCGCTTTTTGCCCCAGAAGAACAGCGCCACGGTGCCGGGCCCCGTATGGGAGCCGATGACGGTGCCGATATTGTTGATGAGCACCTTCCCGTCCAGCTTTGGGAACCGCTCCTCCACCAGCCGGGCCACCTCCTGGGCGTCGGCCAGGCAGGCGGAGTGGGACATATAGCACTTGCCGTCGTAGCCAAGTCCCTTGTCGGCGCACTTTTCCATCTTTTCCACGATGGCCTTTATCACCTTGGGCTTGGTGCGTATCTTCTCCCGGGGGATGAGCCGGCCCTGGAAGTCCACGTTCATCAGCGGGCATATTTTGAGGGCCCCGCCGAACACCCCCGCCGCCTTGGAGATGCGCCCGCCCCGGACGAAGAAGGTGAGGTCCGTGGAGAAGAACCAGTGGTGCAGCCGCAGGCGGTTTTCCTCTGCCCAGGCCTTCAGCTCGTCTATGCCCATCCCCTCGTCCCGTTTGTCGGCCAGGGCGTCCATGAGAAGGCCGTAGCCGGAGGAGGCGGCCAGGGAGTCCACCACGTATATCTTCCGCTCGGGAAACCGCTCTCTCGCGATGGCGGCGGCGTTCACGGCGGAATTGTAGGTCCCCGATATGCCCGTGGACAGGGTCAGGTGCAGGATATCCTTCCCCTGCTCCAGAAAGGGGGTGAAGAAATCCAGATATTCGGATATGTTCACCTGGGCGGTCTTGGTCATGGCCCCGTCGGCCATGGCCTTATAGAACTTGTCCAGAGGCATGCTCTGGCCCAGGTCGTCCATATACTCCTTCCCGTCCAGGAAGTAGTGGAAAAACACGCACTGGATATCCCGGCGCTGAAGATGCTCCCGGCTCAGGTCCGCGGTGGAGCAGCAGCTCAAAACATAATCGCTCATGGGTGTCCTCCTTGTAAGGGTCCGTTTCCGGCGCTTATTATAATCCCTCTTTTTTCCAAAAGGCAACCTAAACCGCCGAAAACGCCCTCTCAAAAAAACGCCGGGGCGGAGAATCGCTCTCCGCTCCGGCTATTTTTATTCTACGATACGGAGAATGTCCCTGTTTTCAGGCCCTGCGCCCCTGGATATGGAAGCACAGGACCACCAGGATCTCCGCCGGTATGAGTATCAAAAAGAGCTGCCAGGGCGTATACCGCCGCAAAAAGAGGAATATGAGCGTGATGATGGTGGCCACCAGCGCCATGACGATGATCATATTGTGCCGGCCCTTGTTCCACACGGAGTTCAGCACCAGCAGCGTGATGAGGCTCACGGGCACGGCGCAGGCGAATATGATCCACAGCCGCGCGTCCATCACCAGCCAGAACACCACGAACATGATGACCGCCATGGTCCATATGCCTACGATGGCCACCATGGTCACCATCCGGCTGGAGAAGGTGGGCGCCGCGGCCTTTTCCGCCGCTTTGGCCTTTTCCACCGGGTCCTGCCAGGCCGTGTCGTCATGCAGCAGCTCGTCCACGGTCAGACCGTATATCTCCGCCAGGCGGGTGAGGCTGTAGGCGTCGGGCATGGACTCGCCCCGCTCCCACTTGGACACGGTCTTGTCGGAGTAGTTGAGCTTTTCCCCCAGCTCCGCCTGGGTCATGCCCGCCTTCTGGCGCAGCTTGATGAGGTTGCTGGCCACCACCAGCTTCAGCTCGTCCATGGATACGCCTCCTCTCCCTGGGAAATGGTCGTCTTTATTTTAACATACCTGTCCGGAATGCGCAAGCGCCGGGACCATTTTCGATGCCTTGAACGCCGTGACCCGCTCCGTGGGCTCCCCGTCCAGGTTGTTGCCCATGGGCCTGTCGAAGGTGATCTCGATCTCATGGCCGAAGCGCACGTCGCACTCCTTCATCTTCACGTGCCCGCCCCATAGGATCTTTACGATATTCGCCAGCGCCCTCGGCCTGCTCAGGCCGTGGAGCACCACGCAGCAGAGCTTATCGCTCTTCCGGTCCTGCCCGGGGGCCAGCATCATGCCGCCGCCCACGTACCGGCCGTTGAAGGCGGAGGCCACCCACACCTGCTCGTAGTCCTTCGTGACCCCGTCCACGGTGACGGAGGCCTTGGCGGGCTGGTAGTCCTTCAAAAGCAGCCGCAGGGCCACCATAATGTAGTTGGCGGGCCGGCCCAGGCGGGCCTTCTCCTGCTCCGCCTGCTCGCAGGTCTGGCCGTCCAGGCCGAAGCTGACGTTGTTGATGAACCGGCGGCGCTGGCCGCCCACCTCCGCCGCCGGCAGGTCTTTGAGGTAGGGGTTCAACAGCACCATCTGCTGCTTTTTCTTTCCCAGCACGTCCCGGAGAAAGTCGTTGCCCGTACCCATCCGCCAGAGATACAGCGGCGCTTCCGGCACCCGCCCGTCCAGGGCGTTCACCAGATAGTGGAGCGTGCCGTCGCCCCCGCATAAAATGGCCTCGTCTCCCTGGCCCATAGCCATCAGGAGGGCCGCTTCGTCCTCCTTCGTCACGTCAACCAGCTCCGGCGTCTCGTCCTTATGGCGCTGGCCCGCGGCGGCGATGACCCCGTCCAGGCCCTCGGTGCCCTTACCGTTGTTGGCAAGGGGATTGTAGAGGATGTATATCATCGTCTTTCTCTCTCCGATAATATAAGATTCCTTGATCGATTATACTGCATCAGCCCCATTTCGTAAAGTCCTTTTGCTGTCCGGTTTATGGGACTTTCTCTCCTGTATCATACAGTCAGAAAAACAAAAAACGCTTAAGGAGGACAACATCATGCGCGGATATTTCACCTCTTCCGGATTCTACGGCCTGGTGGACGGCCGGTACATGCTCTTCGCCAGCGAGGCGGAGTACTACGAATACCTGGAAAATGAGGAAGAAGACTCTTGACAACCGCACTTTCGTACTGTATAGTATGAAACAGCCAATTTCATAGAGGCTAACTGGGCAGTTCGTGACCATCCTGCCCTACGCCGGGAGACCGGCGTAAAATCAAAACTACGGCGAGGGGACCAGCATTTCATGTCATGGGGAGCGCGGTAGCGCTCCCTTGTTGTGTCTCCGGGAAGGAAAATTGAATGAACGAGCTTATCCTGGCGGTATCCGTGGTGTTCATCTTCGGGGCCGTGCTGCTGGCCTACCGGCTGTTCGGCGACGTGGGCCTGTACGGCATGACGGTGACGGTGACCATCCTGTCCAACATCGAGGTCCTGATCCTAGTGGTGGCCTTCGGCATGGAGCAGACATTGGGCAATGTCCTCTTCGCCGCGACATTCCTCATCACGGACATCCTGAGCGAGAATTCCGGCAAGAAGGCCGCCAACCGGGCGGTGCTCCTGGGCATATGCGCGTCGGTGTTCTTCGCCCTTCTCACCTACAGCTGGATGCTGTACGTCCCGGCGGAGAGCGACTGGGCCATGCCCTCCATCCGGGCCATCTTCTCCACCACCCCCCGCATGGTCCTGGCCAGCATGTCGGTGTACGCCGTGAGCCAGTTCCTGGACGTGTGGCTCTACCATAAGTGGTGGGACCTGACGGACAAGAGATTCGGCGACCACCGGCGCTTCCTGTGGCTCCGGAATAACGGCTCCACCCTCATCAGCCAGCTTGTGAACACGGTGCTCTTCAATCTCGCCGCCTTCGCGGGCATGGAGGGCTACACCCCCCCGCTCCTTACCAGCATCATCCTCTCCGGCTATGCCATCTACGTGGTGACCAGCCTTCTGGACACCCCGGCGGTGTACATCGCCCGGAGGATACACGACAAAAAAGCCACGCTCAGGGGAGCGTGACCGGCGGACAGGCCGGACGGGAACTTACTTCCCGCCCGGCCATTTTTATGCTCATTTCTTCGGCCTGTTCACCGCCCAGAGGACCGTCCCCAGTCCCGCGCCGCCCAGGATATTGCCGATGGTCACGGGCAGCAGGTTCTTTACGAACATGGCCCCCCAGGTGAGCCCCTGGGCCTCCGCGCCGTACCGCCCGGCGGCGAAGAGCCCCGCGGGGATGAAGAACATGTTGGCCACGGAGTGCTCATACCCGCACAGCACGAACACCATCACCGGGAAGTAGAGGCAGATGACCTTCCCCCCGGCGTCCTTGGCCGCCATGCCCATCCATACCGCCGCGCAGACCAGGATATTGCACAGCACACCCCGCATGACCGCCTCCCCGAAGGGGATGGACACCTTCGCCGCCGCCGTGGCGATGAGGGGCTCATACCAGGCCCCGAAGGCCCCGCCGTACACCGCCAGTGCCGCGATCAGCACCGAGCCCGCGAAGTTGCCTATGTACACAATGAGCCAGGCCAGGAGCATCTGTCCCGGCGTTATACGCTTTTCCCACAGGGAGATGACCATGAGATTGTTGCCGGTGAACAGCTCGCTTCCCACGATGACCACCATGGCCAGCCCCGCCGGGAAGATGCATGCCCCCGCCAGCTTTCCCGCGGCGGCGGAGCCGATGGCCGAGGCCGCCCCGGCGAAGGCGATGAACGCTCCCGCCAGCACAGCCAGCAGGAACATCCGCCCCTTGGGCATGACCGCTTTATTGTACCCGGTCTCCACATAGGAGGCTGCTATTTCCTTGGGCGTATTCATATCTCCTCCCTTCCCCGCCGCAAAACCCTTGCAATGGCGGCAGGATGGCTGTAATATATTGACAGCGACAGATCACGATAGAAGTATACCATTTTTCGCCCTGTCCGTCTACGGCGGGGCCCGTTTTATTTAAGAAGGGAACATCCCATGCTGAAACAGCCAAATCTGACCGTGAACGACGCCGGCCACCTATGCGTGGGCGGCATGGATACCGTCGCCCTGGCGGAGAAGTACGGCACACCGTTATACCTGCTGGACGAGGACATGGTCCGCGCCCGGATGGGGCTCTATGCCTCCGCCATGGCCGCCCACCTCCCCGCCGGCAGCCGCCCCTACTACGCCTCCAAGGCCCTGTGCTGCAAGGAGCTTTGCCGCTGGGCGAAGGAGGAGGGCCTGGGCCTGGACGCGGTGTCCTCCGGCGAGCTCTATACCGCTCTCGCCGCCGGCTTCCCGGCAGAAAACATATGCCTTCACGGCAACGCCAAGACCGTGGAGGACATCCGCTACGCCATAGACAGCGGCGTGGGCCTCATCGCCGCTGATGGCGAGGAGGAGCTTTACCGCATCGACGCTATCGCAGGCGAAAAAGGTGTGCGCCAAAAAGTCCTGCTGCGGGTGACGCCGGGCATCGACCCCCACACCTTCGCCGCCGTGAACACCGGCGTCATCGACGTGAAGTTCGGCGTGCCCATCCCCACGGGCCAGGCCCTGGCCGTGACAAAGACGGCCCTTTCTTTGCCCCACATCGCCCTGGAGGGCTTCCACTGCCACGTGGGCTCCCAGATCTTCGACGCCGATCCCTTCCTGCTGGAGGCGGACGTGATGGCCGCTTTTTTGGCCGACGTGCACCGGGAGACGGGCTATATTGCCCCCGTCCTGGACCTGGGCGGCGGCTTCGCCGTGGCCTACAGCGGAGACGACGCCGCTCCCGACTGCGCCAGGATGATCGCCGCCCTGGCCGCCAGGCTCAGGGAGAACTTCGCCCGCTATGACTACCCCCTGCCACGCGTCATTCTGGAGCCGGGCCGGGGCATCGTGGCCGCGGCGGGCGTGACCCTCTACACCGTGCAGAACGTGAAGACTGTCCCCGGCGGGGCCTGCTACGTGGCCCTGGACGGGGGCATGACCGACGACCCCCGCTACGCCCTCTACGGCGCCCGCTACACCGCCCTCATCGCCGACAGGGCAAGCGAGCCCCAGACGGAGCGGGTCACTCTCGCGGGCCGCTGCTGCGAAAGCGGGGACCTGCTGGGGGAGGACATGCCCCTTCAAAAAGCCCGCGTCGGGGATACCCTGGCGGTGCTGGTGACGGGGGCCTACAACTACTCCATGGCCTCCAATTATAACCGCGTCCCCCGGCCGCCCATCGCGGCCCTCCGGGGCGGAGAAGACCGGCTCATCGTCCGCCGGGAGACATTGGCGGACGTGGCGGGGTGCGACCTGTGAGGGCCGCCATCCTGGGCTATGCCGAGCGGGTGGGCAATTATACGGCCGCTCTGGAGGCCGTAGGCGTGGAGCCTTTCGTCACCCTCTCCCCGGCGGAGGCATCCACCTGCGCCGGGCTGCTGCTCCCCGGCGGCGGGGACGTGGACCCGGCCCGCTTCGGCCAGCCGGACAGGGGCTCCCGGGACATAGACCTTTCCCTGGACGAGGCCCAGCTCACCGCCCTGGACCTGTTCGTAAAGGCGGGCAAGCCCATCCTCGGCATATGCCGGGGCCACCAGGTATTGAACATATACTTTGGCGGGGACCTCGTCCAGGACCTGCCCACCGCACTCACCCACATGGCAACGGAGCAGGATGACCGCCTCCACCCCGTCACCCTCGCCCCGGGGAGCCTCCTGTGCCGTCTCTACGGCGATACCGCCCCCGTCAACAGCGCCCACCACCAGGGCCTGGACCGCATTGGCGCGGGCCTCCGGGCCACGGCCTGGGCCCCCGACGGGGTCATAGAGGCCATCGAGCACGAGACCCTCCCCATCCTGGGCGTCCAGTTCCACCCCGAGCGCATGGCCTTTGCCCACACCCGCCCCGACACCGCCGACGGCGCGGCCATATTTGAATGGTTCGCCAGTCAATTGTAGGAAGTAAAAGGCCCCCTTGTGCAAAGGGGGCTGGCAGCGCGAAGCGCTGACTGGGGGATTGTCTGACAACCCCTCCGAGCGGCTGACGCCGCCCACCTCCCCTTGCACAGGGGAGGCGCATAAAGTGAAGGACCTGCTTTTCAGCAGGTCCTTATTTTTTATTCGCGTCTTAAAGCATCGATGGGATTCAGATTCGCCGCCTTCACCGCCGGGATCATGCCGAACACCACGCCGATGAGCATGGAGAACAGCACCGCCACCGCGATGGCCGGGTAGCTGACGGCGGAGGGCGTGCCCATGGCCGAGGCGATGAACCGGCTCAGGCCCAGGCCCGCCGCCACGCCCAGCATCCCGCCGATGCTGGTCAGGGCCGCGGCCTCCGTCAAAAACTGCCAGAGGATGCGCCGCTTCCGGGCGCCGATGGCTTTTTTCAGGCCTATCTCCCGCGTCCGCTCCGTGACCGTCACCAGCATGATGTTCATCACGCCGATACCGCCAACCAGCAGGGATATGCCCGCGATCCACAAAAGCTGGTTGTTGGTCGCGTTGGAGAACTCCTGCAGCTGGGCCGCCTGGCCCATCAGGTCGTCGCTCTTGTAGGAGAAGCTGCCCTGATTCGTGGTGATCTGGCTGTCGGTAAGGATGTCCTCCGCCTGCTGACCGATGGCCGTCATGTCATCGGTGCTGGCGGCCTTCAGGATGACCGCCTGGGGCTCGTCGAAAGCGTAGGCGATGGGCCAGTCGGCCAGGGGTATGAACACCCGCCCGCCGGTATTCTGGGCGTACATGGTGTAGTCCCGGTAGGACTCGATGGCGTAATCGCTCCTGGCACTCTCGCTCACTACGCCCACCACGGTGAAGGGCTCGTTTTTGATCTCCAGGATCTCCCCCACCGGGTCCGCCCCGCCGAAGAGGCGGGTGACGGTCCCCTCGTCCACGATGGCAACCTTGCGGAAGCTGTCGAAGTCCTCGGTGAGGAACCCCCGGCCGTTTCGCAGCCGGTAGCCGGCGGCGTCGAAGTAGTGCTCATCCACGCCGAATATCTCGCCGGAATAGGACTTGTTGCCGAAGCACACGTCCCCGTCGTAGCTGTCCACCCGCCGGGAGCAGTAGAGACTGACGGATACCACATTGTCCAGTGCCTGGAGCTTCTCCTTCGTCTCCTCCGACACGGGCAGGACCCCCTCCGGGGCGGGGTTCCAGTTGGAGATGGTGTAGGCGTAGTTGTCCTGGTAAAGCTGTACGGTGACGGCGTTGGTGCCGGAGCCTATGAGGCTCTCCTTGATCTGGTCGTTGGTGCCCTTGATGGTGGACACGATGGTGATGATGGCGGCGATGCCGATGATGATGCCCAGCATGGTCAGAAACGACCGCATCTTATGGCCCCAGATGCCCTGGAACGCCAGCGAAATGTTCTCGAACACGGTCCTGCCTCCTGCGTCAGTAGCCGTTATACAGCGTGCTTATATCCTCCTGCTTCACTGCCTTGGCGCCCTCCTTCACGGCCCGGCCGTAGGGGAACGCCACGTAATCCGTGTCCATATCCAGCCCGCCGGTGATACGGGTGGACCAGCTGTCGCCGCCGGCGGTGGTGATATACCGCTTCTCCAGAAGGCCGTTGTCACCCATGGCGTAGACATAGCTCTGGCCGTTCTCCTGGCGGATGAACATGTTGTCCATCTGGAAGAAGGTGGTCATATCCATCTCCTGCTGGACCTTCTCCGAGGGGGCATAGTACACGCTCACGCCGTACCCCTCCCGCAGGTCCGCGTCCTCCCCCACCTCAATGGTGAAGGGATAGGTGGACACGTTGTTGTTGCCGTTTTCGTAATAATAGTTCGTATCGTTGGAGGTCCCGGCGGGATACTGGGATATCTCCGTGATGGTCCCGTCCAGGGTATTGCCGCTGCGGTAATCCTCCACGGTCACCGTGTCGCCCACGTTCATGTAGGTCAGGTCGAATTCGCTCATATAGCAGCTGACGAAGTATCCGCCGCCGCCGGAGATCATGACCACGGGCTGCTCATTGGCCAGGGCCTCCTCCGGGGTGATGACGCTCTTGACCACGCCCGCGGTAGTGCACAGCACCTCGCCGTTGGACAGCTCGAATTCCTTCTCCTTCAGCTCCTGTTCCGCCACCCGCAGGGACAGGTTCAGATCCAGCAGCCGCTGCTCAGCGTCCTTGCGCATCCGGGCGATCTCCTCAGCGGTATAGTACTGGCCGGAATAGCCGCCGTAGAAGGAGCCGAAGTCATCCTCGGGCTCGTCGGACGCGGGGATATAGGGCTCATAGGCGGTGGGGACCACCTCGAAGCTCCACCGGCCGTGGACCAGCACCAGCCGCAGCTCAAAGGCCCGCAGCACATCCCCCTGCATGGAGTTGCCGTCCCGCATCTCAAAGACGATGTAATACTCCGCGCCGCTGGGTCCGTCGGTGGCCTCCGCGCCGGGGGTGGCGTCGGGGTCAGGGCTGGCGTCCGGGTCGGGGCTCTCGCTGGGCTCCGGGCTCTCGCTGGGAGAGGGAGACGGGGTGGGCGTGGGGGTCGGCGTGGCCTCCTGCGGGGTCACTTCCGGCTCCGGTGTATCCTGGGCCCAGGGCTCATCCTCCACCGGCGGCTCCGGGGTCTCCAGGGGCACGAAGGGCGCCTCGGTCACCGGCGCCTCCGTCACCGGCGCCTCGGTCACAGGGGCCTCCGTCACGGGAGCCTCCGTCACCGGTACATCCGTCACCGGCGCCTCCGTAGGCTCGCTCTCTATGGGCGGCTCGCCGCCTTCGCCCTCAGCCCGCAGGATCATGCTCCCATGGCGGGCGGGGGCCAGCAGGGCCCGCACCGCGTAGCCCTGCCCGGCGCCCACGGGCGTGGGCCGGGCCGCCAGAGCCACCGGCGCCACCGGCGCGGCGCCCTCCGGCTCATCGCTGATAAGGGGCATATCAGGCATCTGCCCTCCCGTATCCTCCGCCGGGGCGAAGGTGGGATCCGGCGAGGGGGTGGGCAGGGCCATGGTGAGGAGGCTTCGGATGGTGGCGTCGTTGATGAGCCGGCCCTCCTCCCATACGAACACGTAGGGGTCTATCCGGGTGCCATTGCCCCCCTGGAAGCAGGGGACGGGCACGGGGATCAGGGGCTCAGGGATGGGCTCCGACGTGACGGGCGGCATATAGTACCCGCCCCCGCCGGAACCGATCTTATACGTGGCGATCTCGTCCAGTTCCTCCTGGACGTCTTTGATATCCAGCTTTTTCTTCTCGATCTCGATGCGGGCCTTTTCCAGCTCCACCTCGCTGAGGGTGGTGTCGAAGGCGAGGATCTTGTCCCCCACCTGGACCTGCTGGCCCTCCTCCACGTATATCTCCGTGACGGTCTGGGTGCTGCTCAGATACACGGCCTGCATCTTGTCCGCCCGGACGGTGCCGCCGGTCTGGACCCGCTCGGCCCAGTCGTTGGTATAGCCCATCTGGCTCACCGGATACACGTTCACCGTCTGGCCCGAGGTGCGGTGCTGCAAATAGTAATATACGCCGCCCCCTGCTGCGCCGAACAGAATGAGGCACACCAGGACGACGGCCACCGCCTTGCGTCCCTTTCCCTTTTTCCGGGGCGGCCCTCCCGCCGCCGCGGCATGTTTACCAGGCATCTCCTACTCCTCCTTCTCCCTCCGCCATCAGCCGTCCGTCCAGTATACGGCGCACGCGCTTGGCCCGCTGGCCCACGGCGGGCTCATGGGTGATGAGCACGATGGTGGTGCCGGCGGCGTTCAGCTGGTCAAAAAGGTCCATGACCTGATGGCCGGAGGTGCTGTCCAGCGCGCCCGTGGGCTCGTCGGCCAGCAGTATTTTTGGTTCGTTTATCATGGCGCGGGCGATGGCGACCCGCTGCTGCTGGCCGCCGGAGAGCTGGTTGGGCATAAAGTCCACCCTGTCCCCCAGGCCCACCATCTCCAGGGCCTTCTCCGCCCGGCGGGACCGCTCCCGCTTCTTCACGCCCGCGTAGAGAAGCGGCAGCGCCACATTGTCCCGGGCCGAGAGCTTGGGCAGCAGGTAAAAGCTCTGGAACACGAAGCCCAGCGTGGAATTGCGCACGTCCGCCAAATGGTTCTCCGAGGCCCGGGAGATATCCTCCCCGTTGAGGGAATAGCTCCCCGACGTGGGCACGTCCAGGCACCCGATGATGTTCATCAGAGTGGTCTTGCCGGAGCCCGACGGCCCCATGATGGCAAGGTAGTCCCCCTCGCCGATGGTCAGATTCACGTCTTTGAGGATCTTGACCACTTCCCGGCCCTGGGGATAGTCCTTGCATATGTCCTTCATCTCAAGCAGCATGGCCACACCCCGTCAGAAACCGGCCCCGGCCATCATCTCACCGCCGGCCTCTCCGGTCATGGCGGCCTCTTCGGCGGCCTCCGGGTCATACTTCTCCGCGGCCCGGCCCTCCTCCAGGCCCTCCTCGGGCATGGCGATGTAGTCGTCCTCAGAAAGGCCCTCCACTATCTCGCAGGCGCCGGTCATCTCATCCGTCTCGCCCAGGGTCACGGCCCGCTTTTCCAGCTTGCCCTTGCCGTTGTCCGCCCACACATAGGCGGAGCCGTCCTCCTCATAGGCGATGAAGTACATGGGCAGCATGGGCCCGGCGGGCTCCGTCTCCTCTTCCTCGCCGTTGTCCGGTTCTATGTACACGTGCTGGCCCAATATGAGCCCGTCGGTGCTGTCCAGTTCGATATAAAACGGATACTTGCTGGACTGGGTCATCTCGTCGGAGCCGGAGGAGGAGATATACACCATGCCGTTATTGTCGTTCTTCACCGGGTTTTCCCAGTCGATCATGGAAAGGCTCCCGGTCCAGGTCTGTTCTGCGTCCACCCGGGAGCGGATGCGCATGGGCATGCCCTCGGTGAGGGCGTAGGCGTTCATCTCGTTGATGTTGCCCTGCACCCGCAGGCGGGTCACGTCGGTGACGGTGATGAACCCCACGCTGGTGTCGCCGCCGTTGTCCCCGCCGCCGTAGTAGCTGTAGGGGTCCACATAGCTGCTGCCGGTCTCGTCCACGGTCATGACCCGGCCGGCGATGGGGGAATATACCACCGCGTCCTCCATGGACGCCTCCATGGAGGCGATGTCCCGCTCCTTCATGGAGATATTGTACTGGGCCTCCCGTATCTCCGCCTTGCGGGAGTCTATCTCCAGGGTATAGCTGAGCTTGTCGCCCTCCTTGGCCTTGTCCCGCTCCTTTTCCAGCTCCGCGATGGAGTTGTTGGCCGCGGCGATGGTGTTCTCGTAGCCCTCTTTGTCCAGATACAGCTTCTCCAGGTCCAGCTGCATCTTCTCCATATCGTAGGTGAACAGCGGGTCGCCCTCTTTGACCATGTCGCCCACTTCCACGTATGTCTCCTGCACGGACTTGTTGCTGTCCCGCTTCACGTCCGCGGTCTGGCCCGCCACCACCTTACCGGCGTAGCGGTCCGCCAGACCCACGGGCCCCATGGCCGCCAGGTCCGAGACCTTTTGTACGCTCACGGCGTCGCCCGGCGCGCTCTTATTGCCGCCCAGCTCACAGCCGGCCAACAGACACAGGATAAGGCCGCCCGCCAGGACCGCCGCTGCCGCTCGCTTCATAGCATCCTCCCGATAAAACGCCGCTTCTTTCCCTTCCGCCGGACCCCTTCGGACCGGCCTCTCTATCATATAACTTTTTCTTAGGAAAGTAAACGGCAGATTTATTAAGATTTGCTTAAAGCACCCTCCCCCGGCGCGTTGACAATCGGGCCTGGGAGGGATATACTGCTCTCAATGTCCGCGGCGGCGCGGCCGCCGGAAAAGAGGTACCCTTTTTGAAACTCCGTGACCTGAAAAACCCCGCTCTCCTGCTCCTGGCCGCCCTGGTCTGGGGCGTGGCCTTTGTGGCCCAGAAGGAGGGCATGAACTATATCGGCCCTTTCACCTATAATGCCGTCCGTTTCACGCTGGGCGGGCTGTGCCTGGCGGCGGTGCTGCCCCTGCTGGATAAGTTCCGCTCCCGGGACGGTGCCTTTGAAAAGGGCAGCCGCCGGGACATCCTTGTGGGCGGGCTGTGCTGCGGGCTGGCGCTTTTCTTCGCCGCCGACATCCAGCAGGTGGGCGTGTCCCTCCAGGACGCCTCTACCAATGTGGGCAAGGCGGGATTCATCACCACCGGCTACTGCGCCCTGGTGCCGGTGGCGAGCCTGATACTCTTGAAGAAAAAGTCCCCGCCCCTGGTATGGCTGGGCGTGGGCGTGACGGTGATAGGGCTCTTCTGCCTGTGCATGATGGACGGCCTCATGGCAGGCCAGGGGGTGCATTTCGATAAGAGCGACCCCTACCTTCTGCTGTCGGCTGTGGGCTTCACCGCCCACATCCTGGTCATCGACCACTTCTCCCCCAAGGCGGACGGGGTACGCTTAAGCTGCGTGCAGTTTCTGACGGCCGGGCTCCTCAGCGCGCCGGTGATGCTCCTCGTAGAAAAGCCCGCGGCGGCGGACATCCTGGCCTGCTGGCTGCCCATCGGCTACGCGGCGGTGTTCAGCTGCGGCGTGGGTTACACATTGCAGGTGGTGGCCCAGAAGAACGTCCACCCGGCGGTGGCCTCTCTCATCCTCAGCCTGGAGAGCGTCTTTTCCGTGCTGGCGGGCTATGTGCTCATGCCCGGCTCCACCCTCACCGGCTGGGAGATAACGGGGTGCGCGCTGGTGTTCGCCGCGGTGGTCATGGTCCAGCTGGCCCCTCAGGACAAGGTGCGGCAGAGCTGAGAATTTCAGAAGAAAACGGCGCTTTTATAAGGCGCCGTTTTCTTTTTTGCCCTTTGTCAGTCGGCCGCCTCAGGCTGGGCGGTGATGTCGGAGCCGAAGTACTTCTCGCTCAGTTCGGAGAGGGTACCGTCCTCTCGCATGGCGGCGATGGCCTCATTGACGGCCTCCCGGAGGGACGCGGTCTCCTCCCCCTTCCGCAGGGGGATGGACACCAGGTTGGCCTCCTCGGTGTAGGCCACGATCTTCAAAGGCGCGTCGGGCTGCTGGGCGAGGTAGTCCAGCACGGACACCTCCGCGTTCAGGGTGGCGTCCGCCCGGCCGGACTGGACCATCTGCATGGTCTCTCCCAGGGAGTCCACGCCCTCGCAGGTGGCGCCGTAGTCCTCCGCCAGCTCCATATAGGTGCTGCCGATGCTGTTGGAGGTGGTCTTGCCATCCAGGTCCTCGAAGGACTTTATGTCCTCGTTGTCCTCCCGGACCACCAGGGCGGTGCGGATGTAGGCGTAGGGGTCGGTGAAGTCGTACTTCTCGCTCCGCTCCTCGGTCACGTCCACGCCGTTGATGACCATGTCATACCGCTTGGAGTCCATCCCGGCGAACAGGCCGTCCCACTCGCCCTCGATGAATTCCGCCTCCACGCCCAGGTACTGGGCGATATACTGCCCCACCTCCACGTCGAAGCCAACCAGCTCGTCGTCCTCGTTGTGGTAGGTCCAGGGGGCCCATGTGCCCTCCATGGCGATGGTGAGCACGCCCTTGTCCTGCACCTGCGCCAGCAGGTCATCCTCCGCGGCAAAAGCCCCCGCGCCCAGGCACAGGCACAGCGCCGCTGCGCACAGTATAGCTACGATCCTCTTCATGCTTATTCATCCTTTCTGTCCAGGGAGCGGAGGAATGACTGTATCCGCTCCAATTTCTGCTCCTTGAAAAATTCCCCCGTGGGCGCCGACGCCAGGGCCACGCCCTCGTCCATAAATAACACATGGGTGGAGGCGCTGCGGGCAAAGCTCATCTCGTGGGTCACCACAACCATGGTCATGCCGTCCCTTGCCAGGTCCCGCATCACGTCCAGCACCCCGCCGATGAGCTCCGGGTCCAGGGCGCTGGTTGGCTCGTCGAAGAAGATGACGTCCGGCTCCCCGGCCACCGCCCGGGCGATGGCCACCCGCTGCTGCTGTCCGCCGGAGAGCTGGTTGGGGTAGGACGCCCTCTTGTCGGCGAGACCCACCCGCTCCAATGCGGCCATGGCCCGCTCCTCCGCCTCCCGCTTCGCCATTTTCCGGGCCACGATGAGCCCCTCGGTCACATTTTGCAGCGCGGTCTTGTTGGCGAATAAGTTAAAGCTCTGGAACACGAAGGCGGTGTGCCGCCGGTAGGCGGCGATGTCCTTCCGGGAAAGGGACGGCATATCCATCTCCTGCCCCAGGAACGTCATGGTCCCGGCGTCGGCCCGCTCCAGAAAGTTCAGGCACCGCAAGAGCGTGGTCTTGCCGCCCCCGGAGGGGCCCAGCACCGCCAGCACGTCCCCCTTCTCCAGGGACAGGTCCACACCTTTTAATATCTCATGGCCTTCAAAGCTCTTTTTGAGCCCTCTCACCTCAAGCACGGATGACGTTCCCCCCGTTCATGGCGTTCAGCTTCCTCTCCCCCAGCCGCTGCAGCCAGGTGATGACCGTGCAGAACAGGAGGTATATAAGCGCCACCTCGGCGTACAGCGCCAGGTGCTCGTAAGTCCGGCCCGCCACCCGCTGGGTGGTCATGAACATCTCCGTCACCGTGATGTTGGCGGCCAGGGAGGTGTCCTTCACCATGCTGATAAGGGAATTGGACAGCGGCGGGAACGCGGTGCGAAAGGCCTGGGGCAGCACGATGCGGCGCATGATCTGGATATAGCTCATGCCCACGCAGTAGCCCGCCTCCATCTGCCCTCTGGGCACCGCCTCGATGGCGGCCCGGACGGTCTCGGCGCAGTAGGCCCCCTCGTTCAGCGCGAACACCGCCACCGCGCAGGGGAAGGCCGGCAGCACCAGCCCCAGGTCTGGCAGGCCAAAGTAGACGAGGTAGAGCTGTACCAAAAGGGGCGTGCCCCTTATTATCCAGATATAAAACCGGACGATCTGCCGAAGGCCCTTTATGTCCGCGATCTGGACCATGGCGCAGGCCACCGCGATGATGAGCGCCAGGGCGAAGGAGATGACCGTCAGGGGGATGGTCACCAGAAGCCCCTGGCCCAATATGCGGGGAAAGCTGGATATGAGTATGTCAAGTACCCGTTCGCTCAAGATATGTCTCCGTCGTTTGAATTTTTACCCCTCGAAGCACTTGGTCACGGCCTGGAGGGTCTGGATGATGGGCAGGTGCTGGGGGCACACGCCCTCGCACTGGCCGCACTGGATGCAGTCGGAGGGCTTTCCGCCCTTTTTCGTGAGCTGCTCGTAGGAGGTGAAGTTCACGCTCCAGCCCTTCTCCTCCGCCTCCCGCATCTGCTCGTTGTAGATGGAAAAATACTGGGGGATGGCGATGTGCATGGGGCAGCCGGCGGTGCAGTAGGCGCAGCCGGTGCAGGGCACGGCGATCTGGCCCAGGATGACCTCCGCCGCCTTAAAGAGCATCTGCTTCTCCTCTTCCGTGAGGGGCTGGAAGTTCTCCATATATCCCGTGTTGTCCTCCATCTGGGCCAGGGAGCTCATGCCGGAGAGCACCACCATGACGTTATCCAGGCTCGCGGCGAACCGCACCGCCCAGGAGGATACGGAGGCGGCGGGGTCCCGGCCCTTCATCATGGCCTCCGCCTGGGGCGGGACCTTGGCCAACGTGCCGCCCTTCACCGGCTCCATGACGATGACGGGCTTGCCGTGCTTGACGCACACCTCATAGCAGCCCCGGGACTGGACCCATTCGCTCTCCCAGTCCAGGTAGTTCAATTGCAGCTGCACGAACTCCATCTCCGGGTGCTTTGTGAGGATGGCGTCCAAGGTCTCCGGGGTGTCGTGGAAGGAAAAGCCCGCGTGCTTTACAAGGCCCTGGGCCTTCTTCTCCAAAAGCCAGTTGAAGCAGTCGAACTTTTCATATTTCGCGAGGCTGTCCGCCTCGATGCCGTGGAGCAGGTAGTAGTCGAAGTACCCCGCCCCGGTCTTTTCCAATTGGGCGTTGAACACCTTGTCCCGGTCCTCGAAGCTGTCGAAAAAGCCGGAATGGAGCTTGGTTGCCAGGGTGAAGCTGTCCCGGGGATGGCGGTCCACCAGTATCTCCTTCGCGGCCTCCTCGCTCTTGAAGTTGCAGTACATCCAGGCGGTATCGAAATATGTAAAGCCCTTCTCCAAAAAGACGTCCACCATCTTCTTGGCCTGGTCCATATCGATCTTTCCCGCGTCGTTGGGGTCCAGGGTCGGCAGGCGCATGAGCCCGAAGCCCAGCTTTTTCATCGTGCAGCCTCCTTATTAAAGTAAAATGCTTTAACAGTATAATATCATATACGTCAAATTGCAATCGATTTTATAGGAAATGGCGTTTTTCACAGGAATACCCCGGAGAGCTGCGGCCCTCCGGGGTATTTTACCTATCCTGTTTCAGAGGTTCGTATAGCCCTCCAAAAACGCGTCCACCGCCTTGGCGCAGGCCCGGCCGTCGGCGATGGCCGCCGCCACCAGGGAGGCGCCCCGGCGCACGTCGCCGGCCGTGAACACCTTCTCGTTGGCGGTGCCGTGGTCCGCTTTGCCCAGGCGGCCTTTTTCGTCCAGCTCCAGGCCGAAGGCCTCGGCCAGGGACGATTCCGCCCCGGTAAAACCGGCGGCTATCAGCAGAAGCTCCGCGGGCAGGGTCTGCTCCTGCCCCGCCGTATCCACGACGACGGCGGTGAGATTCCCAGCCTCGTCGGTGATGAGCTTTTTCGCCACGGTCTCATAGACCCGGGGGTCCTTGCCAAACTTGGCCAGGGCCTCCTCCTGGCCGTAGTCCGGCTTGCCGGACCGGGCGTGGTAGGGCCACACACGGGCGGGGGCGGCCGCCGCCTTTCGCACCAGCTGGGTCACCGATACCGCCCCCTGGCGGATGGCGGTGGCCACGCAGTCGGTAGCGGTGTCGCCGTTACCGACGATGACCACGTTCTTGCCCTTGGCGTCATAGGCGCTGTTTCTACGGTCTAAGAGGGCCTTTGTGCTCTCGGTGAGGTATTCCATGGCCTGGCACACGCCTTTCGCCTCCCGGCCCTCCACGGCCACATCCCGGGCCTGCCGGGACCCGGCGCAGAGCACCACCGCGTCGTATTCCGCCATGAGCCGCCCGGCCAGGTCCGCGGCATCCGTATTAGTGAGAAAGGTGACGCCCTCGGTCTCCATGCGCCGTATGCGCCGGTCCACCACGGATTTATCCAGCTTCATGTTGGGGATGCCGTACATGAGAAGGCCCCCCAGCCGGTCGTCCCGCTCCAAAACGGTGACGGAATGGCCCCGCTGGTTCAAAAGGTCCGCCACGGCCAGGCCCGCCGGGCCGGAGCCCACCACCGCCACGGTCTTGCCGGTGCGCACCTCGGGTATCTTGGGCTCCACCAGCCCGTGGGCGTAGGCGTACTCGATGACGGCCAGCTCGTTGTCCTTCACGGATATGGGCGCGTCGCCGTAGAGCCCGCACACGCACGCCGACTCGCACAGCGCCGGGCACACCCGGCCGGTGAACTCGGGAAAGCCGTTTGTCTTCAGGAGCCTATCCAGCGCGTGCTTCCAGTTGCCGTTGAACACCTCGTCGTTCCACTCGGGGATGAGGTTATGCAGGGGGCAGCCGAACTGGGACTGGCAGAAGGGCACGCCGCAGTTCATGCACCGGGCCCCCTGGACGCGGCGCTCCGCCTCGGTGAGCTCCCCGTGGAACTCCATGAAGTCCGCCGTCCGGCGCACCGGGTCGAACACGGGCCGCTCCGCCCGTTTGTATTCCATAAAGCCTGTGGCCTTTCCCATGGCTTACACGCCTCCCTTCTGCACGGTGTAGAACGCCTCCAGCTCCGCCTGCTGCCGGGGCATGCCCTTCTCCTCCAGTTTGCTGATGGCGGAGAGCATCTTGCTGTAGTCGTTGGGGGTGATCTTCTTAAAGAGCGGCAGCATGTCGTCCCAGTTCTCCAGCACCGTTTTGCCCCTGGCAGAGCCGGTGGCGGCCACGTGGGCCTCTATCATCTCCCGAAGCTGGGCCACGTCGTGCTTGGCCGTGACCGCGCTCATGGTCACCATGTCCTTGTTGAGCTGTAAATAGAGCTCGAACCGCTCGTCCAGCACATAGGCGATGCCGCCGGACATGCCCGCGGCGAAGTTCTTCCCCGTGGGGCCCAGTATGACGGCGCAGCCGCCGGTCATGTACTCGCAGCCGTGGTCGCCCACGCCCTCCACCACCGCCTTGGCGCCGGAGTTGCGCACGCAGAAGCGCTCGCCCGCCATGCCGTTGATGTAGGCCTCGCCGGAGGTGGCGCCATAGAGGGCCACGTTGCCGATGATGATGTTCTCCCCGGCGTTGATGCGGCTGGTCTCCGGGGGCCGGACGATGATCTTGCCGCCGGAGAGGCCCTTGCCCATATAGTCGTTGCTGTCGCCGGTGAGGCGGATGGTCATGCCCTTGGGCAGGAAGGAGCCGAAGGACTGGCCCCCGCCGCCCCGGGCGTCGATGAACACCGTGTCGTCGGGCAGGGCGTTTCCGAATTTCTTCGTGATCTCCGAGCCCAGGATAGTGCCGAAGGTCCGGTTGGTGCTGGACACGTTCACGCTTATCTTCTTGGGACTGCCGTCCCTCAATGTCTTTTTGAACGCGGGCAGCAGCACGCTCTCGTCCATGGTGGTCTCCAGGCGGAAATCGTAATCCGCCTCGGCGTGGTGGTGCACCGCGTTCTCCTCCATGTGCCCCGCGTTCAGGATGCCGGAGAGGTCTATGGACTTCGCCCGGGCGCTTCCCAGGTCCTCCCGGACCCGCAAGAGGTCCGTCCGGCCCACCAGTTCGTCCACGGTGCGCACGCCCAGTTTTGCCATGATCTCCCGCAGTTCCTGGGCCGTGAAGCGCATGAAATTCATCACGTACTCGGGCTTGCCCTGGAAACGGCAGCGCAGGTCCGGGTTCTGGGTGGCCACGCCCGCGGGGCAGGTGTCCAGGTTGCACACCCGCATCATCACGCAGCCCAGGGTGATGAGCGGCGCGGTGGCGAAGCCGAACTCCTCCGCCCCCAGCATGGCCGCCACGGCCACGTCCCGGCCGTTCATCAGCTTGCCGTCCACCTCCAATATGACCCGCTCCCGCAGGCCATTGGCGATGAGGGTCTGGTGGGCCTCCGCCAGGCCCAGCTCCCAGGGCAGGCCGGCGTTCTGGATGGAGTTGCGGGGGGAAGCGCCGGTGCCGCCGTCGTAGCCGGAGATGAGCACTACCTGGGCGCCCGCCTTGGCCACGCCAGAGGCGATGGTGCCCACGCCCGCCTCGCTGACCAGCTTGACGCTGATACGGGCGGCCCGGTTGGCGTTTTTAAGGTCGAATATGAGCTGTGCCAGGTCCTCGATGGAGTAGATGTCGTGGTGAGGCGGGGGCGAGATGAGGCTGACGCCCGGGGTGGAATACCGGGTCCGGGCGATCCAGGGATATACCTTCTTCCCCGGCAGATGGCCGCCCTCGCCGGGCTTGGCGCCCTGGGCCATTTTTATCTGTATCTCCTGCGCACTGCACAGGTACTCGCTGGTGACGCCGAAGCGGCCGGAGGCCACCTGCTTGATGGCGCTGTTTTTCTCCGTGCCCAGCCGCTCGGGCTCCTCGCCGCCCTCGCCGGAGTTGGACTTGCCTCCCAGCCGGTTCATGGCCAGGGCCAGGCACTCGTGGGCCTCCTTGGAGATGGAACCGTAGCTCATGGCGCCGGTCTTAAAGCGCTTGACGATGGAGTCCACGCTCTCCACCTCGTCGATGGGCACGCCGCCGTCCTCCGCCCAAGCGAATTCCATCAGCCCCCGCAGGTTATAGGGCGTCCGGGCCCGGGAGGCCAGGGCGGAATATTCTTTGAACCGCTCGTAGTCCCCCTTCTGGGCGGCCTCCCGCAGGGCCACGATGGTGGCCGGGTCGATGAGGTGGCCCTCGCTGTTGTCCCCGGAGCGCAGCTTATACATGCCCACGCTGTTGAGGGTGGTGTCCACCCCCAGGTCCAGGGGGTCGAAGGCCTGGCTGTGGTGGTATTCCACCGCCCGGCCCATCTCCTCCAGGCCGATGCCACCCACCCGGGAGATGGTGTTGGTGAAGTACTTGTCGATGACGTCCGGGCGGATGCCCACCGCCTCGAAGATCTGGGAGGACTGGTAGGACTGGATGGTGGACACGCCCATCTTGGAGGCGATCTTCACGATGCCGCTCAAAATGGCCTTGTTGTAGTCGTCGATGGCCGTGTGCTCGTCCTTGTCTAAGAGCCCCAGGTTGATGCACTCGGCGATGCACTCGTGGGCAAGATAGGGCTGGATGGCCCGGGCGCCGTAGCCTAAGAGCAGCGCGAAGTGGTGCACGTCTCTCGGCTCTGCGCTCTCCAGGATGATAGACACGCTGGTGCGTTTTTTCGTGCGGACCAGATGCTGCTCCATGGCGGACACGGCGAGTAAGGACGGGATGGCCACGTGGTTTTCATCCACGCCCCGGTCGGACAATATCAAAATATTGGCCCCGTGGCGGTAGGCCTTGTCGCAGGCGATGAAAAGCCGGTCCATGGCCCGCTCCAAAGGGGTGTTCTTATAATATAGAAGGCTCACGGTCTCCACATGGAACCCGTCCCGGTGCATGGCCTTGATCTTGATGAGGTCGATGCCCGTGAGGATGGGGTTTTCGATCTGCAATACGTTGCAGTTTTCCGCCCGCTCTTCCAAAAGGTTGCCGTCGGAGCCCACGTACACGGTGGTATCCGTGACGCACTCCTCCCGGATGGCGTCGATGGGCGGGTTGGTGACCTGGGCGAACTGCTGCTTGAAGTAGTGGAACAGGGGTGGATACTGCTCCGAGAGCACCGCCAGCGGCGTATCGCTGCCCATGGCCGCGGTGGGCTCGGCACCCGTGCGGGCCATGGGGAGGATGGCGTCCTTGACCTCCTCGTATGTATAGCCGAAGGCCCGGTAGAGCCTATCCCGCTGGTCCTGGGTGTGGACCTCCACCTTCTTGTTGGGGATGGGCAGGTCCTGAAGCCGCACCAGGTTCTGGTCCAGCCACTCGCCGTAGGGCTGCCGGGAGGCATAGAGGCCCTTCAGGTCCTCGTCCTGCATGACCTTGCCCCGCTTGGTGTCGATGAGCAGCATCTTCCCCGGCTGGAGGCGGCTCTTCAGCGTGATATGCTCCTCGGGGATATCCAGCACGCCCACCTCGGAGGAGAGGATGAGCCGGTCGTCGTCGGTGAGGTAGTACCGGCTGGGCCGCAGGCCGTTCCGGTCCAATATGGCCCCCACCAGCTCCCCGTCGGAGAACAGCACCGCCGCCGGCCCGTCCCAGGGCTCCATCATGGTGGCGTAGTAGCGGTACAGGTCCCGCTTCTTGCGGTCGATCATCTTGTCGTTCTTCCAGGGCTCGGGGATGATGATCATCATGGCCAGGGGCAGGGGCATGCCGTTCATCACCAGAAATTCCAGGGTGTTGTCCAGCATAGCCGAGTCGGAGCCGTTGGGGTCGATGACCGGGAATATCTTGTCCATGTTCTCCCGCATGACCGCGGAGCTCATGGTCTCCTCCCGGGCCAGCATGCGGTCCACGTTGCCCCGGATGGTGTTGATCTCGCCGTTGTGGAGGATGAACCGGTTGGGGTGGGCACGCTCCCAGCTGGGGGTGGTGTTGGTGGAGAACCGGGAGTGGACCATGGCGATGGCGGAGATATAGTCCTCGCTCTGCAGGTCCAGATAGAACGCCCGCAGCTGATTGACGAGGAACATGCCCTTGTAGACCACAGTCCGGCTGGAGAGGCTGGCCACATAGGTATTGTCGTTGCTCTGCTCGAATACCCGCCGGGCCACATAGAGGCGCTGGTCGAAGGCCAGGCCCGGCCGCACGTCCCTGGGCCGCTCCACGAAGCACTGGATGATGTAGGGCATGCAGTCCCGGGCCTTTTTGCCCAGGATGTCGGGGTTCGTGGGCACCTCCCGCCAGCCCAGCAGCCGCAGGCCCTCCTTGCCCAGGATGACCTCGAACATCTTCTTGGCCTGCCGCCGGCGCACCACGTCCTGGGGGAAGAAGAACATCCCCACGCCGTAGTCGCCCGCATTGCCCAGCTCGATGCCGCACTCCTCGGCGGCCTTTTTAAAGAACCGGTGGGACACCTGCACCAGGATGCCCACGCCGTCGCCGGTCTCCCCGGCGGCGTCCTTGCCCGCCCGGTGCTCCAGCTTTTCCACGATCTTCAAGGCGTCGTCCACGGTGGCCCGGGACTGGCGGCCCTTGATGTCCACCACCGCGCCGATGCCGCAGGCGTCGTGCTCGAACCACGGCCTGTACAGGCCGTCCGTCTTTTCCATGGCTGCCTCCCTCCCGCCGCTTGCGCGGCGCAGATATATCAAAACTTATTCTAATAACATAAATGAGATTAGCTTACTGATTATACACTACTTTAAATCGGTATGCAATAGGTGAACCTCCATAAGAATATGCACCCCGCCCCCCGGGTGTTTCCGGCGATTTTCCCAAGGGCAGCGGAAGGGCCGGATTTTCCGGCAGAAAGCGAAATTGCCTCTTGCTTTTTCCGGGCCGGTATGCTAATATATTTGAGCGAAACGACCGGGTGTGGCGAAGTTTGGTATCGCGCCTGAATGGGGTTCAGGAGGCCGCTGGTTCAAGTCCAGTCACTCGGACCA